>CATXTO010000031.1 GCA_958402445.1 uncultured Eubacteriales bacterium
GATACCGGGACAAAAATTCAAACGTTCCCGCATCCAACATGGCTTTGGTTCGGCGATTCAGTACCCCAGGCAGCACCACCAGCTCCACATTGGGCAGCTCCGCCGCTCTGGTGATGACGTACAAGCTGGGCGTCACCACCGTAATGTGTTTTTCCGGGGATAGAAAATCAATCAGGTGCATGGTGGTAGTACCGGCATCCATATACACAATATCTCGGTCCGCGATCAGCGCCTCCGCGGCCCGGGCAATCTTTTGTTTCTCCGTTGTGTGCTGCATGGCTCGGCTGGCGAATAGCGGAACCTGCTTCTGCTGCTTGGACCGCACCCCGCCGTAGATCTTCTCTACCGCGCCGGACCGCACCAGGCTGGCCACGTCCGCCCGAATGGTATTCATGGACATGCCGAACGCCTCGCGCAGCTCCTCCATGGTCATTGTCTGCTTTTGGGCGATCAGCTCCGCCATTTCCTTCTGCCTGGAATTCTTCATGCCCCCACCTCCCATTCTGTTAGCCAGTATACTGTTGCAATCACAAATTGTCAACTCTAAATGTAAAATTAGTAACTTACAAGTAAAATTTCTTTTTTTTCAAAAAATATGTTGAAAAAATATTGACAACTTCCTAACTCCTTTTTATAATAACAAGGAAGCTTATCAAAAATTATTTTTCCTCATCTGGCATGCCGGCAGCATGCCAAGTTAGAACAAGAATTTGGAGGTACGCAAAATGGCGAAAATTAAAGTAGGCGTAGCCGGCTACGGCACAATCGGACAACGGCTGGCAGATGGGGTCGCCATGCAGGGCGACATGGAACTGGTAGGAATCGCAGACCTGGCGCCGACCCTTTCGATTCAAGCTCTGCGGGAGAACGACATGGTTGGCGCAAACGGCGTTCGCTACAATCTGTATCTAGTGGACGGTGCAGACCCGGAGGCCTTCCAGGCCAAAGACATCCCGGTGGCCGGTACCTTTGAAGATCTGCTGGATCAGGTGGATATTATTTTGGACTCCTCCCCCGGCGGCGTGGGCGCCAAAAATAAAGAGCTGTACCTGAAAAAGGGCGTCAAGGCTATTTTCCAGGGCGGCGAGAAAAACGCCGTAGCCGACGTATTCTTCCATGGCTACGCCAACTATGAAAAGGGCCTGGGCGTGGACTATTTAAAGCTCACCTCCTGCAACACCACCGGCTTAATCCGCACCGTGGATTGTCTGGACCGGGCCTACGGCCTGGAGAAGGTTGCCATCACCATCATCCGCCGGGTGGCGGACCCTGGAGACTATCACCGCGGACTCACCAACGCCCTGCAAATGGAGAAGGCTCCCAGCCACCAGGCTTTGGACCTGATGACCATCATGCCCCATGTGAATGCCACCGGCATTCTGGTCCATACCCCGGTCACCCACGGCCATATTATTACGGTTTTGGCCACGGCCAAGGACGGAAAGAAGATCACCAAGGAGATGGCCCTGGAGGCCTTCCAGAAGCACCCCCGTATTCGTGTGGTCTCCATTGACGAGGGCTTCAAGGGGAACGCCTCTCTGTTCAAATATGCCCGGGATTTGGGTAACCGCCGGGGCGACATGTATGAAATCGGCCTGTGGGAGGACTCCATTGTGGAAAGCGGCAACGATGTGATGTACGCCATCAACATTCCCCAGGAGAGCGTCACCATTCCTGAGACCATCGACGCCATCCGTGCCTCCATGCGCCTGCAGCTGACCCGGGAGGAAGGCACTGCCAAAACCAACCAGTACCTGGGCATCGGGAAGTTCAAGAAATAAAAATTTTCACAGGGCCGCTGCAATGTGCAAACCATGCGCTTGGCAAAGGCGGCTTGGCATTCTGCCGAGCCGGAGTGCCAGCAAATGGCGCGCGTTTGCCGCGGCCCTGTCCTGAAAATAGGGAGCGTGTACCATGAAATTTGGAATCAAAACCTTAGACGACTTTGTGTTCAAGGGGAAGACAGTATTGTGCCGGGTGGACATCAACCAACCGTTGGACCAAAAAACCGGCGTCTTAAAATCCATTACGCGCATTCAGGCCTGCGTCCCCACCATCCGGGAGCTGTCTGACCAAGGGGCGAAGGTGGTGCTGCTGGCCCACCAGGGCAGCGACATTGAGTACAAAAACTACTACACCACCCGGCCCCACGCCAAGGTGCTGACTGAGCTGTTGGGCCGTCCTGTGCATTTTATCGACGACGTATGCGGCCCCGCCGCCCGTGCCGCCATCGCCGGCCTGCACGATGGGGAGATTTTGCTCCTGGACAACGTCCGGTTTATGGCAGAGGAACAAACGCTCTTTGAGATGAAGCTAAAGCTCACCCACGCTCAAATGGCCCAGACCCAGGTGGTGCAAAAGCTGTCTCCTTTGGCAGACCTGTATGTCTGCGACGCCTTTGCCGCGGCACACCGGGACCAACCCTCCCTCTGCGGGTTTGAGGAGGTCCTTCCCTCTGCCATGGGGCGCTTATTTGAGACGGAGTACTGTGTAATCTCCCAGCTGATGGCTGCTCCGACCCGGCCCTGCACCTTTGTTCTGGGAGGCGCAAAGATCTCCGATGCTTTCTTGATGATGGAAACCGTACTGAAAAACGGCGTTGCGGACCGGGTCCTCACCGGCGGCTTGGTGGCGAACATTCTTTTGGCCGCCAAAGGCGTGGAGATTGGGGCCGGCAGCCTGGCTTTCATTGCAAAAAGCAACTACGGCGAGTACATTCCCGTGGCCAAGGCCCTGCTGGAGCAATATGCGGAAAAGATTATACTGCCCACGGATCTGGCCTGGCTGGAGGACGGGGCCCGACGGGAGGCAGACATCGGCGCCATCCCCCCGAACATCAGCGCCCTGGACATCGGCGGCAAAACCGCGCGGCAATATGCGGATTGTATCAGCCAATCGGCCACCATTTTTGTCAACGGCCCCATGGGCGTCTTTGAGGAGGCGCCCACGGAGCTGGGCACCAAAACCGTCTGGGAGGCTCTGGGCAGCACGGACGGCTATACGGTGGTGGGCGGCGGCGACAGCATTACCGCCACCACAAAATATCGGCAGACGGACCGCATCAATTACATCTGCACCGGCGGCGGCGCTCTGATCCGCTTTCTCACAGGTGAGGAGCTCCCAGTCGTGCAGGCCCTGCGGCACGGGGCTCGGGAGGCGCGCTATGAAGCTTGAGCTAGGCTTTGGAGCCGGCACCCAGACAGCGGAGCTTCCGCAGCAAAATGTGTTGGCCGTGCTGGAGCCAAATCCGATTCCGGTAACACGCACCGGAGAGGCCGCAGTGCTGGAAGCTCTGGCGCATCCCCTAGGTACCCCCCGGCTGCGGGAAATGATCAAGCCGGGAGAAAAAATCGCTATCGTCACCAGCGACATCACCCGTCCCTGCCCAACGTACCAAATCATGCCGGCTCTGCTAGATGAATTATACGCAGCGGGGGCCGCGCCCGGGGATATCACCCTGGTTTTCGCCCTGGGGAGCCACCGGCCACACACCCCTGCGGAGCAAGAAAAGCTGGCGGGCGCCCGTGCTTATCGGGAAATTCGCTGCGTGGACGGGGACCCATCGGACTGCGTCCACCTGGGAACCACCCGGCGAGGCACGCCGGTGGATGTGGTCCGGGTGGTAGCGGAGGCGGACCGCCGCATCTGTCTGGGCAACATTGAGTACCACTATTTTGCCGGCTACTCCGGCGGCGGCAAGGCCATCATGCCTGGCGTCTCTACCCGAGCGGCAATTCAGAGCAACCATTCTATGATGGTGCGGCCCGAGGCCTTTGCCGGACATTTGGAGGGCAATCCGGTGCGGGAGGACATTGAGGAAGCCGCCGCCCTGTGTGGGGTGGATTTTATTGTGAACGTGATCCTGGATGCCCACAAGCAAATCATTCACACCGTGGCGGGCGATATGATCGCGGCGCATCGGGCGGGCTGCCGCTTCCTGGACGGTCTGTATCAGAAGACCATTCCCCACAGGGCGGACATCGTCCTGGTGAGCCAGGGCGGCGCGCCTAAGGATTTAAACCTGTATCAAACGCAAAAGGCCCTGGACAACGCCAAGCACGCGGTGAAAAAAGGCGGCATCATCATTCTGGTGGGCTCCTGCCGGGAGGGCCTGGGGGAGAAAACCTTTGAGGACTGGATGCGCAGGGCCCAGAGCCCAGCGCAGCTCATCGACTGGGTACGGAAAGACTTCCGTCTGGGAGGCCACAAGGCCGCCGCCATCGCCATGGTCCTTCAGGACGCGCAGGTCTACCTGGTATCTGAGATGGACCCGGAGCTGGTCCGGACCTGCTTTTTGACGCCGTTTTCCAGCGTGCAATCCGCCCTGGATCAGGCGTTTGCAAAGCTGGGACCCCAGGCGGAGGTCCTTGTCATGCCCTATGGCGGTTCCACTCTGCCCAAGGCTCAGGCTTGACCCCATCGGCCTTCCGTGATAGAATCAAGTACGCAAGGCGCAAGCCCTGCAAGGAGGAAATAACCGTATGAATTACGCAGAGGAATCCCTCCGGCTGCACCGGCAGTGGAAGGGAAAAATAGAGGTTGTGGCCACCGTACCTGTGGCCACCAAGGAAGATCTGTCTCTGGCTTATACGCCCGGCGTGGCGCAGCCCTGCCTGGAAATTCAGAGGGATGTCAACGAATCCTATAACCTGACCCGGCGGCATAACCTGTGCGCCGTCATCACCGACGGCTCCGCGGTATTGGGCCTGGGGAACATCGGGCCCGAGGCCGGCATGCCGGTGATGGAGGGCAAATGCGTCCTGTTTAAGACCTTCGGCGGCGTGGATGCCTTTCCCCTGTGCATCAGGACCCAGGATGTGGATGAATTTGTCAACGCAGTGTATTTGATCTCCGGCTCTTTCGGCGGTATTAATTTGGAGGACATCGCCGCTCCCCGCTGCTTTGAAATTGAGCGGAAGTTGAAAGAAAAATGCGACATTCCCATTTTCCATGACGATCAGCACGGCACCGCCGTCATCACCCTGGCGGGCCTGACCAATGCCCTGAGACTCACGGGGAAGAAAAAGGAGCGGGTTCGGGTGGTCACCTCCGGCGCTGGCGCCGCCGCTATTTCTATCACCAGGCTTCTACTGTCCGCAGGTTTCCGGGACATCACCATGTGTGACCGGAAGGGCGCGATTTATCAGGGCCGGGAGGGCCTAAACTGGATTAAAGAGGAAATGGCCCAAGTCACCAACCCGCAGCGGCGGTCCGGCTCCCTGGCGGACATGCTGGTGGGCGCGGACGTCTTCATCGGCGTCTCCGCACCAGGCACGGTAACCACGGAGATGGTCCGCACCATGGCCAAGGACCCCATTCTCTTCGCTTGCGCCAACCCCACCCCGGAAATCTTCCCGGAGGACGCCAAGGCGGGCGGGGCGGCCGTGGTTGCCACAGGGCGCAGCGACTTCCCCAACCAAATCAATAATGTCCTGGCTTTCCCCGGTATCTTCCGGGGGACCTTCGACGTGCGCGCCCGGGACATTAATGAAGCCATGAAGATGGCGGCCGCGCAGGCTCTGGCGGAACTGATCTCCCAGGACGAGCTCTCGCCGGAGTATATCATTCCCAAGGCATTTGACCCCAGAGTCGGCCCTGCGGTCGCCAAGGCGGTGGCGGAAGCCGCCCGAGCGTCCGGTGTGGCCAGAAATTGAGACAGAGGCAAGGAGGATAACACCATGGACGCATCCCTGAAACAAGAGCTTCAGAAGCTGGCCCTGGAAATCCGGATCGGCATCGTGGAGGAAATCAAAGCCCGGGGCTTCGGGCACATCGGCGGGAGCCTCAGCGTGGCCGACGCTTTGGCCGTGCTCTACGGCGCGGTGCTGCGCCACGATCCCCAAAACCCGGCCTGGCCGGAGCGGGACAAGCTGGTCTGCTCCAAGGGGCACGCGGGCCCGGCTGTTTACGCCACCCTGGCCGTGCGGGGCTTCTTCCCCTATGAGGACCTGAAGACCCTCAATCAGCCGGGCACCAATCTGCCCAGTCACTGTGACCGGAAGAAAACCCCAGGTGTGGATATGACCACGGGCTCTTTGGGGCAGGGCACCTCTCTGGCCGTGGGCATGGCCCTGGGCGACCGTCTCCAGGGCCGGGACAGCCGCACCTACCTCATCGTAGGCGACGGCGAGGCAGACGAGGGCCAGGTATGGGAAGCGGCCATGTTCACCGCAGCCAAGCACGTCACCAACCTGGTCTGGCTGGTGGACGATAATAAAAAGCAGCTGGACGGCTATACCAAGGATATTTTGAATCCCTTTGATCTGGAGTCCAAATTTGTGGCCTTCGGCTTCGACGCCCGGCGCATTGACGGGAATAACCTAGAGCAGCTTTATAGTGCCCTGACCGCCCCGGTCCAGGACCGTCCCCTGGCTATTATTTTGGATACGGTAAAGGGTAAGGGCATCCCGGAAGTGGAACAGACGGAGGGCAATCACTCCATGACGGTGGGTCCCGATGTGTGCGACAAGTGGCTGGCGGACCTGCGGGCTCAGCTGGCGCAATTGCAGTAAGGAGGGCATCCGATGAATATCGTTTATACCGGCGAAAAAGACACCCGGCTGTTTAAAGACGTCCTGGGCCAGACCATTGGCCATTTGCTGCAAGAGGACGAAAAGGTCCTGTATCTGGACGCGGACCTGATGAATTGCATCGGCACCAGCAAGCTCCCGGGCAAAATAAACCGGGCGGTGGACTGCGGCATTGCCGAAGCAAATATGGTGGGCATCGCCTGCGGCGCCTCTGCCGTGGGGATGAAGCCCATTGTGCATACCTTCGGTCCCTTCGCTTCCCGGCGCTGTTACGATCAGGTCTTCCTTTCCGGCGCCTATGCAGGCAACTCCATTACAATCATTGGCTCGGACCCCGGCATCACCGCCGCGTTTAACGGCGGCACCCATATGCCCTTTGAAGATATGGCTTTGTACCGCGCCATTCCAGGCGCCGTTGTGGTGGATATCACCGACGTGCCCATGCTGGTGGCTTTTCTAGAGATGGCCAAAGACCTGCCGGGGGTCAAATACCTGCGGGTGGGCCGGAAGGACTCCCGCCAGGTTTATGCCGAGGGCAGCCGGTTCCAGGTGGGCAAGGGTATCGTGGTCCGGGAGGGCCAGGACGCTGTGATCGTGGCCTGCGGCATTCTGGTCCATGAGGCGCTCCAGGCCGCTAAGCAGTTGGCTCAGGAGGGCATCGACGCGGCGGTCATCGACCCGTTTACCGTCAAACCCCTGGATGAAGAGCTGATTCGCGCCTACGCTAAAAAAACCGGCGTGGTGGTCACGGCGGAAAACCACAATAAGATCGGCGGTCTGTACAGCGCGGTGAAGGAGACGCTGGACGGAGAGGCCAAGGTTGGCTATGTGGCCGTGGAAGACCAGTTCGGTGAGGTTGGACCTCAGGACTACCTGCGCCAACAGTTTGATCTCACAGATGCCCACATTGTCCGGGTTGTAAAAGAGACCATGGCAAAAGCAGGTAAATAAACAGAAAACAGGCTGGAGGGTTGGCCCCTCCAGCCATCGCTTTTTTGAATGCTCCGCCCTGGAAGTCGCCTTCCAGAGCGGAGCATTCTATCCTGTAGGGGCGAGCTGCGCTCGCCCGCCGCCCTCCCCCCAAAGGAGAGGCATACAGAATTCACAGATTTACGCGGGCGACCACAGGTCGCCCCTACATCTCCACCATCATTCGATATTCTGTAGGGGCGAGCTGCGCTCGCCCGCCGTTCTCCCCTCGAAGGAGAGGCGTACAGAGCTCACAGATTTACGCGGGCGGCCGCACTTTTGATCTATCACCTATATTATGAATGCTCTATCGGTCCTCCGCGCAACAATCTCCACGCCAGCTCTCCATTGCGGCCCGCCAATTCCCGCAGCCGTCGAACCATTCCCAGCTTTTCCATGTCGGCCTGCGCCGCGGCGTCCATGCGCCCGCACAGGCCCTCTGCGGTCACGGTTTCCGAATCTACACAGTACGCCTGCCCCAGATAGCGCATAAAACTGCTGACCTTAGGATCGTACGAGACTCCCACCACAGGTACTCCCTGGCCAGACGCAAAAATCAGCGCGTGAAGCCGCATGGATACCACCATGGTCATATCATGCATTAAGGCGCAGACCACATTGCCGTTTTCTGTAGGCGGCAAGATCAGCTTTGGGCATTGAACCAACTCCGCCACCGCCTGTGTGATTTCCCAGTCCTTCCCAGGTTCCAGCAAAAAGAACACTGGAATCATTCTGTACTGGGTCCAGCCATATTCCGCCGCTTTTACGAAGACTTGCAGTCGCTTATGCATGCTTCCCCAGGGCCGAAGCGCAAACAGGCAGTACCGCTCCCCCTCCTGCAGTCCCGCCTCTTGCCGGTACTGCTGATACGCCGGTGAGCGCACTTGGGAGACCTCCTGCAGCAGGGCCGGGTCTGCCGTTACGTGAATTTCCGGCCTGGTGACCCCCAAGCTACGCAACTCGTCCAGGGAATCCGGGTCCCGCAGTGCAATTAGGTCCACGCTGGTGTCAATCACCCGTCCTGCAATTTTACGGTTCAGAGAACCATGCACCGGCCCGATTCCACACCCGTACATCATAACCTTACAGCCCAGCTTGTGGGCAGACCAAATACTAGAGAGGTAAAACAGCAGTGACCGGGTACTGGTAACGTCCTGAATTAGGCTCCCGCCTCCACTGATGTATAGTCTGGCCCGCCGCATCTGCCGCCGGGAATGGAGGTGGTGAAAGGTATAGACGCTATGCACATGCATTTGCATTGCCGTGCGTCTCGGCGACTTGGACATGACGCAAATCGGCAGATCCTGGTCCCGGCTCTGGAGTTGCTGGAGAATGGATTTCAAAATGGTCTCATCCCCCACATTCCCATTACCATAGGCCCCGCAGATCAAAACACCGTCTCTTTCCCATGTTCGCCTTTGCGCCCGGCGCAGGATGGTCTCATAAATCTCCACCTGCGTGCGGACCGTAGCATCAATGGAAAACTCCCGCTTTGTCTTTTCGAAAATGGCCTGTCCCAGCCGCGCACGGAGCTCCCCGTCCCGGGCCACTTGCAGCATTCGTTCTGCCAGGGCGTTGACTTCGCCGGGCTCTATCAAAAAGCCGGTCTGGCCGTCCACTACGATTCGGGGTACGGCCCCAACCGCAGTGGCAATGGTGGCGCAGGACATTCTAGCCCCCTCGGGGATGGCGTAAGGCAGTCCTTCGGATAAGGACGTCAGCATATTTACGTCAATTGCATTATAGAAGCTGTCCGTATCGCTGATCCAGCCGGCAAACAGCACCGTGCCCTGCGGACACAGCCTCTCCGCCAGTTCCTCCAGCTCCTTCCTCTGAGCCCCGTCGCCGGCAATGACCAGCCGTACTTGTGGCTCCTGACCCACCACCTGGGCAAACGCCCGAATCAGCGTTCCCATATCCTTTACCGGGGAGATTCTGGCCGCGATCCCGAAAACCACCGAATTCTTTTCCAGCTGCAACCCCAAATCCGCCCAGTACCGGGCCCGGGGAACCGATGCGGAAATTTGCGAAAAATCCACACCGTTGCGGATCAGGAAGGTGCGCTGCGGGTCCGATCCGCTCTCGATCATCATATTCTGCAGCTGCTCGGAGACGCAAACCCAATTCTCCAGCCGACGCAGCGCCCAACGGTTTATGGAGCCGTAGGTTAGATTGCTCAGCGGCCGTCCTAAATAGTCCAGCCTGGGGTCGCTATGAATGGTGGTGATCACCGGTAGCGACAAGCGGCGCTGCAGCATAGCTCCCATTAGGTTCGCCTTGGTGCCGTGGCAGTGAATCAGTTCAAACTGACCGGCCCTGATCATGTTCTCCAGCTGCTTTCGAATATGGAATAAATTACGACCGGGCAGAACCTGAATCGGGATTTCCATTTCCCGGGCTTCCTGCGCAAAGGGTCCCTCTAGGAAACAGACCAGCAGGACCTGGTGCTCCTGTTTCAGGCCTGACAAAAGTGACAGCACATGGGTTTTTGCGCCTCCCACATCACCGCCAGATATCAGATGGATGATTTTCATAATTGCTCTCCCGTCCCTGGCAGCTTGTCCGCGCCGTGGGCCATGGTATTTTACCGTTCCACCGCAATTAATCGTCGTCCGGATGCGCCCGCCGGACCCTTTAGTCCTTTAAAAGCCTGCGACGGGCTAAATTAATAGTCCCCTCCTGCATGTGGTTCATCCAGGCAAGACTCTTTCCACAGCCATAGGCCACGCAGGAGTCTGCGTCGTCTGCCATAATGCAATTGATTTCCGTGCGCTCCTGCACCAGCAGGCTCATTCCCCAGATTTGACTACCGCCGCCGGTGAGCACAATGCCGTTTTGGGCGATATCCGCCACCAGCTCCGGCGATGTCTGCTCTAAAACAGACAAAATTTCATCCGTAATCTGCCGCGCCGGCCGCTTGAGAGCTTCCAATATCTCCGCCGATTGCAGCGTAACCTCCTTAGGCAGACCCGTTCTCAGGTCCCGCCCCTTGATGATCATGCTGGTATTTTCCGGCCTAGGGTACACACAGCCGATGGTAATTTTAATTTCCTCCGCCGTGTTTGCGCCGATAATCGCGCCGTGCTTTTTGCGGACATATCGGATAATGGCCTCGTCAAAGGCGTCTCCCGCCGCCTTGGTGGAGGCGGAAACCGCCACGCCGTTCATCGTCAGCACGGCGACGTCCGTCGTGCCCCCGCCGACGTCTACGACCATGTGCCCATTGGGGCCGGCAATATCCAGGTTGGCGCCCAAAGCGGCGGCCAGCGGCTCCTCAATGAGATAGACCCGGCGGGCCCCTGCCTCCACGGCGGCATTGATGACGGCGCGCTCCTCCACCTCCGTGATACTGCTGGGCACACTGACGATAACCCGAGGCTTCACCATGGCGTGGCGGACTGCCTTTTTAAAAAACAGCGCCAGCATACGCTCCGTCATTTCATAGTCGGAGATAACTCCATTTTGCAAAGGCCGCATGGCCACCACATTCCCCGGCGTCCTACCCATCATGTTTCGGGCTGCCGCTCCAATCTGCAATATTTTCCCGGTATTTTTATCCACAGCCACCACGGAAGGTTCCCGCAGGACGATTCCCTTGCCGTCGGCGTATACCAGCACGTTCGCCGTGCCCAGGTCCACGCCCAAATCTCTGGAAAGTAGTTTCATGGTCATACACCTGTCCATTTCGCCTTACTGACCCCGACGGGCCGCCAGTGCTGCGCATAGGATCTCCTCTGCGCCTGCCAATTGTAGCACCTTGGCGCATTCTGAGACGGTCGCGCCAGTTGTAAGAATATCATCCAAAAGCAAAACCCGCTTCCCGGTGACCTCGGCCCGCTTCACAGGGGCGTAAGCGCCAAGTACATTAGCCCGGCGGCTGTCCGCTCCGCCCTGGGTGGATTGGGCGGGACTGTGGCGTACCTTCCGCAGGGTCCGCACCGGTCTTTGTCCCAGCTCCCGGGCCGTCGCCTCCGCCAGAAGCCGAACCTGATCATAGCCCCGGGACCAACGGCGCCGCCGGCTCACGGGTACATAAGTCAAAACGTCATACCCTCCGGCAAAAGTCTGCTGGATCCGTGCCGCCAGAAATCGTCCGTAAGCGGCAGCATAGCTTCTGCGGCCGTGAAACTTGAACCGCAGCAGAGAAGCGCGGACCTCAGCCTCGTAAAAATAGGCGGCGGTCCAACCCTGCACGAAGCGCAGAGTTTTTGCCGGGCCGGTAAACACTGGAGCGGATGCTCTGCAGGCGCTGCACAAATCCGTCTCCTCCCCATGCAGCAGGCCGCCGCAAAACACGCACTTCCGGGGAAACAGCAAGTCCAGAAACCCCTGCAAAACGCCCACTTTAATCCCCCTGCTGCAGCCGCAGCTTCAAGCCGCTGTACCGGCGGCTCCGGCGTTGATTTTCCGTCATAGTGGTTACCACGTCCTCCCGGCCCACAAGAATCAACAGCTTCCTGGCCCGGGTGATCGCCGTATACAGGATGCTTCGGGTCAGCAAATAGGGAGAGCCCGGCCATACGGCCAGGACAACCGCCTGATATTCGCTCCCCTGGCTCTTGTGAACCGTCATGGCATAGGCCAGTTCCAGCTCCCCCAGCATGTCGAAATCATATTCCGCCAAGCGGTCTTCAAACAGGACCCGCACGACCTCGGAAGCCGGATCAATTTGGGAAATCACTCCAATGTCCCCGTTAAAAATTCCGGTACCCGCCTGGGTGTCATCGGTCTTTCTCCATAGTATATCATAGTTATTCCGAATTTGCATCACCCGGTCTCCCTCTCGGAAGGAAAAATCGCCGAATTTTCGCTCCTTTTTTTCCTCCGACATGGGGTTGAGCTGCGCTTGCAGCAGCCGATTCAACGCTTCTGTTCCCGCTGGGCCCCGCCGCGTGGGAGAGAGCACCTGGATTTCTTCGGAGGGTATCCCCAGTTTCTCGGGCAGTCTAGTTTTGCATAGTTCGCAAATGGTGGAGGCGACCGCCTCCTCGGACCGGCGGCGCAGAAAGAAGAAGTCGCTGGTCGTTGTCCGCAGGTCAGGGAGCTGGCCGGCGTTGACCCGGTGGGCGTTCATAACGATCAGGCTTTTCTGCGCCTGTCGGAAGATTTCTGTCAGCCGCACGGCGGGAACGATCCCACTGCGAAGTAAATCCGACAGCGGATACCCCGGTCCAACCGGGGGAAGCTGGTCCGGATCTCCAACCAGCACCAACCTGCACTCCTCCGGCAGGGCCCGCAGCAGGGAGGCGAACAGGGCAATATCCAGCATGGAAGTCTCATCCACAATGACCGCCCGGGCCTGCAGCGGGTTGTTTTCATCCCGGGTAAAAATCATCTGCCCGCTCGCCGGGTCTAGCTGGGCTTCTAAAAGCCGGTGAATGGTAGACGCCTCCCGCCCAGTCACCTCCTGAAGCCGTTGGGCTGCCCGGCCGGTGGGCGCGGCCAGCAAAATTCCCCGTAATTGGGTCTTCAAACCCATACGGTCGTATAGCTCTAAAATCCCCTGTAATATCGTGGTTTTACCGGTGCCGGGTCCACCCGTTAGAATGAGCAGCCGGGAGGTGGCGGCGGCACGGATCGCCCTTTGCTGCTCCCCAGAATAGATCACAGCGCCGGCCCGCTCCACCTGCCGCATCATTTCCCCCAAATTGGCAGGCTCCGACAACTCCCCCGCAACCATTTGCCGCAAACGCGCGGCCACATAGGTCTCCGCCTGGTAAAACTCCGGCAGATACACAATTTCCATGCCCGCCAGCTTGTCCCCCATGAGCCGGTCTGTCTGCGTCATCCGCTGCACCGCCTGCTGCACGGTCTCCAGTTCCACAGACAGCAATGCAGCCGTCGCCTGGCTCAGCTTGTCCGACGGCAAAAAAACATGGCCGCAGGTCAAATGGTATCGCAGCTCAAAGATAAGCCCCGCCTCCACCCGCTTGGGATCGTCGGCGGATATACCCAACTCAATAGCGAACCGGTCCACCGCCCCAAAGTCCGCGTCAAATTCGGGAGATGTCAGTACATATGGGTCCCCGTACAGCATGTCAATGGAAGTCTCGCCCCACAGCCGGTACAGCCGGACCCCCAGCTCCGCCGGCAGGCGGTGCAGCGTCAAAAACTCCATGAGCCTTCGCATCCCCACCTGCTGTCGGAACGTTTTCCCAATTTCCCGGGCCTTATCTGCGGAGATACCAGGTATCTCCGCCAGGCGCAATGGCTCCCGCTCCATGAGGACGAGCGTCTCGCCGCCGAACCGCTCCACAATGCGGGCCGCTAGCTTCGGGCCAATGCCCTTGACAGTCCGGGCGGACAAGTAACGCAAGATTTCCGGCGTTGATTCCGGCATCAGCCGTTCCAGAAATTCCGCCTCAAACTGCTTCCCATAGGCGGCATGGGCGGTCCACCGGCCCGTGACCAGCAACCGCTCCCCCGCCACCGGCAGGGGAATGGTTCCCACTACCGTAACCAGTTGCCCGTCCTCGCAGCTCATTCGCAGGACGGTATATCCGTTTTCATAGTTCTGATACACCACTGCCGCTACAGTCCCCTGTAGCAGTTCCAGGTCCGTCAAACTCCTCCGCCTCCATCCTCACACGGGCAGACAGCTCCGCCTCTAGGCAGCATTCCACGTCTGGCCAGCGGGCCGCCGCCCGATGCAGCTGTTCCCGCTCTGTCTCCGATAGGCCGCAGTCCGATAAAATAACCGGCATTTGCAGCAATCCAGAGCCGCGCAACCATCCATAGCAGCGGAGGAACGCCTCCAGACGGCCCAATTTCCCAGGTCTGCAGGCCAGCACCACTGCGCCGCCCCGGTCCCTTCCCAAAAGCAGCCAACCCACCAGAGCCCATAGCAGCAGGAGCACACCCGCCGCCTGTAAAAATACAGAAATAATCTGCCATACCATTTGGCCACACCCCCGGGATATTCTATGCAGCGGGGCGTAAAACTGCCACGGGGCAAACCAGGCTCAGCGGACCAAGTGTCCCGCCGTTTGCCCAGCTTATGCAACAGATCGTTTGCTGCCCGAAGGACCCGGCAGGGCTCTTTTCTCCTTGCTTTCTTCGTGTCGCAGGCTCCCTCCGACATCTTGCTGCGCGGCGAAGTGACCGTGCCGTTTTGGCCTTAGGCGCTTTGCAACGTCCCTATGGTCAATGGGACCAATCGCAGGCGTCTTCCGACGCAACGCGCCTCTTTTTTTTATTTTATCATCGCGGGCTTCCTGTGTCAACCGTGGTTGGGCTCGGCATCGCTCACTGCTCCGCTGCCTTCCCCCTGGACAATTTTGCAAATTTGCGCAGCCATTTGCCAGCTCGCGGGGCTTGATTCACCCGCATCCGTGTGTTATGATGAAACAAATCGAAAAGGAGGACGTCTACCCATGCCAAATCTTATCTGCACCATTGTCCGTGCCCTGGCCTGCTGTGTTTACTTATTTTGCACCATTTATTGGCTCTGCTACCAGGGCAAAAGCACCAGCGTCTGTTACTATCCCGTATCCGGCCTGATTGCCAGTTGGGTGATGGGTCTGATTCTGCTGGTCGTCCCTTTCTTCCTGTCTTCCACTATGGCTGTTATTGTTTTAACCGTGGCCAGTGTGGCTTGGATCGCCGTGTTTCTTCTATTTCTTCGGCACGACGCGCTCACCCCCACCGGCCTGCGCCGGTACAATATGTTGGGCAAGGTCACAGATATTCCATATACCGCCATTTCCGCTTTCGGCAAC
Source organism: uncultured Eubacteriales bacterium (assembly GCA_958402445.1). Classification (GTDB taxonomy): domain Bacteria; phylum Bacillota; class Clostridia; order Oscillospirales; family Oscillospiraceae; genus Faecousia. The sequence goes on from CATXTO010000031.1 coordinate 15,218, forward strand.
TATAAGTGGTGGAGCAAAAAATACACCTGCTACGTCAAGGAAGTGGTCGTATTCCAGACTGACGGCGCCGTGCACCGCTTCACCGGCAAGCGCTATGAGCAGGTGGGCAAGAACTTAGCGGCACGCCACATCGTCACCCGCCGCCTTGTGGGGCCCTCTAAGGAGAAACCCACAGCGCCGCATCCCTGGCAGAAGCAAGCAGTGAAATAACCGGTTGCAGAAGTAGGAGGGCAGTATGGCAGCTCGACGAAAACGGCCGCATTTGCTGCGAACATTATTTGACGACCACTTTCTTCTGGAGCTGATTTGGTGCCTGAATGCCGTTCATTTTATTTTTATGGTTATCTACACTGCCGTCATGTGCAGGGACTACCGATATTTTGGACTCCATTTTATATCCACACAGGGCTTCTGGAATTTTGTCTCGTATTTGGTGCAATTTCTGGCGCCCACCCTTTTGGCGTTTTTATTCGCCTTCTTGTTAAACTGCTTGGACCACACGCCCCGACTGCTACAAAACATCGCATCCGGTCTATGCGGGATCTTGTTGGTCTTGGCCGTATTTCGAGCCATCGCGCTTACCCCGGCCTTTAAGCCCTCCATGCCCTTCGCCTCGTACACAACCCGGGGTTCCAACATCGGCCAATACGACGAATATGTTCTTCAGAATCCACCCACGCAGGGCTGCCCCAATTTGGCATTCTCCTTACCAGAATCCGCGCAGGACGTGAATTTTTCCTATTGGTACGTTCACACCTATGACTATGAGTGGCAAATTCAAGTGTCGTATACACTTCCCGAGGCAGATTATACCGCCCTGCGGGAGGAGATGCTGGATAAGTTCAACAATATGAAGGGGATTCAGAGCTGGCAGACCGATGACTGGAATTACCTGTCAACGGGGAGCTATTTGGAGGGGTACGGCAGAGCATATACCAAGGTGGATTTCTCCTATTCCGACAGCGCCTGCCGCATTTCCTATGCACTGGCCTGCTTCTATTACGAAATGCATTGAGGCCTTCGTTATAACGGATGGCGCAAGGAGTTGCGCTCGTCCAGGCCTATTCCCCTGGGGGACAAATATAACACACCCCGGCGGAAAATCCGCCGGGGTGTTTCAATTCCAACCTTGGAAACTAACCTTCTTTAGACTGACCGGTCCGGAGACAGGCGGTACCGCCGCCGTCTGCAATGTTTTGGATGCGGCCTGTAGTCGCCCGCGGGGGTACAAAGCACGCCCAAACAGGCTCCTCTCCAGCTGCGTCAGCGGCTGTCTCCTGCTCCGAGTATAAAACAAGGCGCGCTGCAAAACTTCGTTTTGCAGCGCGCCTTGAATTCTATCCCATATTCCCTTTTGGCCTATTTATCGTCTTGTGGGGATTCCTGCGTCGCGTCCACTGCCTGAAGCGGACAAACCACAGCCCGCTCAATCCTGTGGTCCAGGATTTTCTGAACCTTCACATGCAGACCCGCCACATCCAGCTCCGGCTGGGTGCCGTCGTCCGGAATGGCCCCCATGGCGCCAAAGACCAAGCCGCCAAAGGTATCATAGTCCTCTACCGGCAGTTCGATTTGCAGCAGCTCCGCCACGTCGTCCAGGGGCGCCGCGCCTCGAATCCGCCAGGTTTGCGAGTCCAGCCGCTCAATCTCCGGTCCCAGCTCCGCCTCCGCTTCCTCGTCGTCAAAATCCCCAACGAGCTGCTCCAGCAAGTCGTTGATGGTCACAATGCCGCTAAGTCCGCCGTATTCATCCAATACTACCGCGAACCGGACCCGCCGTCCTTTCATATTGCGGAACAACACATCGGCCTTCACAGTTTCCGGTACGAAATACGCCGGCTTCACCGCCTTTTGCATCACGTTCTCCCGGCTTTTGTCCGTCAACCGGAAGTAGTCCTTGCTGCTCAGGATTCCCACCACATCATCCACACTGTCTCCGCAGACTGGGTACATAGAGTGCCGGCTGTCCCGGATGGTCTGTTCCCACTGTTCCGGGCTCTCCTCCATCCACAGCAGTGCGACCTCCGTTCGATGCGTGGCAATTTCGTCTGCGGTCAGGTCGTCAAATTCAAAGACGTTTTGGATGAAACTCTGCTCCTCCCGGTCAATGGCGCCCTTTTTGCCGCCCGCATCCACCATCATGCGAATTTCTTCCTCGCTGACCTCCTCCTCGTTGTGGTCCGGGTCAACGCCCAGGAGACGCAGCACACCGTTTACCGATACCGTCAGCAGCCACACCAAGGGAGCAAACGCCTTAGAAATAACATTGATCATGCCGGACATCCCCAGGGCAAGCTGCTCCGTCTTTTTCATCGCCAGGCGTTTGGGTACCAGTTCCCCAAAAACCAACGTGAAATAGGACAGGATAATGGTAATGAGAATCACGGCGATGGTATCCAAGGTCCGGGCGGGTATCTGAACACCTAAGCTCACCAGCCAATTGACCAGCAATTCCGAAAAATTATCCGCCGCGAAAGCGCTTCCCAGAAAGCCGGATAGGGTGATGGCCACCTGAATGGTCGCTAAAAAACGGGCTGGCTGCGCCATCAGCCGGCGCAAACGGCCTGCTTTTTTGTTCCCCGCCTCCGCCAACTTATCCAGCTTCGTCTCATTCATCGAAAGGACGGCAATCTCCGCGCATGCAAATACCGCGTTAAGCCCAATTAAGCAGACTTGCAGCAAAATTTGCCATCCTATGGAACCGCTCATATTTCGTCTCCTCCTAAATATATGTTGAAAAAATGCAAAAAAAGCACAACCCGCTGTCCGAACGGACGCAGGTTATGCTGATCTTCCTATGGCAATTCTATGCTATACGCTTCTTGGCAGGCGGCATGGTCCCCGTCGCTACTGTCGCTGTCGCTCATGAACAAAATTCCCTCGCATTTTCAAAGCTTCTGCGATTCATTATACAAAATTTAAGCGGAATGTCAATAGGAATATCACCGGTTTCCCAGTTTCCCTTCCGCCTCCAACGCACGTTCCAGCCGGTGCACCACTGCCCGGGCCTCACAGCCGTCAAATCCGGAGTAATTTACGACCAAACAATGTGGGGGCACCTTGGCAGTCAGGCTATAATCCGACAGGCAGCGAATCCGCACCCCGGCCCGGGCGCAGAGGGCCTTTAATTCCTCGTCGCTGCGCTCCGTTTTCACCCGCACCAGAAAGTGCAGGCCCGCATCCTGCTCTTCCATGGCAATCCGAGCGGCAAAGCCGGCCTCTTGCAGCGCCTGAATGATTTGGTCCCGTTGGGTCCGGTAATATTTTTTCATTCGGTTAATGTGCTTTTCAAAGTATCCCTCGCTGAGGAAGCGGGCTAAGGTATACTGCTCAAAGCTGGGCACCGTACAGGCATAGAAGCCCAGACGCTGGCGAAATTGCGCCATCAGTTCCGGCGGCAAGATCAAATACCCAATTCGGATAGAGGGAGCGATACTTTTTGAAAACGTGTTGATATAAATGACCCGTCCCATATGGTCAATGGAGTGCAGCGTGGGAATCGGCTTGCCGGCCAGACGGAACTCGCTGTCATAATCATCCTCAATGAGATACCGCCCCGGCGCCGCCTCCGCCCATTCCAGCAGCGCCTGCCGCCTGCGGATGGGCGTTACAATGCCTGTGGGAAAGTGGTGGGAGGGGGACAAATGCACCACATCCGCTCCCGCCAAGCCCTCCATCCGGACCCCGTCGCCATCCAGGGGCACGGTCTGGCAAACTGCCCCGCTGGCCTCATAAACCTGGCGGATCTTCCCATATCCGGGGTCCTCCACCGCATAACGCTGATCCCGGCCCAAAAGCTGGACCAAAAGATTATATAAAAAGTCCGTGCCGGCCCCGATCAAAATCTGATCCGGGGAGACTCGCATGGAGCGAAAGCCATACAGGTATGCAGCGATGGCCTCCCGCAGCACCAGCGCGCCGTGTCGGGGCATGGGGCGCAGCAGCTCCTCTCCGTAGTCCAGCATAACCTCCCGCAGCAGCCTGGACCACACGGAAAAAGGAAAGGGCGCGGCGCACATGCTGTTGGCGGTTAAATCCGCAGCCCAGACTGGCCCTGCTTCTTCCCGCGCCTGCAACGGTTCCGGCGGGAGCATCGGCCTGCCCTGCTCCACGGCCTCCACAAAATAACCCACCTTCTCCCGGGAACGAAGATAGCCCTCCGCAGCCAGTTGGGCATAAGCCGTCTCCACCGTGACCTTGCTGATTTTCAGATGATCCGCCAGCGCCCGTTTCGAGGGGAGCTTTTCCCCAGGCGTCAGGCGTCCCTCCAGGATATCCGCACGAATTCGGCGATATAAATCCTCGTACAAGGGGCCATGCTCTCGATTGAGCGCATAAGTCAACATAGCGCGCCTCCTGGCCCGTAAAGCTGTAAAAAATATGCAAGTTCAATGGGGCCAGGATTATTATACCGCGCAGCTTTCTGGCCGTCAATGGCAAAAGGGCTGATTTGCTATGCCGCAATGCCAACTACAGCGGCGCAGAAACGGAAAAGGCACGCCACGCGCTACCGCTCCACGTATACCAAACCGCAAGCGCCTACGCCCACGTGGGTGCCTATGGTCGGCCCGATGTTGCAGCAAAACCGCTCTTCCACGGAAATACCCAGCTGCTCCAGCTGGCCGGCCAGCAGATCCCGGTTGGTACGATCATGGGAATAGAGGGTGTAAACCGGAAAAGCAGGGTCTCGCCGCGCCCGCTTGATCTGCTCCAGCAAATAATCCATGGCGCGTTTGCGTCCCATACATTTGGCGGCCACCGCTACCTCACCGGCCTGATTGATCGAGACAATGGGCTTCACATGGGCCAGGGTCCCCAGACTTGCGGCGGTTTTGGATAACCGACCGCCCCGGTATAGATATTCCAGGGTGTCCACGCTGGCAAAGAGGCGAATCCGGGGCTTTACCTCCTCCAAAGCCTGGGCAATGGCCCTGGCGGACAGACCCTGTTCCCGGAGCCGTACTGCGTAATCCACCAACAGGTGCTGACCGGCAGTGGCCTGGCGAGAATCCACCAGATAAATTTCCTCCCAGCCCACTGACGCTTGGGCCATGCAGGCGCCCTGAAAGGTTCCACTCAGGGCGGAAGAGATCAGCACAGCCACGATGGCGTCTTGCGCATCCTTCGCCGCGCGAAAATGCGTCTCAAAATCAAAAGGAGCCGGCTGCGACGTGGTAGGAAAATAAGCCCCCTGCTCCAAAAGGTCATAGAACTGCGCCTTGCTCAGGGCCTCGCCGTCCACATAGGAGTCCGGCCCGAAGTTGATGGTCATTGGGACGCAGGCAATCCCCTGCGCCGCCAATTCCTGCGGCAGAAAATCCGCCGCCGAATCCGTGAGAATTCTTGTCATATGGTTTCCTTTTCCTCCTGTATCCGCTGCAGGGTCTGCGCCAGGCGCAGGACCCGCAGAGCGGTTTCCTGGGACTCCTCCGGGCCGATTTCCAGCACCAGGCGGTCCACCATCTCCATAATTTGCTTGTGCTCCCGCTGATAAGCGGCGTTGCCAGCCTCCGTCAGCCGAAGATATACCACGCGGCGGTCCGCCTGGGATCGAACTCGCGTCAAATGTCCTTTGTTCTCCATAGCGCGCAGAACCCGGTTCATCTGGCTCTTCAAAAGGCCGGTTCGCCGGCACAGTTCTGTGGCCGTAGACGTTTTACTGGGGTTTCGGGTGAGCAGATTGCAAATACTGACCTCGCTGAAGGTCATATCATACACCACGCGGCTGTTCCACAGCGCAGAGGACAAAGCCAGCCAGGCCTCCACCAGCATCTCCCCGGATTCCCGGATTTTCACCACTTGTTCGCCCTCCATTTAGTTCATTTTGTGAACTTTCTGCATGAGCAAGTATACAGGTATTCTGTCGCTCTGTCAAGTCCCAGTTCCTTTTACAATAAAAAAGAACGGCTTTCGCCGTTCCGTGGGAAGCCAGTTCGCCCCTAACAGAATGCATTTCAAATTTCAGGATGTAGGGAACGACCTGCGGTCGTTCCGCGGGTGAACGCAGCTCGCCCCTACAGGATACATTTCAAATTCCGGGATGTAGGGAACGACCTGTGGTCGTTCCGCGGGCGAGCACAGCTCGCCCCTACAGAATGCATTTCAAATTTCGGGATGTAGGGAACGACCTGTGGTCGTTCCGCGGGCGAGCGCAGCTCGCCCCTAC
>CATXTO010000032.1 GCA_958402445.1 uncultured Eubacteriales bacterium
GTGCGATGTAGGGGCGACCTTTGGTCGCCCGCTGGTGGAATGCGCCGGTTTTGAAGGGTTTGTCGGGCGAGCATAGCTCGCCCCTACAGGGAGAAACAGCGGGGGAGCGGCTCACTCTGATGGGAGGAATCAAAAGAAGATAGGCTGTACCCTTCCAATTTGGAAAAGCCCCCGCCGGATCTGCCGGCGGGGGCTGCTGGAACGGCGCGTTTCCGCACGGATAGGGTTTGCTTTAGCCGAATACGGCCAGCAGGAAGCCCGCCGCAATGGCCGAGCCGATGACGCCCGCCACGTTGGGCCCCATGGCGTGCATCAATAGATAGTTGCCGGGGTTGTATTTCTGTCCCTCCACCTGGCTGACCCGGGCGGCCATAGGCACCGCGGACACGCCGGCCGAGCCGATGAGTGGATTGACCTTGCCGCCGGTGACCTTGTACAGAATTTTCCCCATCAGCAGGCCACCCAGGGTGGAGATCCCGAAGCCAAGAATCCCCAGGCCGATGATTTTCAGGGTTCCCAGGGTGAGGAATCGGGAGGCCACGGTGGTGGCGCCCACGGAGATGGACAGAAAGATGGTGACGATATTCATCAGGGCGTTCTGCACCACATCGGACAGCCGCTGGGTGACGCCGCACTCCCGTAAAAGATTCCCCAGCATCAGGCAACCCACCAGGGGCGCGGTGGCGGGCAGCAGCAGGATGACGAAGGCCGCCACTACGATGGGAAATACGATCCGTTCAGTCTTAGAGACCTCTCGGCGCTGCTCCATGCGCACGGCCCGCTCCTTTTTCGTGGTGACCATCCGCATCAGGGGCGGCTGAATCATGGGGATCAGGGCCATGTAGGTGTAGGCCGCGATGGCGATGGCGCCCAGCAGCGCTGGGGCCAGCCGGGTGGTGAGGAAGATGGCAGTGGGGCCGTCCGCGCCGGCGATGATGCCGATGGAGGCGGCCTCCTCCGGGCTGAAGCCCCAGAGCACGCCCAGAAAGAAGGTGAGAAAGACACCCAGCTGGGCGGCCGCGCCCATGAGCATGCTCTTGGGATTGGAGAGCATGGGACCGAAGTCCGTCATGGCGCCCACGCCCAGGAAGATCAGGCTGGGATACAGGCCGGATTTCACGCCGATATACAGGATATCCAGCAGACCGCCCCGGCTCGCAATGTCGCCATAGCCCACTTCTCCGGCAATGAACCGATCCCACAGCTCTGGGCTGTACAGGTTCGCGCCGGGCAGATTGGTGAGCAGGCAGCCAAATGCGATGCCCACCAGCAGAAGCGGCTCAAATTTCCGCACGATGCCCAAATACAGCAGGACACAGGCCACCGCGATCATAATCAAATTCTTCCAGCCGCCCTCCGCCAAAAAGGAGGCGAAGCCGGAGTCGTTCCACAGCTTCAGAAGGGTTTCCCCCACGTTAAACGCAAGCATAGGCCAGCCCCCTTACGCCAGGACGACCAGCGGCGCGCCGGACTCCACCGCCGCACCCTTGGCCGCAACCACCTGGGCCACCGTGCCGTCCCGAGGGGCCACGATCTCGTTTTCCATTTTCATAGCCTCCAGAATCACCAGGACCTGGCCCTTTTTCATCTTTTGACCCTGCTGGACCGGCAGTTTCAGCACCGTGCCGGACATGGGCGCTTTGATGACCTCTCCGGTGGCGGTCACCGCCCCGGCCCCGGCGCCGGCCGTGGGGGTCGGGACCGGCGCGGGCGCGGCGGGCGCTGCAGTAGGCGCCGGGGCGTAGGCCTCGTATTCGTCCGTCAGCATGGCCTTGCCGGCCTCCACTTCCACCTCGTAGGTGCGGCCGTTCAGCGTAACCTTATATTTCATTTCTCACTTGACCTCCTTGATGGAAATAAAACGCAGCTCGTTCACAGGCTTGCCCAATTGATCGGCCACAATGGCCATGAGCATGGCGGCGGTCTTGGGGTCGGTGCCGTAGAGCTTCAGCTTGCCTGCGGCCCCGGGGGCCTCCGGCAGGCTGGACGCAGGCGGCGAAACGGGAACAGACGCGGCGGGGGCGGGGGACGGCTGCTTTTTTTGCGCCGACAGCACCAGCTTGCTCACCAGCATGACTACAAACATCAAAACGGTGATGCCCACGAAGACCACAGCGTAGCCCAGCAGCGCGATAACGCCCGCGTCGCCCAGCGTAATCATAGACAGCATAGCGGCATCCTCCTCACATGGCCTCGATGGTATAGGTGGCCTCGTTTTCCTCCCGGGCCTTCCGCTGGGCAAAGAACTTCTCCGCCAATTGCGGGAAGGCGATATAGCTCAACACATCCTCGTCGCTGCGGGCGGCGGCGCCCAGCTCCTGCTTGGTCTTTTCAAAAATGGGGTTTAGCGTGTCGGCGTACCGGCCCTCCAGGGGCTTTTCCTCCCCCAGAATTCTCTCCCGGACTCTGGGGTCGATGGGCGCGGGAGTCTGGCCGTACTCGCCCCGACAGTAGGCCTTAATTTCCTTGGAGACGTTCTTGTACCGCTCCCCGTCCAACACATTGCGCACGGCCTGAACGCCCACCATCTGGGAGGTCGGGGTGACCAGGGGCGGGTAGCCCAGGTCCTTGCGGACCTTGGGGGTCTCCACCAGGGCTTCGTCGAAGCGGTCCAGGGCGTTCATCATCTTGAGCTGGCTGAGCAGATTGGACAGCATGCCGCCGGGCACCTGATAGGTCAGGCACTGGGTATCCGTGGCCATGGACTTGGGCATCAGGGTGCCGTCTTTGAGGTAACCGTCCCGAATGGGCTTGAAGAAATCGGCCATTTCCTTGAGCGCCTTGTCGTCCAGGTCGCACCGGTAGCCCAGCTGCCGCAGGGCGTAGGCCAAGGTCTCGGTGGCGGGCTGGGAGGTGCCGCCGGAGAAGGGGGAGATGGCGGTGTCGATGATGTCCACCCCGGCCTCCACGGCCTTCAAATAGGTCATGAAGGCCAGGCCCGTGGTGGAGTGAGTGTGCAGGTCGATGGGCAAATCCACCGCGTCCTTGATGGCGGAAACCAGGTCGTAGGCCTCCTTGGGGCCCATGATACCGGCCATATCCTTGATGCAGATGGACTGGACTCCCATCTCCTGGAGCTCTCTGACCATCTTCACATAATTGGCATGGGTATGCACGGGGCTGGTGGTATAGGAGATGGTGCCGGAAGCGATGGCGCCGGATTTGACCGTCTCCTCAATGGCGACCTTTAGGTTGTTCACATCGTTGAGGGCGTCAAAAATCCTTATAATATCGATGCCGTTTTCCACGCTCTTTTGGACAAATTTTCGGACAAAATCATCGGGGTAATGGGCGTAGCCCAGGACGTTTTGCCCCCGCAGCAGCATTTGTAGCTTGGTGTTGGGCATCTTGGCCCGGATTTTCCGCAGCCGCTCCCAGGGGTCCTCGTTCAAATAGCGCAGGCACACGTCGAAGGTGGCGCCGCCCCAGACCTCCGCGGCGTAATAGCCGGCTTTGTCCATGGTGGCGAGGATGGGTTCAAACTTGCTGTAGGGCAGCCGCGTGGCGATGAGAGACTGGTTCGCGTCCCGCAAAACGGTCTCTACAAATTGTACTTTTTGCTTTCCTTTTTGGGGCATGGTGCGTACCTCCATTTCAATTGCAGGGTTTTCAGCGTTTCTGGGCGGCAAAAACCGCGGGGAACGGCGGCGCGTCCGGTCGGTCGGGCGCATGGCCCTTTCCTGCCGCTTTTGTCGTGCTGGGGACGGCAAAAGCCGTCCCCAGGGGAAAGAGAAGCCTAAGTTATTTGGCTTTGGGACCGGCCGCGGCAATGTGCTTGGGCATGTTGGGATACTTCTTGGCAAAGTTCTCCTGGAACATGGCGGCAAGCTTGTTGGCCTGCTGGTCGTAAGCGGCCTTGTCGGCCCAGGTGTCCCGGGGGTTCATGATCTCGTCGGGTACGCCGGGGCAGGACTGGGGCACATCCACGTTAAATACCTCATGGTGCCGGTATTCCACGCGGTCAAAGGTGCCGTTCAGGGCGGCGGTGATCATGGCCCGGGTATAGCGCAGCTTCATCCGGGCACCCACGCCGTAGGGACCGCCGGACCAGCCGGTGTTCACCAGGTAGACCTTTACCCCGTACTGCTCGATCTTCCGGCCCAGCATCCCGGCGTAAACAGCCGGATCCATGGGCATGAAGGGCTCTCCAAACAGGGTGGAGAAGGTGGGCTTGGGCTCTGTGATGCCCCGCTCGGTGCCCGCCAGCTTGGAGGTGAAGCCGGTGACGAAGTGATACATGGCGGCGTTCTCGTCCAGGCGGCTGATGGGGGGCAGTACGCCGAAGGCGTCCGCCGTCAGGAAGATAACCACTTTGGGGATGCCCCCCACGCCGGGGATGGCGGCGTTGGAGATATAGGAAATGGGATAGCCCACCCGGGTGTTCTCCGTGAGGCTGCCGTCGTCAAAGTCCAGCTCCCGAGTCTCCGGATCCATGACCACGTTCTCCACCAGAGCGCCGAACCGGATGGCGTTGTAAATGTCGGGCTCGTTCTCCGCCGACAGGTTGATGCACTTGGCGTAGCAGCCGCCCTCCAGATTAAAGATGCCGTCGGCGGACCAGCCGTGCTCGTCGTCGCCGATGAGCTTCCGATTGGGATCGGCGGACAGGGTGGTTTTGCCGGTGCCGGAAAGGCCGAAGAACACGGCGGTCTCCCCGGTGACGGGGTCCATGTTGGCCGAGCAGTGCATGGGCAAAATGTCCTCCTTGGTCAGGACATAATTCATGGTGGAGAACACGCTCTTTTTGATTTCCCCGGCGTACTGGGAGCCGCAAATGACGATAAGCCGGGCCTCGTAGTCGATCATGATGGCGGCCTCGGAGTGCACGCCGTCCACCTCGGGGTCACACTTGAAGCCGGGGGCGCACAGGACCGTGTAGTCCGCCTGACCGTAGGAGACCAGCTCCTCGTCCGTGGGCCGGATCAGCAGGTCGCGGATAAATAGGTTTTGGGAGGCCAGCTCATTGACAATCCGAAATTTCTTGGTGTACTTGGGGTCGGCCCCTGCAAACCCGTCGAACAGGAAAATCTCCCGGTTCTGCAGGTAAGCGCAGAGCTTTGCCCGGATGGCGTCGAATTTCTCCCGGGAGATGGGGCGGTTCACCTTGCCCCAGGCGATGTCGTTATGGACGGCGGGGGTATCCACAATGAATTTGTCGTCGGGGGAGCGTCCCGTGTATTTGCCGGTGGTCACCACCAGCGCCCCGGTATTGGAGAGCTTGCCCTCGCCCCGGCGCAGGGCGGCCTCCGTCAATTGAGCGGGGCCCAGGTTCCGATATACGGCTTTCGGGGCTAAAATCCCCAGTTTTTCCAGACCATACGTTTCCATGAAAAATCCTCCTGATGATTTAAGATAAAAGGATGCGGAACGCACCGTGAAAAAGGGTTTCCGCTTGTTCCGTCAAAATGCCCGGCGGAATGCCAACTTCCACCGCATATCATTTTAACATATCCAATATTTTTTGTCCATCAAAATTGTGTGTTTATACAAATATACAGCAGATTTACTTCCACGCGCCCGACAGCGGAAATTAAAAAATTTTGTTGAAGACATTTTGATTCGGATATGCTATAATCAGCAAGAAAACTGTACGCTGCGGAAGTAGGCGTTTTGCCTCTCCAGGCGGCGGCACAGGGCCGGCGGGGCGTTTCCTCGTTCTGGCCCTGGGACTTCAATTGGTACAAAAGGAGAGCGCTGCGATGAAGAACCTGCGTGGAATCCTAGTAGCTGCCGTATTTGCGGCGCTGACGGCACTGCTGAAATTGCTGGCTGTCCGTTATGATGCGCTGATGAATTTTGCTTATCCCTTCGCCTCCCGGACCATGCAGGCGTACCTGGCGAACTGGAGCGCCAAAGCGGATTTCTGCATCTGGCAGGCGGCGCTGGCTGCGTTTTTGGTGCTGGTCATTCTCTCCATCGGCTTGATGATTCTGTTCCGGTGGAATTTTTTTCGGTGGCTGGGCTGGGTTCTGGCCCCGGTGTCCATGGTATATTTTATTTTTACCGCCATTTGGGGCCTGAATTATTATAACCGGCCCATTGCCGAGAGTATGAAGCTGGAGGTCCGGGACTATACGGTGGTGGACCTGGAGGACGCCGCCATTTATTACCGGGACCAGGCCAACGCGCTGGCGTCCCAGCTGCCCCGGGAGGAAAACGGCGATCTGAAACCCGAGCAGTTTGAGATCCAGGCGCAGAAGGCGGGCGATGGCTTTGACAATCTGGTGCAAGATTATTCGATTTTTGCCGGGGCGCGGCAGCCGGTGAAGAAGCTGGGCTGGAGCGGCCTGTTCAGCAAGTTCGGCACCGCCGGGGTCACAGTGGGACTCACGGGGGAGGCGGCGGTGAACCCCGACGTATATGCCGCCACCATTCCCTTCAACATGTGCCATGAAATGGCCCACCGGCTGGCCATTGCCTCGGAGGACAGCGCCAATTTTGCGGGCTATCTGGCCTGCGAGGCCAATGAGGACCTTCAGTTCCGTTATTCCGGCTACCTGATGGCCTATCTGTACTGCTCCAACGCCCTGGCGCAGGTGGACGGGGATGCCTGGCGGGCGGTCCGGTCCGGGGCCAGCCAGGAGCTGCGCCATGATCTGGAGGCCAACAACGAGAATGTGGCCCAGAGCGATGGGCCCGTGAAGGAGCAGGCGCAGCAGGCCTACAGCGCGTTTCTGGAGTCCAACGGGCAGGAAGAGGGCATCAAATCCTATGATCGGGTGTCCGACCTGCTGGTGGCTTGGTATTTAGACCAATACGCGGAAAACGACGAGCCGGAGCCCCCGGCCTTCGACCCGTTCCGGTATGAGGACGTATTCCCGGAGGCCACGGCGGAGACTACGGCTCCTTCCGGGGAGAACTGAGCATGGGAGACGGCATGGAGCAGGCCCTCTGGGCTGGCCTGAAAGAGCTGGGCTTGGAGCCGCCGGCGGAGGCGGTGGGGCGTATGTGCCGGTTTGGCCGGGCGCTGCTGGAAAAAAACCAGGTGATGAACCTCACCGCCATTACGGACCCCGTCCAGGTGGCCCGGCTCCATTTCCTGGACAGCCTGACGCTTTTGACCCTGGCCGACTTCTCCCGCAAGCGGGTCATTGATGTGGGCTGCGGCGGGGGATTTCCCGGCGTGCCTTTGAAGCTCGCCTGCCCCGGCCTGGAGCTGACCCTGCTGGACTCTCTGGGCAAGCGGATGGCCTGGCTGCGGGAAACCCTGCCCGCTATGGGAATCGAGGCCTTTTGCGTCACGGCCCGGGCGGAGGAGTACGCCCTGCAGGTCCGGGAGCAGTACGACTACGCGGTATCCCGGGCGGTAGCCCGGCTGGATATTCTGTGTGAGCTGTGCCTGCCCTTTGTGCGGGTGGGCGGCGCGTTTTTCGCGATGAAGGGCGCCGGCGCGGAGCAGGAGCTGCGGCAGGCCGCTCGGTCTATAGAGCTGCTGGGCGGGCGCTTGGAGCGAACGGAGGCCTTTTCCCGGGACGGAGTCTGCCACAGCGTGGCGGTAATCCGGAAGGTCCGGCCCACGCCGCCTCAGTATCCCCGCCGATTTTCGCAGATTAAGCAGCGGCCCTTGCGGTAGGTCCGCTCAGACTGTCGAAAACCCCTGCGGGGCTATTCAACAAAGGAATTGCAGCAGACTGAGCGGTATGCTCCGCCACGCACATGTCGCGGCGGAACATGATCTGTATCTTTTCGCCGCCTGCGGGCGCGAACTCTGCGAGACTTTTTTGACATGTTGAGCAGCGGCCCTTGCGATAGGTCCGCTGCTTTTGCTGCGGGGGATGAAGATATGATCAGGCAGGGGGCGGGACGCATGAAAAAAATCATCCTGGCGCCGGATTCCTTTAAGGGCACCATGGGAGCCGGAGAGGTCTGCGACATAATGGAGGAAGCGGTCCGTCGTCATGTGCCGGAGGCTGAGGTGGTGGCCATCCCCCTGGCAGACGGCGGCGAGGGGATGGTGGAGGCCTATTTGAACCTGCTGGGAGGCCGCCGGGTGCCCCTGCGGGTGCAGGGCCCTCTGGGCGACCCAGTGGACTGCTTTTACGGGCTGCTGCCGAACGGGCGGGCGGTGATGGAGATGGCCGCCTGCGCGGGGCTTTCCCTGGCGGGCGCCCGGCGGGAGCCCCTGCGAGCCAGTACTTACGGGGTGGGGCAGATGCTGCGCCATGCCCAGACGCTGGGCATCCGGCAGGTCCTGCTGGGCCTGGGCGGCAGCGCCACCAACGACTGCGGCCTGGGCATGGCCGCGGCCCTGGGATACCGCTTCCTGGACGGGGCGGGCCGGGCGGTGGAGCCTCTGGCCTGTAATCTGGGGCGAATCTCCCGGATTTTATCCCCAGAATCCCCACTGGAGCTGGAGGTCGTCGCCGCCTGCGACGTACGCAGCCCCCTTTGCGGTCTCGCAGGGGCCACCTATGTCTTCGGCCCCCAAAAGGGGGTATCCGGGCCCCTTCTAGAGCGATTGGACCGGGAAATCGCGGCCTTTGCCCAGGTGATGGCCCGGGATTTGGGCCGTTCGGTCCGGGACCTGCCCGGGGCTGGGGCCGCCGGGGGATTGGGGGCGGCCCTGGCCGCTTTCCTCGGCGCTGAATTACGGCCCGGAGCGGAGCTGCTGCTGGACGCGGCGCACTTTGAAAAAGCCCTGGAGGGTGCGGACCTGGTGCTCACTGGGGAGGGCCGCATGGACGGGCAGAGCGCGGCGGGCAAGGTGGTGGGTGCCGTGGGCCGCAGGGCCAAGGCCAAAAACGTGCCCTGTGTGGCTCTGTGCGGCTCGTTGGGCCCTGGCGCGGAGGCGCTGTATGGGTCCTGCGGCATCACCGCGGCCTTTTCCGCCCTGCGTGAGCCAGGCGATTTTTCCCAAATCCAGGCCAGCTGCCGGGAGAACCTCAGCCTTTTGGCCGACGGGGTGCTGCGTCTGCTGCTGGCGGCTCAGGCCCCGACCGGCCTGGAAGAAATGCAAAAAATAAGTCCGCCGATTCCGGCGGGGGAGGTATGAAATGGAGTCCATTTTAGTGGTCCAGGACCTGCACAAAGCCTATGGCCCGGTGCAGGCGGTGCGGGGCATTGACTTTTCCGTGGAGCGGGGGGCGCTGTTTGCGTTTTTGGGCCCTAACGGCGCGGGGAAGTCCACCACCATCAATATGATCTGTACCTTTTTACAGCCGGACCGGGGTACCGTTCTAGTAGACGGATGCCGGCTGGGCCGGGAGGACCCGGAAATTCGCAAGCGCATCGGCGCGGTGTTCCAGGAGGGCGTCCTGGATGATCTGCTCACAGTGGAGGAGAACCTGAAGGTGCGCGGGAGCTTTTACGGCCTCCGGGGCCGCGCCCTGGGGCAGGCCGTGGGACAGGCGGCGGAGGCCGCCGGGGTGACGGACCTGATGAAGCGACCCTACGGAAAGCTCTCCGGCGGTCAGCGCCGGCGGTGCGACATTGCCCGCGCCCTGGTTCACACCCCCCGGATTCTATTTCTCGATGAGCCCACCACCGGTCTGGATCCTCAGACCAGGCGCAGCGTCTGGGACACCATCGGCCGCCTGCGTCAGGAGCGGGAGATGACCATCTTTCTAACCACCCATTATATGGAGGAGGCCGCCGCTGCCGATGACGTGGTGGTGCTGGACGCGGGACGCATCGCGGCCCAGGGGACCCCTGCTCAGCTCAAAGAGCAGTACTCCAAGGATCGGCTGCTGTTGAATACCCGGACCCCTGCGCCTCTGGCGGAGCGGCTGGAGGGCATGGGCCTATCCTATCACATCGTGGCGGATACTCTGGAGGTGCAGCTGCCCGACACCCTCTCCGCCCTGCCGATCCTGGAGGCCTGCAAGCCCCATCTTTCGGGCTTCGAGGTGGTGAAAGGCACCATGGACGACGCGTTCATCGCCATTACGGGAAAGGAGATTCGGGAATGATTGGCTTTGGAATCCGAAACCTAAAGGTATTTTTTAAGGACCGGACGGCGGTCTTCTTCTCCCTGCTGGCGGTGTTTATTGTCATTGGCCTGTACGCTCTGTTCCTGGGGGACGTGTGGGTGGAGAACTACCAGGAAATCCCCGGTGTGCGCCAGATCATGGACGCCTGGATTGTAGCGGGCCTTTTGACGGTCACCTCCGTGACCACGGTCATGGGCGCGTTCGGCACCATGATGGACGACAAGGCACGGAAGCTGGACCGGGATTTTGCCGCCTCGCCCATTCGCCGCAGCAGCATCCTGGGGGGGTACGTCCTCAGCGCCGGGACCATTGGCCTGATTATGAGCCTGGTGGCCCTGGTCCTCTCGGAGGTTTACATCGTCTCCGGCGGCGGCAGCCTGCTGGCCCCCCTGGCGCTGCTGAAGGTGCTGGGTCTTTTGGTGCTGACCACGATGACCAACACCGCGCTGCTTCTGTTCTTGGTCTCCTTCTTCCGCAGCTCCAACGCCTTTGGTACGGCCAGCACGGTAATCGGCACCCTGATTGGCTTCCTGACAGGCATTTATTTGCCTGTGGGCAGTCTGCCGGAGGGGGTCCAATGGGTGATTAAATGCTTTCCGGTCTCCCATGCCGCGGCGCTGCTGCGGCAAACCATGATGGAGGTGCCAATGCAGGCCGCGTTCGACGGCGCTCCGGCGCAGGTTGTTCTAGGCTTTAAGCAGCAGATGGGCGTGGTATATCAGTTCGGCGGGACGGCGGTTTCGCCCCTGGCCAGCGTGGGAATTCTTCTGGGCGCCGCCGCGGTCTTTTTCGGCTTGGCGCTGTGGCGCCTGTCCCGAAAGCAAAAATAAACGCAGGTGTCCCCCACAGGATGTCTATCGGCGGTGCCCCATAGGGGCGACCTGTGGCCGCGCCTGGGAAATCCGCCGATTCTGGGGCGTAGGGAACGGCCTGTGGTCGTTTCACAGGCGGGCGCAGCACGCTGCGTCGGGGCAAAGTCCGCTATGCTTCGTTTCCCCTGGCGAGGAAA
This sequence comes from uncultured Eubacteriales bacterium, assembly GCA_958402445.1. Taxonomy (GTDB): domain Bacteria; phylum Bacillota; class Clostridia; order Oscillospirales; family Oscillospiraceae; genus Faecousia. The sequence continues at coordinate 10,939 of CATXTO010000032.1, forward strand.
CCTCCGCCCGCTCCCTTGCCCCTCCTCTCCAAACCGAAACCCGCTGCGCTGGGCTTCGGTTTGGGTCCGAAATTTGGGAAAGAAAAATGTAGGGGCGTGCTTTGCACGCCCGCCTGTAGGTGCCACCTATATCGTAGGGTTTGCGGGCGAGCGCAGCTCGCCCCTACAGGGTTGTATTTCGGGAAACAGGACCGTTCATATACTATGCGCCGGGAGGACCCATCATGGGTCCTCCCGGCGCTTGCAATGCGCAATTGCGTTCTACCTAAATTACCGAAAAGTGTCCATCCGGATGCATTGGCCGCCTCGGCGGCGGGACTCCTCCGCGGCCATGGCGATGAAGTGGCTCTCCATGGAGTCGTCCAGGGAGGTGATTCCAGGACGCCGCTCCCCCGCCAGGTAGTCCAGGAATTCTGAAATCAGGACGCTGTCGCCGCCAGCGTGGCCGGACATGCGCTCTTTCTCCAAATTGAAGTCGTATACGGTGGTCTCCCCGCCAAAGGGCCGGACCTCAATGCGGTTTTTGCTCATGTCCGCGATCATGGAGCCCAGGGTGCCCATGAACTTGGTGTAGCGGCCACCGTCGGCGGTGAAGGCGCACATGGTGAAGTTGACGGTGAGCCCGCCCTCCATCTCCAGATTTACCACCTGATGGTCCACCACGTTGTTATCGCAGAAATACACGCAGCGGCCGTAGGGACCGGTTTCGATGGCCTGCCGGATGGACTCCTCCGTGGGGTGCAGAGCCAGGACGTTGCAGGGCCAGTCGTCGTTGCCCCGGGCGATGCCGGTTTTTTCATTGGTGATGTAAATTTTTTCCGCATCGTAGGGGCAGCGATCCTTGGCCTGGCACCCGTCCAGGCAGCGCCGGGCGGCGCCTGCCGGGGCGTTTTCCGGCTTGAACAGGTGCAGGGAGCCAAAGGAGGAAACCCGGCTGCATCGCTTCCCTGTGAGCCAAACCATTAAATCCATGTCATGGCAGCATTTTTGCAGGAACATGGGGCTGGTGGTGCGGCTGTCGCGCCAGTTGCCCCGGACGAAGCTGTGGGCTTGATGCCAGTAGGTGACGTTTTCAATGCCCTGGACGCAGACCAGCTCCCCCAGAACGCCGCTGTCCAAAATCTCCTTGATGCGCCGGTAGAACGGGGCGTAGCGCAGAACGTGGCACACCACCACCTTCCGGCCCGTCCGGTGGGCGGCGGCCAGGACCCGTTTGCAGTCCTCCAAATCCGGTGAAATGGGCTTTTCCATGAGAATGTCATAACCCAGCTCCAGCGCCGGGAGGGCTTGACTCACATGCTGCCGGTCCTGAGTGCAGATCAGCAGGGCGTCCGCCAGCCGTTCCCGGGCCAGCAGGTCCTCCGCGCTGGCGAAACAGCGCTCCGGTGGGATTTGAAACAGAGCGGCCACCTCCGCCACCTTGGCCGGGTCCGGGTCCGCGATGGCGGTAATTTGAGCCCGGTCTGGAAAATCCCGCAGGGCCCGGGCGTAGGCGTCCTTGCCCCGGCTGCCCAGCCCGGCGATTGCCACGGTCGTAATTCGCGACATAGTTCAGGTTCCTCCCGATGTTTGTTTTCCTCATCATAGCATGTTCCGGAATTTTGTCAACCACAAGCACGGGGCTGCTGAACCGCATTCCTGGTCCCGGGCGCTTAAGGCGCACTGCGCATGCCCGCGGACGGCAAAGGACGGTGGCACCATGCATGGAAATTTGCAGGCGCGAGCTGTGCGCTCCCGCTGTTTCCCTGTAGGGGCGTGCTTTGCACGCCCGCCAAACCTTACAAGGCCGGAGAATCCCCCCGGCGAGCGACCCCAGGTCGCCCCTACAGTTTGGGGAGGGGTCAAACGCCGCTCTGTATTTGCGTTACAGGTGCAGCACCCGGTCCCGAATTTCCTGGGTCCGACCCTGATTCCAAAATTGGGTGCCGATGTAACCGCAGGTCCGGCGGGCCACGTTCATTTTATTCTGATCCCGGTTGCCGCACTGGGGACAGGTCCAAACCAGCTTGCCGTCCTCGTCCTCTTGAATCGAGATCTCTCCGTCAAAGCCGCAGACCTGGCAGTAGTCGGACTTGGTGTTCAGCTCCGCGTACATGATATTGTCATAGATAAACCGCATGAGCTCCAGCACGGCGTCGACATTGTTCTGCAGATTGGGGACCTCCACGTAGCTGATGGCCCCTCCGGGACTCAGCCGCTGGAACTGGGCCTCAAAGGCCAGCTTGGCAAAGGCATCGATAGGCTCACTGACGTGGACATGGTAGGAATTGGTGATGTAGCTCTTATCTGTAATGCCCGGAATCAAACCGAAGCGCTGCTGCAGGCACTTGGCAAACTTATAGGTGGTGGACTCCAGGGGCGTGCCGTAAAGACTGAAATCGATGTTGTGGGCCTTCTTCCAAGCCGCGCAGGCGTCGTTCATGTGTTGCATGACCTGAAGGGCGAAGGGGGTGGCCTGGGGGTCCGTGTGGGACTTGCCAGTCATGTATTTCACGCACTCATACAGACCCGCATAGCCCAGGGAGATGGTGGAGTAGCCGCCGTACAGGAGCTTGTCGATGGGCTCTCCCTTGGGGAGCCGGGCCAGGGCGCCGTACTGCCACAGGATGGGGGCGGCGTCCGAGAGGGTCCCCTTGAGCCGGTTGTGGCGGCACAGCAGCGCCCGGTGGCACAGCTCCAGCCGCTGGTCGAAAATCTGCCAGAACTTATCCAGGTCCCGCCCGGAGGACAGGGCCACGTCCACCAGATTCAGGGTGACCACCCCTTGGTTGAACCGGCCGTAATACTTGGGTTGGCCGTTTTCATCCACGTATGGAGTCAGGAAGGATCGGCACCCCATGCAGGTATAGCAGTTGCCCCGGCCGGTCTTGTCCACCTTGAGTTCCAGCATCTTCTTTTCGGAGATGTAGTCCGGCACCATGCGCTTGGCGGTGCACTGGGCCGCCAGACGGGTCAGGTACCAATAGGGCGTGCCCTCCTGCACGTTGTCCTCCTCCAGGACGTAAATGAGCTTGGGAAAGGCCGGGGTAATCCACACACCCTTTTCATTCTTCACACCTTCATAGCGCTGGCGGAGCATCTCCTCGATGATAACCGCCAAATCCTTTTTCTCCTGCTCGCTCTTGGCCTCGTTGAGATACATGAACACGGTGATAAAGGGGGCCTGTCCGTTGGTGGTCATGAGGGTGACTACCTGGTACTGAATGGTCTGCACGCCCCGGCGGATCTCCTCCCGTAGCCGGTCCTCCACCACGTTTTCGATGGTTCCAGGCATTGGCTGTACGCCGAGGGCGGACAGCTCCTGAGCTACGGTCCGGCGGATTTTCTCCCGGCTCACTTGGACGAAGGGGGCCAGATGGGTCAGGCTGATGGACTGGCCGCCATATTGGTTGGAGGCCACCTGGGCAATGATCTGGGTGGCGATGTTGCAGGCGGTGGAGAAGGAATGAGGCTTTTCGATGAGGGTGCCGGAGATCACCGTGCCGTTTTGCAGCATGTCCTCCAGATTCACCAGGTCGCAGTTGTGCATGTGCTGGGCATAATAGTCTGCGTCGTGAAAATGGAGAATGCCGGCCTCGTGGGCCTCCACGATATCCTTGGGCAGCAGGAGCCGCTTGGTGATGTCCTTGGACACCTCCCCAGCCATGTAATCCCGCTGGACTGCGTTGACGGCGGGGTTCTTGTTGGCGTTTTCCTGCTTGACCTCCTCGTTGTTGCTTTCAATGAGGGTCAGAATCCGGTCGTCTGTGGTATTGGATTTGCGAATCAGGCTGCGGGTATAGCGGTAGGTGATGTACTGCTTGGCCACCTCAAAGGCGCCGTGGGCCATGATGGCCCGCTCCACCAAATCCTGGATTTCCTCCACAGCGGGACTACGTCCCATTTCCTGGCAGCTGATGGCCACGCTTTCCGCAATTCGCTGAATTTGCAGGGGCGTCATGCGAACCGGCTCGTCTGCCGCCTGGTTGGCCTTGGTGATGGCGGAAACGATTTTCTGGATGTCGAAGACGGCCTCAGCACCGTTGCGTTTAATAATCTTCACTGTTATGGTCTCCTTCTTTGGTTCTTGTGTACCGCATGCCCGTTTTCGCGGAATGAAACCTATTATACTATATCTAGTGGTAATTACAAGAGAAAAACACAAAATTTAGTGGCAAAATTTAAAGGCCTTATTTTTGTGCGGCTTTTTGTACCGATAGCCCCATTGACGATTGGAAGGAAAATAAGACTCAAGGCGGCGTTTTTTGAAGGCACTGGGTTTGTATTTCCAGGTGGTTTGTTTTATAAAACAAGGGAAGTGAGTCATACCAAATGCCGAGAAAATCTCAAAAAATTGATCGTGGCAGGGGATTTGGCCAAGGGAATGCAGGGTCACCCAGCGCATCCAAAACTGTAGGGGCGAGCTGTGGCCGCCCGCACGGGACTGCATTCTAAAATGGAACCGAAAAATACCAGGATGTAGAGAACGACCTGCGGTCGTTCTGCGGACGTGCGGAGCACGCCCCTACATCGTCGAGGCAAAGTCCGCTCACGCTCCGTTGGCCTGCCCGGCCACCATCCGAACCGCTCCCTTGCCTCTCCGCTCCCCACAAAGGTTCCCCTTTGCGGGGCCTCTACAGGGTGCGTTGTGATTCGGGAATGTAGGGGCGAGCTGCGGTGGCCCGCGGGCGTGCAAAGCACGCCCCTACAGCCAGATTTTGGGAGATTTACAACAAAGGGCGTTTCGGCAGGGCCAGGGTTGCCTGCACCCTGGCCCTGCATGAGACCGTTTTTCCCTATCATAAAGCAGAGACCTTCCGCATACCATGGGATTGTCCCGGGGCAGACTCGGCGCCCGCCAAATTTCCCGGGACAAAAGCCCGGCATACTGCCCCTGCTGTGCGCATATGTTGTTTTGGCACGACACAGCAGGGAGGTACGCTTATGACAGATCACATCGAGGAGAGAGCCTGCGAACTGGCTGTGTACATGATCGAAAACCGGGCCACTGTCCGGGCCGCCGCGCAGAAATTCGGGATTTCCAAGTCCACGGTCCACAAGGACCTGTCCCAACGGCTGCCCCAGTACAACAAGGGACTGTACGAACAGGTAAAGGCCATCCTGGAGACCAACAAAGCCCAGCGCCACATCCGGGGCGGGATGGCCACCCGCAAAAAATACAAAGGGGAATGAAATGGGCCCGGCGCGCCGGGCCGGGGGATGAAGCGGGGCCGTTGGGCCGTCGTGAAAGCCCCTAGCCCTTGGCGCCGCGCTCCAAACCGCGTACAGGCCGGGAGTCGCTCCGTCCGTGAGACGGAGACGGCTCCCGGCCTGTGCTCTGGCAGAATCCACAGGCAAATACGCTTGTTTTTGTGCAGAATACCAGGAAGAAGAAAATTTTTGTCCCTGAGAAAAAGAATCTGAAAATTATGGTTGATTCTTCCCGCAAAGTGGATTATACTCCCAATAGAGGGCAAAACATGTTCGCCCGTCAAGGACATTTCAAGAGGAAAGCAAAAGCCCCGCGTGACCGGGCTTCACAACGATCCAACTTAAACAGGAGGTTTCAGCTATGTACGATCGCATCTACAATTTTTCCGCCGGACCCGCCACCATGCCGGAGGAGGTGCTGGAGGAGATCCGGGATGAGATGATGAATTACCATGGCTCCGGCATGTGCGTTATGGAGATGTCCCACCGCTCCAAGGTCTTCCAGACCATCGTGGACGAGGCCGAGCGGGACCTGCGGGACCTGATGGGCATTCCCGACAACTATAAGGTGCTCTTCATCCAGGGCGGCGCCACCCTGCAATTTTCCATGGTTCCCATGAACCTTATGAAAAACGGCGTGGCCTGCTACGTGGAGACCGGGGCTTGGTCCAAAAAGGCCATTGCCGAGGCAAAGAAATTTGGAAGCATTCATGTGGTGGCCTCCTCCAAGGACCGCAATTTTACTTACATCCCCGACTGCTCCGACCTGGAGATCCCGGCGGATACGGACTACGTTTACATCTGCGAAAACGAGACCATTCACGGTCTGACCTATCAGGCCCTGCCCAACACCAAGGGCCATGTGCTGGTGTCCGACCAATCCTCCATGTTCCTGTCCCAGCCCTGCAACGTCTCGGACTACGGCCTGATTTATGCCGGCGTCCAAAAGAACGTGGGCCCCGCCGGCATGGTGATCGCCATCATCCGGGAGGACCTGATCCGGGAGGATCTGGACCCCAAGACCCCCGTGTACCTGCGCTACGATACCCACGCGAGCGCAGGGTCCATGTACAACACCCCCAACTGCTGGGCCATTTATGTCTGCGGCAAGGTGTTCCAATATCTGAAAAAAATCGGCGGGCTGGAGACCATGCATCAGCGGAATTTGGACAAGGCCGCTATTCTTTACGATTTCCTGGACAGCTCCAAGCTGTTCCGCGGCACGGTGGAAAGGCCCTATCGCAGCCTGATGAACGTGCCGTTCGTCACGGATTCCAAGGACCTGGACGCAGAGGTGGTGGCTTACACCAAGGCCGCCGGCTTCGAGAACCTGAAGGGGCACAAGTCCGTGGGCGGCCTGCGGGCTTCCATTTACAACGCCATGCCCAAAGAGGGCGTCGCGGCGCTGGTGGAATGCCTGAAGCAGTTTGAGGCGCAGCGAAAGTAAGACGTTTTCCCGGCCAACGGCCGGACCAATACACACATTGAGGAAGGGAAAGTGCTATGAAAATTCTGGTCACTGATGGGATGGACCGGACCGCTCTGGAGACCCTGCGGCGGCAAGGTCACGAGGTCACAGAGGAATCCTATCCCCCCGAAACCCTGGGGCAGGCGCTGCGGGAATTTGACGCCGTAGTGGTCCGCTCCGCCACCAAGATCCGCGCCAGCCAAATTGAGGCGGCAAAGGGTTCCCGCCTGAAGCTCATCATCCGCGGCGGCGTGGGCGTGGATAACATCGACGTGGCCTGCGCGGAAGCGGCGGGCATCACCGTGCGCAATACCCCCAAGGCGTCCTCCGCCTCCGTGGCGGAGCTGGCAATCGCCCACATGCTCTCCTGCTCCCGGTTTATCTCCATCGCCGGTCATACCATGCGGGAGGGCAAATGGGAGAAGAAGGCCTACGGCAAGGGTATGGAGCTGGGAGGCAAGACCCTGGGCATCATCGGCTTCGGCCGCATCGGTCAGTGCCTGGGCCGGATGGCAAAGGCCCTGGGCATGACGGTCCTGGCCTCCGATATCTATCACATCCCCGGTATTGAGCAGGAGTTGGGCATGCGGTATGTGGAGCTGGAGGAGCTGCTGGCCCAATCCGACTTCATCTCCCTGCACACCCCCGCCATCGATGGAAAACCTCTGATCAACGCCGAAAACATCGCAAAGATGAAAGACGGCGTGGTCATCGTCAACACCTCCCGGGGCAACAACGTAGATGAGGACGCTCTGCTGGAGGCTCTGAACTCCGGCAAGGTCCGGGGCGCCGGCCTGGACGTGTATGCCCACGAGCCTCCCCAGAACGAGGCCCTGTACGCCCATCCAAACGTCTCCTGCACGCCCCACATCGGCGCCGCCACCCAGGAGGCGCAGCAGCGCATCGGCGCGGAGATCGTCTCCATCATCGAATCCTTTGGTCAGAATGCCTAAAAAGTATTTTGCAAGTTTGGCAACATTTTTTCCGGGATCTGTGATAGGATAGAGAGGATGATTCCCAGCATCTTGCAAGAGTTCCTTCATTATGAACAGAAAAGGAGACACATCATATGAACGCATATCTGGCGCGGGTCATCGAGAATGTCAAGAAAAAGTACGCGAACGAACCGGAGTTTGTCCAGACGGTGGAGGAGGTCCTGACCTCCCTGGAGCCCGTCATCGAGAAGCATCCGGAGTACGAGAAGGTGGACCTGCTGGGCCGTATGGTGGAGCCCGAGCGGATGTATACCTTCCGGGTGACCTGGATGGACGACCAGGGCAACTATCACACCAACACCGGTTACCGTTGCCAGTTTAACGGCACCATCGGCCCCTACAAGGGCGGCTTGCGCTTCCATCCCTCTGTTTACCCCGGCATCATCAAATTCCTGGGCTTTGAGCAGACCTTCAAAAACAGCCTGACGGGTCTTCCCATCGGCGGCGGCAAGGGCGGTTCCGACTTTGATCCCCGGGGTAAGAGCGACGCCGAGATCATGCGCTTCTGCCAGAGCTTTATGACCGCTCTGTACCGGTACATCGGACCCGACGTGGACGTACCCGCCGGCGACATCGGCGTAGGCGGCCGGGAGATCGGCTATCTGTATGGCCAGTACCGCCGGCTCAAGGGCACCTTTGAAAACGGCGTGCTCACCGGCAAGGGCCTGTCCTACGGCGGCTCCCTGATCCGGCCCGAGGCCACGGGCTTCGGCGCGGTTTACTACCTCTGCGAGGTCCTGAAGCACCAGGGTGACGATATCAAGGGCAAGACCATCGCCATCTCCGGCTTCGGCAACGTGGCCTGGGGCATCTGCAAGAAGGCCTCCCAGCTGGGCGCCAAGGTCGTGACCCTGTCCGGGCCCGACGGCTACATCTATGATCCCGACGGCGTCTGCACGGAAGAGAAGATCAACTATCTCGTGACCATGCGGAACTCCGGCCGGGACAAGGTGCAGGACTACGCCGACCAGTTCGGCTGCCAGTTCTTCCCCAAGGAAAAGCCCTGGGGCGTAAAGGCGGACATCATCATGCCCTCCGCCACCCAGAACGACGTGACCATGCCCTGGGCGGAGAAGATTGCCGCCAACGGCATCCACTATTACATCGAGGTGGCCAATATGCCCACCACTAACGACGCTTTGTATTTCCTCATGCAGCAGCCGGGCATGATCGTGGCCCCCTCCAAGGCGGTCAACGCCGGCGGCGTGGCCGTCTCCGCTCTGGAGATGAGCCAGAACTCCGAGCGTCTGGTCTGGAGCGCGGAGGAAGTGGACGAAAAGCTCCGCGGCATTATGAAGAACATCCATAAGGTCTCCGTGGAGGCTGCCGCCGAGTACGGTCTGGGCTACAATCTGGTGGCCGGCGCCAACATCGCGGGCTTCAAGAAGGTTGCGGAAGCCATGATGGAGCAGGGCGTATTTTAATCGCACGGCGATAAAACAATGAAACATAGGTTATGCGGGGGAACGGCGTGCCGTTCCCCCGCAGTTTTTGGCTTTCGTTATGTCAGCCGCCAGGAGCGCCATTCTGTAGGGGCGACCTGTGGTCGCCCGCCGGGGAAGTGTCCCAGTTGGCGGGGTTGGCGGGCGAGCGCAGCTCGCCCCTACGGGAGGAAGATCGACGGTGCGATGTAGGGGCGGCCTGTGGTCGCCCGCCTGGGAAATCCAACGATTCGGGGGCGTAGAAACGACCTGTGGC
>CATXTO010000033.1 GCA_958402445.1 uncultured Eubacteriales bacterium
GGTCGCCCGCGGGCGTGCAAAGCACGCCCCTACAGGGTGCATCCCGATTTGGAGGTTGTAGGGGCGACCTGCGGTCGCCCGTAAACATCTCCCAGGACCGCAGGTACCACCCTGGAAGCGAGAGAACGGGCGTGCGAAGCACGCCCCTACAGGTGTTCTGCCGAATTGCTGCCTTTTTGATCCAAATGGTCTAAGGCATATTGGCAGCATTGCAGCACCAGCATATTAAAGGATATGTTATTAGCATTTGCGGCGGTGATCAACGCATGGAATATTGGATCAGTAAACCGCAATGTGCGTGGAATATTTGCATTGGAAAATTGCGTATCGACTCGAAACATATGGACCTCACCTTTTGTGTTTAGTTAAGGATTGCTTTTTGCACACGACGGGGCTTAGAGCATATTATAGCTAATACATGTTCAAATTTGTGTAATCTAGATACAAAATATATCTAAAATAAATTCAAAAAATGTATGACCCGCATAGAAATAATTCAGTTGCTTTTTTTCTACAGGCGCGGTAGAATATCGGTCGGAATCTATTTTGCCAAAATGAAAAAGGAGGCAGCGGAGGCGTTGACTCAAATCGTTTGTCACAGAGGCTACAGCGGCCGTTACCCGGAAAATACGCTGCTTGCCTTTCAAAAGGCGCTGGATACTGGCGCGGAGGGAATGGAGCTGGACGTGCATCTGTCCAAGGACGGGGAGGTGGTGTCGCTCCACGACGAGCTGCTGGACCGGACCACGGACGGCACGGGCTTTGTCCGAGACTATACGCTAGCGGAGCTGAAAAAGCTGAATGCAGCCAAGCGGAGCCGGGAAAAATTTGGTTTTCAGCCTATCCCAACCCTACGGGAGTATTTCGAGCTGGTGCAGGGGACCGGAATCCATACCAACATTGAGCTGAAGACCGGCACCTTCGATTATCCCGGCCTAGAGGAAGCGGTGTGGGACCTGATCCGGGAGTATCGGCAGGAAGACCGGGTTTTAATTTCCAGCTTTCATGCCCAGTCTCTGCTGCGGATGCATGAGCTCGCCCCGGAGCTGCCTTGCGGCCTGCTGAACAAGGACGCGCTGCCCAACGCCGGGCGGGTAATTTGCTCTCTGGGCTTCCAGGCCTATCATCCCCATTTCATCCGGCTGACGCCGGGATTAATCCGGGACCTGAAGGCCCACAACTTGGAGATTAACACCTATGTGCCCAACGGTCCGGCTACCCTGGCCTACCTGTTCGCCCAGGACGTCAGCTCCGTCATCACCAACTATCCGGAACGGGCGCTGCGTCTGCGCCGGGCCATGCAGGGGAAGTAATACCCGGCGTGAAATGAAAAAAGCGCATAAATAGCGGGAAACCAGTTGACAAGCCCGAAAAATGTGGTAAAATACCAATTAGAATTATGGCAAACGCCATGCGGAAGCCAAGCAGCCGGAACGCATTTAAGCGAGAGGGGAGAAGGTGTAAGCCCCTTGGCGGGAACGCTGCAAGCCACTTCCAAGCGGCCCGCGAGGAGCGGGACGGGTGCTCCCGTTACAGAGCGCCAAAGATGCCGGGCCTGCCCGGCAATTAGGGTGGTACCGCGGAGTTTACAGCCCCGCCCCTATTCGGGGGCGGGGCTGTCTTTTGCGTGTCGGAGAGGAGAAGCGATATGCATCAAAAAGAGTTGGTGGAGCTGACGGTATTGGTCATGGTCACAGACGGGGAAGGCAATATGCTGGTGGAGGACCGCCTGGACCCGGACTGGGGTGGCGTCTGCTTTCCTGGGGGCCATGTGGAGCCGGGAGAGAGCTTTGTGGCCGCAGCCATTCGGGAGGTGCGGGAGGAAACCGGCCTCACCATCCAAAACCCGAGGCTCTGCGGCGTGAAGCAGTTTCCCATTGAGGGGGGCCGTTACATGGTACTGCTGTTCCGGACAGACCAGTTTCAAGGGACCCTGAAAAGCTCGAAGGAGGGGCCGGTATTCTGGACAAACCGGCAAAAATTGAACAGCTACCGGCTTTGCGACCACATGCCGGAGTTGCTGGAGGTATTCTGCCGGGAGGATTGCAGCGAGATGTTCTGGTATCAAGCGGATGGGGGCCGGCAAATAAAAATACTATAAAGAAAAGAAGATGCGTGCCAGGGCTAGAAATAGGAGGCAGAGAGATGAAAAGTACCATGGAGCGTCCAGAAAGCTACACTGAAATCAAAAAGATAGACATACAAAAGGATAAAAAAACCGCGTTGCTCCTTCATGGGTTGTCGCTGCTGCTGATGGTGCTGATGGTCTTAGCCGCCCATTGTTTTGTGCCCATTACCACGCTCCTCGATTGGAGTGTCGGGCCGCTGGTCTATTTTGTCCGGCCGGCTGTCCTGCTGGCGGGGATGTTTCTGTATATCTTCTTGCGGGAGCTGACACACGGCTTTTTTATCCGGCTTTTGAGTGGAAGCCGGGCGCACTATGGATTTGCCGGGCTGTATATCTATGCCGGAAGCAAAGCCTATTTTGACAAAAAAAGCTATCTAATCATTGATCTGGTGCCGCTGCTGTTGTGTACTGTTGTGATTCTTATACTCAATTGCGTGGTTCCCATTTCTTGGTTCTGGGTTGTCTATATCATTCAAATTATCAATGTATCTGGTGCCCCAGGCAGCTTTTATGTAGACTGCAAACTGGCCAGAATGCCAAAGGATCTGTTGATTCAGGATATGGGCGTTTCTATGACCATTTATTCCTGCACAAAATAAACATTATCTGTAATGTATGAATTATAATTAGGAGGTAATGCCCCATGAGTCACAAAGCTTACGGTGTGAACGAGCTGCGGGAGATGTTTTTGTCCTTTTTTGAGAAGAAGGGCCATTTACGCCTGTCCAGCTTTTCCCTGATTCCTCAAAACGACCGGTCTTTGCTGCTGATCAACTCCGGCATGGCGCCCATGAAGCCCTATTTTAAGGGAGAGGTGGAGCCGCCCCGCAAACGGGTCTGCACCTGCCAGAAGTGTGTCCGCACTGGAGACATCGACAACGTCGGCAAAACCATCCGGCACGCGACCTTTTTTGAGATGCTGGGTAACTTCTCCTTCGGAGACTACTTTAAGCACGAGGCCATCGCCTGGTGCTGGGAATTTTTGACCGAGGTGGTGGGCCTGGAAAAGGACCGGCTGTACCCTTCCGTCTACCAGGACGACGATGAAGCCTTCGCCATTTGGAACCAGGAAATTGGCATCCCCGCGGAGCGGATCTTCCGGTTCGGCAAGGAGGAGAACTTCTGGGAGCACGGCTCCGGTCCCTGCGGCCCCTGCTCGGAGGTCTATTACGACCGGGGAGAGCAATACGGCTGCGGGAAACCCGACTGCAACGTGGGCTGCGACTGCGATCGGTATATGGAGATTTGGAACAACGTCTTTACTCAATTTGACAACGACGGCCATGGAAATTACGCGGATCTGGCCCAGAAAAACATCGACACCGGCATGGGCTTAGAGCGTCTGGCCATTGCCAGCCAGGAGGTCGGCAGCCTTTTCGACATCGACACGGTGATGAATATCACGCGGAAGGTCATGGCGCTCACCGGCGCCTTCTACGGGCAGAGTTCCAAGACTGACGTGTCCCTGCGTGTCATTACGGACCACATCCGGGCCGCTACGTTCCTGATTGCCGACGGGGTTCTGCCCTCCAACGAGGGGCGGGGCTATGTGCTCCGGCGGCTGCTGCGCCGGGCTGCCCGGCACGGCAGGCTTTTGGGAATGCGCGAACCCTTTCTGTGCCAGGTGGTGGAGACCGTGGTCCAGGAGAACGAGGGCCACTACGGCTATCTGCGGGAGCGGGCGGATTATATTCAGAAGGTCGTGCGGACCGAGGAGGAGAATTTCGCCCGGACCATTGACGGCGGCATGCGGATTTTCGCGGAGCTTCTGGCGGAGCACAAGGCCAAGGGCGAGACGGTGTTTTCCGGAGCGGACGCCTTCCGGTTGTATGACACCTATGGCTTCCCCATTGACTTGACCGGTGAAATGCTGGCGGACGAGGGTATGACCGTAGACCAGGACGGCTTCGCCGGGCTCATGCAGGAGCAAAAGAGCCGGGCTCGGGAGGCCCGAAAGGCCCTGGGAGACCTTGCCTGGGCGGGCCTGGACCTGGGCTTAGACAACACGCCCACGGAGTTCACCGGCTACCAGCAGGATACCCAGCAGGCCCGGGTTTTGGCGGTCTGCGTAAGCGACGAGCTCACAGGCGTCATAGCCGGCGGCGAGGAGGGGGTCCTGGTTTTAGACAAGACGCCCTTCTACGCGGAGATGGGCGGCCAGGTAGCTGACCACGGCACCATCACGGCGGGAACCTCTGTTTTTGTTGTCACCGATGTGCAGAAGGACAAGAGCGGCAAGTATCTGCACCGGGGCAAACTTCAGTCCGGGGAGATCAAGGTGAACGACCCGGTGGTGGCCGCCATTGACAGGGAGCGTCGCCGTGCCATTATGCGAGCCCACTCCGCTACGCACCTGCTCCAGCGGGCGCTGAAGGAGGTTTTGGGCGACCATGTACAGCAGGCGGGTTCCCTGGTGGAGCCGGACCGGCTGCGGTTTGACTTTACCCACTTCTCCGCGCTGACTCCGGTGGAATTGGCGCGGGTAGACGCCTTGGTGCAGGAGGCTTCCCTGGAGGGTTATCCGGTGACGGTGCAAGAAATGCCCCTGGAGGAAGCCAGACAAATGGGCGCTACGGCACTGTTCAGCGAAAAATACGGCGAGGTGGTGCGTGTGGTGGATATGGGCGGCTATTCTGTGGAGCTCTGCGGCGGCACCCATCTGGACAACACGGCCAAGATCGGTCCCTTCCGAATTGAGAGCGAGGGCTCCGTGGCCTCCGGCGTGCGCCGGATTGAAGCCATCACCGGAAAGGCCTGCCTGGAGGATATGGAGAAGAACCGGGAGCTGGTATACGGCGCCGCGGCGGTGCTGAAGACCAACCCCAGGGAGCTGGCTGCGAAGTTGAGAACCCAAGTGGAGGAAATCAAAGAGCTGAAGAAGGCCATTGAAAAGTTCAAGGCTCAGGAGACCGCCGGCGAGGTGGAGCGATTCCTGTACGCCGCCCGGACCGTGGGGAACCTGCATGTGCTCACCACCACAGTTCCCGGCGCGGACGCCGCCAAGCTGCGGCAGATGGGTGACCTACTGCGGGACAAAGACCCCAGAGCTGCCGCGGTGCTCTCCAGCGTCCAAGGAGATAAAATTACGTTCCTGGCGGTTTGCGGCAAGGAGGCTGTGGCTGCGGGGGTGCGGGCCGGCGACCTGGTGAAGCAGGTGTGCGCGGTATGCGGCGGCTCCGGGGGCGGCAAGCCGGACTCCGCTATGGGCGGCGGCCGGGACGTACTGAGGCTTGACGATGCGCTGGCCTGCGTGGATGATTTCGTGGCCTCGAAGCTGCGGTAGGAGGGCCGGGTTCCGAACTAAAATAGTTAATTGCGGCAGAAAGGAGGCGCGGGCATGCGCAAGCTCATGTGGGTTACCCTGGGCTTTGGCGCGGCCTGCGCCTTTTTTACCTATGTCTATCCCGAAGCCTGGGCGCTGCCACCCGCTGCGGCCCTGTTGCTGGCGTTCGGAATCCTGCAGGCGTTCCGGGACCGGCACAGAGCCCTGGCCATCGGGGCTTTGCTCTGCCTGGGGGCGTCGGTTGGACTGTGCTGGAGCTGGTTCTACGACGGAACGCTTCTGCGGCCAGCCCGGACGGCGGACGGCACGGTGCAGTCCATCCAGGTGGAGCTGCGGGACTGGCCAGTGGAGACACAATACGGCTGCAGCGTGGATGGGACCATGGTATTGGAGGGAAGGTCCTACCGAATTCGACTTTATCTCAACAAAATGGAAAAGGGCCTGCAACCTGGTGACCGATTGGCCCTGCGCGCCCAGCTGCGCCTCACCACGGACGGCGGCCAAAGCGAACCCACGTACCATCGCTCCAACGGCATTTTTCTCTTGGGCTATCAGCGGGGAAACGTGGAAGTGAGCGCTGTGGAGCGCATCCCTTGGCGGTATGCGCCTGCCGTTATACAAAGAGAGGTATCCGCGCGGCTGAAACTTCTGTTCCCCGAGGACGCGGTGGGATTTGTCCGAGCTCTGCTGCTGGGGGACCGAACCGGCCTGTCCTATGTCCAGCGCAATCAGATGTCCCTGGCGGGAATCTCCCATGTGGTGGCGGTCTCCGGGATGCATGTATCCATTTTGTTTGCGCTGATCTATACGCTGGTAGGGCGTCGCCGGGGACTGGCGGCGCTGCTTGGTATCCCTGCGGTTGTTCTGTTCGCCGCGGTGGCCGGTTTCTCTCCCGCTGTGAGCCGGGCGGCGCTGATGCAGATCCTGATGCTGACGGCTGGACTCCTAGGCCGGGAGTACGATCCGCCTTCCGCCCTGTCCGCGGCGGCTCTGACGCTTTTGGTGCTCAACCCGGTGGTGGCGGCCTCCGTGAGCTTTCAGCTCTCTGTGGGCGCCATGGCCGGAATTTTCCTGTTCAGCGGCAGGCTGTACCGGTTTTTTACCAGGCGGATGGCCAGCGAAAAGGGATTCGGGCGCCGCATACTCCGGTTTCTGGCATCGTCTATCTCCGTGACGCTGGGGGCCAGCGCCCTGACCGCGCCCATTGTAGCCTGGACCTTCGGTGTGGTCAGCCTGTTCGGCGTGTTGACCAACCTGCTGGCGCTCTGGGCGGTGAGTTTGGTGTTTTATGGGGCGATCTTTGCGTGCCTGTTGAGTCTTTTATGGCTTCCGCTGGGACGGGGCATTGCCTGGTGTGTCGCCTGGTTCGTCCGGTACATCCTCTTGATCGCCAGTGCGGTGGCGAAGATGCCCCTGTCGGCGGTGTATACCAGCTCGCCCTATGTGGCGGCCTGGATGTATTTTGTCCCCATGCTGTTGGGACTGTTCCTCTTGGGCAAATGTGGGAGAAAAAAGCTTTTTGCCGGTGCGCTGATGCTTGGCTTGGGAGTTAGCATGCTCCTGAGCTATCTGGAGCCCATGGTAGACGAATACCGGGTAACGGTGCTGAACGTGGGGCAGGGGCAGTGCGTGCTTCTGCAGTCGGCTGGAAGGACCTTCGTGGTGGACTGCGGTGGCTCCAATGCCCAGGACGCCGGAGAGCAGGCGGCCCGGTATTTGCTGAGTCAGGGGGTTTACCGGGTGGACGGCCTGATTTTAACGCATTATGACGAGGACCATGCCGGCGGTGCAATGCAGCTGCTGAGCCGGCTGCGAGTAAAGAATTTATTTTTGCCCTACCTAGAGGGAGATGAGACCGGTGCCGCCATTGGTCAGGCTGCGGAGGGGACCGTCTACTATGTGACGGAGGACCTGCGTTTGACCTTTGGAAAGGCGTGCTTGCGAATTTTCGCGCCTCTGTCTCAGACGACCAGCAATGAAAGCGGCCTGTCCATCTTGTTTACAGCCGGGGAGTGTGATACACTGATTACCGGAGATATGAACGAGGCGATGGAGCGGCGGCTTTTGGCGACCCACAGCCTGCCGGATGTGGAGCTGCTTGTGGCGGGGCATCACGGCTCCAAAAACGCCACCGGCCAGACCCTGCTGCAAGCGACGAGGCCGGACGTGGTGGCCATTTCCGTGGGCGACAATTCCTACGGACACCCCGCGTCGGAAATGCTGGGGCGCGCTGCCCAAGCGGGCGCTTTGATTTACCGGACGGACCAACAGGGGACACTGATATTCAGAGGTGGGTAATATGGCAAAACAGACGGATGCGCCGCTTCAGGCGTTTAAGCGGGCGCTGCAGGCGGGTACGCCGGATCGTTGCTATTTATTCTGGGGCGAGGAGAGCTATTTGCTGCGGCATTATCTGGGGCAGCTTCAAAAAAAGCTGGTTGACCCGCTGACAGAGGAATTCAATTTTCACCGGCTGAATCAGGAGAATTTTTCCATGGACACTCTGCTGGACAGTGTGGAAAACCTGCCCATGCTGGCGGAGCGGACGCTGATTGTTGTAGAGGATGTGGACCTCTTCCGGCTGGCGGAGCAGGACCGGGAGCGCCTGATCAAGCTGCTATGGGACCTGCCGGAGCACTGCTGCCTGGTGTTTGTGTTTGAGACAATCGCTTACCGGCCGGACCGGCGGCAGAAAAAGCTGTATGAGGCCCTGGAAAAAAACGCCGCTTCGGTGGAGTTTGCCCGGCAAAACCAGCGGGACCTCACGACTTGGATCAGCCGGCATATGCAGGCCCTGGGGAAGGGCATCTCCCAGGCACTGTGCGTATACCTTATGGAGCGCATCGGCGGCGATATGACCGCCCTGGCGGGAGAAATCGGGAAAATTGCGGCTTACGCCGCCGGGCCGGAGATCACCCGGCAGGACATTGACGCGGTGACGGAGCCGGTTCTGGATGCGGTGGTATTTGAGATGACGGACGCCCTGGGCGCCGGCGCATATGAGGACGCGTTGGGGAAGCTGGAGGACCTGTTTTTGCTGCAGCAGGAGCCCATTGCTATTTTGGGGGCTATCGGGGCGCAGCTTCGCCGGCTCTCCGCCGCCAGGACCCTGCTGGATGCGGGGAAGGGAGAGGCCACCTTGATGCAGCTATATGGCTTGCGGGATTTCACGGCGCGGAAGACTGTGGCGGCGGCGCGGCGGCTGTCACCGGATTTCTGCCGGGCCGCCGCAAATCTAGTGGTGGAGACCGATGCGGAGCTGAAGACCTCCTTTGACGACCCAAAGCGGCTGCTGGAGCTTTTGATTTGTCGGCTGGCCCAGGAGGCGCAGCATGCTTAGGGTGCGGGAAGTGATTGTGGTGGAGGGCCGGTACGACAAAAATACGCTCCTGCAGGTGGTGGACGCCACGGTGCTGGAGACCAGAGGTTTCGGGATTATGCGGGACAAAGCGCTTTTGGGCCTTTTGCGGCGGGCAGCCCAGGAGCGGGGACTCTTGGTGATGACGGACTCCGACGGGGCCGGCTTCGTGATCCGCAACTTTTTAAAGGGCGCTATCCCGCCGGAGCAGGTCAAGCACGCTTATATTCCCGATGTGCTGGGTAAAGAGCGGCGCAAGACCACCCCGGGCAAGGAGGGCAAGCTGGGGGTGGAGGGCATGCGGCCGGAGATTCTACTGGAGGTCCTGCGCCGGGCCGGCGCCACGTTTTTGGAGGAGACCACCGCGGGCCCCCGGGGAGAAATCACCAAGGCGGATTTGTTCGAGCTGGGCCTCTCCGGAGGGTCGGACAGCGCGGCGCGGCGGCTTACGCTGATGAAAAAGCTGGGCCTGCCGGAGCACATGAGCGCCAACGCTCTGCTACAAGCGCTGAATTTGATGACCAGCCGGGCGGAGCTTATTCGTCTGCTGGAGCGGGAAAGTAACGGCGGTCCCAGGACCGCGGAGTGATAAAGGCGGGGAAATACGTGAGAATATTACCGGTCGGCCAGGAGGGGCTGCCTCAGGCGGCCAGGATTTACCGGGAGAGCTGGCGGGAATCGCATCGGGAGGTTTGTTCTCCTGCGTTCCTCCAGAGCCGGGATGACGCGGTCTGCCAGGCGTACTTGACAAGGCTGCTGGAAGAGGGTAAGGTATTATATTGGGTTTGGGACCCGGAGCCTGTGGGAATTGTAGCCGTAGGAAGCGGGCAAATCGATTGCCTTTATGTGCTGCCGGAGGCCCAGGGACGGGGCTGCGGTTCGCAGCTTCTGCAGTTTGCCATAAAGCAGTGCCCCAATTCCCGGCTGACCGTGCTATCCAGCAATCTCCGCGCCATTGACCTGTACGAAAGGCTTGGATTTCGGCAAATTGGGAAAAAGCAGCTGCGCCCGGGGCTTTGGGAGCTGGAAATGCGGGTTAGCAACCCGTCCGTTCGGGAAATCCACCAGTCGGATCAAAAGGCAGAGATCGCCCGGGAGATTCTGACGTCGCTTCCAGAATGGTTCGGCATTCCGGAGAGTACGCAAGCGTATATCCGCGCCTGCCGGGAGCTGCCGGTTTGGGCCGCATTCCAAGGGGAGCGGCCGGTGGGCTTTATCTCAGAAAAGCAAACCAGCTCCCGGACTGCGGAGCTCTATGTAATGGGTGTCTTGCCCCAATATCATAGAAAGGGTTTTGGAAAGATGCTGTTTGAGACCCTGCGGGAGGATGCTCGGGGAAAGGGGTACGGCCTGCTGCAGGTGAAGACGGTGGCCGCGGGACGGTACGCGCAGTATGACAAAACCAGGCGGTTTTACGAAGCCGTGGGGTTTCAGCCGCTGGAGGTGTTCCCAACCCTGTGGGACCTACAAAACCCCTGCTTGGTGATGGTGATGGCGATATAAAAATGGAGAAAATATATGATTGATATCTCGGTGAAGGATTTGGTCAAATCCTTTGAAATTGGAGACAACCTATTGGACGGCCTGAGCTTTGAGGTCCAGGAGGGCGAACGCGTGGCCATACTGGGGCGCAACGGCTGTGGGAAGACCACGCTTTTCCGCATTCTCACGGGAGAGATTGGTTTTGACGCGGGAGAGGTGTTCGTGAATCCCCACAAGCGGGTGGGGCTCATCTCCCAAATCCCCCAATATCCCGAGGGCTACACCGTGGAGGAGGTACTGCGCTCGGCCTTTGCGGAGCTATTACAGGTCCGGGACCGAATGCAGGCTCTGGAGTCGCAAATGACGGCCCAGGCCCCCAAGGAAATGCTCAACGAATATGACCGGCTTTGCGAGCGGTTTTCCGCCGGCGGGGGCTATGAGATGGATGTGCAGGCTGACAAGGTCTGCAATGGCCTGGGTATTCCAGAGTCTATGCGGCGGCAGGAGTTCAGCCGGCTCTCCGGCGGGGAGAAGACCCGGGTGAACCTGGCCAGGCTGCTGTTGGAAAAGACGGAGATTTTATTGTTGGACGAACCCACCAACCACCTGGACCTGCGGAGCGTGGAGTGGCTGGAGGGGTATCTCAATCGGTTCAAGGGAACGGTGCTCACCATCTCCCACGACCGGTACTTTCTGGACCAGGTGGCCCAACGGGTGGTGGAGATCGTAGAGGGTCGGGGAGCGTACTACTCCGGAAACTACTCCTTCTACATGGAGGAGAAGCAGGCCCGGTTTGAGCTGCAGCGCAAGCAATACGAGCAGGAGCAGGCCAAGCTCCGGCAGTTGGGCTACACGGTGGAGCGGATGAAAGGATGGGGCATCAACAATCGGACCCTGTACCGCCGGGCTATGTCCATTCAGCATCGAATGGACCGCATCAGAAAGACCGAGCGGCCCCGGCAGGAACAAACCATGCGGGCTTCCTTTGGGGTCCGGGAGTTTCAGGGCGACGTGGTGCTGGAGGCCAAGGGCTTGGGCAAAGCCTTTGGGGACCGGGCGCTTTTTTCCAATGTGGACCTATTGGTAGAGGGCGGGGAACGGATTGCCCTGCTTGGGGACAACGGGACGGGGAAAACCACATTCCTGCAATGTCTGCTGGGCCAGGAGCCCTGCCAGGGCAGGGTGAAGCTGGGACCTTCCGTCAAATGGGGCTACCTGCCTCAGATTATTCACTTTTCCCACCCGGAGCGGAGTCTGTACGATACCATGCTCTATGAAAAAAACCTGACGCCCCAGATGGCCCGGGACCGGCTTGGCGCGTTTCTGTTTCAAGGAGAGGACGTGTTTAAAACGGTGAAGAGCCTCTCTGGAGGAGAGCAGTCCCGTCTGCGGCTGTGCATGCTGATGGATGAAAAAATCAATCTGCTGATTCTGGACGAACCCACCAACCACCTGGACATCGCGGCCCGGGAATGGGTGGAGTGCGCCATTGAGGAGTTTGAGGGCGCGCTGCTGTTCGTGTCCCATGACCGGTACTTTGTGGAGAAATTTGCGGACCGGATTTGGGAGCTAAAGGATGGACGCATTCGGGATTTCCGGTGCGGCTATTCCAAATACCGGGACATTTTGCAG
Organism: uncultured Eubacteriales bacterium; assembly: GCA_958402445.1. Taxonomy (GTDB): domain Bacteria; phylum Bacillota; class Clostridia; order Oscillospirales; family Oscillospiraceae; genus Faecousia. The sequence goes on from CATXTO010000033.1 coordinate 11,884, forward strand.
CGGGAGGCCGCGGACCGGACGGCTGCCGCTTCCGAGCCAAAAGAGAAAAAGGAACGGCCTAAGCCCAATGACAAGGCCCAGGAGAAGCTGGTCCGCCGGCTGGAGCGGGAGATTGAAAAGCAGGAGCAGGCTGCTGCTGTGCTGGAAAAAGGCATTGCGCTGGCAGCGTCAGACTATCAGGAGCTGACCAGGCTCCTAGCGGAAAAGGAGGCCGCAGAGGCACGACTTTCTCAACTTCTGGAGGAATGGGCTCAAGCGGCCAGCCTGTTGAATGATGCAGAGAATCCTTGACATCCTAAGTACAATCCTAATATTTTATTTGATGCGGCAAAGGAGAGAATCATTATGAGCGAATCCTGCAATGGCAACTGCTCGTCCTGCGGGTCGGACTGCGCGGACCGCAAAACAGAGAGCCTCATCGCCCAGCTGAATCCCAAATCCAGTGTCAAAAAGGTGGTCGCGGTGGTTTCGGGCAAAGGCGGCGTGGGCAAGAGCACTGTCACGGCGCAGCTGGCCGTGGCTATGGCCCGGAAGGGCTTCCGGGTGGGCGTGCTGGACGCCGATATTACAGGACCCTCCATGCCCCGGGCCTTTGGCGTGTTCCAGTGCGCGGGGGCGGACGATGCTGGCCTGTACCCGGCGGTGACGGAGAGCGGCATTCAGGTCATGTCCATCAATTTGCTGTTGGACCGGGACACAGACCCGGTGGTCTGGCGGGGACCTATCATTGCCGGCGCCGTGAAGCAGTTCTGGACCGACGTGATTTGGGAGAAGGTGGACTATCTGTTTGTGGATATGCCGCCTGGTACCGGGGACGTACCCCTGACGGTGTTCCAGTCCATCCCGGTTGACGGTGTTGTAGTGGTCACCAGCCCCCAGGATTTGGTGTCCATGATTGTATCCAAGGCGGTCCGGATGGCACAGATGATGCAGGTGCCTGTGCTGGGTTTTGTGGAGAACTACAGCTACTATCAATGCCCGGAGTGCGGCAAAAAGCTGGAGCTCTTTGGGAAAAGCAAGCTGGATCAGGTGGCTGAAGAGTTCGGGCTTCCGGTACTGGCCCGGCTCCCCATTGATCCGGCGGTGGCGCAGGCCTTTGATGAGGGTAAGGCGGAAACCCTAAAGACGGAGGCCTTGGCCGGCGTGGTGGAGGCTGTGGAGGGCCTGCAGTAAAATCCCACGACGCGTAAGATTGATCCCGGCTCCCACTGGGTCTTACCAATGGCGCTGGAACGCCCTGCGGCCGGTCACGGGCGAGCACAGCTCGCCCCTACAGTGGGGTTCGGGAGATTTTCAAACAAAGGGCGCTTCGTCAGGGCAGGGTCGCTTGCACCCTGGCCACACGGGAGGCCGGGCAGGTAAGCAGGGGCGGGAGGGAGGATCCCCAAGGAGGGGCGGCTGGTAAAAGCCTCGCCTTGGACGCGTTCTTCCCTGTTGCTTCTTGCGCGGGAAAGAAGCAAAGCCGCCGGAGGCGCATCGCGGCAAAGTCTGCACCTGCTCCCGGCGTCTATTTCGCCGTCATCCGCGCCGCTTCCTTGCCCCTCCTTCCAAACAGAATTCGCTTCGCTGGGCTTCGGTTTGGGCTGCGATATTCGGTAATAAATGTAGGGGCGACGGCTAGCCGCCTGCACGCACGGAAAATCCGTTGATCACGGATGTAGGGAACGGCCTGTGGTCTTTTTCCGGGGAGACAAAGCGTATACCAACACGATTAATAGAAAATAACGTCGATTCGTTTCTTTTTAGCCTTTTACATCCGGCGCGCTCTGTGTTATACTAGCAGCGAAAAAGCCGAAATTTGGAGGTATTCCGTTATGGTCAAGGCAATCGTGGGAGCCAACTGGGGCGACGAGGGCAAAGGAAAAATTACAGACGTTTTGGCGGCGGATTCCAGCGTGGTGGTCCGCTTCCAGGGCGGGAGCAATGCGGGCCACACCATTGTCAACCAGCACGGCAGGTTTGCGTTGCACCAGCTGCCCTCCGGCGTTTTTTACCCCCACGTCACCAATGTGATTGGAAACGGGGTGGCGTTGGATCTGGGTAAATTTGTAGGCGAGATCTGCGCTCTGCGGGAAGCTGGTGTGGAGCCCAGGCTTCTGGTCTCGGACCGGGTTCAACTCGTCATGCCCTACCACGTGCTGTTTGACCAATATGAGGAGGAGCGGCTGGGCGGCAGGTCCTTCGGCTCCACCAAATCGGGGATTGCGCCCTTTTACGCAGATAAATTTGCTAAAATTGGCTTCCAGTTTTCCGAGCTGTTCCATGAGACTGAGGCATTAGAGAAGCTAAAGCAGGTGCTGGAAGTGAAAAATGTCCTGCTGGAGCACTTATATCACAAGCCGGCACTGGAAGCCCAGCCTCTTTTTGACGCCCTGCGGCAACAGCGGGACCAAGTGGCGCCTTATGTGGGGGATACGTTTCAATTTCTGCTCCGCGCCCGGAAGCAGGGGGAGCAGATTCTCCTGGAGGGGCAGCTGGGCGCTATGAAGGATCCGGACTTCGGTATTTACCCCATGGTGACCTCCTCCTCCACCCTGGCCGGCTACGGCGCGGTGGGCGCGGGGATCCCTCCCTATGAAATTCAGGATATCATTTGTGTGGTGAAGGCCTATTCCAGCGCAGTGGGCGCAGGCGCCTTCGTCAGTGAGATCTTTGGCGAGCAGGCGCAGACCCTGCGCCTGCACGGCGGCGACAAGGGGGAATTTGGCGCGACTACCGGCCGGCCCCGGCGCATGGGGTGGTTTGACGCCGTGGCCACCCGGTATGGTGTTCAGGTCCAGGGCGCTACGCAGGTGGCGCTGACGGTATTGGACGCCTTGGGGTATCTGGAGAAGATCCCCGTATGCGTGGGATACCGGGTGGACGGCAAGGTGCTGACAGAGTTCCCCACTACGCCCGTTTTAGAACGCTGCGAGCCCGTGCTGGAGACGCTGCCTGGATGGAATTGCCCCATTCGAGGAATCACCAGCTATCAGGAACTTCCGAAGGCCTGCAAAGATTATGTGGAGTTTATCGAGGGGCAGCTCGGGGTGCCTATAACTATGGTTTCCAATGGGCCGGGACGCTTTGAACTCATATATCGCAGAAGCTGAATATAATTTGCCGCCGCTGCCCCATATCATAACCTGGGGCAGCGGCGGCTGTCGAATTTTATTGTATATACGCCTCATCCTAAATTAAAACCGGCTGTAGTTGGCGCCCCTCCAGGGCCTCGGCCACGGCTTCCGGCAGCCGGCTGAAATCCGCGACCAGGCTGGTGGGCTTTTTTACGGGGTCATCCTGACCGAAGGGTACAAAGTAGATGTACTTGCGCGCCAGCAGCTTGCCGATGTTCTCTGCCGCTACGCCCAGTCCGTCATTGGTGGAGACTGCCAAAATAACGGGCCGGCCGTTGCGCAGATGGCTCTTCACCGCCATGGTGACAGGGCCGTCCGCAATACCTGCGGCCAGTTTCGCCAGGGTGTTGCCGGTGCAGGGGGCCACAACCAAAGCGTCCAACAGCTTTTTGGGGCCGATGGGCTCCACCTCGGTGAGCAAATGCAGCGCGGGCCTACCGCAAATACGCTCCACAGCCTCCCGGTGTGACGTCGCTGTTCCGAACCGGGTGTCGGTTTCGTAGCTAGCCTGAGAGAAAATAGGAATGACCTGACTGCACTGCTGCGCCAGGGCCTCCAGGGCTGGAATTGCCTTGGAGTAGGTGCAGAAGGATCCGCAAATGGCGAATCCAATGGTGCTATTCAACATAAAAGCTCCTTTCTTGGCCGGAGGCCAAACGCAGTATGGTTTTACCGATGAGCCGGCCCGCGGTTTCCGGGGCGGTTTTGCCGGGCAATCCCCCGGCGATCAACACCGGCCTGGGGCAATCGCTGGAAATCCCGCCCGGACTGGAGGCCAGCTCAATCAGCAGGCAGTCCCGACGGGTGCAGGCTGCCTGCGCCGCAGAGAAAACCGGAGCTGGGACTGTGTTGAAAATGACCCGATATTGCTCCAGATCTCTTTGATAGCAGCCCGTTTCCTCGGGGAAATACCCCAAGGCGGCAATAAGCGCCCGATCCCGGGGCTTCCGGGCAGAGACTGTCACCTGGGCGCCCAGGGCCCGAAGCCGGCAGCTCAGGAGCTGGCCGATGCGGCCCCAGCCGATCACCAGCACCGGCGTACCGTCCAACGTCACCGGCAGGCGGTCCATGGACAATTGTATGGCACCCTCCGCTGTGACGGCTGCATTGGCGGCGGTGAGGTCCTCGTCCTGAAAGTAATCGATAACCGCTGCGCCGGTTCCGGCCAGCGCTTGCCCCTGGGGCCCCAGCTTGCCACCCAAAATGGTAATGCCGCTGCGAAGCTGGGGCAACACCTCCTCCAGGGCGGGGCCCTGGGAAATTTGCCCATTTTGCTCAAAAGCAGGCAAAGGGAGGACAAGATGGGTCATCTGATCACAGGGAAATGCCGCGACGCTGGCGCCTGCTTCCCGCAGTTGGGTTTCCGCCCAGCGCATGCGGGAATCCCCACCTAAAAAACAGAAAATTCGGTCGTGTATGTGCATAGTTTCATCCCTCCTTACTCTCGCCAGCCTATGCACCGGCGGCTCCATCCGTGCGTCCTGGGTTGTATTTTGGGGAAGTCTGCGGTATAATGAAGACAATTCGTGGAAGAGCATACGGCTGGGCGAATCGGCCGAATGCGGAGAGGAGCGATGAGCCGGATGGAGCGTTTGGGGTTTATCCATGACATGATGGATGTCAAGGTGCTGATTTTGTTTGTTCTGGCCAGAACCGGTTATCCTGTCAGTGTGCAGGAAGTCTATGAACTATGCTACCAGGACGATTGCTTGAGTTATTTTGATGTATGTACCGCGGTGCCGGAGCTTGTGGCTTCCGGACATCTGCAGCCGCAGGGGGAGCGCTACGAGATCACAGAAAAGGGTCGGGCTGACGGGGCGTTGACGGAGGATTCCATCGCTTTTCCGGTCCGGCGGCGGGCGCAGGCGGCGGTGGAACGCTTCAACCGGGAGCAGCGCCGGAGCAGCTTTATAAAAACGCAGATTGTGCCAAGACAAAGTGGGGACTTCTCGGTGATTCTGGGCCTGGACGACGAGAAAGGAAATCTGATGACTCTGGAGATCATGGCGCCGGACCAGCACCAGGCGATTCGGCTGAGCGACTCCTTTCGCAAAAATGCGGAGCTCCTCTATCACCTGATTATGTCGGACCTGCTGGACGAGGAATTTGGAGAGCCGGATTCTCCCCTTGCCGGAGCCGGGGATTCATGATATAATAAAACCAGACCGGAGTACCGGTGATACGAAAGGAGCGACGCATTATGAAATTTCAGTTTAGTGAAAAGAAAGTACGCCTTCCCGAGAGCGTTCACGCTTACGCCGAAAAAAAGGTGACCAAGTTGGACCGCTATTTTAACGGTGACGCGGAGGCGCTTGTCGCTTTTTCTGTCGAGAAAAATCAGAATAAAGTGGAGCTCACAGTCCATGCGGCCAACACCTGGTTCCGCGCCAGCGAGCGCACGTCGGATATGTTCGCCTCCATTGATGCAGCGGTGGCTACGATTGAAGGCCAAATTCGGAAAAACAAGACCCGTCTGGCTCGCCGGCTGCGGCAGGACGCCTTTGTTCGGGCCCCTGGCCAGGAGGAGCGCTCCTCCTTTGCACCGGAGTCTCCGGAGGAGGAGTTTGACATTGTGCGGCGGAAAAAGTTCCCCATGAAGCCCATGACCCAGGAGGAGGCGATTCTACAGATGAATCTCCTGGAGCACAGCTTCTTCGCCTTCAAGGATGAGGACAACGACGGCGCTTTTGCTGTGGTATATCGCAGAAACGACGGCGGGTACGGCTTGATTGAGAATACAGACTGAGAATTTAAAAATAGAAACAAGCGGCATGGCCCCGTTGGCCATGCCGCTTTTAGCCGCCGCATTCGCGGGTGTAAGGATAGACTTAGCCTAGAAGTTGTGCTACAATGAACAAAAATGCGACAAGCGGGGAGAGACTATGGCAAAAAACAATAGTAAAAATGGAATGGGAAAACGCGCTGCCTCTAGGGCGCGGCCGGCTGGCTTTCGCCGGACGCTCTCCCCTGGCTGGACGGTTCTGGCCGGGATTGGAATTCTTCTATTTCTTGGGTTCTCTTCTACAGCCCTGCAGCCAGGTTCCGTGCTGGAGCAGCTGCGCGGCTATCTGCAGCAGCCGATCCTTTTTTTGCTGAACGGTCTTCCAATTGCCCTTGTTTTGCTGCTGCTCTACGCACTGGTTCATAACATTTTTTATAGCGGCGCCATTGCCTGTTTGCTGTTCGACGTGCTTTCTTATGTCAATTTGCTGAAAATTGAGGGGCGGGACGATCCTTTTGTTCCGGCAGATGTGGCGCTGTTTCGGGAAGGCTTCGCGGCTGCCGGGGAGTACGCCCTGCATCTGCATATTCCATTTTTAATTGGAATCGTGTTGAGCGTCCTCCTTCTTGTGGTCTTGGGCGTCTTTTTTAAGAGTCCGCGGCCCAAATGGCCTCTGCGAGTGGGGATGGGCGTTCTGGCCATCGTCGCTTTTCTTGGCGCAATGAAATACCTCTACCAAAATGAAAGGTTGTATCAAAGCCTTCACGTCCCGCAGCGGTATAATGTCACCAGCGTTTTCAACCACCTGGGCTTTAACTATTGTTTTTTATACAATTATAATCTGTACGCGGTGGAAAAGCCGGAAGGCTATTCAAAAAATCAGGCGGCCGCATGGCAGGAGAGCGACAAGCTGCCGGAGGCGGGGGAACCTGTCGGGGCCAATGTTTTGTTCGTTATGTGCGAAGCCTTTTCCGACCTCTCCAATGAAGCTGTATTTGCCTATGGGAAGGCGGAGAATCCCTTATATCTGTACAATCAACTGGCCCAGTCCCCCCAGGCTTACGCAGGGCATATCATTGTGCCGAATTTTGGAGCAGGGACTGCCAACACGGAATTCGACGTGCTGACGGGTATGCCGACCAATCTGCTGGGGCGTAATACTACCTCCGCCTTTCGCACGGTACGGCGGGATATCAATGCCCTTCCCCGTTTGTTTGCGGCCAACGGGTATCAAACCTATTTTATGCATCCCGGGGACAGTTGGTTTTACAATCGCTCCAGCGTTTATCGGCATTTTGGCATCACGGACCAGGTGTTTTTTGATGATGCGTTCAGCAAAGCGGATTACAAGGGGAATATGGTGTCCGACGAGTCGTTTTTGCGGGTCCTGAAAGAGGACTTCTCCCAGCGGCTCAAGGCGGAAGCGCCGGTATTCGCTTATACCGTAACCATTCAAAACCATCAGACCTATGGTTCCAGCAAGTATGGGTTTACCACGCCAGAGGTTCCTCTAAATATAGAGGTTTCCGAAGGCGCGAAAGAGACGCTATCCGTCTATCTGGAGGGGATTCGGGATTCCAGTAAAATGCTGATGGAGCTGACGCAGTATTTGGATATGCTGGAAGAGCCGACGATATTGGTATTCTTCGGTGATCATCGCCCTAATCTGGGGGCCAACTACGGGGCATATGCGGAGCTGGGCCTGGCGACGGGCGAAAATATGGATGCGCAGAGCGCAATTTACACAAACGCCACGCCCGTGCTAATCTGGGCCAACAACGCCTACTGCAATATTGTGGATTTTTCAGAGTCTGTCGAATCTTTAGAATTGCCGGAATCTGGGCACATCAGCAGCTATTATCTAGGGGCTGCGGTATGTGAGCTGCTGGGCCTATCTGGTAAGGACGGGTATGTAGATTTTCTTAACACAATGCGCCGGGAAGTGCCTGTGGTCAGCAATCTCAACTACATGCTGGCGGATGGAACTTTTACAAATATTTTACCGGAAATGCACGCAGAGCTTGTTAAAAAATTGAATTGCTGGGAATACTATCGGATGAAAGATGAGGGGCTTCTGACCTTTGGTTAAAAAGTGCGGTCATTTTTTCTGGAAATGCAGGAAAGAATGATAAACTGCTGAAAAAAGTCCTAAAATTTTTAAGAATCAGGCTTGACAGAATAATATTCTTGCGCTATAATGCAGAAGTCGCCTTGAGCGGTCAAGAATTCCCACAAAAAATGAAAAAAATTCTTGACAAAAACAAGTCGATATGATACCATATTAGAGCTGCCCGTTGGAGGGTGACTGCACCTTGTAAATTGAATAACGTGAGACAGAAAGCACCAAAAAGGACGAAAAG
>CATXTO010000034.1 GCA_958402445.1 uncultured Eubacteriales bacterium
CGAGCTGACGACAACCATGCACCACCTGTCTCTACTTTCCCCGAAGGGCACCTAACGTATCTCTACCTCGTTAGTAGGATGTCAAATCCTGGTAAGGTTCTTCGCGTTGCGTCGAATTAAACCACATAATCCACTGCTTGTGCGGGCCCCCGTCAATTCCTTTGAGTTTCAACCTTGCGGTCGTACTCCCCAGGTGGAATACTTATTGTGTTAACTCCGGCACGGAGGGGGTCAGTCCCCCCACACCTAGTATTCATCGTTTACGGCGTGGACTACCAGGGTATCTAATCCTGTTTGCTCCCCACGCTTTCGCGCCTCAGCGTCAGTTGTCGTCCAGCAGGCCGCCTTCGCCACTGGTGTTCCTCCTAATATCTACGCATTTCACCGCTACACTAGGAATTCCGCCTGCCTCTCCGATACTCAAGGGCTACAGTTTCAAATGCAGTTCCTGGGTTGAGCCCAGGGATTTCACATCTGACTTGCAGCTCCGCCTACACGCCCTTTACACCCAGTAAATCCGGACAACGCTTGCCACCTACGTATTACCGCGGCTGCTGGCACGTAGTTAGCCGTGGCTTTTTCTCCAGGTACCGTCACGTCCTTCGTCCCTGGTAAAAGAAGTTTACAACCCGAAAGCCTTCTTCCTTCACGCGGCGTTGCTGGGTCAGGCTTTCGCCCATTGCCCAATATTCCCCACTGCTGCCTCCCGTAGGAGTCTGGGCCGTATCTCAGTCCCAATGTGGCCGTTCAACCTCTCAGTCCGGCTACTGATCGTCGCCTTGGTGGGCCCTTACCCCACCAACTAGCTAATCAGACGCGAGCCCATCTTTCAGCAATTAATCTTTGACTCACAGAGGATGTCCCCTTAGAGTTTTATGCGGTATTAGCAGTCGTTTCCAACTGTTGTCCCCCACTGAAAGGCAGGTTGCTCACGCGTTACTCACCCGTTCGCCACTAGCTCGGTCCCCGAGGGGGCCTCGCCCGTTCGACTTGCATGTGTTAGGCACGCCGCCAGCGTTCGTCCTGAGCCAGGATCAAACTCTCAAATAAATCTTTATCTTAACGCTTGCCTCCCCTTCGCTCCAGCTCCCTTCCTCCGCTTCCGCGGCCTCCGGTCCCCTTTGCCCTCAGTTCGGCAAACCCTAAAATCAATTCACTTGAAGCATTTGCTTCTAGCTTCTTAACTCAAGTTTCTTAACGTTGGCTGTTTCTTCGCTCTTCGCTCCAAATACAACTTTTCGTCCTTTTTGGTGCTTTCTGTCTCACGTTATTCAATTTACAAGGTGCAGGACCCGCCAATCAAAGTTCTATGGCGGAGGACAGCCTCAGCGACGACTTTTGCGATTTTTCGTCAGTCTCGCGAGGCAGCTTTCCTATTAAAGCATAGCTTTGCGGATTTGTCAAGCATCAATTTCAATTTTTTGAAAAAATGCCGCAAGCACAAGCCAAGGCGCCCAGTTCATTGGGCGCCCGGTTATCTTAACAAAAAGATGTCGATTTGTCAAGCATTTTTCTCTTTTTTGTCAAAGTTTATGCGGCCTTCCGTTTCCTGCGCAGCAGAGGGAGGATGCACCAAAACAACAGGGCCCCCAAGGCGCTAATCCAGGCGGGTACCATCCGCGCCGGCCCCATGAGCAGGAAGGCCGCTAAGGCCGCAACCCAAACGGCGGGCCTTCCCCAGCCCTCCCGCAGATTTTCAGCCAAGCTACCCACCACCGTCAGCAGCAGGCTCAGCAGGCAAAACCAGCCCAGGGTCATGCTGGCGGATACCACAGCCTCAAACCGTTCCGCTACGCCCAAAATGCTCACGCCCCGAATCATCTCAAAAAAAGCCCCATTTGTCTCGGACGCCACCAGGGGCGACAGCACGCCGGCAGTCAGCAGGGAGATCAGGCCCGCGGCAAGCAGAAACCCCACCGCCCAGCCCCAAGGCGTTTTCCCCCGTTCCCGGGGCAGCAGGCCCGCGGCGGCAGGCAGCAGCAGCACCGCGGCAGCAACCGCTCCCTCCCCCCGATTTTCTGGAATCAGCCATTGGATTTTCACATCCGGCACAGCGAAAGCGGCTAGAAGCAAGAAAAGGCCCGCCAGCACCCAGAACAAGACCGTCCCGCAGCGGGCCCCAGACCGGCTCCCCCGCTCCGCCGCGCAGGCCGCCAGAACCAGCAGGAAAAAGGGAATGCCCCAGCCGCTTCTGGCGGTAATCCAGCAGTCGCCGCAATAGCTCGCGGCGGCGGAGACGGCAAACACCAGCCAGAGAATTTGTAGGGCGCTAACCAGCTTTCCGCCGGGGCCTCGGGCCGCCGCCGCTGCGGTGCACAGCCACAGCGCGCCGGTGGCAAGGCCAATGATCAGCGTCCAATGCCAGGGGACGGAGCCCAGGAACTGCGCCATAGGGGCGGAAATGGCCGCTGCGGTCCAAGCCCAGAGACTGCTGTCTTCAATCTTCTTCCGGTACAAGCAAATACCTCCCTCCCGCTTGGGTCAGCCGGGGCAGCTGCACGGGTTCGTCCGCTTGCAGCGCCGCCCGCAGACTGCGCAGGGTATACGCCGGCTGGTGCGCTGACAGATACTTCCCTACCGTCTCCAGGTCAATTTCCTCCGCCTGCACCAGGCAGAGGGCACAGGTGGGGCTAAAGGTGTCATCCTCAGCCAGAACCGGCAGCAGCCCTTGCGCGCTCTCATCAATCAGCAGAAAGCTGCCGGTGCCGTAAAATACCGCGCCGGGGGCCGTGTCCTCCAGATTCTTCCGCGTCTGCTGCCAGGTGTTTCCCAGGCCGCTGTCGCCGGTGTCCGTGGTCATGCAAATTGCGTCCCGCTCCATCCAAATCAACGCGGTCTCCACCGGCTGCAGCTTGCCGATATCCTGGTTTTGAAAGGGCAGCGCGCCTGCAAGAATAACCGCGGCGCCGGCGGCCAGATAAATCTTCCAATGCTTCATGCCCTCACCTCTGGTTTCGCAAGTCCTGGGGATCCAGGCTGGGGTTACGGAGCTTCTGCTCCTTCAGCCGCCGGCGGAAAATCCGCAGCCGCTTTCCCCGGGAGAAAGGCGCCAAATACGCCACGTCCAGGCAGGTCAGACCGGACAAATGGACCAGCAGCGCAATGAGCCCCGCCGAAAGGCCGAACAGCCCCGCCAGGCTGGCCACCACGGTGATGGCGAACCGCCAGAGTCGCACGGCGTCGGCAAAATCCCGACCTGGCAGAGCAAACCCGCAAATACCCGCTACAGAGACGGCGATCAGCGCCGCAGGGGAAATGAGCTTTGCCTCCACCGCCGCGGTACCCACCACCAAGCCTCCGATGATAGACACGGTCTGGCCGATAGACTGGGGCAAATGAATGCCCGCCTCCTGCAGCAGCTCAAAGGCAATCAGAAGGCCCAGCACCTCGGCGATGGTGGGAAAGGGAACCGACTCCTTGCTGGCAATCATGGCCTGCAGCAGGGGCAGGGGAATCATCTCCTGATGGAACGCGGCCATGGCCACATAAAACCCCGGCAGCAGCAGGGATACGATCAGCGCGGCGTACCGCAGCACCCGCACCGCGGAGGCGGACAGGTAATCCATACCCCGGTCCTCGGGGCTGGTCATGAGATAGCCCAGATCCGCCGGCGCCAAATAGCCCAGGGGAAGGCCGTCCACCAGCAGTCCCACCCGGCCGGCCAAAAGCCCCTGGCAGAATTTGTCCGCCCGCTCCGTGAATTGCAGCAGGGGAAAGGCCGTGGGCCGGGAGCCGGTGACGTACTCCTCCACCGCCGCCGGGGACAAAAAGCCGTCAATATCGATGGCGTCCAGCCGCTGCTTCATCCGCTCCACCAAAGACGGGTCCGTCAGGCCCTCAATCGACGCCACCGTCACGTTGGTCAGGCTCCGGCGGCCCACCTGGGTCTCATACAGCCGCAGGTCCGGGGTGCGCATGTGCCGGCGGATGAGGCTGGTGTTGGTGCGCACCGTCTCCGTGAAGGCATCCTTGGGTCCTTTGACCGTATTTTCCACTTCCGGCGCGGACAGGCTCCGTTTTTCGCCGGTCTTGACTTCGAAGGCAATGGCCCCCGCACCGGGAAACAGCACCACGCAAAAGCCGTTGACCAGCTTCATGGCCACGGTGTTCAAATCCTGACAGGGGTCCGCCACAGAGTTATACACTGCCCCGGATTGCGCCGCATCATACAGCTCCTGCATCGTCTGGCCCTGGAGGCTCTCGGCAATGGGCCGGAAAATGTACTCGGAGGCGTCGCCGCCGGAGACCAGCCCGTCGATCATATAGGCGTACAAGGTCTGTCCCGCACAGCGGAGCTGCCGGGTCACAAAATCCCCGGCCCCCTGAAACACGCCGGTGATGGCCTCATGGGTCAAGGGGCCCGGATATAAGGGGTCCGGTCTGGGGGTTGGCTGCTGCATATTTTTCACCTCGCAGGTAGTCTGCCCCAGGAAGCCTTTGGTATGCGCGGCGCTGGCCATATCGACGAAAATCCATTTCCATATCTTGACAAATTTTGACAGTTATGCTATATTTTATCCATCAGAAGGGAGCCGATGGGTTTGCGCTGTCCGATATCCCGGCGGGCTGGTGCAAGTTAAAACAGAGATTTTAACCAGACTTTTATTGCAACCCCGTTTGCGATAAAGGTCTTTTTCTTCCCTTTTGCATCTGTACGGATAGTCGGAATATATATCTAATGTAGGAGGTAGAGTATGCAGGATTTCTTTCTCTCGCCCGGCTTTTTCATCGGAGCCGCCGCGTTCGTCATCGCCGTTGCTTTGCTCGTATCGGGCTATCTCAAGGCCCCGCCCGACACGGCGTACATCATCTCCGGCCTGAGCAAGCGGCGCATTCTCATCGGCAGGGCCGGTTGGCGCGTCCCCTTCTTTGAGCGGGTGGACAAAATTTCCCTGCGGGTGATGCAGGTGGACGTGAAGACCACGGAAGCCGTCCCCACCAATGAATTCATCAACGTCAGCGTGGATGGCGTAGCCAACGTCAAGGTCTCCTCCAATCCGGAGCTGCTGCTGCGGGCCACGGAGTCCCTGCTGGGGATGCGGCAAAACGAGCTGATCTCCCTGGTCACCCAGGTGCTGGAGGGCAATATGCGGGAAATCGTGGGCTCCGTGGGCCTAAAGGAGATGGTACAGGACCGCCAGGGTGTCGCCAAGAAAATCACGGAGAACGTGGTACCCGATATGCAAAAGTTGGGCATCGAGGTGGTCAACTTCAACATCCAGAGCTTCCGGGACAATGCCGGCACCATTGAAAACATGGGCATTGACAATGTGGAGCAGATTCGGAAAAACGCGCAAATTGCCAAGGCCAACGCCCAGCGGGATATTGCCATCGCAACCGCCGAAGCCCAGCAGGAGTCCAACGCCGTGCAGGTGGAGGCGGAAAAGAAGATTGCCGAGCAGAACGCCGCGCTGGCGGTGCAGCAGGCAGAGATGCAGGTCCGGGCTGATACCAAAAAGGCCGAAGCCGACGCTGCCTACTCCATCCAGCAGGAAAACCAGCGGAAAACCATTGAGATCACCCGGGCCAATGCGGACATCGCCCGCCGGGAGAAAGAGGCGGAGCTGGCGGAAAAGGAGATTGCCCTGCAGGAACGGAAGCTGGACGCGGAGATTCGCAAGCAGGCCGACGCCATGAAATACAAAGCCGAAAAAGAGGCGGAGGCCGACCTGATCAAACGCCAGCGGGAGGCGGAGGCGCAAAGATACGAGGCTCTGCAGCAGGCGGAGGCCCGGAAAGCGGAGGCCGAGGCCCTGCGCTTTGCCATGGAGCAGGAGGCCGAGGGGATTCGGGCCAAGGGCATCGCGGAGGCAGAGGCCATTGAGAAGAAGGCGGAAGCCCAAAAGAAGATGGGCGAGGCCTCCATTTTGGAGATGTACCTGTCCGCCCTGCCGGAGGTGGTCAAAAGCGCCGCCGCGCCCTTGGCCAAGACCGACAAGATCGTCATGTACGGCGATGGCAACTCCACCAAGCTGATCCGGGACATCATGTCCAGCGCCAGCCAGGTGGCCGATGGGGTCAAGGAATCCACCGGCATCGACCTACAGGCCCTCCTAGCCGGCTATGCCGGCGGGAAAGCGGCTCAGGAGCGGGAATACAGCCCGGTATAACCAATATCACATGGGGGCGGCCATAGGCCGCCCCCCTAATTTCGGCAGAACCCTGTAGGGGTGTGCTTTGCACGTCTGTGGTCGGCCAGAGGTCCCCTTGGCTCCCGTGTTACGCCGCACCCTGTAGGGGCGAGCTGCGCTCTCCCGTCGTTTCCCAGTCCGTTATCTGTGGGTTTTCCGTGCGGGCGACCAAAGGTCGCCCGACAGCACACCATCGACAGATATCCCGTAGGGGCCAGCTGCGCTCGCCCGCGGAGCGACCGCCGGTCGTTCCCTGCACCCCGGAATTGTACGCTTCCCATCGGGCGACCAAAGGCCGCCCCTACGTCCCCCATATTACACCCACCCTGTAGGGACGTGCAAAGCAAGGATCCACAGACATACAAAAATAGCGCCCGCCGCGATCAATGCGGCGGGCGCCAAAAAGGACTGGGAACCGCAGCCGCCAGACAAGCTGGGGCTGGGGCTGAAAACTCAATCGGCCACGTAGGGCAGCAGCGCAATCTGCCGGGCGCGCTTGATGGCGATGGTCAGCTGGCGCTGATGTCCCGCGCAGGTACCGGTCGTACGGCGGGGCAAAATCTTGCCGCGCTCGGACAGGTAACGGCGGAGCTTCGCGGTGTCTTCGTAATCAATATGCGACACCTTGTCCACGCAGAAGCTACAAACCTTTTTGCGCTTGCGGGGACGGACGCGATCGTTAGCCATGGTAATCCTCCTTCGTATCGGCTTGTTGGAAAAAATTCAAAAGGTTAGAACGGAAGCTGGGCGTCGTCGTCCTCCAGCATAGCAAAGTCGGACACCGGCGCGCTGGCCGGGGCCGCATAGCCGGCGGAGGGGGCGGGGCTGCTGTAGCCGCCGCGGTCTGCCCCGGCGTTGTAGCCTTCGCTGTCCCGCTTGCTGTCTCCAAAGTAGACGTTATCCGCCACTACCTCGGCGGAGCGGCGCTTGTTGCCCTCTTTGTCGGTCCAGTTCCGGATTTGGAGCCGGCCGGAGACCACCGCCATGCGGCCCTTGGTGAAATACTTGGAGACAAACTCCGCGGTATTGCGCCAGGCAACGATGTCGATGAAATCCGTTTCCTTTTCGCCGGTTTCCCGGGAACCGAAGTCCCGGTCCACAGCAACGGTAAAGGTCGCCACGGCAATTCCGCTGCCGGTGCGGCGCAGCTCCGGGTCCCGCGTCAGGCGGCCCATGAGAACAATGTGGTTCAACATGTGACGGCCTCCTTACGCTTCCTCGTCGGTGATGATGTGGCGGATGACGCCTTCGGTGATGTTGAGCACGCGGTCCAGCTCCGCGGGGAACTCGGGCTTGCACTCGCAAATCATCCGAACGTAGTACCCCTCGGGCAGGTCATTGATGGGATAGGCCAGCCGGCGCTTGCCCAGCTCATCCAAGCTCAAGAGCGTACCCTCCGCTTCCACCATCGCCTTGAATTTTTCCACCAGCGCGGCGATACCCTCTTCCCCAACGGCGGGGTCGAGAATGTAGATCACCTTGTACTTCGCGGAAATCTTAGCCATGTTTTTGCACCTCCTTTTGGACGTTTGGCCGCCGGACGCGCCGGCGGCAAGGATCTGCCCATATTTTTACAGGCCCAACTACTATATAAGAAAAGATTCGGTTTGTCAAGAAAATTATAAGAAAAATCAGCTATTTTCCCGTTTCGCCCTGGGTTCTTTTTCCCCAGACTGCAATTTCGCCCAGGGAATCCGCCAGCAACTCCACTTCCTCCCGGGTGGTATACCGGCTCAGGGAAATCCGGAAGGCCCCGTCTATCACCGCCGCCGGAAGGCCCATAGCCTCCAGCACATGGCTTCGGTGGCCCCTGGCGCAGGCGGAGCCTGCCGAGACGCACACGCCCCGGTCCTGGAGCAGGTTGATGGTGTTCTGCACCGGAAGCCCGGGGATCGAGGCCAGGAGAATGTGGGGCGCCTCCCGCGCCCCCAGAAGGACCAAGCCCGCCAGTGCCTCCAGGCGTTTTGCGCAGTCATCCCGCAGCGCCGCCTCCCGGGCGGCGTCCTCCCGCCAAGTGGGCAGGGCCGCGGCGCAGGCGGCCGCAAAGCCAAAAATCGCGGGCGTGGCCTCCGTGCCGCTGCGCAGGGCGCTCTCCTGGCCGCCGCCCAGCAAAAAGGGCGGCAGCTGCAGGCCCTTCCGGATATACAGGGCACCGGCGCCCTTGGGCCCGTGGACCTTGTGGGAGGAGACGGAGATCAAATCCGCCCCCAGGGTCCTGGCCTGGAAGGGCAGCTTGAGAAAGCCCTGCACCGCGTCGGTGTGAAACAGAGCGTCCGGGCATCGCCGGTGGGTCAGCCGGGCCATCTGCCCCACGGGCATGACGGCGCCGGTCTCGTTGTTCACCATTTGAATGGAGACCAGTACGGTATCCGGCTGCAGGGCCTCCTCCAGCGCTTGCAGGCAGATTCGGCCCTGCCGGTCCGGCTGCAGGTAGGTGACGGAAAAGCCCTGCCGCTCCAGCTTCTGCATGGGGCTCAGCACCGCGTGATGCTCCACGGCGGTGGTCACCACGTGCCTGCCCCGTTTGCCCATGCGCTCCATGGCGGAGAAAATGGCCCAATTGTCCGCCTCTGTGCCCCCGGAGGTGAAAAACACCCGCTCCGGCTCGGCCCCCAGCGCCCGGGCCACCTGGGCCCGGGCCTCCCGCAGCCGGGCGGCAACCGCAGTGCCGAAGCGGTACAGGCTGCTGGGATTGCCCCAGTCCCGCTCCAGGGCCTCCGTCATAGCGGCCACCGCCTCCGGGCAGGGCCGGGTGGTGGCGGAATTGTCCAAGTATGCAAACATGGAGCTCCTTCTTTCTTGGGTTTGAATTCCGTAAATAAAGCGGCGCGGCCTATTTCCCCACGCAGAACCGCTCAAAAATTCGGTTAGTGATGTCTTCCCGGACCGTGCGGCCCGTGACCTCCCCCATGGCGGCCATGGCCTCCTCCACATCCAGGAGCACGGCGTCTGGGGTCAGGCCGGTCCGCATGCCCTGCATGGCCCGCAAAATGGCCTCGTAGGCCCGGCGAATGGCGTCGTATTGCCGCTCGTTGGTGAGAATGGAGCCGTCGCAGGGTGCTTCGTCCCCAAACATGGTATCCACCGCGTCGGTGAACTGGTCCAGGCCTGAGCCGTCCCTGGCACAGACCTCCACCACCTGGTCAAAGGGCAGGTCCGCCGGGGTCACGGCGCGGCCCAGGTCGATTTTATTGATGAGCGCCACGGCATGGCGGGCCTCCAGACAGAGCTCCATCACCCGCCGGTCCTCCGCCTCCAGCGGCTGAGAGCCGTCGCACACGAAAATCGCCAGGTCCGCCTGCCGGAGGGCGTCCACGGAGCGCTCCACCCCCAGGGTCTCAATCCGGTCCTGGGTGGGCCGGATGCCGGCGGTGTCCAGCAGGCGCAGCAGTGTGGAGCCCGCCTGCACGGTCTGCTCCACGGTGTCCCGGGTGGTGCCGGGAACCTCCGTGACGATCACTCGCTCGAAGCCCGCCAGGGCGTTGAGCAGGCTGGATTTTCCCACGTTGGGCTTGCCCGCCAGCACCGCCTGTACCCCCCGGCGCAGAATCCGGCCCCGGCTGAAGCTGTGCAGCAGCTCATACAGGCCCTTGGCATCCGCCCGCAGGGCGCCGGCGTAGGATTCCAGCCGGAAGGCCTCGATATCCTCGTCGGGATAATCCAGGACCGCGTGAAAATGGCTGCACAGGTCCGTTAAATGCGCATAGATCGGGGCGAGCTTCTGCCGCAGGGCCCCCGCCACCTGGCCCGCGGCGTTGGCGGCGGCGTCGGCGGTCTCCGCCTCAATCAGGTCGATGACGGCCTCCGCCTGGGTCAAGTCCATGCGTCCGTGGAGAAAGGCCCGCTTGGTGAACTCCCCCCGCCGGGCGGGCCGCGCCCCCGCCTGGTACAAAGCCTCCAGCCCCGCCGCCAGCACCGCGGGAGAGCCGTGGCAATGCAGCTCCACCGTGTCCTCTCCCGTATAGCTGTTGGGCCCCCGGGTGTACACCGCCAGCCCCTGGTCCAGAATGCGGCCCTGCACATCTAAAAGGGCGCCCAGCATCAGCTTCCGGTCCGGGGCCTCCCACAAGGGGCTGCCGCAGCGCAGGCGGAACACCCGCCCGGCCACCTGGGCGCACCCATCCCCGGACAGACGCAGGATGCCGATGGCGCTGATTTGATTGCCGGTAGATACGGCGGCGATCACATCGGACATGGAAATCACTCCAAAACACACAAAATTAAAAAAATCAAGAACCTGGGCGGGGCTTCCCCAGCCCCTAACCACGCTTTTTCGCCTCCAATATACCACGATAGGACGAAAATTGCAAATTGTTTAAAGTTCCTAAATTACCACCAAATGCGGCAAATTATTTGCAGTTATTACAAGATATGCTATAGTATAAAAGCGTTATCGTAGCGCTCATGCATCTGGCAAAGTGAGTGCTGTCCGCCCCTGCCCGGTCGGCCCCCAGATAGTATCCGACAGCCTGCATCGTTCGTCCATACCCTGTAGGGGCGCGCTTCGCTCGCCTGCGGAACGACCGCAGGTCGTTCCCTACATCCCCATTTTGTTCGTCCGCACCCTGTAGGGGCGAGCTGCGCTCGCCCGCAGGCGGCCGAAGGTCGTCCCCTGCACCTCCAAATTGGTCTGTATCCTGCAGGGGCGTGCTTTGTACGCCCGCCGTTGGAAAGAATTTCTGGAAAACTCTGCTGCCCCAGCCCCAAACAGGTTTTCCCAGCGGGCGGCCACAGGCCGCCCCTACATTCACTGGTTTTCCTCGCACCCTGTAGGGGCGAGCTGCGCTCGCCCGCAGGCGGCCGAAGGTCATTCCCTACATCCCCGTTTCCAATGGATTTTTCGACGGGCGACCACAGGCCGCCCTACACCGAGCTGAATGGGGTCAGCGACGAGGACCTGATTTGAAAGGACTTGACGGAAAACAGGTTGCAATATGTACAGCAAGCCACGGAGGCGGATTTCGCGGTGCTGGCCACGGCCACGGGGAATTTGGAACTGACCAGCAGCACCATGGGGCAGGAGATCCGGGTGGAATCGATCCTGAAGGGGCAGCCCGGGACGGCGCCCGGCCAGACCTGCTATGTCTGGAATGACTTTGGCCTGCAGGTGATGGACGGGGAATTATTCTACCGCAATGTCCGGAACCTCATGCAGCCGGGAAAAACCTATTTGGTGCTTCTCCAGGAGAACGGAATCAACGAGCTGCGGAGCCGAAAGGCATATTACCTTGCCGGTAACTATTTCGCCTATCTGGCCGTGCCGTTTCAGGAATTCTCCGCCCTACCCACGGACAACCGCACGGACCAGTACAGCGTCTGGGCCCCATATGGCGCGTTTCTGGCCACGGAGGAAATTGCGGACCAATGGAACCGGATCGCCCGGGATATTCTGGCGGCCTACCAGCTTTCGTAATGTAAAAGCGGCGGGGCCTGGGAGCAAATGCTCCCGGGCCCCGCTCAGACTGTCGAAAAACACCTACAGGGCTTTTCGACAAGGGAATAGCCGTCTGCTACATGCACGCGCATTTTGCCTGCAGCGTACAGCTAGCAGCCTGAGAAGTATTCTCCGCCACGCACATGTCGCGGCGGAAAATAATCCATATCTTTTCGCCGCCTGCGGGCGGCGAATTCTACGAGACTTTAATGACACGTTGGGCGGCGCCCGGAAGCTTTTGCTTCCGGGCGCCGCTTGTTTCATTCTCGCCCGCCGCGTCAGGGCTCCTCGGGAAAGGTGGGCTGGATCGGCTCCATCCAATAGGCGGACCCGTCGGCGGTACGGCCCAGAACCCCCAGGTCACACAGCTCCCGGCGCAGGGTAACAGGGTCGTGATAGGTATGCTGTTGGTCCAGAAGGTCGTTGATCTCTTGCTCCGTATAGGTCCTGCCCGGCTCAAAGCAGTCAGTCAGATAGCGCAGGGCGTAAAGCTGCTTCTTCCGCTTGGCGGGAAAGGCGGTCAGCCGGCCCTGATCATCCAGGAAGCTCCGCAGCGCAGAGCGCAGCTCCACGGGGCCGCTCATAGTTTGTGCTCCTCGGCGACACGCAAAAAACTGCGGCAACAGGATCGTTTCATATCTAGGTTCCTCCGATTCGTTTTGTCCTAATTATAATACCACACATGTTAAATCCATACAAGGGTGCTTCCATGGTACGGGCCCGTGATGGGAGCGGCACCCTGGAGGGGCGAGCTGCGCTCGCCCGCCGCGTCTCTGAGCAGAAGGCGCCTGCGGCGCTATCAGATCGACCCGGGCGACCAAAGGTCACCCTACATCCCATTACCAGGGAATTTCCCATGCGGGCGGCCGCAGGCCGCCCCTATGCCGCACCATTGTTTTTTATCCCGTAGGGGCGAGCTGCGCTCGCCCGCCGTGTCTCTGAGCAGAAGGCGCCTGCGGTGCTATCAGATCGACCCGGGCGATCACCGGTCGCCCCTACATTCCATTATCCCACGCAGGCAGCCACAGGCCGCCCCTGTACCGTACCATCGATTTTTATCCCGTAGGGGCGAGCTGCGCTCGCCCGCCGCGTCTCTGAGCAGAAGGCGCCTGCGGCGCTACCAGATCGACCCGGGCGACCAAAGGTCACCCTACATTCCATTACCAGGGAATTTCCCATGCGGGCGGCCGCAGGCCGTCCCCATGCCGCACCATTGTTTTTTATCCCGTAGGGCCCCTACATTCACACGATTAGAACCACAAAAATGCCGCCGCGGCACCCGTGAAAGTCAGGCCCTGAAAACGCCCCTCACGCCCCCAG
This sequence comes from uncultured Eubacteriales bacterium, assembly GCA_958402445.1. Lineage (GTDB taxonomy): Bacteria > Bacillota > Clostridia > Oscillospirales > Oscillospiraceae > Faecousia. The sequence continues at coordinate 12,886 of CATXTO010000034.1, forward strand.
CTCCACCACCAGGCGGACCGGGTTGTGGTCGGAATGGGCAAAGCCCAGGTCCAGGGTCTCCACAGAGGACACCGTCACGTTGGGCGAGACCAGAAAGCCGTCGATGACATAGTACTGGGTATCCCGGGACGCCGGGTCATAGGGCTGATTCAAAAGGCGGCAGGAGGGAAGCGCCGTGTCGTAGGCGAACCGCCAACCCTCCGGCAGCGCGCTTTCCTCCAGGGTCCCCGGGGTCCACAGGTCCGATTTGTCCACGGGATAGGCCCCCAGGCCGCCGGGGAACGTCTGATTAAAATCCCCGCCGGCAATCACGTAGTTGCCCTTTTCGTACTCCTCCTCCAGAACGGACAGAAGGGCCTGGGTCTGCGCCGCCTTGCCCGCGCCGTCGTCATAGGCCTCCAGATGCAGGTTCACCACCACCAGCTCCCGCTGGGAACCCTCCACGGGGAAGCGGCTGAGCAGCAGGCAGCGCTTGAGGTTGGCGGTCCGCACCGGCCAGAAGAAGGGATTGGGCAGGCTGACGCGGATGCTGTTTTCCGCCATGCGCACGTGAGAAAGCGTGGCGACGCCGGACTCTACCCTGCCGATGGGCCTGAGCGGATAGGGAACAAAGTTACAGCGGTAGTTGACCCCGTAAGCCCAGCTCATGCCGGTGGCCTGGGCATAGGCGGCCAGTTGATCCACGCCGCCAGTCCGGGCGCTATCCCGGTCCACTTCCTGGAGCAAAAATACATCCGCCTGGGTCTGCTGAAGCCGATCTTGAATGTCGGCCATATTTTCCTCCACCGACTTCTGGCTGGGGGGCCTCACCATGTCCCCGCCGTCCATAAAAAAGTCCGCGTCCGCACCCAGACCGGCATAGCCCGTGTTCCAGGTGAGCAGGGCCACTTGCTGTCCTGCCGCAAGAGCGGGCGCGCCGGTATCCAGGGACTCCGGGGCCAGCGCGCGGTCCTCTGGTTTATATTCCGTAAAGGACAGATACCCCACCAATCCCACCGCCAAAAGGAGCAGGACGGATAAAAGACCGCCCAAAAGTTTAAAAAATCCTCTCATATCATACCTCCCGTTTGCATTGTCCGGCCGCTCTCTTGGATTCCGGTCCACCGCCGCCAGAGCGGTGAAATTAAAGCCAAAGCCGGACGCTGGGGAACGGCGTAAATCCCCCAGCCTGTCCGCCATTTTGGAAAAAAAGGGTTCAAGGACGCAGAAATTGTCCGCCCGCGGAACGGCTTCCGGAGCGGACCCTTTAGCGCCCACAGGCGGCATCCACAGCGTTCAAAGCGGTTTGCCGGACGAGGAAACCGTTCTGAAGCCGGGAGCTCCACCCTTCTCTTTTTATCAGGTGCGTTGGTCAGTCCTCCAAATTCATGTTCTGCTGACAGTAGCGCATGATGGACCTCCGGGTTACAATACCGATAAAGGCGTTTTTATCATCGATGACCGGAACAAAATTTTGCTCGCTGGCGCGGGCAATGAGATCCTGCATACTGGTGGTCACGCTGACGGGTACGTTATCCCGCCGGTGTGCAATCTCCATAATGCGATGCTCCTCGGTCTGCCGCAGATCCATACCGCATAAATTCTTGACGGCCCAGAGCATATCGCCCTCGGTCAGGGTACCGCAGTATTCGCCCTTTTTATTCAGGATCGGCAGCGCGGCGTATCCGGCGGACTCCATCCGCTCCAGGGCCTGCCGCAGCGTGTCGTCGTCCTCTAGATAGGAGCACATTCCCTTCGGTGTCAAGAAGAATAAGATATTCATGGACTCGCTCCTTTTGCGGGCCCCGGTAAGAGCCCATTTTTTGCGAGTTCATTATAGCACAGATTGCGGGCAAATGATATTAAATTTCTATGAAGTTGATACAGAATCACGAGAAAAAATCCGGCCTGTATTGGTTAAAATATACAATTTTTTTAAAAATACACCAATGCCCCCAGGGAAGAACGCGCGGCCTTTATCGCCCGCGGAATCCCCGAGAGCCGCTTCCTACACCCCTAAATTGGTTCGCACCCTGCAGGGGCGAGCTGCGTACGCCACTACAGGCAAACCTCTCCAATAACAAAATGTTGAGTCGAGCTGCGCTCACTTTTCAAACCCCACAAATCTGGAGATTTCCCCCGACGGGCGACCACAGGTCGCCCCTACAGTTCTTTGTGAGGAGAAATCCCGAAAAGCATAAGCACAAACCGAAGCCCGGCCCCAGCGGATACGATTCGGGAAAGAGCGGCAAGGAAGCAATGCGGATGATGGCCGAATAGCCTGCCGGAAAAAAAGCGGATTTTTCCTCGGCGATGTAGGGGCATGCTTTGCACGCCCGTGGAACGACACAGGTCGTTCCCTACACCCCCGAATTGGTCTGGACCCCGTAGGGGCGAGCTGTGCTCGCCCGCGGGCGACTGAAGGTCGCCCCTACAGTTTATTACCGGGAAATATCACAGAAATACATAACCCAAACCAGAGTCAAACTCAGTGGGTTCAGTTTGGAGCGGAGCTAAGGTGCAGCGAACAAGAATCCGCACCCCTTGGGGTGCGGATTTGCGGAAACACAAGTCCTCTGCGACGAGAGCAGGCAGAGCAAAGGCCCGCGGGATAATCCCACAGGCCTTTGCAGGAGGGTCAAATGGTGGGCTGGTTGGCAGCCTCAATGATTTTCACAAACTTCTCCGGGTCTAGAGAGGCGCCGCCGATGAGGCCGCCGTCGATATCCGGCTGGGCCAGCAGGTCGTAGGCGTTGGTCTCATTCATGGAGCCGCCGTAGAGAATGGAGATAGCCCGGGCGTTTTTGGAGCTGTAGAGCTTGCGCACCACGGTGCGAATACTCTCGCAGACCTCCTCCGCCTGCTCCGGGGTGGCGGTTCTGCCGGTGCCGATGGCCCAAATGGGCTCGTAGGCGATGATGACCTTGCGAATTTTCTCCTCCGGCACGCCCTGCAGGCACATTTTGATTTGCATGGTGATCCATTCGTTGGTCACGCCTGCTTCCCGCTGCTCCAGGGACTCGCCGCAGCACACAATGGGAATCAGCCCGGCCCCCAGGGCGGACAGGACCTTGGCGTTCACATTTGAATCGGTCTCTCCCATAGCTCGGCGCTCACTGTGTCCCACGACGACATATTTACAGCCGGCGTCCAGCAGCATATTGGCGGCAATCTCCCCGGTGTAAGCGCCGGAGGGGTTGGCGTTGCAATTCTGCGCGCCAATACCCACCCGGGTCTCCCGCATGGCGCGGACGGCGGCGGGGATGCAGACGGCAGGCACGCATAGGGCCACATCGCACCAACGCCCCTTGGGCATGATGCCCTTGAACGCGGTCATGAATTCCTTGGTTTCGCTGGGGGTTTTGTTCATCTTCCAGTTTCCGGCAATCACGGTTTTGCGGTATTTTCTGTTCATGTTCTAGCGCCTCCAGATAATCTCTTTATGTGATATGTCATGATTTATAAGTCTTCCAGGCAGGCGATGCCAGGCAGTTCCAAACCCTCCAGGAACTCCAGGGAGGCGCCGCCGCCAGTGGAGATGTGCGTAATGCGGTCGGCAAAGCCCAGCTGCTCGCACGCCGCTGCGCTGTCTCCGCCGCCCACGATGGTCACGGCCTGGGCATCCGCCAGGGCCTGCGCCACAGCAATGGTACCCTGTGCCAAAACGGGATTCTCAAACACGCCCATGGGCCCGTTCCAAACCACGGTCTTTGCAGATTTTACTGCTTCGGCAAACAGCGCCTGGGTTTTCTCCCCGATATCCAGCCCCATCTTGTCCGAAGCAATGGCGTCGGAGGCCACGGTTTCCACTTGAACCGGCCCGTCGATGGGGTCCGGGAAAGCGGCGGCTGTCACCACGTCCACGGGCAGCAGGAGCTTCACGCCTCGGGCTTCCGCCTTGGCCATCATTTCCCTGCAATACAAAACCTTCTCTTTATCGAGCAAAGAAGTACCTACGGAGTACCCTTTGGCGGCCAAGAAGGTATAGGCCATCCCACCGCCAATCACGAGGGTGTCCACCTTCTCCAGCAGGTTTTGAATCACGCCCAGCTTGTCGGAGACCTTGGCGCCGCCCAGAATCGCCACAAAGGGACGCGCGGGGTTGGCCAGGGCCTTACCCATGACATCCACTTCCTTCCGCACCAAAAAGCCGCAGACGGCGGGCAGATAATCCGCAACGCCGGCGGTAGAAGCGTGGGCCCGGTGCGCGGTGCCGAAGGCATCGTTGACAAACAAGTCGGCCAGACTGGCCAGCTCCCGGGCCAGCTCCGGGTCGTTTTTGGTCTCGCCCTTCATAAACCGGACATTTTCCAACAGCAGCACCTCGCCGTCTCGCAGCGCGGCGGCCTTGGCCTTGGCATCCTCGCCTACCACGTCCATTGCCATTTGCACCGGCGCGCCCAAAAGCTGGCCGAGCCGGTCCGCCACCACCTGCAGACTCAGCTCCTTCTTCCACTCGCCCTTGGGCTTACCCAGATGCGAGCAGAGAATGACCTTGGCCCCGTGGCCGCGCAGATATTCAATGGTAGGCAGCGCCGCGACAATCCGCTTGTCGCTGGTGATGGCGCCGTCTTTTAGCGGAACGTTAAAGTCACAGCGGCACAAAACCCGCATTCCGGCAACCGCGACATCCTGCACAGATTTCTTGTGATAATTCATCCAGATACCTCCCATGGTTCGTTTGGCTGGGCCACTTGGGTCCAAGACAGCATGCGTCCAAACTCCTGTAGCGCGGGAAAGTCCAGCTGCCGCAGCGCCTCGTAAACGGCGATGGCCACGGAGTTGCTCAGATTCAGGCTTCGGGCGTCCGGCCGCATGGGAATTCTAAGGCAGCTTTCCGCATGCTCGTTTAAAAATTCTTCCGGCAGGCCCCGGGTCTCCTTACCGAAGAACAGATAACATCCGTCGTGAAAGCAGGCCTCCGTATAGGACCGGGGCGCCTTGGTGGACAGGCACCACATCTCCCTCACGACATTCTTGGAGAAAAAGTCCGCCAGGTCGTCGTACACCCGCACATCCACCAGATGCCAGTAATCCAGACCGGCGCGCCGCACGGCCTTCTCCGAGATATCAAACCCCAGGGGGCGGACCAAGTGCAGGGTAGAGCCCGTGGCGGCGCAGGTTCGCGCGATATTGCCGGTATTGGCTGGAATCTCCGGTTCCACCAGAACCACATGGAGCAAAGCACGCACCCCCGCTTCTGTCTGAATGACTCGCCTAGCTTGAATATTGTAAGTCAAAATACCCGTAAAATCAATCTAAAAAATCCAATCTTCTGGAACTTTTCATAGTATTCACATAAATTTCGATCTAGCCTGCGGAATTTTGTTGATTTTTGTGAAACACGCACAAAAGCCGCCCCAATTTTTACTTTCACAGCCGGCTTGTTTTTCTAAAATTCTGGTTGGAATCAAAGAAAATCCAATTTTTTACTTGGAAACAGATGGAAGCTCCTGTTTGGCAAAAGCGTTTGCCGCTGGAATAGTATGGCCTTGCAGGGGCAAGCTAGGAAAAAGTCAAATGCGAAAGGATGCGACTACCATGGAAGTCAAATATCCCTATCAACTACCCCCCCTGCCTTACGGTTACGACGCCTTGGCGCCCGCGCTGGGGGAAAACACCCTCCATTTTCATCACGACAAGCATTTTCAGACCTATGTGGACAACTTAAACGCCGCACTGGCAGACTGCCCGGACTGCCAGAGCAAACCTCTGCAGGAGCTGCTGCGGGACCTAGGCGGTCTGCCGGAGAGCAAGCGAACCGCCATTTGCAACAACGGCGGCGGCGTGTACAATCACGCGCTGTATTTTGCCTGCCTGGCGCCCAACGGCGGCGGGCAGCCCACAGGCCCCTTGGCCCAGGCAATCCAGAAGGACTTCGGCTCCCTGGAGGAGTGGAAAAAGCAGATGAAGGCGGCGGCTCTGGGCCAGTTCGGTTCCGGCTACGCCTTCCTGGCGGCGGAGCCGTACGGCTCCTTGCGCATTGTGAAGACCGCAAATCAGGATTGTCCCCTGTCTCAGGGCCTCAAGCCCCTTCTGTGTGTGGACGTGTGGGAACACGCCTATTACTTGGATTATCAAAATCGCCGGGCCGACTATGTGGACCGGTGGTTCGACGCCATCTGTTGGAAGGCAGTGGAAGAAAATTACGCCGCGCAATGATGCCATTTGGCAACGCTACACGCAATACAAGGGCATACCGCAGAGGCTTATCCTCTGCGGTATGCCCTTTTAGTGCCGCTCCTTGATTGAAATAGCTTGTAGGGGCGAGCTGTGCTCGCCCGCGGAACGACCGCAGGTCGTTTCCTACAGTCCCATTTTCGAAAAGTCACCTATCGTCTTTCCCGCATTCTTGAGGTG
>CATXTO010000035.1 GCA_958402445.1 uncultured Eubacteriales bacterium
ACGTAGGGAACGACCTGCGGTCGTTCCGCGGGCGTGCAAAGCACGCCCCTACAGGGAGCGGCGGGTGAGCGCAGCTCGCCCCTACAGAACTGCTGAAAACCATTCTACGCAGCCGAGAACCTAGATATTGCAAGAGAAAAAGTCGTAGATGGTCATTGACAACCAAATAAGTTTTTAGTATAATGAGGCACGTACGTTACGCGGCCCTCTGGTTAGGGCCGGCGCAATCAAAAACTTGTTTGCTGGTATAGCTCAGTCGGTAGAGCAGCTGATTCGTAATCAGCAGGTCGTGTGTTCGAGTCACATTACCAGCTCCATGCCGTCGCGGATTTTAAATCGTCCGCGACGGCATTCTTGTGTCCTTTTTCAAATGTTCCGTTGATTTTCCATCTGGCTTCTACCCGCTTCCGCAGGATTCCAAGTTCAAGAACAAAGAACAAAGGGGCCAGAGCACGGCAAAGCGTGCCCCGGCCCTGTGCCCGGGATATAAAAAGCAGGCTTTTAACTCCCCTCTTCATCAGCCGCTTTTTACCAAAGAAAAAATTAGGTCGCCTTGATCTTGCTGGCCAGAATCGTGCGGGAATCGCTGCCGCTGCCCTTAGCGGCATATACGGTTACATAGGCCTGATAGTATCGTCCTGCGACCCCTTGATAACTCACACTCGAAATACAGGAAACTGCATTACGCTTCATCATATTTGAATAGTTTAAGTAGCTAAAAGTTTTAATAGTGGTAAAGGTAGCTCCCCCATCCTTCGACTCCTGAAGCTGCACGGTTAATGCGCCGACTTTGTCCATCATTCCAGTGCCACAAACATCAAACCATATTGAGACCTTTCCGCCTCCATCAGCATCCATGAAGGCTCGATATGAGTCTAAGTAATCACTGGCCCTCGCAGCAGCAGGTTCTGCCGCTACCGCAACAGAGGCTAGGCAAAGAACAAATAAAAGGAAGGCTACGGCGCGGTTGAAACGTTTTAACATAAGCGTTACCCCTTGTAAATTGATTCGACCATTTTTTGCAGTTCTGCCCCTGAGATGTTACCTGAAATTTTACATTCATAAGAATCATGGATCCAAGCAGCCCGTAGATCATCGTTATTTCCCATAAAATAATGCTCAATATCATTGAATTTAAAAACTGAAACTTTTTTGCTATCTTTTTCGTATGTCCTTAGTTCCTTTGACTCCGAAATTTCTGAAACAGTAATTACAATTTCTTCATGGCTTTGATTCGTATAGAAAGCGGTAAAGTTTACTCCCCCTGAGATACTATCTACTGTTACTCTATCTGGCATATATCCATCAGGAAACCAGGTAGGGGCCAACTGAGTTGTGATTTGATAGGCATCCAAGGCGTCTTCCAGACTGGCATACGTCACTGGTGGTACATCCGGTCTTGTCACATTGGAACTTGGCTCCGCATCACCCAGCATCACAAAGCTAAAAAGGCTATTGAAGCATTGGCCCACAATACGGGTCAGCGAGGTGTTGAAGGCATGGGCCGTGATGCTCCCGGCCAATAAAACCGCAGCCAGTACGGCAACCACGCGTCCCAACATGGAAAATCTTTTACGCGGCTTTTTAAGCGGCGGCTCCGCTTGATTCTCGAGCACGCTGCACAAATTGATCCGCTTGCAATCCGTCCCTTTTTCCGTGCAAAGCGCATCCGCCATTTCGGGATCGTCTCCGTCAAAGCTGTAAAGCGTCGCGCCAATGCCCGGACAGGAAAGATAATCCCGTTCAAAGACCTTCCACGCCGCCTGCAGGTCTGGTAGAGCTTGCGCCGATTCCTCTCTTCTGGCAATCACCCCCGCAATGTACGCGATTGTACCCGAATCAAGCTCGCCGTTGCCACCCAGCCGTGCCTCCAGCTCTAGGATAGCGTTCAGCGACTCCGTACTCATTCGGTCGTAGATCGCGTAAGTTTTTTTGAATCCATCATTTTCTGGCATAAGATTCCCCCCTTACCCTTTATATGTCTCTAAAGCTAAAAAAAAGGACATGGTATTTTATGTAAAATCTGAATTTTTTTCGTTTTTACAAAAATATTTACATTTTATGGATATGAAAACAAAAAAACGACGGTTTTCGCGGTCAAATAACGCCAAAACCGTCGTTTAGTATGTCATGTTTGTTTGGAACCGCTCAATCTTCCATGATAACGGTATCAAATGTAAAGGGAAACTCCATTGCCTCTCGATGGATAAAATCAATTCGATAGCCGGTTCCGTCTTGATGAAAAAAGCCTGCGGAGGGCTCGATTCGGAGGAAGCACATCGCTTCGTCCTCTTCCCGATTGTGCTTGAAATACCACGGCTGAAACACCTGTATGAGCTTTTCCCGGATCGCTCTGTTTTCCGGCAGCAATGGGTGTCCGATCAGATATGCCTTCCCTTGAAAGTTGTGCATTTTTCTACCGCAAAGCGCGACATTGGGGTTTGTCTTAATCTCCTGGACCTTTTGCGACGTGGCGTAAGTAACCACATAGAAAGCGGCTCCATCAAAATAGGTGTCCACAAAGCGCAGGGACGGGATATTTTCCGCAGAAGTTGCCAACGCAAATTGTACGTCCTTTGCAAACAACTCTTTCATAACCGCAAGGGCATGTTCATACTGATTCATTCTGTGTTCCTTTCTTATCAAAATAGCGTTGTCCAAACAATTTATTAGTTTACCATTTTCTTTCACAGAATGCAATCGCCGACTTGTTCAGTTGTTCCCACTCTCGGGTTTTCAGTTCAAAAGGAACCGCCTCCAGGCGCCTTCTCGCGTGCCGGCATCCCTCATTCCAATATATTGATTGCATATCACGCTGATATCTGGTACACTGTTGTAGAAATCATGATGAAAAAGGAGATTACCGTCAGGGCCGCTCCAGATCAAAAACAGCAGTCAGGAGCCAAAGCTGTCTGATCAGCAATGGAGGGTACTTGAAAGCGAGGGTGCATATGGATACTGATTATGTAAACTTAACAACAGAAAACCTTGGCAACCAGCATTTATGCTGTATTATCCGTAGCAAAAAGCCACATCCAGGCGTTGAAGCAAAACGGCAATGGCTTGCAGACCGTCTGAAGGAAGGTCACGTTTTCAGAAAATTAAATGCAAAAGCAACGGTTTTCATTGAGTATGCTCCTCTTGAAACCGCTTGGGTGCCCATAACTGGCGACAATTATTTTTATGTGTATTGTTTATGGGTTTTGGGTAGTTATAAAGGAAAAGGGTATGGCAAAGCCCTGATGGAATATTGTTTGGCTGACGCCAAGGAAAAAGGGAAATCCGGCGTTTGTATGCTGGGTGCAAAAAAGCAGAAATCCTGGCTTTCTGATCAAGCATTTGCGAAAAAGTTCGGCTTTGAGGTAGTCGATACGACCGATACCGGGTATGAACTGCTTGCGCTTTCTTTTGACGGAACAACGCCGAAATTCGCACCAAACGCTAAAACCCAACAGATAGAAAGCAAGGAGCTCACAATTTATTACGATATGCAATGCCCCTACGTCTGCCAAAAGGTTGAACTAATAAAACAGTATTGTGAAACGAATGACGTTCCTGTCTCTTTCATGCAAGTGGATACGCTAAAGAAAGCGAAGGAATTGCCCTGTGTTTTTAATAACTGGGGCGTGTTTTATCAAGGACATTTTGAGACTGTGAATCTGCTGGACGTTGCCTACTTAAAAAGAATACTCAAAAAATGAAAAATAGCCTTCCATCATGGAAGGCTATTTTTGATCAAAGTATGACCTTTGATTTGGTTGCGGAGGCAGGATTTGAACCTACGACCTTTGGGTTATGAGCCCAACGAGCTACCGGACTGCTCCACTCCGCGATATGAAATTTGCCCCAGCCAGAAAGTACAATTTTTAGAGCTTGTTTACTATACCATAGCCCCCCGCTTTTGTCAAGTATTATTTTTACCATTTTACAACCCGCCGACATGCGCAAGCGCGTTCGCTTATCGCGGGCTTTTTTAATCCCACTTCCCCTAATTCGAATTGATTCGGGCCTCATCTGCCTGCCGATGCTCAATTTGGTCCCCATACCAGCGCCCGATCGTTTCGACACAAGGAACCGTTTTGAACCGAGATACATAACAATAAATCAGGGACTGTGCATGGGTGAGGCCTAATCGACCAACCATCCCCAGAAACGATTCCCGAAGAAGTTTGGTGCGTATCTCTATATTCGTAGGAAAAGAGATTAATGGCCCCCGTCGGGAAATCTACGCCAACTTGGAGCGCATTTTCTCGGCGGGCATGGAAAGGGATTATATGAAAATCAGATTAAATAAACTTCTAACTGTCAAGAGCATTGTGACGCTCTTTTTAACGATAGCCTTTTGCTGTCTTGCGCTACGCGGCGTGGTGACGGGGCACGAGTTTTTGACCATCTTTACAACTGTCATTGCGTTTTATTTTGGAACGCAGACAAACAAAATAGAGGAGCGAAGCCATGAATCTTCATGAATGTATTTTAACGCAAAACGACTGCTTCAAGGCAGGTAAAACCATAGAGCCCAAGGGAGTCATGGTCCATTCCACAGGCGCCAACAATCCCAATTTAAAACGCTACGTCCAACCCGACGACGGCCTTTTGGGAAAAAATCAGTATGCCAACGACTGGAATCGGCCTGGTTTGGATGTATGCGTCCATGCCTTTATTGGAAAACTGGCGGACGGCAGCATCGCAACCTATCAGACGCTTCCCTGGAACATGCGGGCCTGGCACTGCGGCCGCAGCGGCAACAATACCCATATTAGCTTTGAGATCTGCGAAGATGACCTGACAAATGACGCTTATTTTGCGGCGGTATACCAGGAGGCGGTGGAATTGACCGCTTACCTGTGCCGGACGTATGGCCTTGATCCTATGGCCGACGGCGTGGTGCTGGACCACGCGGAGGGCAATGCCCTGGGCATTGCCAGTGGGCATCACGACGTAGAGAACTGGTTTCCCCGGCACGGGAAAACCATGGATGATTTTCGCGCGGCGGTCGCCAGCGCATTGCAAGAGGAGGCAACAGATATGACAAAAGAAGAAATTGAAAGCTTGGTTGAGGCAGAGACAAAGCGGCAGTTGGATGCGCGGCTGTCCCTCGCCGGCAGCAACAGCAGACACGAAGCGTTTGCGCAGGACGCCATTGCCTGGGCGCTGGCGCTGGGCTTGGTAGAGGGCGATGGCAAGGGAAACTACGGGTATCAACAGCCCTTGACGCTTGAGCGGTTCCTGACCATCTTGTATCGTTATACCAACCGGCTGGGGGATACTAGTGAAAAACAAACCAGTACGCCCGAGCAGGCCTTATCATAGCGATGACAACCGCCCCATTTTGTGTCTGCATATAACAAGGTGAAAGGGAACCGTTTGGGTTCCCTTTCTTTTTAACGGTGTGAGATCTGCCCATTGGGAGGGTCCAGCGATTAACAGCAGGCGTCGTCGTTATGAACGATCACGCCCTGGTTCGTGCAGCGGGCATGGACGCGGAACAAAATGTCTTTGCCTAAAAAATTGCCCGGTTCAAGGCCCTTCATCAGCACCGACTGCACCAAGGACCGCCCCATGGGAGCGCAATAATGCTAAGTGCGAATATCTGCGGTGGAATGCTGTGTGTCATCATACGTCTATATCGAATGCGGACAACATTGCCCCGACGGAATCGGCGTGCATCGCGCGTAATCACAACAAAGCGCCGCCTGGTCGCAAAGTCCAACACGAGCAAGCGGTCCCACTGTACACTTAATACGATGGCCTGCATGGTCATAGTTTACACCTCCAATCGCCATACTACAACAGGATATGTCAAATAGAGGCAAATGGGTGCTTGTCCGTCTATTTCCAATTCATAAGCTGAGGCTAAATACGGAAACCAAAGCCGCGGGGATATCTTACCAAGGGACAACCAGGCGCACATCTTGCGGTCTGTCCGCATATTCTGTTTCATGGGAGGGTATTTTTGTACCTTCCATCAAGAATCGGTCATAAAGGAGATCATTTTGCGATGAATATTTACAGACCGTCCGACGGGTGCCCTGAATCCTGTCAGCGGCCCTATTGTCCTCCGCCCTGTCCAACTCCGCAGTACTATCCCTGTCCCGGTCCGCAAGGGCCGCAAGGGCCGCAAGGGATTCCGGGTCCCACCGGCCCCAGCGGACCGGCGGGCCCGCAAGGCCCCCAGGGAATCCAGGGAATCCGAGGCGAACCTGGTCCCACCGGGCCGCAGGGTGTACAAGGCATTCAAGGCCCCGCAGGCGAAACCGGACCCATAGGCCCCACGGGGGCCAACGGGGTTGCCGGAGCGACAGGACCGACGGGAGCCACAGGCGCCAGCGGCGGAACAGGGCCTACAGGGAACACAGGGCCAACCGGACCCCAGGGGCCGCAAGGGATTCCTGGACCCTCTGGTTCCACGGGTGCAACCGGCGCGACAGGCGCTACCGGGCCCACGGGTCCCACCGGTGCAACCGGCGCTACCGGAGCTACAGGCGCTGCCGGCAACACTGTCGAATGCTTCTGTGTGCAACAAATGAGAAACATCCTTCAGCAAATCATCAGCTTGTATCCCAACGATACGGTCATTGTGGCAATGGAAAGCGGAAACAACGCCAGTGGGCGCCCGGGCTCGCTTCTGCCCGCTCCCAATACCAACCCAAACGCCGGGCTATTCCAACTTGTGAATAACCAAGGCACCCCCCAGGAAGCGGTATCCATCTGCCGGATTGCTGCTGTCCGAATTACCAGCGCATCGTATAACAACAATCTCACCTATCTTCCAGCGCCGGTCCCCGCTCCGCAGGGATGTGGCGCGGACTGCGAAAGCGCCATCCGGGCATATTTGCCGGTAGGCACCAACGTGGATATCAACGCGGGCGGACAGACTGTCGCGCAGGGTACGGTATCGCAAAATCAATTTGGCATGTTGGTTGTGGTCGGCCCCAATGGAAGCGACCCAACCTTTGTCTCCACCTGCAAAGCGGAAATCCTGTCGAAATAAGATATTACTGTTCGCATCTGTCCCGTATATGTGGCACCCGCTGGAAAAATAGGTCCTGCCGGCACACGTCTCTGATGCGATACAGCAATCGTACTGGTCTTCAAATCCTAAGCCCTCGTCAGGATTTGAAGGCCTTTTTGTGTACTGGGTTTATTGCCGATCAGCAAGGCCGTTATAGTAGCCGCGTCCGCTTTCATTTCCGATTCCCGTGGCTCCTATCCGGCGTATCCGTTCGCCAAAGCCGGCCTCTCTGTGGTTTTGGTGCAGTATCACAAAATATACTTAGGGCGTCAGTTCCAAGCAATGATACCTTGAAAAAAGAAAATCAGGATAGAAGAACGTTATTGAAATTTAAGTGTTTTGAGAGTAGAATAAAAAAGGCCAGTTAGAAGGTATACCTTTTGACAATAGACGCCAGTTTGAAACCATAAAGAAACGAGGTTGGAAAGTATGAAATTAACAAGGCGATTGCTTTCACTATGCCTTGCTATGCTAATGGTTTTCAGTTTGCTGCCTGTGTATGCGGCAGAAACAGAAGAACACACGCATAGTGAGGACTGCTACGCCAAAGAGGGAGACTTGCTCTGCGAGATTCCCGAGAGCGAAGGGCACACCCATTCCGCGGAATGCTATTGTCCCGGGGGAGAAGTCCTTTGTGAGCAGGACGAAAATGATGCGCATACCCACGGTGCGGATTGCTACTGCCCCGGCGGCGAATTGCTCTGCGCGTTAGAGGAAACAGAAGGCCATACGCACGATGCGGGTTGCTATGCCAAAGGCGGGGAGCTGATCTGTGAATTTGACAATCAGGACAAAACTGGCACAGAGGATGAGGAAAACGCTCCGGTGGAATCGGAAAATGTGGCGGATGACGCAATCGTTCCCCTGGCCACAAACCCGACTACCATCACCGCCGGTGAAACGCTCAGCGTATACGTAGAGGAAAATACGATCGTAAAGCTGGCCTTTACGCCTGAAGAAGACGGAGCTTACAGCTTTTATTCCACGGGATACGAGGATACCTACGGTTATCTTTACGATCAAAGCGGCGTTGAGATCACCAGTAACGACGATGGCGGGGAAAATACCAATTTTAGAATTTCATATCAATTAAAGGCGAATACGACCTATTACTGGGGCGTTCGGTATTATTCCAATAGTAATTCAGGGCATATTTCGGTCACGTTAGAAAAATTTGTAACAACCGTTCCCAAGGTAGAGGTTGTGACGACTGTGCCGGACGAAATCGACAATGCCTTTTCGGCGGACGACCTCCTCTGTATTACCCTGGATGGTGAGTTTGTTGTTGAGAAGAACGTCCGGCTCACGGAAGCGGGGACCCAGACCATACTTTTGGAACCAGGGGTTCCAGCCGGAAATTATATGCTCTATTGGGGCACCTTTGATGGGGATGGTAATCGAAACATAGCCTGGCCGATGTGCAGTGAACTGCGTGTGATTCTTCGCGAAGATGGGACACTGACCCAGGAGAATGGAAAACCCCTGCGCATTGAAAACGTCTATTCCGTTACCACAGTGCCCAAGGTTTCAATCAGCACCTCCATTCCCGATGGGGTGGCTTTGGACAGCGTGGAATTCGGCTCGCTGGAGGCGGACATCTATCATAAAGAGGACGATACGCTGAGCCTGACTGCAAAAGCTCAGATTTCCTCTGTCGGCGACACGACGCTGACGTTCAGCGAGAAACTGCCGGTCGGCGAGTATGTCCTGCTGTTTCGGACGACCGACAGCGACGGCGAGGCGATCCCGAACTGGTCGTTTACCAACATCGGCGTTTCCCTAGTCCTCCAGGAGGACGGTTCCCTGACCTATCCGGACGGGACGGCGTTCGTGCTGGTAAATACATATACGCCCCCTTCTGAAACGCAGGACATCTATGTAAGCCCCGTTATCTCGTTTGACCCCACCTATTCCATTGCGCCCAATTTTAGTGCGGGCGGTTTTCCGATCGCATTTCGGCTGATCGACGAAACCGATATGGTCGTGCGCGAAGTGAACTATACCGTTTCTGGCATATATGCGGAAGAACCCTTTGTATTTGAAAAAGTGCCAGTGGGTAATTATACGATTTATGCTGACACAAGCGATTTAAACCTGCGCCAGGGAGAATACTTCAACAATTACCACCAGGACATTACGGTCACGGAAAACGGCGTGTTTGAGCAGGGGTGGCGTGAGAAGATCTGGTACTCGGCGTCAAGCCCGGATGAGTATGAACTGTATTACGGTCTGTGGGGATACAAACTCCCCGTAACCAAGAACATCTCCATTTTTACCGGCTCTGACGTGCCGACCGGAAAGGTCAGCTTCACCATTGCGGTGGAGGGGGTCTCCGGTCCCTACCGGGACTTTTATGACGAGCAGGAAGTGACCTTTGATTTCACCAATTATCAGCCTGGAGAGGAAATCAACTCCCAAACCCTCTTTTTCGAGCTGCCAGCCGGCACTTGGGAGTATGAAGAGGAGAACGAGAGCACGACCTATCGGGTTTACGAAAAGGATCTGCCCGAGGATTGGTATAACTGCCTGTCCGGCGGTAGCGAACTGATCACGGCATCGCCCATTGTTGCTCCGCCGTCAATGGCGAATGTCCAAGCGGATGACCATTCTTCATCGAATCTCCGAAACGAGCTTCCGCCCGTACGTATTCGTAACGTCTACAGCACGGAGGTCACGCTTCCAGATTGTGAGCGCAATGACACCTACTGGCCGGTCGTCTTCACCAAGCGTATTGCGCTTGCCGACGGCGGAGATGCGGCGGGCTACCAGCAGGAGCTTGCCGACGGCATGGAATTTGTGTTTTTTCTCACCGGCTACACGGCGGCTGGAGAGGAAATCCAAACAAGCAGAAGCGCTTATTTTCGCACAAACAGCGGTTCGTCCCAGACGGTTGATTTTGGATACCTGCCAGTGGGTTCCTACACGCTTTATGAAGGTTTTTCCTCCCGCGACTGGGTGAGCAGCATCGGAAACAGTTGGTCGGAGGACGGCATGACGTATGGTATTCCGATCACGGTGCGGCATGACGGCGTGACGTACGGGAACCACGCATCCAGCCTGACCGTAACCAACACATACGGCGGCTCGGAGGCGGCGGAGGACGTCACGTTTGACAAGTTGATTTACGGCGAGTTTACGGGACCGCAGGAGTTCGTGTTTTATCTGCGGCCGGTGATTCATGCCATGCCGTCGTCGCTGGACTGGGATGACAATTATGGCGCATATGTTGAAAGAATCACGGTACAGCCCGGAACCACCTCAGTTAAAGTCACCTTCCAGGGCGTCCCAGCAGGGCATTATCAGCTCTTTGAAGGCGCCGTGGCCGGCTGGAACAGCAGCTTGACGGCCCCGAATGCAGGTTACGCCCTAGCGGAGGTCTATGTCACAGACGGAGAGGTCGTATTCGTTCGGAACGAAATTCGTGATGGAGTCGCGGTTCCCACCGTGGAGCCTGATTTTTCCGTGAGCAACAAAACGGACGATTATGAAGACCCGGATGTGCCGGTTACGCCCTTCTCCGTGTCCTTTACCAAGCAGTTTGTGGCGACGAGCGGAAGCGAGCTGCCGGCGGAGGAGCAGACCTTTACCTTTGTCCTTGCCGGATATCGAAACCGTCAGGACGGGGACCAGAGCCTGGCGGACACCTTTGAGCGCTGGGAGCAAACCATAACCTATACCCCGGGAGACGAGCAGATAACCGTCAGCTTTTCCGACGTCCCCGCCGGCAGGTATCATCTGATCGAAACAAATCTCGGCGAGCACTGGACGAGCACGTTGCCAAGCAGCGGCGGGCTCAGCGTCGTCGTTGCCAAAGACGGTACCGTGACCTATGCCGGTGAGAGCAGCCTATTGGTCACCAACACCTACGATAATCCCACCTTTGGCTCGCTTACCGTGAGCAAAACAGTTTCCGGCAGCGGCGCGGATACCTCCCAGGATTTCCCGTTTACCGTTACCCTAAACGATGACACCATAGACGGCACATATGGAGATATGGAGTTTACAAATGGCGTCGCCACCTTTACGCTGAGAGATGGCCAAAGTATGCAGGCCCGGGGAATCCTAGCAGGCGTGGACTATACCGTGGAAGAAACCGACAGCCGCGGCTATACGCCTACGGTCAATGGGGAAGCCGGAACGACTACAGCGGGTTCTATTGTAGGAAATGCGGATCAAAAAGCGGCATTTAACAATGACAAGCCTGGCGACGAACCTAGCTATACAAGTGTTACCGTGAAGAAAGTCTGGAAGTTAGATGACGGCGGCTCCGCTGCCGATTCGGTAAAAATTGCTCTTCTCAAAAATGGAGCAGAATATGATACCGTCGTTCTGAATGCCGAGAATAACTGGACCCATGTATGGGACAACTTGGACGACGGAGATACTTGGACTGTAGGCGAAGTGGATGTACCGGATGGATTTACGGCATCGGTTGACCAGAATGGCAATGTCTTTACGATAACCAATGATGACATCCCGATTGAGCCGACCTTTGGCTCGCTTACCGTGAGCAAAACTGTTTCCGGCAGCGGCGCGGATACCTCCCAGGACTTCCCCTTTACCGTTACACTGAGTGACGACACCATTGACGGCATATACGGAGATATGGAATTTACAAATGGCGTCGCTACCTTTACGCTGACAGACGGCCAAAGTATGCAGGCCCGGGGAATCTTGGCAGGCGTGGGCTATACCGTGGAAGAGACTGACAGCGGCGGCTATACGGCTACGGTCAATGGGGAAGCTGGGACGATTACAGAGGGTTCCATCGTGGGAAATGCGGATCAAAAAGCTGCGTTTAATAACGACAAGCCCGGCGCCGAACCTAGCTATACAAGTGTTACCGTGAAGAAAGTTTGGAAGCTGGATGACGGCGGCACCGCTGCCGATTCGGTAAAAATCGCCCTTTTTAAAAATGGAACAGAGTATGACACCGTCGTTCTGAATGCCGAGAATAATTGGACCCATGAGTGGGACAATTTGGACGACAGGGATATTTGGACTGTAAGCGAAGTGGACGTGCCGGATGGATTTACGGCATCGGTTGACCAGAATGGCAACGTCTTTACGATAATCAATGACGACATTCCGGTTGAGCCGACCATTGATCCCAGTGAGCCGACTGCCCCCAATAAACCCACCACACCGGTTAAGCCAACGGATAAGGTTCCAAACACCGGGGATGATTCCAATCTGGGACTTTGGGTTTCCCTTGCGGTTCTTGCCGCTGTTGGATTCGTTGGAACCATTTTCCTTCATCGGAAGAAGCGGTATGCCGGGAAGTATACTGCCCAATAATTTCTCTAGACTGGCGCACGATAGGCCTACCATCCTATCGTGCGCCACTCGAAATAGGGAACGGAGAATGTTGTTTGAACAAATTTGAGCTCGCAGTAGATCTGTCTGAGTGTCTCGGCTTCACGCTGTGTGAACGCATAAAAGGATGGGTATGATGGGCCTCTATTCCCAACATAAAAAATGCCGCAGGAGCAAGTATATTGTCGATGGTGCCATTTTCCTCTTTTGCGCCTTACTGATTTTTTCCCTATATATGATCCTGAAAATCTATAGGCAGGGGAAACAAGAACAGACGGCCTTTCACGAGCTGCAAATCACCGTTGAGAAGTATAGAGAAGTACAAAAGGACGATGCGCAGCAGGGCGAATTGCCGCCTGTGCAGAATAATAATGCGTCTAACGATAATGTGCCGGATGCCGGGTTCTCCTCTCCGTATATCGCGTTGTATGATCGGAACCCGGACTTTGCGGGGTGGCTGTATATCAGCAATACAAAGATCGATTACCCTGTCATGTATACCCCCGACGAGCCGGAGTATTATCTGCGCCGTGCTTTTGACGGGACGAGTTCTTCCAGCGGAACCCCATTTATCGGCGCAGGCGGAGACATGGACAGCGATTGCTTTATCATTTATGGGCATAACATGAAGAACGACACCATGTTTGGAACGCTGGATAATTTCGAGAATAAAGAGTTCTGGACAGAAAATCCTACATTCAGTTTTGCAACAACCACAGAGGCGCGGGAGTATGAGGTGTTTGCCGTCTTGCAGACCCGCATCCTTTCTGCCGATGAAGCTGGTTATCGTTACTACGAGCATTCCGGCGCGCTGACCGAAGCGGAGTATGACGGACTGATCGGTTACTTGAAGGAAAACGCATTGTATGACACAGGTATTACTCCTACCTATGGGGAACAAATTGTTATCCTTTCTACTTGCAGCTATCATACCGACAACGGGAGATTTCTTGTTGCTGCCAAAATTGTAGAATAATCCGATCGAAAAAGGCCGGCTGCTATCAAAAGCAGCCGGCCTTTCCTTGCTTTTTATAAAATTTGTAATATAGTCCGTCCCAGTGTTTTCAGAAAGCTACGCCGAAGGTCGCGGTCCAACCGCAAGTATGATGCTTTGCAAATGGCTTGAAGCAGACAATGTCTATGGTGGCCTTGGTGGTCGGTCACGGCAGAGCAGGATGGACATCCTGCTCACTACGATGCTTAGCCGCGCCAAGTGCGGCCCGTAACCGCGTGACCTCCGGGTCCTCCGGGGGGTGAGCAAGACCGCATTGCCGCAGATCATGGAGCGGAACCCCGCACCGAAGAGACCGCCAAGGACTGCGCTGATGGTCTTCTTGTAGTCGCTGCTGGTGGTCGCGACGCGGGTCCCGGGCGGGTACCCACCGTGCCGAAGCCGATGCCGAACAGCCGCTCCCCCCCAGGATGACGCCCAGATTGCTGTTCTTCACGAGGAGGCCCCACATCGCTCATCTTGCTATAGCGTTTCTTATCGTTCAGGGCATAGGCCAAATGGGGCCGACAGGGACTGACAGCTAAACACGAAGTCGTAGTTGGCGTTGGTGTTCACATATCCGGTCTTTCTCTCTATGTCCGATGTGACGACGCTCTCGCCCAGGGACGCTTTGGTAGATCCGGACAGCCGGATAACTATGTGGAAACGCCGAGGGACTTGACCAACAGGAGGCCATTAAAAAAGACGGCGCCCGGTTCAAGTCCTTTTTACATCCATGCATGGATCTCATAATACTCTTCCTTCTTTCCGCTGGTCAATCTCTGCGCCACAGGGATGACGGGGCGTAGGTTCTCGACTGATCTCCAATGCATTCATAGCGTAGAACCGGTACCCGCCGGAGAGGTTGTAGCAGTCAAAGCCGTTTTCGCTCAGAATTCGGCAAGCAAGATAGCTGCGCAGGCCGCTATAACAGTTGATATAGGCGCTCTTATTCCGGTCTAGCTCGCACAGCCGCTCCCTCAGCTCGTGCAGCGGAATGTTAACGGCACCTGGGATATGACCTTCCGCATATTCCTCCGGGGTACGCAGATCCACGAAGGCAGCTCCCCTGCGCCGCAGCGCGGGAATCTCGTACCAGTGATATTGCTTTACCAGTCCCGTCCGCACATTTTCAATGACGAAGCCCGCCACGTTGACCGGGTCCTTGGCGGAGGAATAGGGCGGCGCGTAGGCAAGTTCCAATTCCGTGAGCTCCGCAGCAGTCATACCCGCCCGGATGGCGGTGGCAAACACGTCGATGCGTTTATCCACGCCTTCAGAGCCCACGATCTGCGCGCCCAGTATCCTGCCGCTCACCGGGTCATACAGGGTCTTGATCGTCATGTTACCGGCGCCGGGGTAGTAGGAGGCATGGGAGGCGGAGAGGGTCACGACCTTGTCGAAGGCCAGCCCTCCAGCCTGAGCCATCTTCTCGTTAACTCCGGTGGTGGCGATGGTCATGCCGAAGAGCTTCAGTACGGCCGAGCCCTGGCTGCCGCGAAACGCGCTTTTCCGGCCGCAGATGTTATCGGCGGCGATGCGCCCTTGCTTGTTGGCTGGACCGGCCAGAGCGATCAGGGCGGGCTTGCTGGTGACCAGGTGTCGTACCTGCACGGCGTCTCCCACGGCATAGATATTGGGATCAGAGGTCTCCATATGCTCGTTGACCAGAATGGAGTCCTTCACCCCCAGCTCCAGACCGGCTGCTTGGGCTAACGTGCTGTCCGGCGTCACGCCGATGGACAGCAGCACCAGGTCAGTCTCCACCGCACCGCCGTCCTGCAGGAGCACTCGCAGCCTGTTTTTTTCCGGCTCAAAGCCAGTAAAAGTGGTATTAAGCCGTAAATCAATCCCCTGGTTGCGGAGATAGGCGTGGATCTCACTCGCCATATCGGCGTCCAATGTCGGCATGACCTGACCGCCGCGCTGGATCAGAGTGACGGACATATTCTCTTTGGCCAGGTTTTCCGCCATCTCAAGGCCGATAAATCCTGCGCCGATTACAACGGCGCGTTTGGGACGGTTGGCCGTCACATAGTCCCGGATGCGATAAGTGTCCTCCACGGTGCGCAGCGTAAAGATTCGCGCGTCGTCCCCGCCTGGCACGTTTGCGTGGACGGCGTTGGCGCCTGGGGACAGAATGAGTTTATCATAGGACTCGGTATACTCCGTCCCATCCTCCAACCGCCGGACCCGCAGCGTCTTTTCCGCCGGCTTAATCTCCAGTACCTCATGGTGCACTCGCACGTCGATATGAAACCGCGCCCAGAAGCTCTTAGGGGATTGGAGGGTAAGCTCTTTTTTGTCGGTGATGACGCCGCCCACATAGTAGGGCAGGCCGCAGTTGGCATAGGAGACAAAGCCAGTGCGTTCTAGCATGATGATCTCCGCGTGCTCATCCAGCCGCCGCAGCCGAGCTGCTGCCGTAGCGCCGCCGGCTACGCCGCCGATGATTACGACCTTCATTCTTTTTCTCCCCGCTCCAGTGTGCCACGGTAGCTGGCCACACCGCCCAGATTTATGGCTTCATACCCCTGCTCCGTCAGTTGCGCACAGGCTTGCGCGCTGCGTGTGCCGCTGCGACAGTAGACAAAAATGGGGCGGCTCTTTTCCAGCTTGGCAGTGCTAAGGCGGTCCAGCGGGATATTTCGGCTGCCAGGCACGTGACCGCCGGCATACTCCTCCCTGGTGCGTACATCCAGCAGAATGGCGCCACCAGTGCTGTGAAAGCGCTCCAGACCTACCTCCAGACACGGGCGCTTAAAACGGTTGAACAAGCTCATTTCATTCCTCCTTGTGTTGTTTGTTTTGCTCCCGGTACGATTCCCGCCACCCAGGACAGCCGTCGATTGTGCAACGTTTCCTCCAGCCAACCATAATGCTAAACAGCGCCAACAGGAGCAGGAGGGCCATTCCCAGCAGAACTAAGACATAGGTTCCCATTAGATCGTAGATAAAGCCGTAGACCGGAATCAGGATGATGGAGGCCATAGGAGCCCCCATGGACACCTTGGCGTATATTTTCTCATAGTCCGTCTGTCCGTAGAATTTTAGGGTGAGGATAGGGGCCAACACCATGATGCCGGAGCTCGTGAGTCCGTGCAGGAACGTGGATAGCGCGAAAAGCGAGAAACCTTTCTCGCTCAGAAAGAACCCTAAGACAGCGATAAGGCCGACACCAAGAACGCCGTAGCAGGTCTTCAGCGCGCCGATTCGGTCGCTGATCATTCCGATGGCGATGGATCCGATGGCGCTGCCCACCGACGCGAAGGCCAGGGCTGTGCCGGTCTGCTTCAAAGAATAGCCTAAAATGCCTCCATAGGTCGGGATATGCTGCGAGAACACGGCCACGCCGGTAATAGCAATCATGAACAGGAGCAAAAGATAAAAGGAAGCAGACCGTAAAGCTGCGGCTTCGCTGATGTTAACCTGGCTCCCGGAACGTTCCCCGGCGGCCTGATCGGAGGCCGCCTCCTGCCCATAGGGTAAAAGCCCTTTTTCTTTGGGCCTGTTTCTGAGCAGAAAAAGGCCGGGGAGCAGGACCGCGGCAAAGACTACAATCCCCAGGATAATATAGGATGCACGCCACCCGCTCCGGGCAATCAGATTCGAGGTGACAGGCTGAAACACCGCGCCAAACAGCCCTACAAAGGCCATTTGAATTCCCAGCATCAGCCCCGTGTTTTTGGAGAACCACCGGTTGATCAGAATGGGTCCCAGAAGATTGGCCAAGATGGTGGCGCCCATAGAGTAGGGCACCGCCAAAAGGTACCACCCATACACACGGTTCATCCAGCCGAAGCCGGCGAAGGAGAGCGTCTGCAGGAGCGCAGCCGCCAGCGTCACGATACGAATATCGTATCTGTTAATGAGCTTCCCTGCAATGGGGAGCCAGAACACCATTACAACGGAGGTGATACTAAAATAGATTGCGAGGCTCCCGATGCCGACGCCCAGTTCCGCCGCCACAGGGGATAGGAACAGGGCCGAGACTATGTTAAGGCCGCCGCCGGCAAAGCCACGGATCAGAATGACCCCCAATAAAACAAACCATGCAAAATGCAGCTTGTTCTTCTTCATCTCCTCATCCTCTCACACGTTTTGGTTATTATTCTTCTCCCCGTGTCTATTTATGCCGGCTGCAGGATAGTACCGGCTATAAAAACGGATCATGATAAGAATTATAAACGTGCAAAAGACGAAAGCAAATGAAAAGGTAATTGGAAAACAAGGTCGCGCTGGTGACTTCAGTCACCAAAGGAATTGGCCTGGACTGCGCGCTGAAACTTGCGGAAAATGGGGCGAAGGTGGCCATGGGCGTCCGGCGGATGGAAGCGACTCAGGAAATTTGCAGCCGCTATCGGGCTCAGGGGTATGGTATGTTTCTAGTGTTCTTCGACGCCCTCCAACGGGGGAGCTGCCCCGTCCTGGTAGAGGATACCATTGAGCGGGCCGGGCGCATCGATATTCTGGTTAACAACTTCGGAATTGGCAAGCCTGCCGAGGACCTGGTGGATAGTTTCAATTGCCAACGCCGTCCTCTTTTTAGCCGGTGACGATGCCTCCTATATCACGGGCCACATCCTGGATGTGGCCGGCGGTTATGGGATCGGCACCCCGCAATATGCCGATATGATAGGGCGGCAGAAAACAAACCCCTCATCGTGACGGTCTTGGTCTCTCTTTATGAAAGTAACATCAATAGTTTCCGCAAAAATGCTTCTTTTTAAGGGGAATCTCTGCTATATAGGGAGAGTGCTTGCAGCTCCGCATGCCGTATACCACGCAATTTGCACAGCTTCGGACTGCTTCGCTGGACGGCCAGATGATCCAGCTGCAGCAGCGTTGCACTCCGAATAAACAAAAAGACTGCTTAGTACGTTCTAGGAACTGTACTGAGCGGCCTTACGCTTGCCTATTCTACATGAAATCTATTTCCCTTCTTTTTCCTGTTTCATAAAGTTCCCAAAGATCATGTGTTTACAATATGAAACCCTTCCATTTTCCTCTAAACTAACGTTACAAAATAAAAAGCAGGTCTGTTTTCTATTAAAACAGACCTGCTTTGTTGGTGCGCGAGGCGGGACTTGAACCCGCACGTGCGTAATGCACACTAGAACCTGAATCTAGCGAGTCTGCCAATTCCACCACTCGCGCA
>CATXTO010000036.1 GCA_958402445.1 uncultured Eubacteriales bacterium
CGCCCCTACAGTGGGTGCGGCATGATTCGAAGGTGTAGGGGCGACCTGCGGTCGCCCGCGGGCGAGCACAGCTCGCCCCTACACGATG
Source organism: uncultured Eubacteriales bacterium (assembly GCA_958402445.1). GTDB lineage: Bacteria > Bacillota > Clostridia > Oscillospirales > Oscillospiraceae > Faecousia. Next base: position 89 of record CATXTO010000036.1, read on the forward strand.
CGGTGTGAATTTTTTAGGGATGGGGAACGAACCGCAGCTGGACACATGAAACATCATTGATATATCAGCCGCAGAATACTAATGATCCCTTATTTCCCCATTTTTTGTTAAATTTTTTCCATTTACTTCTTTGCCAGTATGTGCTATGATATCCATAAGATGGTAAAGCATGGACGCGCTGCACAGATTTTGGACGCGTCACGCTCCGGGATCGTCAGCATATAACTTTAGAATAAGGGGGGGGGAATCCGGTGTTCTAGGATATAAAACGGGTCAAATTCGGCCCGCGGCGGTAAAACGCCGGAAAAAGAGATTAGAAGAGGCCGTATGAACCGTTTGGTATTGAAAAGGGGGATAACCAAATGAAAAAACAGAAAATTGGCAGACGGATTTTAATTTTGGCGCTGGTGTTGGTTTTGGCCGCCCAGGCGACAGGGGCTGTATCCGCAGCATCGGTGAGCTGGACCAGCGGTAGCAACTACTATACCGCAACGGTCAATCAGAATAACGGTTATACTTATAACTATCAAAACTTTACCGCTACGAAAACCGCGCACACCATTGGTTCTGCAACCAAAATTACTTCGACTGTCTCGCGCACTGCTTCCTCTAGCTGGTCTGGGGGGGCTTTCCCCAGTGAATATAGCTCTTATCTAACGCAAGCGATGCACAATGAGGGCCTATACGAAACTGCAACCTACACCGTAACGGCCGGAAGCTATGTAACAGTGCCTGCTACAGCAGCCAGCGGAAACTATGTTATGACAATTGGGTTTCTGCGGGTAGCTGGTTCTTGGTCTGTGGTGGTGCAATCAACTGCAAGATCGGTGAGCCCCAACGCCAGCGGTCCCACTGGGTCAATTCCTTACGCACTCACACGGACAAATTACTTTGTGACATACAACAAGGTATAATTATACTATTAGCTTGTTTCTCGTATCTATAATAAGCCTGTGGCTAGGTATACGAGCTAAACCGTGTTACAAAGAAGGTTCAATAGCTGGCGAGTCTAGACTATTAACAAAACAAGGAAGGACAGATACCGATGAAAAAACAGACGATTGGAAGACATATTTTGATTTTAGCGCTGGTATTGGTTTTGGCCTTCGAGGTGTCAGGCGTAGCATCTGCAGCATCGGTGAGCTGGTCCAGCGGAAGCAACTACTACACCGCGACAGTTAATAAAACAGAAGTCTATGACGTCGATTTTCAAAAACTGACTGCTACGCAAACCGCTCATACCATCGGCTTATCAACAAAAATCACTACTTCTATCGCACGGTCGGCTTCTTCTAAATGGTCTGGGAATCCTTTTCCCAGTACATACAGTTCTTATTTACTCCAAGCCATGCATAGTGCGGGGCTGTATGAGTCCGCAACTTATCAGGTAGCAGCTGGTTCTTATGTAACGGTACCCGCATCTGCAGCTACTGGTAACTATGTTATGGCGATTGGGTTTACGCGGAGTAGTGGTTCTTGGTCTGTGGTGGTTCAGTCTATAGCAAAGTCAGCAGACCCTACCGCCACTGGTCCAACTGGTTCAATTCCTTACGCACCTACACGTTCAAATTACTTTATAAACTACAGAAAAGTATAACCATAATTTACCAGCTAGTCCCTTATACGCCCGCCCAAAGGCGGGCGTACTAGCTTGAACAATTTGTTGTTGCTTATCATACAATACGCCAAATTGGTGAAGCGAGGTGTCAAATTTGAATAAATTAAAGTTAGGGACTGTAGGCCTGCTAACCCTTCTACTTTTAATGCAAATCTGTGGTTGTACATCAGGCAAGAAAGGCGACGCAACCGGTAGCCAAACGACCGGGGAGAGCATCCCAAAAGGCACTTACAGCAATATTGTCCCTACCGCCTCCCCGGAGGCGGCACAGGAGGACTATTTCTTCCTCTGCGGAGAATACGACCTGGATTTTTATTTGAATACTGCCTTTAACTGTATTATGATTCCAGTGGTCTCCAGGACTCCCATTGACACCTCCGCAGTGAAAATTACCCTGCCTTTGGACATTGATTATGAGGTATATTTTAACGAGATACTTCTAACGGGGGATTACGCACAATACTTTGACTATTACCTCTACCAGTGCTACCGGGGGCTGGACTGGGGGAAGGTAGCAGAACTGTTCGACGCGGCGCGGGAGGCCTCCACGGCACTAGAGGGTTCGAAAGACGCAGACCGGGCCGCCCTGCAACAGACCGTTGACGACTATTGGGCCTATACGGATCAGTACAGTCAGGACTACGATTCCCTCACCCAGGGGCAATACCCGAAATTCTACGCCTACGAGGTCCTCATTAATTTCTATTATGACTACGACAATCCCCAGGACGATTCGTTCAACTATATGGATGTTTACTGGCCAGGGGTCTCCTTTCGGGCAGAGTGCGGGGAGGTCCGATTTCACAAAGAGAATATGTATGATGAAATTCCAAAAGAAATCGGCGGTCTGGAGCAGATTTCCTATGGAGTGCGGGATACTGCAAGCAGTCCGTACAGCACCGGCTCCGTGACGACCCTGGTGGCTAACTTTGAGACCGAGGACGACATCACCCTAACCCGGGGATACTTCTATGGAGACGCGGAGAAAATTAGTCAAATCCGGGTAAACGCGGCGTCTCAGGAGCAGAACGCGGACGGCACGCCGGTTCGCTCCATGGATTACCTCTGGGATGGGCAGACACCCCTGCCCGTGGAGGGAGGGCTGACCGTGCAGCTCTATGCGGCATTTACGGACCAGCGGCTGCAGGCCATGGTCCCCGAGGGAAAGCTGTACTTTTTCCTGGAATACGAGTATCAGGAAGAACAGTCTGTCTCCATCACGGAGCTGGGCCTGCACCGCAACGCCAATTTCTATGAGCTGGCGGCCATCTATTTAGACGGCATTGACGTCCGGTCCTACTATGAGCAGTTCTTTTACCCCTATCTGGCGGAGTCCGGATTGAAGAATCTGCCCGATCCGGCCTGAGGCCCCGTATGAATGCGAACCCGGAAGGAGGGATTCCCATGGGGCGCCGACCCCTATCTCTGCTGCGCCACGCCCGCACCATGGTGGGGCGCACCTTTCGCAGCTACGCCATGCTGTCGGTGACCATCGTGCTGTCCTTTTCCCTGCTGCTGGCATACCTGATCCTCACCGACTCCAGCCTGTACAACCGGTATAAGGATATTTTCGCCCGGGACCGGAGTGTGATCACGGTGCGGGACATCTATCTGGAACAAGCTAAGGTGAACCTACTCCTGGAAAAGGCAGGTGATATCGGACAGACCCATTCTTATACCTACTTCGCCGCAGGCGTCCAAATCTACGGCGACGGCACCGAGTTCACCCTGGCGAATACCGGGGAAACGCTCTCCGGTTCGCCGGTCTTCTCAGTGTACTGCCTGCCGCAAAACACCTTCGGTCTGTATGAATGGGGGGAGGAAATTCCGGTCACCTGGCTGGCGGGCCAGGAGCGGGACCAGCTCAGCCTGAGCCCCGGGGAGGCCGTCATGGAGGAGAGCTGGTTCCAGGCCCTGGGCCTGGATGAGCAGGAGGCGCCCGTCTATTCCCTGTGCCTCCGGGATCGCAACACAGGCCTCAAAGGGGAAAAGGAGACTTTTGTCGAACGGCAGGTGCGCATCGTGGGCACGGTGCGGACCACGGAGCCCATCTCCTTTGATCCCGACCTCAGCGTTCTGTCCCTGCGCGGAAGCTACAGCCCCTCCCTGCTCCTGAGCGCCGCGGATTTCGGCCCGGACGTGATGCCCAAGCTGAGCTGGACGCGGACCGTGGTGTTCTATACTGATTCTCCCGAGCAGGTGGAGCAGCTGGCCGAGAGCATGCGCCTGGAGGGCGGGATCGACTCGGTCTATCAGGCCCAGAACAAGGCCCTGGAGACCATCCGCACGGAAAAGCGCACCAAGGCGGTGATTACGGCGGCCCTGCTGCTGCTGCTGGGCATCAATTTATATTCCAGCTTTTCCAACGCTCTCAACGACCGCAAATTTGAAATCGGCGTGAAGCGGGCGGTGGGCGCCTCCAAATGGTCCATCATCCGGCAGTTTTTGTACGAGAGTATCCTGGTGATGCTGGTAAACATTTTATTATCCATTGTTTTGGTGACGGACCTGTGCCTGGCGTACAAGCGGATTTATGAGACCACGCCCAATGTGTCGGGTCTCTATTTTGACTGGATTGTCTACGCCAGTCCCCACTCCGTCGCCATGTTCGCCGTCTGCTCCGTGACCCTGACCATTGTCTTCAGCCTGATTTTTGCCTACAAGTCCACCCAGGTGGAGATCGTACAGTATTTAAAGGCGGAGTAGCGCGCCGGAAGCGGCGGCCCCGTTTCAGAAAGGAGGCTGACTATGAAATTTCTAAGAGGTCTGCTGAAATGCCTGTTCTGGCTGCTGATTCTAGCGCTGCTGGTGGCGCCTCTGGGCCTGATTTACCAGATTTCCAGCGCGGAGATGCTGGAGTATCAGACGCCCACGGCGCCGGACCTCCGGGAGAGCGCCTACGGCGTGGTGACTCAGACCCGCCGGGAGGACGTCCAGGAGTACGTCACGGTGTCCGGGACCTTTGCGTCCCAAACCTACGCCTATCAGGACCTGACCCAGCGGGACCCCAGCCTAATTCGCTGGCTGGTGGAGGAGGGGCAGGAGATTCAGGCGGGCCAGGTGCTGGGAACCTACCGGGGGGAGGACGTAACCGCCGAGCTCACTGGTATTCTGGCGGAACGTAACACCTATAACCCCGAAAACGCCTACCTGCGCGTTCTGCTGTTGGAGCCTTTGACGCTGGAGTGCCGGGTCTCCGACGAGACGAGGAAGGCCTTCAGCCGTCCTGACGCGGACCTGGCCACGGAGGACGGCCTTGCCGTCACACTGGATTACATATCGCTGTCCCGCAACGACGACGGCACCACCACCGTTCGGCTCTCCATTGAGGCCGGGGATTACGCCTATGGCCAGGAGCTGAAGAACCTGCGGGTTTTCACAGGCCGGGTCTATCCCCAGGCTCTGGTGCTGGAGGCCAAGTGCCTGTACCAGAAGGAACCGGGGGAAAACAACCCTTGGTACGTCCGTCAGGTGACGAAGGACGGCTACTTTGTGCAGGAGCAAAAGGTGGGCGTCGGTTACAGCAATGGGGAACTGGTGTGCGTCACAGGGGTGTCGGAGGGCGATTACTTCGACTCCGGCTACAAAGCGATTGTGGAAGGCGGCTGATTGCCATGACGGAGCTGAATCTGCAATTGTCCCACCTGCAAAAATCCTACGCCCGGCCGGTCCTCACGGACGTGAATCTGCAAATCACCAACGACAGCTATGTGACCATCGTGGGCAAGTCCGGCTCCGGCAAGTCCACCCTTTTAAATATTCTGGGATTGGTGGAGGGGTACGACGGGGGCGAATATGTGTTCAACGGAGTCAGGATCCGGAATTATGTGGATTATGCCAAGCTGCGGCTGGAGAACATCGGGTTCATTTTTCAGTCCTACAACCTGATTCCCACCCTGAGCTGCCGGGAGAACATCCTCCTGCCCACCCTCTACAACCGGCGGAACCGGGTGCAGAGCTTCGACGATCTGGTGGAGCTTTTGGACATCGGGCCCCTGCTTTCCCAGCGGGTAACCACGCTGTCCGGTGGGGAGAAGCAGCGGGTAGCAGTCGCCCGGGCCCTGATTTTGGACCCCTGTCTGATCCTAGCCGACGAGCCCACCGGCAACCTGGACCCCAAAAACCGGCAACTAATTTTTCAGCTGCTGCGCCGGGAGCATCAGAAGGGCCGGGGGATTCTCCTCATCACCCACGACCAGGAAACCGCCCGGCAGGCCGACCTGATTTACACCCTGGAAGACGGCCAATTGACTACAACGAGCTGAGCGGCGTGTAGCTGTTCGTGGTCTTATACCGGGTTATTGCGCATGATTTCCTTTTCCATGGTACGTATTTGATCCATTTTCTCCGCCCCCGGAATATAATTCCGGGGGCGGAGTTTTTATAAATTGGTTTTGTTCCACACCGTTTTTTGCGGCATTGGAAATGTAGGTATAGAGTGATTCGGAGGGATGTAGGGAACGACCTGCGGTCGTTCCGCAGGCGTGCAAAGCTCACCCCTACAGGGGCGGTTGAGGTTTGATCGTCGTAGGGGCGGCCTTCGGCCGCCTGTGGGCGGTCAGAGCTTGTCCTCAAATTGCTTTTAGCAAGAATTTGATGGGGACTGTGGCGAAAAGAATTCTATTGTGCTATGAAGAAACATTTGCTATAATAAACAGAAATGATAAAATTGGATGTGCATTTGTGTGAAGTATGGAACCTGGAATGTGGCTACGCCGGCACCCGATGTCGTCAACGCCCTGACGCAGGCGGGCTACGCGCCTCTGGCGGCGCTGGTGCTGGCGGCACGGGGCAAAAGCACGCCCGATCAGGCGGCTGCGTACCTATCGACGGACGGCCCTCTGCTGGACCCCTTTTTACTGACCGATATGGAGCCCGCCGTAAAACGGCTCCGCTTGGCGTTGGACCGGGGGGAAAAAATTGCAATTTTTGGGGATTATGATGTAGACGGTATCACCTCTACCTGCCTGTTGGTGGATTTTCTACGCCAGCAGGGTGGAGATTGTGTCTCGTATATCCCCGGGCGGCTGGAGGAAGGCTATGGGCTGAATACCATGGCCCTGGAGATGTTGGCGCAGCAAGGCGTCACCCTGGTCGTCACGGTGGACTGCGGCATCACCGCCGTTGAAGAGGCAGCATTTTGCCGCCGTCTGGGCATGGATTTGGTGGTGACGGACCACCATGAGTGTAAGGCCACCCTGCCCCCGGCTGTAGCCGTGGTGGACCCCCACCGGAGAGACGGCGGGTACCCACACCGCACCCTATCCGGTGTGGGTGTGGCTTTTAAGCTGGCCGCAGCTCTCAGCGGGAATCAGGAGGCGGTGTTAGAGCAATATGCAGACATGGTTTGCCTGGGAACCGTGGCAGACGTGATGCCTTTGGAGGGAGAAAACCGGGTCTTTGTCCGACGCGGGCTGGAATTGCTTCGACATACCCGACGGCCCGGCCTGGCCGCCCTGATGCGGGAGGCCGGCTGTAAACCGGATGCCCTCACCGCCACCTCCATCGGCTTCGTTTTAGCTCCACGGATTAACGCCGCAGGCCGCATGGGCCGCATTGACCTGGCGGTAGAACTGTTTTTAACGCAGGACCCCCGGCGGGGCGAAGAATTGGCCGCGACCCTATGCGCGCTGAACCGCCAACGGCAGGAAGTGGAGCTGAGGATTTATCAACAGGCCGTGGCCATGCTGCCGGAGGGACGTCCGCCGGAGGCCATTGTCCTGGCCGCAGAAACCTGGCATCAGGGCGTGGTGGGGATCGTGGCCTCCCGCATGGCTGAGGAATTTTGCTGCCCCACCTTCCTGATTTGCCTGGACGGAGAAAAGGGCAAGGCCAGCTCCCGCTCCTATGGCGGGTTCAATCTGTTTTCCTCTTTGACGACGTTGTCCTCCCTGCTGGAAAGCTATGGCGGACACGAATTGGCCGCTGGATTTACAATCTCACGGCAAAATATCGACGCATTCCGTCAAGCCGTTTGCAGCATGGCCAGCGCCTTCTATGCCGGCGCGGGCCCCCGGACCGTTCTGGAAGTGGACTGCGCCATTACGCCGGATCTTTTGACTCTGGGGAATGTGGAGGCGCTGAACGTGCTGGAACCCTGCGGCACGGGCTGCCCCCGCCCAGTGTTCCTCATGGAGCGGCTTCAAATTGACCGCCTAACTCCCGTGGGCAACGGTCGCCATCTGCGGCTGCGGCTGCGGCAGGGGCGCAGTACCGTTCAGGCCATCTGTTTTTCCGCTACGGCTCAGTCCTTATCCGTGGCGGAGGGCGACTGGGTGGACTTGGCCTTCACCCTGCAAACCAATGAATTTCGTGGCGCCCAAACCGTGCAGGTCAACTTGCAGGACATCCGACCCAGCTGCCCTTGCTCCTGCTCCCCGGACCCGGAGCCCTATCGGAAGCTGCGGTCCGGCACACTGACAGCACCGGAAGCGGCTGCCCTTTTGCCGGCCCGGCAAACTTTGGCGGACGTGTGGCGCTATCTGGCCAGCTGTAGCTGTCCCGTGGTCCAAGAGGGGCCCATCTGCTTGTGTCGAAAAATTGTCCGCCGTTTCGGGCGGCCCCTAAGCCTGTCTCAGATGCTGGCCTGTCTGGATATCTTTGCCGAGGCCGGCCTGCTGCGCCTAGAGCGTCAGCATAAATACTTATCCATCACCCTGACCACCGGCGATTCCAAGGCCGACCTGGAGCAGTGCGCCACCATGCGGCGGCTGCTGGGGCTGAAAGAGGATTGATGCTATGGAAACCTTTGCCGAACACTATGAATCCATGCGCCGTACGGTCCTGCGGTGCATTCCCGGCGTGGATATGGCCCTGGTGGATCGGGCCGTGCGTTACGCCGAGGATAAGCACGAGGGACAAAAGCGCAAGGATGGTTCCCCCTATATCATTCATCCCCTGGCCGTGGCGGAAATTGTGGCGGAGATGGGGCTGGATACGGACGCCGTTCTGGGCGCATTGCTGCACGACTGCATCGAGGATACCGACTCTACCCATGACGACATTGCCAAGCTGTTCGGCTCCACCGTGGCCGAGCTGGTGGAGGGCGTCACAAAGCTGACCAGGGTGGAATACTCCACCCTGGAAGAGCAGCAGATGGAAAATCTACGTAAGATGTTCATGGCCATGTCCAAGGACATCCGTGTCATTTTAATTAAAATCGCGGACCGGCTGCACAACACCAGAACCATGCAGTACCAGACACCGGCCAAGCAGTTCTCTAAGTCCCGGGAGACCATGGACATTTACGCGCCCCTGGCCCACCGGCTCGGCATGCAGCGTGTCAAGTGGGAGCTGGAGGACACCAGTCTTCAGTACCTGGACCCAGCGGGGTACAACGAAATCATGTCTTATCTCAGCGACCACCAGGCGGAGGCCGACGCCTTCATGAAGAGCATTCAGTCCAGAATCACCACCCGTCTTTCCTCGGTGGGGATTCACGGCTCTATCTATGGCCGAATCAAACATGTCTACTCCATCTACCGGAAAATGAAGGACCAAGGCAAGACCATGGACGAGCTGTACGACCTGTATGCCTTCCGGGTGATTGTGGACACCATCCCCGACTGCTACAACGTGCTGGGGCACATTCACGACCTGTTCAATCTGGTCCCCGGCCGGTTCAAGGATTATATTTCCACGCCCAAGCCCAACATGTATCAGAGCCTGCACACCACCGTCATCGGCTCCCAGGGGATTCCCTTTGAGGTTCAAATCCGAACCTGGGAGATGCATCAGACCGCGGAATACGGCGTTGCGGCCCACTGGAAATACAAACAGGGAGTCGGCGGTGGCGATGAAAAGAGCTTTGAATGGGTCCGGCGGCTCCTGGAGAGCCAGCAGGACACCGACGCTGAGGATTATGTTCACTCTCTGAAAATCGACATGTTCGACGACGAGGTTTTCGTCTTTACGCCCAAGGGCAACGTCATCAACCTGCCCGCTGGCTCCACTCCCATCGACTTCGCCTACGCCATCCACTCCGGCGTGGGCAACTCCATGGTCGGCGCAAAAATCAACAATCGGATCGCCACCTTTGACGCCGTGCTGCACAACGGAGACATTGTAGAGATTCTCACCTCCAAGACCGCCAAGGGCCCCAGCCGGGACTGGCTTAGCATCTGCAAAAGCAATCAGGCCCGCTCCAAAATCAAGCAGTGGTTCAAACGGGAAAAGCGGGACGAAAATATTGTCCATGGAAAGGCCAGCTTTGAAAGCGAGCTGCGGCGGCTGAGCCTCAGTCCCGCCATTGTGGCCGACGAGGAGCTGCAGCCCGTACTGCTGAAAAAGCTGAGCTTCGACTGCCTGGACGACCTGTACGCCGCCATCGGATACGGTGGCCTCACTGCGGCCAAGGCCGTGGGCCGGATTCGAGACGAGCTCATGCGGTTTGCCAAGGGCATTCAGAACCCCAATGCTGGCGGCAAAGACTATCTAAATCCCCTGCGCACCAACCCGGACACCGGAGTCCTGAACCGGCACAGCGTCAACGGCGTTATCGTGGAGGATATCGACTCGTGCATGATTAAATTCGCTAAGTGCTGCACACCCGTGCCGGGAGACCCTATCGTGGGCTTCATCACCAAGGGCTACGGCGTCTCCATTCATCGGGTGGACTGTCCCAACGCCCAAAGCCGGGAGGACCCCCGGCAAGCCGCGCGGTGGGTTCGAGTCCGCTGGGCCCAGGAGGAAAATCAGCCCTTCACCACAACCCTGGAGCTGGACTGCAATACCAGGGATGGCCTGCTGCTGGATTTGGCCACGGCCATGACCACCGCCCGGGTCCGGGTCAAGGAGCTCTCCGGCAAGGATTTGCCTGGGGGCCGCGCCACCTTCACTGTAACCTTTGAAGTCAAGGACGTGGAGGAACTGCAGGCTATCCAGACCAAGCTGCTGAATATCCGCGATGTGCTGGGATCCCGGCGGGGCCAAAACTGACCCTGACTTTAAAACGGAAGGAGCGATGACCATGTGCGCCGTGCTCACAAGGGTCTGCTCCGCCTCCGTCACCATCGACGGTGTGGTGGAGGGACAAATCGGCCGGGGCTTCCTCATTCTGCTGGGCATCGGCCCGGAGGACGGAGAAGCGCAATGCCGGAAGCTAGCGGAAAAGACCCTGGGTCTTCGGATTTTTCCTGACGGCCAGGGAAAGATGAATTTAGGGCTGGAGGACGTGGGCGGACAGGTGCTGGTGGTCAGCCAATTCACTTTATACGGCAACTGCCGAAAGGGCCGCCGCCCCAGCTTTGTTGGCGCCGCGCCGCCCCAACTGGGGGAGCAGCTTTACCACCGGTTTCTGGACCTGTGCCGGGAGCTTGGGTACCCGCCCCAGCATGGCCGGTTCGGCGCCCATATGCAGGTTTCCTCCGTGAACGACGGCCCTGTCACTTTGTGGCTGGATACGGACGATTGGATGTAATACAAGCGCCCCGCGGTCTGAAAATGCCGTGGAGCGGAAAGGACTGCGCTATGCTGGAAGTTGTAACGCTGCCTTTGGGCAGCTACCAGACCAATTGCTACCTAATTTGGCGCCCAGGCGAGACCGCCTGCGCGGTGATCGACCCGGGCGGAGACCCGGAGCGCCTTCTGCAAAAGGTCCGCGACCTGGGACTATCCGTAGAGGCCATTTTGCTGACCCACGGACACTTTGACCATGTGGGCGCCGTGGACGCCATCGCCCAGGAGACAGGCTGTCCCGTCTGGCTCCATCCAGCGGACTTGACCCTGCCCGAGTCTCTGACCGCCGGGCCCCTGCATCCCACCCGGTTTTACGAGGACGGGGATTCTCTGAACGTGGCAGGACTCACGATCACCGTGCTGCACACTCCGGGTCACACCCCCGGTTCCGTGTGCCTGCTCACGGAAGACACCCTGTTTTCCGGCGACACGCTGTTCGCCGGCTCCTGTGGACGCTGCGACCTGCACGGCGGCAGCTGGGAGCAAATGCTCTCCTCCCTGGGGAGGCTGGGGGCGCTGAGCGTCTCCGGGACGGTCTACCCCGGCCATGGCGGCGCTACTACGCTGGGGCAGGAGCGGCAGGCTAATCCTTTCCTTCAGAGGGCCATGCAGGCATGAAGCTGCTGTTACAGGGCCATGAGGATCGGTACGCTTTGGAGCAGCTCCAGCTCTCTTTATTTCCCGACGAGCGCATGGAACCGGCCGCGGAGCCGTTCGACGGCGATGGAGCGGTCTCGACTCTGCACCGGGGTAAGATCTGGCTCACCGCCTCCACTGCAATTACCTGGCATGGCCGCACCTCAAAAGCCAACCGGCGGCTCCGGGCTGACCGGGAAACCGTCCGGCTGCGCCGGCGCATCCTGCAGCAGAGCTATTACCTGGCCGCGGTCCGCCTGCTGGACGAAGCCCCTGCTTGGGGCGCTCTGGCCGGGGTCCGGCCCACCAAGCTCACCACTAAGCACCTTCTGGAGGGCGGCTCGAACGCGTCGGCGGACCGGCTGCTGAAAGAGGTCTACTTTGTCTCCCTGGACCGCCGGCGCCTCTGCCTGGAGGCGTCAGCCGCCGCGGTGCGGGCCGCCGCCCTTTTGGGTCCGCAGGACATCTCATTGTATATCGGTATTCCCTTCTGCCCCACCCGCTGCGCCTATTGCAGCTTTGTCAGCGCCTCCATTGGCGCGGCAGCGCATTTGCTGGAGCCCTATCTTCAGGCGCTTTTAAAAGAAATTTCCGCAGTGGGCCAATTGGTGGCAAATTCTCGCCGGAGGGTTCGTACACTCTATATTGGGGGCGGGACTCCCACTACGCTGTCGGCGTCCCAGCTGGACCGGCTCATGGCCGCTATATCGAACTGCTTCGACCTGTCCGGCTGCCTAGAGTACACGGTGGAGGCGGGAAGGCCGGACACCCTGGACATGCAGAAGCTGGAGACCATCCGGCGCTGGGGGGCCGGCCGAATCAGTATCAACCCACAGACTATGGACGACCGGGTGCTGGCCCTGTGTGGCCGACGCCATCGGGCGGAACAGATCTTCTCCGCTTGGAATCAGGCCCGGGAGGCCGGCTTTGTTTCGATCAATATGGACCTGATCGCCGGCCTGCCCGGAGATACGCCAGCGGGCTTTCGGTCCTCCCTGGACCAAATTGCAGCGCTGACCCCCGCCAATATCACCGTGCACACCCTGGCTTTGAAAAAGGGTGCGGACCTGTCGCAGCGGCGGCAGGACCTGCCCCCGGCCCAGGCCGTGGGGGAGATGGTGGAATATGCAAGCCAGACCCTGCGGGCTCTGGGCTACCTCCCCTATTACCTATACCGGCAGAAGTACATGTCCGGCAGCTTTGAGAACGTGGGCTGGTGTAAGCCCGGAATGGAATGCCTGTACAATCTCTATATGATGGAGGAGCTGCATTCCATTGTCTCCCTGGGCGGCGGGGCTATGAGCAAGGTCAATCTGCCGGGCGGCCGTCTGGAGCGGTTTCCCAACCCCAAGTATCCGCAGCAATACCTGGAGCGCATCGAGCAGGTCATCGCGCAGAAGCAAACTGTATTTCAGCGCATGCTGAATTCCGGCGGGGCATCCGCCTGAGCCGCATCCACGGAAAGGAACGAATGCTATGGATACCCTGTTTTCCAATGTCACGATTGTGACCATGAATCCGCGTATGGAGGTCCTGTTCAGCGCCTATTTGGGCGTTCAGGACGGAAAAATCTCCTATATGTCCCACCAACCCCCGGAGGAAAAGCCGCAGACGATCCTTGACGGCACCGGGATGGTGCTGCTGCCCGGCCTCATCAACTGCCATACGCATCTGCCCATGTCCCTGTTTCGGGGCTGCGCGGAGGACTGCAGCCTGAGCACCTGGCTCCAGGAGCACATTTTCCCCCGGGAGGACTGTCTGGACGCCCGCGCCGTTCGGGCGGGAACTCTGTTGTCCCTGGCGGAGTGCATCCGGTTCGGCGTCACCTCCGTGTCGGACATGTACGACTTCACAGGGCAGGTGGCCCAGGCCGCGGCGGAAAGCGGGATAAAGGCCAACCTCTCCCTGGGGCAAGTCCTGTTTTTGGACGAGACCGAGGAGTTTCGCTTTGATACAGACCCCGGCTGCCAGGCGCTGCAGCAGGTATACGAAAAGTGGCATGGTTACGACGGGGGCCGTATTCAAATCGACGCATCCCTGCATGCCGAGTACACTAGCAACTACCGCCTTTGGGAGGCTCTGCACGCATTCGCCGCGGACCACGGCCTTCGGATGCAGCTGCACCTGTCGGAGACCCGGGCTGAGCACGAGAGCTGCAAGGAAAAATATGGCCTGACGCCCGCGCAAATTCTGGACTGCCACCATGTCTTCGACACGCCGACCTCTGCGGCCCACTGCGTCCACCTGGAGCCGGAGGATATGAGGCTGCTGGCCCAGCGCGGCGTGTCCGCAGTCCACTGTCCGGTCTCCAACCTGAAGCTGGCCAGCGGCGTTGCCCCCGTCACGGAGCTGGTAAAAGCCGGCATGAACGTGGCATTGGGGACGGACTCCGCCGCCAGCAACAACAATTTGGACCTGTTTGAGGAAATGAAAGCCGCCGCCCTTGCGGCCAAGGCCCGAACTGGGGACCCTGGGGCGTTGCCGGCCCCCGCCGTGCTTATGATGGCCACAGTCTGCGGCGCCAGGGCCCAGGGCCGCGAGAAAACCTGCGGCATGATTCAGGTAGGGCTGGACGCAGATTTAATCCTGGTGGATTTCACCGCGCCCCACCTGATGCCCTGTCATGACGTGTTCAGCAGTTTGGTTTACGCCGCCGGCGGCTCGGACGTAGCCCTGACCATGGTCCGCGGAAAAATTCTCTATGCCGGGGGCAAGTTCAACACCATTGATCTGGACGCCGTCGTTCGGGAGCTGGCGTCCTACGCCATTCCCCGCGCCTTTTCCCAGGCGCCGGATTCCGCCGCTCGAAGCACAGACAGCAGGCGCTGATTCCCACCCTATTTCAGAAAGAGGGTCACTTTTTTGGCTTCCAGTAAAAAGCAATCCTTTTTACACGGCGCTGCGCTGTTGGCGGCTGCCACCGCCATCGTGAAGGTCATCGGCGCCTTGTATAAAATTCCCCTGGGCAACATCATTGACGACGCCGGCTTCGGCTATTTCAATACGGCCTACGATATTTATTCCGTGCTTTTGATGATCTCCACTGCCGGACTCCCCGTGGCGATGAGCCGCATGATTGCAGAGTCGGGCAGCCTGGGCCGGTACGACCAAATCCGCCGGATTTACCGCACGTCCCTGTACATCTTCCTGGGCCTGGGCCTGGCAGGTACCGTGCTCATGACCGGTTTCAGCCATCAGCTGGCGGATTGGATGAATTCCCCCAATTCCTGGGCCGCCATCGCGGCCCTGGGTCCCGCGGCTCTACTCATGTGCCTGACCTCCGCCTTCCGGGGTTTCTTCCAGGGCCAAAGCAACATGCGCCCCACCTCCATCAGCCAGGTGCTGGAGGCATTGTGCAAGCTGGTGATCGGTCTGGGATTGGCCTATTTCATTATGAAGCAGAAAAAGGACACCGCTCTGGCCGCCGGCGGCGCCATCCTGGGCGTTACCATCGGCAGCCTGATCGCTATGCTGTACATGTACGGCTCCCACCGGCAAGCCTATCGGGAGCTGCCCTGCGACGGCGGGCCGGTGAAATCCTACAGCAGAACCGCCCGGCAGCTTCTTTCCATCGCCATTCCCATCACCATCGGCTCCGCGGGCCTGCAAATCATCACCCTCATCGACACGAAAATTGTGCTGGCCCGGCTCATCGGCGCGGCTGGCTTCGCCCAGACTGATGCCGATGCGTTAAAGGGCATCTACAATTTTGCTCAAACGATTTTTAACCTGCCCTGCGCCTTTGTCACCCCCATCACCATCAGCGTCCTGCCCGCCATCACGGAGCAGCTGACCCTGCGCAACAACCGGGGGGTGCGGCGAACGGAGGAGTCCGCCATCCGCATTATGGGGCTCATCACCATGCCCTGCGCGGTAGGGCTGGCCGTGCTGGCAGGTCCCATTATGCAGCTGCTGCGGGGCTATACCGGCGAGACGCTGTCCACCGCCACCAATTTGCTGGCCGTGCTGGGCGTCTGTGTGGTATTCAACAGCATTGTGCTGTTGACCAACGCGATGATGCAGGCACACGGCTTCGTTTACCTGCCTGTGATGAATATGTTTATTGGCGGAATTGTAAAAATCATCGTCAATTATATTTTGGTGGGCAATCCCCATATCAACATACAGGGCGCGCCGGTGGGCACTCTGTGCTGCTATGTTTGCATCACCATATTAAATCTATTCACCATGCGAAAGGTCATACGGCGCACTCCCGCGGTGACCAAAAATCTGATCAAGCCTTTAGTGGCCTCCTTGCTGATGGGCGCTGTGGCCTTTGGGGTCTGGAAACTGCTGTCTATGGGCATCAGCAGCAGGCTTTTGCTGTGCGGCGTACCCATCGCCGCGGCCGCCGTGTCCTATGTGTTCCTGGTGGTCAAGTTCCGCATTGTGACCTACGGAGACTGCATGCTGCTGCCGAAGGGTGAAAAAATCGCACATCTTCTGAAAATCCGCTGATTTTTAAAAAAATTCCCAATTTTCTATTGTCAGGCTGGGTATACTATGATAGATTTGAATCGCATGCGCAGCAGGCGGATTACACACGAAAGAGGCGGAAACCATGAATAAGACAGATCTGATCACAGCCATAGCGGAAAAGGCCGGCCTGCCCAGGAAAGACGCGGAGAAGGCGCTGGGGGCCTTATTGGAAACCGTGGCCGAAACCCTGGCCAGTGGTGAAAAAATCCAGCTGGTGGGATTCGGCACCTTTGAAACCAAGGAACGGCAGGCCCGCGCTGGCCGTAATCCCTCTACCGGCGAGGCCATCCAGATTCCCGCCGCCCGGCTCCCTGTGTTTAAGCCAGGGAAAGCGCTTCGCGACGCTGTAGCCCAATAGCAGGCCCGTTTAGGTCGTTCAAAATGCCCCGCAGGGGCCGCTGCTCGTGGGCGAAGGCATAAGAATAGTTTTATTTTCCGGCGCGGCGCGTTGGCAAAATTATCGGCCTTCCTATCGGTGCAAGCTGTGTGCGCATAGAGCGCACACAGCTTGCACACATCAGGCCGCAGCCCTTTGCTGAAACTTCTGCATGTCTATTCACCGTCTGGACAGGCATGGGGCGATGAGCAAATTGATCGCCACGCGTGCCGGCCGTATGCGGCCTTTGCAGCGCAGCAATATCCATAGACGAGGCGGGCCCCTCCCCGGAGCCCGCATGAAACATAAGGAGGCTTTTATGCGCCTGGATAAATTTTTAAAGGTTTCCCGGCTGATTAAGCGCCGGACCATTGCCAACGAGGCCTGCGACAATGGGAGAATCCGAGTCAACGGCAGGCCCGCCAAGGCGTCCTATGAGGTCAAGGCGGGGGACTGTCTGGAGATCTCCCTGGGCGCCCGGACCCTGGCGGTGGAAGTGCTGCAGGTGGCCGAGTCGGTTCGGAAGGACGACGCTGCGGCGATGTATCGGGAAATCTCCCCTAAAATACCGTCAAATTAAAGAATTTGTGGGTTTCCAAGCTCTCTCCGATGGGGTATGATAATCAAAACGAGCTGGACCGGCGGTGCCGGGACGGTATTCTGTCGGAACAAGGAGGTTCAGCATGGAACACGCAGCCCTCATTTTAGAAGGCGGCGCCCAGAGAGGCGTTTTCACCGCGGGGGTATTGGACTTTTGGATGGAACGGGGTCTGGAGTTTCCCTATATTGTCAGCGTCTCCGCCGGCACCTGTTGCGCATTGGGCTATCTCTCCCGGCAGCCCGGACGCACCAAGGCCTGTATGCTGCCCTCGGAGGACAACTGCTACTATGGGATTCAGCAATTTCGGGAGAACCGCCGCATTATGGACCTACGAAAGGTATTTTTTGACTATCCATATGGGAAATTTCCCTTTGATTTCGATACCTACTTTCGCTCCCCCACAGAGCATGAAATGGTGACCACGGAGCAGTCCAGTGGACAGGCCGCCTATTTCTCAGTCAAAAGCGACCCGCACCGGCTCTCCACCATAGCCATGGCCTCCTGCTCCATGCCGGTGCTGAACCCGCCGGTGGAGATAGACGGCTCACTGCACTACGACGGCGGCGTGGCCGATTCCATCCCCGTGGGACGTGCCGTGGCCAAGGGCTATAGCAAGGTTGTTGCGGTGCTGACCCGGCGGGCCGGGGTGTATCCCAAATCCAGTCCCAGAACCCAAGCGATTTACAGTGTGTTCTTCCGGCAGTACCCCGCCTTTTCCGCCGCTATGCTCAGCCGGCCCAACCGGTATCGGGCACAGGTCGCCCAGTTGGACCGTATGGAGCGGCAGGGCCGGGCCTTCCTACTGCGGCCGGAGATCCCCGAAATCAAGCATTTAGAATGGGATATCAATGTGGTGGAGGCCTATTACCAGCATGGGTATGAGACCGCCGCCCGCTGCTGGGCAGAGCTGGAGACATTTCTGGCGCAGCCGTTTCACCCGGCTTCCGGGGCCCCCTGATTGACAACCTAAAACTTACTGAAAGCTTAGAAATGTCCGCATACCGCTCCGCTTTGACTTGACGGAACTTCTATTTGAAGCCTCTTCACCGCATTCACTTTTAAGTTATAGTGAAGTAAGAAAGCCCCTACGGCTATGAACAGCCCCAGGTTGTACGGACAGCACCAAAAAGGCCCCCGGTAGGAAAAAG
>CATXTO010000037.1 GCA_958402445.1 uncultured Eubacteriales bacterium
CGCCCCTACAGGGAGCGTCCGGTTCGGAGATGTAGGGGCGACCTGTGGTCGCCCGAGGGCGTGCAAAGCACGCCCTCAGGAGAAAACGGCGGGCGAGCGCAGCTCGCCCCTACAGGGAGCGTCCGGTTCGGGAATGTATGGGCGACCTGTGGTCGCCCATAGGCGTGCAGAGCACGCCCTCAGGGGAGAACGGCGGGCGAGCACAGCTCGCCCCTACAGGGAGCGTCCGGTTCGGAGATGTAGGGGCGACCTGTGGTCGCCCGTGGGCGTGCAAAGCACGCCCTTAGGGGAGAACGGCGGGCGAGCGCAGCTCGCCCCTACGGGTGGCGTTCGGTTCGGGAATGTAGGGGCGACCTGTGGTCGCCCGTGGGCGTGCAAAGCACGCCCTTCCAGGAGAGAACGGCGGGTGAGCGCAGCTCGCCCCTACAGGTGGCGTCCGGTTCGGGGATGTAGGGGCGACCTGTGGTCGCCCGTGGGCGTGCAGAGCACGCCCTTCCAGGAGAGAACGGCGGGCGAGCACAGCTCGCCCCTACAGGTGGCGTCCGGTTCGAAGATGTAGGGGCGACCTGTGGTCGCCCGTGGGCGTGCAGAGCACGCACCGTCAGGGTATTCCATATCGGCAATTGCACCAAGCGCCCCGGGACCAGCTGGTCCCGGGGCGCTTTCTCTAGGCTGTTTCTTAAAATGGGTAGGCAAGGGACGCGGCGGCTTCTATGCCTCCGCGGGCCGCCGCCGGCCTCTGGGCCAGACAACGCCGGCGGACCGGCCGCCCCACAGGTCCCAGGGGTACAGGCCCCTGGCGGTCATGCCCGCCAGGGCCGCCACCACCGCCGGCTTGTCGGCCTGGTATGTGACGCCGAACCAACGATCCGGACTGGTGAGGACCCGGACCCGGGCCTTGCCCTCCGTGAGCAGGGCGCTGACCACGCTGGGCAGGTAATACTCCCCCCGTTCCGGATTTTCCGCCAGGGTTTTGTCCAAAAAGGCGGGAAACCGCCGGGCGGCCTCTGCGGCAAAGCTGGGGGTGAAACCCCAGAGGTTCATGGAGACGATGGCGTCCGGGTCCAGGTCGGCCCAGCTCCTTCCGCCGTCCTCGCTGAAATGGATGCCGCCGGGATAGGAGGCGATACAGGTCCGCTCCGTCACGGAGGTCAAGCAGCCGTTTTGATCGGTGATGCACACGCCCCGGGCCACGGAGCCGTTTTCGGTCACCGTGTTGCGCAGGGGATAGCCCACCATACAGTAGTCGTACAGGTCCCCGTCCTGGGCCCGGGAAAGATACTCGTACACCGTCCGGAAGGCCTGGGGACCGTAGTAGTCGTCTGCGTTCACCACGGCGAAGGGGGCGTCGATGCAAGCGGCGGCGGAGACGATAGCATGGGCGGTGCCCCAGGGCCGGGTTCGGCCCTCCGGCACCGCGTAGCCCTCCGGCAGATTCTCCAGCTGCTGGTAGGCGTACCGCAGGCGCAGGCCGCTGCGCTCCAGGCGGCGGCCCACGCTCTGGCGGAACTCCAGCTCCATTTCCCGCTTAATGATGAGGACCGCGGTCTCGAAGCCCGCTCGGCGGGCGTCATATAGGGAGTAGTCCAAGATGGCCTCCCCGTGAGCGCCCACGGGATCAATCTGCTTTAGCCCGCCGTAACGGCTGCCCATACCGGCGGCCATGACGACCAGAATTGGTTTTTGCTGCATAGCTCCTAGCTCCTTAACAAGAAAAATCGAAACTGCCGGCAGGCACGGGGCCGACCGGCGGGAAAAGCAAAACGTGCTGGCGTGGATTCAGGCGCCACACTCGTTTGCATGGGACGCATTTTCGCAATTCGACTGAAAATCAGCCAGAAAGGCCGCAATCTCCGCCCGGCTGGCGGCCACGCTGCCCTGGACAAAGGCGGGCTTTCCGCCGCCCCGGCCCCTGAGCGCTTGATTCCAGGCCTGCACAAAGGCCCGCAGGTCGCCGCCTGGCTGGGCGATGGCGTATCGGTAGCCCGCGCCGTCGGCGCCGGACAGGACGGTGCACCGGCCGGAGCAGACGGCGGCCACAGCGTCCGCCAGACGCCGGACGCCCTCGGGCTCCAGGTCCGGCTCGAACAGGGTCACATCCTTCTGGCCCCGGCAACGTTCCGCGAGAAAGGCAAAGACCCGGGCCTCCAGTCCGCCTGCCCTGGCCTTGGCGTTCGCCAGCTCCTGCTGCATCCGCAGGGCCGCGGCGCCGGTTTCCAGGGGTTTGGCCGAGAAGGTCTGAGACACCGTCCGGTTCTGCTCATAAATTCGGGACAGATAGGACAGGGCCCGGCCTCCGCAGACCATCTCCATGCGCACGCCCTGGTGAAATTTCACCCAGGAGAGCAGCTTGAAAAGCCCGATCTCTCCCGTGCGGGCCACGTGGGTGCCGCAGCAGGCGCACAAATCATAATCTGGAACCTCCACCAGCCGCACCAGCCCGGAAAGGGGCCGCTTACTGCGGTAAGGAAGGCAGGAAAGCGCCTCCGGCGCCGGAAACCAGGCCCGCACCGGCAGATCCCGCCAGATGGCCTCGTTGACCTGAGCCTCCAGGTCCGGCAGGGCATCTAGGGGGATCACGCCGTCAAAATCAATGGTCACGGCGTCGGCCCCCATGTGAAAGCCCACATTGTGAAAGCCGAACCGCCGGTGGATGAGGCCGGAGAGAATGTGCTCTCCCGTATGCTGCTGCATCAAATCGAAACGCCGGGGCCAGTCGATCTCCCCGGCAACGGTTTGTCCCGGGTCCAGGGGCGCGGCGCACAGATGGACGACTGCGCCGTCCCGCTCCCGAACCTCCAGCACCCGGACCCCGTTCAGGGTCCCCTGGTCGAAGGCCTGCCCGCCGCCCTCCGGATAAAAGGCGGTTCGGTCCAGAGTCACGGCAAAGCCGCCCTGGGCCGGCTGACAGCCGGTAACCTGGGCGGAGAACCGCCGCAGGTGGGAATCCTGATAATACAGCGCGTCTGGGTTCATAACGTTCCTCCCCGTTGGTTGGAGGCGGCCTGCCGCATTCCGGCATGGAAAATGGCCGCACAGAGCCACTCTGGCCCTATTTTACCACAAATTCTTGGGGAAGCAATCTTTATTTTTTTTGATGCGCCTGATTTCGCCTGCCGGGACGGTCGAATTGGACCGGAACCCGTCGCATCACAGGGGAAACCGGAAGGTGAAAAATTTTTCCGGAAGGAAAAAATGGACTTGTAAATTGGAAGGATGTGTTATAGAATATACATTACCAATCTCTTGTGTGATAGTGTGCTGGCCCAAAAATTGGAAAAAGCCGAAAAGATTTGGAAATTCGACAAAAAGAAGGAGGGTGTGACAGCAGCCGAAATAAACGTTCTACTGGGCCCGTGGGGCCCGTTTGTACGTATATAAACGGCGCCGCCAGCGCCGGTTTATATAGGGAATTGCCACCGTTGGCAAAATTAAAGTGAAGGAGTAGAAAAATGAAGAAGCACTTAACCACACGTCTGCTCTCCATCTTGTTGGCAGTTGCGTTGGTCGCAGGCTTTGCGGTTCCCGCAAATGCCGCCTCCGGCGTAAGCTGGGAGAAGGTAGACAACAGTGCAGTTTCCGCAGGCCAGCCGAACCAAGCTGCGGAAGCCGGCGCAGAGCAACCGACTACATATGCGGCCACGGACGTGGTGCGTGTATCCATTGTGTTGGAGGACAAGCCCACCGTGGAGGCGGGGTATTCCACCAACGGCATCGCCCAGAACGGCGACGCCATGACCTACCGAGACAATCTGGAAGCCAAGCAGGAAGACATGGCCCAGAAAATCTCCAAGCAGGTCCTGGGCGGCAAGACGCTGGACGTGGTTTGGAACATGACCCTGGTGGCCAACATCATTTCCGCCAACGTGCCTTATGGCAAGCTGGAGGCCATCGAGGCCCTGGACGGGGTGAAGAGCGTGGTCGTCGAGACCCAGTACCTGCCCACCGCTTCGGAGGGCAGCGAGGTCGCCGATCCCCAGATGTACACCTCTTCGGGCATGATCGGCTCCAACATCGCCTGGGCTGAGGGCTACACCGGCGCCGGCTCCCGGATCGCCATCATCGACACCGGCCTGGATTTCGACCATCAGTCCTTCAACGGCAAGGCCCTGGAGTTTGCCCTGGCCGAGGACGCCAAGCTGGCCGGAATGGACTACGAGAAGTACATAGAGCAGCTGAATCTGCTGGACGCCGCGGAAATCGCCACCGTCCTGCCCAAGCTGAACGCGGCTAAGCGGGCTGAGGGCGTCACCGCCGAGCAGCTCTATCGGAACACCAAGGTCGCCTACGGCTTTAACTACATTGACAGCGACCTGGACATCACCCACGACAACGACGGTCAGGGCGACCATGGCACTCATGTGTCCGGTATCTCTACCTCCAACCGGTATCTGGAGGTCTCCGGCGGTACCTTTGAGTCCGCTGCGGAGAAGGTATTCGTCAATGGCGTGGCCCCCGACGCGCAGCTTCTGACCATGAAGGTCTTCGGCAAGGGCGGCGGCGCTTACGATTCCGACTATATGGTCGCCATTGAGGACGCCATTTTGCTGGGCTGCGACGCGGTGAACCTGTCCCTGGGCTCCGCCGCCGCCGGCGACAGCTATGACGCCACCTATGCCGAGCTGTTGGATTCTTTGACCGAGACGGATACGGTGCTCACCATTTCCGCCGGCAACAACACCTATTGGGCGGCCAACGCCATGAGCGGCGGCTACCTGTATTCCGACGGCGCCAACTTTGACACCGTGGGCTCTCCCGGGTCCTATACCAACTCCCTGTCCGTGGCCTCTGTGGACAACATCGGCACCACGGGCAGCTACCTGCAGGTGGGGGACCATCGGTTCTTCTTCAGCGAGAGAGTTGGGGAGTATAGCAACGTCTCCATGAACACCCTGGACAAGTCCGAGGACGGCTCCGGCACCAAGTACGAGTACGTAGCCATAGACGGCCTGGGCGCCGAGGAGGATTACGCTGGCCTGGACCTGAATGGCAAGATCGCCCTATGTTCCCGCGGCGACCTGTCCTTTGCGGAGAAGGCCAACAACGCCGTGAAGAATGGCGCCGTGGCCGCGATTATCATCAACAATCAGGCCACCGCCATCAACATGGACCTGACTGATTATAAGTACACGGCCCCCGTGGTCATGTTGAGCATGGCAGAGGGCAAGACTCTCAAGAGCATTTCCGAGCAGCACACGACGGAGGACGGCCGGACCTATTACACGGGCTCCATGCTGGTATCGTCCAAGGTAGGCACCGGCCTGTATGAGGATACCGGATATTACACCATGAGCAGCTTCAGCTCCTGGGGCGTTCCCGGCTCCCTGCTCCTGAAGCCTGAGATCACCGCCCCCGGCGGCGCCATCTATTCCACCAAGGACAACGGCACCTACGCGCTGGACAGCGGCACCTCCATGGCCGCGCCGCAGATGGCGGGCGTAGCCGCCCTGGTGGCCCAGTACATCCGGGAGAACGGCCTGGCGGAGAAGACCGGCCTGACGGTCCGGGCCCTGAGCCACTCCCTGATCATGTCCACCGCGGAGCCCATGCTGGAGGAGGCCTCCGGCGGCAATTACTACTCCGTGCTGAACCAGGGCGCCGGCCTGGCCAACGTGGCCAACGCCACCAGCGCCGACTCCTACGTGCTGGTCAAGGGTCAGGACGACGGCAAGGTCAAGGTAGAATTTGGCGACGATGCGGAAAAGACCGGCGTGTACCAGTTCTCCTTCTCCCTGAACAACCTGACGGACAAGCCGCTGGACTACAGCCTGTATGCGGACCTGTTCACCCAGGACCTGTTCACCAGCGAAGGCGTGGACTTCCTGGACACCTGGACCACGGCCCTCAACGGCAACACCACCTTCCTGGTAAACGGGAAGAACGTCGCCACCCAGGCGGACCTGTCTAAGTATGACATGAACGGCGACGGCAAGACCGACGAGGCCGACGCCACCTGCCTGCTGGACTACCTGGTGGATAACCGGGTGACCATCTACGCCGATCCCGACGTCAATGGCGACGGCCAGACCAACACCTACGACGCCCATTGCCTGCTGGCTATGCTGGACGGCACCGGCTTCGTCACCGTACCCGCGAAGGGCTCCGTGGAGGTGGAGGTCACCATCACCCTGCCGCAGCGGGTGAAGGATTACCTGAACGAGAATTACCCCGTGGGCGCTTACGTGGAAGGCTTTGTGTACGCCGAGCCGGTAGCCACCGCGGAGGGCGTCCAGGGCGTAACCCACTCCATCCCCGTGCTAGGCTACTACGGCAGCTGGACCGACAGCTCCATGTTCGACGTGGGCTCCTATGTGGAGTACAAGTACAACCTGGAGGACCGGCTCCCCTATGTGCCCGGCAGCGACGGCAACCCCAATCCAAACATCAACTACCTCACGATTAAATACGCGGGCGAAGACGGCGAGTACTACTATGCCGGCAACCCCTTCGCGAAGGACGAGACCTATCTGCCTCAGCGGAACGCCCTGAATAACGTTAAGGGCGACAAGCTCGGTAAACTGGGCTTCACCCCCGTGCGGAATGCCGGCGCCGCCAAGTTCCAGGTGACCGACGCCGAGACGGGCGAAGTCTACTTTGAGAACGAGCTGGGTGGCATTTCCTCCGCTTATTATCATGATAAGCAGCAGGTCTGGGCCAACCTCAGCCGTCAGCTGACCCTGAACTGGGCCGGCGTTGACAGCAAGGGCAACAAGCTGCCTGAGGGCACCGTGGTGGACCTGTCTCTGGTGGCGGCTCCCGAGTATTACCGCAATGCCGACGGGACCTATGACTGGGACGCCCTGGGCGAAGGCGCGTACCTGACCAACAGGATCACCATCGACAACACCGCGCCTGAGGTCAAAGACATCTCCTACAGCGTGGCTGGGAACAAGCTCCTGACGGTCCGCGCGACGGACAACCAGTACGTGGCCGGAATTCTGGTGTACAATGCTGCCGGCACCCAGCTTCTGGCTGCCGTGAGCCCCAACCAGACGGAAGCCAACACCGTCGCGGAGGCCCAGGTGGACCTGTCCAAGATGGGCGCCAGCAAGTTCCTGGTGGTCGTCTCCGACTACGCCTCCAACCAGACCACCTATCAGGTGAACCTGGGCGACTTTGGCGGCGAAACCGAGACCTATGACTTTAAGGCCTTTGATCACAAGAGCAACAGCTGGATCGGCTTCAACGCCGGCACCACTGCCGAGCAGGTGACCCAGCTGGCCCCCTCCGATCTGACCTTCTTCGCAGCCACCTATGTGGATGGCTATGTCTTCGCCCTAACGGATACCGGCGATTTGTACGTGATGGAGGACAGGGACCTGGCCTCTCCCACCTACATCGTCTCCCTGGGCGCTACCATCACGGACCTGGCCTATAACCCGACGGACGGTCTGCTCTACGGCGTGTACAATGGCGCGCTGGTCTCCATTGACAAGCTCATGGGCACGCCCCAGGTAGTGGGCCTCGTCGCGATTCCCAATGGCGTCGTCAACACCCTGGCCTGCGACGACGAGGGGAATTTCTACAGCATCGACATCAACACCGGCGATCTGTATACCTTCACCAAGGATACCGTCGGCAGCCCCAAGAGGGTGGGCTCCACTGGCTATCAGATGCGGTATGTGCAGTCCCTCGCTTGGAATCCCAACGACAGCTATCTGTACTGGACGCAGTTCTACAGCGATGGAGCCAACTACCAGTCCAACTTGCTGAAGATTGACCCCAAGACCTGCGCCACCGTGGACATCGGCGACCTGCCCTTTGAGGCCACCTGCCTGTACATGACGGAGAAATCCGACGGCGGCAAGTGGTATGAGCCCACGGACCAGATCGGCGAGATGATGATCTCCAACAAGACCATGGGCCTGCTGGTGGGTGGCACGGGCAAGCTGTCCGTTGCTATCCTGCCCTGGACCGTATCCGACAAGACCGTGACCTGGTCCTCCTCCAATGAGGGCGTGGCCACCGTCAACGAGGACGGCGTGGTCACCGGCGTCGCCAAGGGCGAGGCTACGATCACTGCCAAGGCTAATGTGGATCCCACCAAGACCGTCACCTGCAAAGTCACCGTGGACACCGTGGATGTGACGGTGGAAGGCGTTCTGCAGGACAAGGACGGCAATCCCATGTTCTTCTCCTGGGATCTGGGCAATGACAAGACCTGGACCGGTGGCACAGCCATGGATACCTCCATCGGCTCGGCCACCTATGATACCAAGCATGACGTGATGTGGGTACAGGACGGCGTTGACAACACCTGGGCCATGCACAAGGTGGACCCGAAGACCGGCAGCAGCCTGGAGACCTCCGGGGCCTCCGGCATGGGCGCGCCGCTGTGGGATATGGCCTACTCCGAGTACCTGAGCGGCGACCAGAGCAAGGTAACTGGCGTTGTCACGAACTTCCTGTTCTCTCCGAAGGATCCCATGAACCTGGATGCCTACGGGTTTAACTGGTCCCAGTTCCTGGCGCAGGAGGGCGCCAGCAAGCTGGTGGCTGTGGCCTCCGGCGGCTATCAGGAGTATGTGGACGAAGACGACGGCAGCAAGCTGGATACTGAGTTCTTCTACATGCTGGACAATGCGGGCAATATCTGGGTCCTGTGGATGTATGAGAAGGACGGCTCCTACTCCTGCAATCTGAACAGCTTCCCCTCCAACCTGAAGAGCAAGGACTTCCCCATGAACGGCAATTACCAGTTCTGCTCCATGTGGGAAGACCATGAGACCGGTGTTCTGTACCTGTCCTACTTTACAGGCACTACCAACGAGCTGTATATGCTGGGCTTCAACGAGGAAGCCGAAGCCTTTGAGGCCATTTACCTGGGCAGCGTGGGCGACGATGTGTGGCCTGCGGTCATTACTGGCGCGAAACTCAATGGCGAGGCCGGAACTGGCGTGGCCGCGGAAGTCAAGGACACGGTTGGAACCATGCAGGCAACTGCCGTGCAGATTTCCACCTCTGAGCTGAATGCCTCCCTGGAGGCCTCTTCCGCTGCTCCGACCGGCGGTTTGAACTCCGTCACCTCCTTCGAGTCCAAGGCCCGTCCCACGACGGAAACCAAGGGCATTTCCTTCGACCCCGCGAAGAAGACCGTCACCGTGGTGATTGAGGCCGCCGAGGCCGCCACCAACGGCAGACTGGAGCTGGCGTACGACGCCAATGCCATGACTCTGGTGGATGTGGCCAGCAATGTGCAGGCCTATGCCGCCAACGTGAAGAAGGACAGCCTGCTCTTTGCCTACGCCGCCCAGAATCCTGTGGCGGAGGGCGCGGCTCTGGCGACCCTGACCTTCAAGCTCTCCGACAGCGCGACCGGCGTGGCCCTGGTTGAGGCCCTGACCACGGAGCGCAACGAGAGCGTGGACCTGGAGGAAGCGGACCTGTTCTATACCCTGCTGTACAAGGACGTTCCTGTTTCCCACTGGGCCTATGAATACATCGCTATGGCGACTGTGTCCGGCCTGATGAACGGCACCGCCAAGAATGTCTTCGCACCGGAAGCCAAGCTCACCAGAGGCCAGATGGTCACGGTTCTGTATCGCCTGGCTGGAGAGCCGCAGGGCCAGTACGCCAATCCGTTTACGGATGTGGCAGACGGCAGATTCTACTCAGAGCCCGTGAAGTGGGCCGCCTCTGTGGGCATCACCGACGGCGTGGAGAAGGGCCTGTTTAAGCCCAATGCCAGCATGACCAGAGAGCAAATGGTCACGTTCTTCTTCCGCTTTGCGGAGATGACTGGCATGGATGTCTCCAAGCGTGCGGATCTGTCCGGCTACACCGATGCCGGTTCCATCAGCGACTACGCTGTCGATGCGTTCCAGTGGGCGGTCGCGGTTGGTCTGGTGGACGGCACGACCAAGACAGCCCTGAGCCCCAAGCATACCTCTACCCGGGCGCAGGTTGCCACCGTTTTGGTTCGCTTCCTTCTGGCGAACGGGACGGAAGGCGAGTAATCACACTTTCCCATTATCGCAAGGGCAGCCGGCTTCGGTCGGCTGCCCGTTTCCCCGGGGCCCGGCTTGAATGAAAACCGTAGGGGCGAGCTGCGCTGGCCCGCGGTTCTCCCCTGGAAGGGCGTACTCTGCACGCCGTGGGCGACCACAGGTCGCCTCTACATCCCCCGAATCGGGCCGCCCCCTGTAGAGCGAGCTGCGCTGGCCCGCGGTTCTCCCCTGGAAGGGCGTACTCTGCACGCCGTGGGCGACCACAGGTCGCCTCTACATCCCCCGAATCGGGCCGCCCCCTGTAGAGCGAGCTGCGCTGGCCCGCGGTTCTCCCCTGGAAGGGCGTGCTCTGCTCGCCGCGGGCGACCACAGGTCGCCCCTACATCCCCCGAGCCGGGCCGCTCCCTGTAGGGGCGAGCTGCGCTGGCCCGCGGTTCTCCCCTGGAAGGGCGTGCTCTGCACGCCGCGGGCGACCACAGGTCGTTCCCTACACCCGCTGAATCAGGCTGCATCCCTGTAGGGGTGAGCTGTGCCCGGAAGCGATTCCTCTTGCAAATCACCCAGAATCCAAGCCCACATCTGTCCAGGCTCATGGCTCTAGGGCTTGCCTGGCGGGCTGTGCGAAACACGCGAGGGCCCAGGGCCTTCCTTCCTGCCGTATTTCCTGCGGAAAAATACGCTGCATTGGAAATTGGGATTGCATTTGCCTGAAAAGTTTAGTATAATACCCACGGTCTCCGGGTGTAGCTCAGTTTGGTAGAGCGCTAGCTTTGGGAGCTAGATGCCGCAGGTTCAAATCCTGTCACCCGGACCACGATCGAACGCGGAAGCCCCTTGAAGCCAATAGCTTCAAGGGGCTTCCGCGTTATATGGGATGGACAGCGTGCCGGGTTTTGGCTTGAACCCAATTTTATGTTAAATGGACGGCGTGTCGGGTGTTTTTAACTGGCGCGCTTGCCGCAGGAAAAGCGTCAGTCCGGACTGGATGGCAGGCGATAGGTGACGACGCTGAAACCGGGGCATTGATACAAAAGACCGGTTCGGATGGTCCGCACAGGGCAAAATCTGCCTATCCCGCGTATCAATCCGCGTATTTCAATTCTTTGATGCAGAAGCAACCGGTTTACTTTCACCACTTCCTGTGGCTGCTTGCAATCAGTCTCATTTTTTATGCTAGTGAAAGCTTTTATCCATGTAACGGCATGGATTTTACAGCGTGATCAATCTTTCCGCCCCCGCTAGGGCAGTCGAGATACCCATCATGTCGGTAACCTGCCCCACAGCAAGGCGTTCGGAGAGGCCGTAGTAATTCGTGCAGGTGCCGCAACAGTAAATAGGCACCCCTTTGCTTGCCAATGCCTGTAAATCAGGCACCGTGTTCGCCGTATCCGCCGCCAGCTTTACCCCGGCGTTGAGCAGATAGACGGCGGCAGGCGCGGGATCCAGTTGCGTCAGCGAGAAGATATAGCCCTTGATCAGAATTTTCCCAAGCGCCTCATCGCCGCGGCCCATTTGGTCAGAGGTAATCAGTACGGTGGGCCCGCCTGCCGCTTCCCTTGCCGCACCGATATTCTGTTGGACGGTGCCGAGAATGGTCACAGTGAAATTGCCGCCGCTGGCGACGATCTCGGCCTTGCCCCCCAGGCTTTCGGCCAGACGGGTGAGGTTTTGCACGGCAGTCTCATTATCCACCAGGACCTGGATGGAATTGCAGTGTGCCAGGGCCTTTTTGGCCTCTACCACAGGCATGGGGCAGGGCTTGCCGGTCATGTCAAGTGTTTTCATCATTTTCCTCCTTCAAATAGGGCGTGTAGGTCGCGCCGGGACCATCCGGCCGCCGCCGGTAAACCTGCTCAATGGGCACATCGGCTTCCTGCAAGGCCCTCTGGGCTGCAGGCATATCGTCCTTTGCCACTCTCAGGCATAGGCCGCAGCCGGCCCGTATGGCCGCCGGCAGCGGCATCACCGTCACGGACAGTTTGGCCGCCAACAGGGTCTGTTCGGCTTTGATGCTGTGGCTGGTGCTGCCGAACGTAAAAATATATTCCATTACACGCCTCCTATTTTGACGGTAATTTCATGCAAGGCGCCCAAGGCAATGTCGACTTCTTCGGGTTTATTGAACCATCCGAAAGAAAAACGTACCATGCCCCGGTTCCGGGTGCCAAAACGCTGATGCACCAACGGCGCACAATGGCTGCCGGGCCGGGTGGCGATCTGCCAGCCATCCCACAGGCGCACCGCCAACTCCTCGGCTGGCAGGTCGCCCAGATTGAGGGCGACCACAGGCAGGCGGCCTTCTGACGTAGACGGCCCGTAAAGGGTGATACCCGGGATGTCCGCCAGTCCATTAAGAAAACGGGCCGTCAGCGCTTGCTCCTTCTGGGTGATCGCGGGTAGACCCACCTCATGGATAAAGGCGATTCCGGCGCGCAGGCCGCTCAGTCCGTGGACATTGGGGGTACCGGCCTCCAGAATATCCGGCATGGTGAGCGCCTGGTGGGGCTCAAAACTGTGATCGCCGCTGCCGCCGGTTTTGACCAGCCGGAGGGGCAGGCCCGGGGCTGTTATGACCCCGCCGGTGCCCTGTGGGCCCATAAGGCCCTTATGGCCGGTGAAGCACAGGGCATCGGCAAGGCCCGCGTCCACCGGAACGCACCCCATGGTTTGGGCGGCGTCCACAATGAGCCACAGGCCGTGCTCCCGGCAAAAGGTGCGGACCGCCTCTAAATCGGTCACGCTGCCCAGCAGGTTGGAACCGTGGGTGCATACCACAGCCCGGGTATTTGGTTGCAGCAATTTAGGCAGATCATAAAAATTAAGCGTACCCTGATCATTGCAGCCCAAAAAGGATAGGGAGCACCCCAGCAAATAGAGGGGGCGCAGCACCGAATTGTGCTCCAGCACCGTGGTGATCACATGGTCGTCCGGCGACAGCAGGCTGCGGATGATCAAATTGAGGCTTTCCGTGATCCCAGAGGTGAAGGCAACCTGCAAAGGATCCACGCCGCCGGCGAATGCGGCGATTGCCTGGCGCGCGCGGAAGACCGCGCGGGCGGCTTCCATGGCGGGTCCGTGAAAAGACCGCCCAGGGTTGCCTACGCATGGAATCGCCTGGCTGACCGCATCGGCCACCTGCCAGGGGCGGCGCAGGGATGTTGCGGCGTTGTCAAAGTATATCATAATTAAAAACGCTCCTTATTCGCCCGAGAGGGCGGCGCCGATGGCCCCAGCGTAGATGGAATCGGGATGCACCACAATTTCCCGCCCCGCGATTCGGCTGATCTCCTGCGCGAGGCACTGGTAACGGCTCAGGCCTCCGGTCATGAGCAGCTTGCCGCCGGGCGGCATACCCACCCGGGTGAGCATCTGGCTGATGCGCGCCGCGATGGAAGCCATGACACCCCCCAATATTCTGCCGCGATGCGTCCCCGCGGCAATGAGGCCGATCATCTCCGATTCGGCAAAGACGGCGCACATGCTGTTGATGGACGCGGCGTTGTCCAGCTCACACAGAGCGTCGACCTCGTGGGGCTGGCACTCCAAGGTGCGCAGCGCCATTTCAACAAAACGGCCTGTGCCGGCGGCACATTTGTCATTCATCATAAACTCCCGCACCGCGTTCCCCGAAAGCCGAATTACCTTGCTGTCCTGTCCGCCGATGTCGATCACACCGTCAATCCCCGGGGCCAAGAGGGCGGCGCCCCGTGCGTGCGCGGTGATTTCGGTCAGCGTGCTGTCGGCAAAAGGAATGGCTTCCCGGCTGTAGCCGGTGGTGACGACTGTCGCATCCGCTCGGGTCAGAGCGGTACAGGCCAATGTTTCCTCCAGCAGCTTGGCCGCGGTGACCGCCGGCCGCCAGCCGGTTTTGGCCATACGCCTATCCAGCAGCCGGCCGTCAGGCGCCAGCAGCGCGACCTTGCAAAAGGTTGAGCCGCCGTCAATGCCTATACGGGGACCGGGCATTGCACCATTTCCAGGAAGGCGGCCACGCGGGTTTTGAGCTGGGCGATGTCGCTGGTGGAATAATCGGTCTCCACGCTCATAAAGGGCACGCCTAATTGCTCACACAGGCGCTTGACCTGGCGGGTTTCAATATTGTAGGTGTGGCAGGCCTGCAGGGTCATTTCCACCACGGCATCGGCTTTGAACTTTTGCACCAGGTCGGCGAGCAGAGCATAACGGTTTTGATCCGGCGTCATCACCGAGCAGCCGATATCGATATAGCGGTCGGCCAGGGCCCGGTAGGGGTCCGCCGCCGTCTCATCCACAGGATTCTCCACCGATTTAGCGCCGGTGCAATTTTCCAGGGCCACGACCACGCCGCCGCTTTCCTCTATGACCCTGATCACCTTTTCGGTAACGCCGCCAATTGGGCAACCGGTGACGATGACCCGCTTGGCCTGCTCGCTGACCTTCCGCACGCCGTTTTCGTAGTCGGCGTTGATTCGATCAATGGTCTGCCGCAGCTCCTTGAGCTTGGCGTCATAGTCGAACTTAAACTGGGCGCCGAAGAGAATTTGCATCTGCTCCAGCCCGGTAATGGGCGGAGGGCACTGGGTGCTCAGCTCATAGAGCTCCTTGAGCAGCGCGCGCTCTTGATTTTTGGTTCGGATGGCCTGCCGCAGAGCGTCCTCGGTGATGGTGAGGCCAAAGTCCCGCTCAATGCGGGCCTTGAGGGCCAGCACTTCCTGATACCACAGCTGCCGGGAGGCTTGATCCTGCCGGTTGGGCAGCTGCATCACATGGACGTTTTTGATTTCTGAAAGCAGCTCATACATTTTCTTTTTGCCATCGCAGGTGGTTTCCCCCACCACCAGGTCGGAGAAAAACATATAAGGGCATTTCTCCGTAACGGCAAAACCGTAGCTGGACTTGATCAGTGGGCACAGGTTGCGGGGCAGGTGGACCTCGGCGTCGGGGATGGTCTCATCATTGGTAGAACACAGTCCCACATGGTACATACCGGCGGCCATAAACAGCTCCAGCGGGGTGTAGGCGCAAAATACACCGGCCACCTTTTTTCCCTGCTCCTTGATTTTCTTGACGGCCAAAAAGCCGTTTTGCCGCGCTTCGCTGAAGGATTCGAAGCGAGCGGGCAAATTGATCTTTTCCATGGTGTGCCTCCTCAATAAAGCTTAGGTTCTCATGGCTATTATATCGGAGCCTGTCCCAAAGCTGAAATTGTTATTTGTGATGGGAAGCAAAGGGCTATTGAGATTTTCGATTGTAAACGAAACCTTCTGAATGTGATTTGTTTCCTTTAAAGCCCCGAAACAGGTAGACGCCCAGCCGCAGCAGCCTTGTCAACCTGCCTTGTACGAATACGCAAACCAACGTAGTACAAACGATTCCACAATTCCCATAGAGCGCCGCCAGTTGGTTCCACAGCATTCTGGAGGGGGCGGTGGAGGCGCTTAAATCGCTTACCGCCTGGGCCGTCCAATGGTAGCCCGGATAGGCGAGGGGGAAAAAAAGGGCCGCCGCCGTGTAGGAAATCAAGCTTATGACACCCAGCAGGCCCAGCCATTCAATCAGAGATTTCTTTTTTTGCATCCGAAGGTTCCTCCTTACGCAATCCGTTTAAAACGGCGCAAACTAAATCGTCCACGAACGCCTCCTGAACCTTCGCGTCGAAGATGCCCATCCCCCGCGTTTCAAAGAGGACGTCTGAGCGCATAAAGAAGGCCTGACAAGCGGTGCAGAAAATATGCCCTGCCAAAAAACGGCTCTTTTCATCAGATAGGATTTGCTGTAAAATAGCGTCAAAGGCGTTGATCGCGTTTTGCATATTATCTGTGCTCCGGCCGGTTCCCCAATCATGCAGAATGGATGTTCTCGATACGTTTGGATGTTCGGTCAGGTATTTCAAGGTCCTTTTTATCACCGTTCGCAAGACGGCCTCCGGGGGCATGTCAGTTCTTGGAACAGGCCGTGAGAGGCTCAGTTGTTGTTAAGAATGATTGGAAGAAAAAACCGAAAAAGCGAGTGGACAAATTTTGCGCGATGCGCCTGTGATCTGACGTCCTAGTTCGGAGCCTGTTTGATGCAAGACCGATGGGACCCTGGGAGGGAAGTCGAAGTGAACCACGAGAAAGTATATCAGATGCGCTTTGCAAGCATCTACCCGCTGCTGGTCAGCAAGGCCCAAAAGAAGGGCCGAACCCAGAGCGAGGTGGACGAGATCATCCGCTGGCTGACCGGGTATGACCAGGCGGCGCTGGAGGCCCTGGTGGAGAGCGATATGGACTACGCCGCCTTTTTCCAAAACGCCCCGGCGCTGAACCCCAGCAGAACGCTGATTAGGGGCACGGTCTGCGGGGTCAGGGTGGAGGAGGTTGCCGAGCCGCTGATGCGGGAGATCCGCTACCTGGATAAGCTCATTGACGAGCTGGCCAAGGGGAAGACCATGGATAAAATCCTGCGGGAATAAACCTCTCTTTGCCCGGACAAGAAAGAGTCCGCCGAAGAAATTCATATTGGTAGGAGGCACGGAGATGGGAAGGAAGACGAAGCAGTCCCAAAAGGCATACGACAAAATGGCGTGGGAGTACGATTCCACGCCGGAAGGCATTTACACAAGGCCCCATAAAGCGGAACTGGTCAGCCAGGTCATGGTCCGGGATAAAGACCATATTCTGGACGTTGCCTGCGGCAACGGCTCCCTGCTGGGGGAGCTTTCCAGGAGGGCGAAGGTATGCGCTTACGGTGTGGATATTTCAGAAAACATGATCGCCGCCGCCAGAGGGCGCCACCCGGACTGCGTCTTTGCGGCCCAGCCATGCGTTCCCCTTCGCTTTGAGGATGAGAGCATGGATGTCATAACGGTGTGCTGCGCGTTCCATCATTTTGAGAAGCCCCGGGCCTTTGCCGAGGAATGTATGCGGGTTTTGAAGAAAAACGGGAGGGTGTATCTGGCGGAACCGTTTTTCTCCCCTGTGATCCGGTGGCTTGCCAACACGGTGGTGTTTCCGTTCTCCCAATCCGGGGATGTGAAGGTATATGGTCCAAGGGAGCTGCGTGGATTCTTTGACGCGGCTGGGTTTCGCCATATCGAAGTCTACGCAACGGGCACCGTGCTTTTCTGTTCTGCGCAAAAATGAATCGGCTGCTCAGGGTACGACAAACGCACGGCAGACAGGGCCTTCCCTACCGGGATGCCCTGTCCGCTTCTCTGCGCAAGACCTTTGTGGCGCCTGGCCGCTCCGCCCAGGCAGGCAGCCAATTCTTCAAGAAGAAGCCGGATCCAGAGTGCCCTTTTCCAGTTTTGTCAAACGAAAGCGGGAGGAAAACGGTTGGTTGTGCTTGGAATTTCGTCAATCCCATGGTATGATAAGGATACAAGTAGGGCAAGGTCCCCGGCGCCAGGAGCGGCGAAGCGCTGCGCGGCCTTTGACGATGCAATTATAAAGTGAGGATAATCAAATGAACCGATACAAATGGCTGGATTCGTATCTGCAATTGAAACGGGGCTGCACCAAGGACTATAAAACGGAGTGGGGCTGGTATCGCTACCAGGTGGGCGGGAAGATGTTTGCCGCCACCTGTCAGCCCGGTCCCAAATATCAGGGATATGACAATCGGGAGCTGCTGACGCTGAAATGCGAGCCTATGCTGGCGGAGCTGCTTCGGCAGGAGTATTCCGACATTGTCCACGGCTTTTATATGGACAAGCGCAACTGGATTTCTGTCTTCCTGGACGGCGCTGTTCCTGACGACGTGCTGCGGGACCTGTGCGACCGCGCGTATGCGCTGGTGTTTGAAAAACTGACGAAGAAATTGCAGCGGGAGATCCAGGAGCAAATGCCGTAGAAATCGCCCCTCGCCCGCAAGCCCTACAAGGCCTGCCCGTAGGGGCGAGCTGCGCTCGCCCGCCGTTCCCCTGTAGGGGCGTACTTCGCACGCCCACGGGCGGCCACAGGCCGCCCCTACATCCGCACCGTCGATGGTTAATCCCGTAGGGGCGAGCTGCGCTCGCCCGCCGTTCCCCTGTAG
>CATXTO010000038.1 GCA_958402445.1 uncultured Eubacteriales bacterium
CGGCTTGTAGGGGCGACCTGTGGCCGCCCGCTGGGAAATCCCCCGATTTTGTGGGTTTGGCGGGCGAGCAAAGCTCGCCCCTACGGGGAATGCCCTAAATTTCGGCTTGTAGGGGCGACCTGTGGCCGCCCGCTGGGAAATCCCCCGATTTTGTGGGGTTTCGCGGGCGAGCAAAGCTCGCCCCTACGGGAAATGCCCCAAACTTCGGCATGTTGGGGCGACCTGTGGTCGTTCCGCGGGGGTGTAAAGCTCGCCCTACAGAGCTGTCTCGACGATGCGGCTATAGGAGCGGAAGCAGTCCGCACAGACCAGCTTGCCGTCCTGCAAATGAATTTTGTGCTCCGGAACGCTCTCCCCACAAAGCGCACAGGCCACACTGGCAAACAGCCGGGCCCGCTCCGGCAGGGCAAACCTGGGCTCTCCCCGGGTAAAAATCTCCTCCGCCGGGGCCTCCAGAATCCAGCGCATCCGGGCCTGCCGGTCCAGGTCCTGAGGCAGTGGCCGCAGGGCCAGCCGCAGGCCCTTGCCGGAGGCCCGGGCGAAGAAGGTATAGACCTGCTTGCCCGTAGGCCGGTACAGAAGATTGCCCTTGCCTAGGGTGCAGCCCAAAATCGCCTGAATGCCGTCCACGCCGCAGGCGTCGTTTTCCGTGACGCACACCAGCTCCTCGTCCTGCGCCCGCGCCGCCCCCAGCCAGTCCAGAACC
This sequence comes from uncultured Eubacteriales bacterium, assembly GCA_958402445.1. GTDB lineage: Bacteria > Bacillota > Clostridia > Oscillospirales > Oscillospiraceae > Faecousia. Next base: position 707 of record CATXTO010000038.1, read on the forward strand.
AGGCAGGCGGCCCGGACGCCGATGGCCAGACCCGGGCACGCATGGCCGTGGAACCCGACGGCTTTTTCCCATAATTGCTGCTCCATATCAGACTTCCTTTCGCGCCGGGGACCGGCGCCGTGTTTTCCTCCCTAGTTTACAGGAGCCGGGCGCGCCCCGCAAGCCCCCCATGGGGATGTTCTTTCCGGGGCCGCGGGGCCGGACGCCCTCCGGCCATAACCCCCGCGGAACGGGTTCCGACATTTCGCACAGGAAAGCCCACGTTTTTTTTCGGAGATTCGGAGCAAGTACCATTTGACGAAGGCGTTGGAATGTGTTACACTGAGCTCGAATAAGGGCTCTTCGTGACTGACGGGATTGTGGAGCACCACAGGGGAGCGAAGAGCTTGTTTTGTGCCGACCGTCTGGGCGTACTTACCGCGCACGCGGTAGGTGCGCCCTTTTTACATTGTGTAAGAGGAGGTCTTTCCATGAAGAAAGTCGGCGTTCTCCTGGGCAGCGACAGCGATCTGCCCGTGGTCCAGAAGGCTCTGGATACCCTTGCGTCTTTGGGCGTCCCCTTTGAGGTCCACGTATACTCCGCACACCGAACTCCTGCCCAGGCGCAGCATTTTTGCGCGAGCGCCCGGGACCAAGGGTTCGGTGTCTTGCTTTGCGCCGCGGGCATGGCCGCCCATCTGGCCGGGGCCGCCGCCGCCCAGACCACCCTGCCCGTCATCGGCATCCCCATGGCCGGCGGCGCCCTGGGCGGACTGGACGCCCTTCTGTCCACGGTGCAGATGCCCGCGGGTGTCCCCGTGGCCACCGTGGCCATCGGCGGCGCGGTGAACGCCGCCCTGCTGGCGGCCCAAATTCTGGCCCTGTCCGACGAAGGCCTGGCCGCCCGGCTGGAAGCCCGCCGTCAAACGGACCGGGAGAGAGTCCTGGAGAAAAACCGCAGCGTGGAGCTGCAATACAATGTCTAACGAGGAGGCCACTATGGAAAAGAAAGCACTGCTGTACGAGGGCAAGGCCAAGAAGGTCTACGAAACGGAAAACCCGGACCAGCTCATCGTCTCCTACAAAGACGACGCCACCGCCTTCAACGGCCAGAAGAAAGGCACCATCTCCGGCAAGGGCGCGGTGAACAACCGCATGAGCAACCGGCTCATGGAGCTGCTGGAGGCTCGGGGGATTCCCACCCACTATGTGCAGGAGCTCAACGACCGGGAGACCCTGGTGAAAAAGGTCGCCATCGTCCCTCTGGAGGTGATCGTACGCAACCTCTCCGCCGGCTCCTTCGCCAAGCGCTACGGCGTAAAAGAGGGCATCGTCTTCCCCGCCCCCACCGTGGAGTTATCCTATAAAAACGACGATCTGGGCGACCCCCTGCTCAACACCTCCCACGCCTTGGCCCTGGGCCTGGCCACCCCGGAGGAGTTGGAGCACATTCGGGTTCAGGCCCTGCGGATCAACGAGCTTCTGAAGGACTATTTCCGTACCCTGGGCCTGGACCTGGTGGACTTCAAGCTGGAGTTCGGCCGGCTGCCGGGCGGCGAGATCGTCCTGGCCGACGAGATCTCCCCGGACACCTGCCGCCTCTGGGACTCCAAGACCCACGAGAAGCTGGACAAGGACCGGTTCCGCCGGGACCTGGGCGGCGTGGAGGAGGCCTACCAGGAAGTCCTGCGCCGGCTCACGGAGCAAAAGGCATGACGGGACTCCACGAGGAATGCGGCGTCTTCGGCATCTACGACGCCGGGGGGCGGACCGATCTAATTTCCGCGGTTTACAGCGGCTTGTACGCCCTGCAGCACCGGGGGCAGGAGAGCTGCGGCATGGCCCTGAACTGCGACGGGGTCATCACGGGCCACGCGGACGTGGGCCTGGTCTCCGAGGTATTCACCCCCCGGGTGCTCCAGAGCCTGCCCCAGGGGGCCAGGCTCGCCACGGGCCACGTGCGCTACGCCACCTCCGGCAGCCGCATCCGGGCCAACGCCCAGCCCGTGGTGGTGCACCATATCAAGGGCACCATGGCCCTGTGCCACAACGGAAACCTGATTAACGCGGCCCAGCTCCGCCACACCCTGGAGCTGCAGGGCTCCATCTTCCACGGCACCTCCGACACGGAGGTCATCAGCTACCTCATCACCCGGAACCGGCTCACCTCCCCCAGCATCGAAAACGCCATTTCCATGACCATGAACCAGATCGTGGGGGCCTACTCCCTGGTGATCATGAGCCCGTCCAAGCTCATCGCCGCCCGGGATCCCCGGGGCTTCCGGCCGCTGTGCGTGGGGCGGCTTCCCCAGGGGGGCTGGGTCTTCGCCAGCGAGAGCTGCGCCCTGGACGCGGTGGGGGCGGAGTTTCTGCGGGACGTGGCCCCAGGGGAAATCGTAATCGCGGACCAAGACGGCCTGCGGAGCATCACGGAGCACTGCAACACCGCCCGGCAGAGCATGTGCGTCTTTGAATATGTGTATTTTGCCCGGCCCGACAGCGTCATTGAGGGCACCCAGGTCCACGAGGCCCGGAAGCAGGCGGGCCGGTTCCTGGCCCGGGAGCATCCCGTGGAGGCCGACGTGGTCATCGGCGTGCCGGACTCGGGCCTGGACGCGGCCCTGGGCTACGCCGAGGAGAGCGGCATCCCCTACGGCGTGGGCTTTATCAAGAACAAATACGTGGGCCGGACCTTCATCCAGGGCTCCCAGTCCCAGCGGGAGAGTAGCGTGCGTCTGAAGCTCAACGTGATTCCCAGCACGGTCCAGGGCAAGCGGGTGGTGCTCATCGACGACTCCATCGTCCGGGGCACCACCTCCGCCCGGATCATCCGCCTGCTGCGAGAGGCGGGGGCCGAGAGCGTGCACTTCCGGGTCTCCGCGCCCCCCTTCTCCCATCCCTGCTATTTCGGCACGGACATCCCCGACAGCAAGCTCCTGGTGGCCACCGGCCACACGGTGGAGCAGATCAATGCAATCATCGGGGCGGACAGCCTGGGCTACCTCAGCGTGGACCACGTGCAGCAGGTGGCGGCCCAATCCCGCTGCGGCTTCTGCACCGCCTGCTTCACGGGGGACTATCCCCTGCCCCCCTCCCGGGATACCATGGAGTCCGTCTACGACCGGCCACTGCATCCAAAGTCCGGCGCATCCCCGGAAAAAACCCCCGACCATTACACCTGAGGCAGAGAGGAGAACCCCTATGGAAACCAGTTACTCCGAGAGCTATCGGAAGGCCGGCGTGGACATCACCGCCGGCTACGAGGCCGTGCGCCTCATGGGGAAGAGCATCGCCCGGACCAAAACTCCCGGGTGCTTGCAGGACATCGGCGGCTTCGGCGGCCTGTTCGCCCCGGACCTGACCGGCATGAAGGAGCCCGTTTTGGTCTCCGGCACCGACGGCGTGGGCACCAAGCTGCGCCTGGCCTTCCTGCTGAACCGGCACGACACCGTAGGCGTCGACTGCGTGGCCATGTGCGTCAATGACGTTTTGTGCTGCGGGGCCCGGCCCCTGTTCTTCCTCGATTATATTGCCTGCGGCAAAAACGTGCCGGCGCGGGTGGCCCAGGTGGTGGCCGGCGTGGCGGAGGGCTGCGTCCAGGCGGGCTGCGCCCTCATCGGCGGCGAGACCGCGGAGATGCCCGGCTTTTACCCGGAGGACGAGTATGACCTGGCGGGCTTTGCCGTGGGATTGGTGGACCGGGAGAAAATTTTGGATTCCAATTCCATGGTCCCCGGAGACGCCCTTTTGGCCCTGCCCTCCTCCGGGGTGCACTCCAACGGCTTCTCCCTGGTGCGGAAGGTTCTGGACGTTTCAAACGCGGACCTGACCTCTCCCAGGGAGGACCTAGGCGGCGCATCCCTGGGGGAGACCCTGCTCACCCCCACGAAAATTTACGTCAGGCCCATGCTGGCCCTGTTCGACGCCGTCAGGGTCAAGGGCGTGAGTCATATCACAGGCGGCGGCTTCTTTGAGAATCTGCCCCGGATGCTGCCGGAGGGCCTGGGGGTGAAGATCGACTGCGGCGCCCTCAGAACCCCGCCGATTTTCGGCCTCATCGCCCAGGCCGGGGGAATCCCGGAGCGGGACATGTTCAACACCTTCAACATGGGCGTGGGCATGGCCGTGGTGGTGGCCAAAAAGGACCGGGACGCCGCTCTGTCGGTGCTCCGGGCCCAAGGAGAGGACGCCTACGTCCTGGGCGAGGTGATCGCCTGCCAGGATCCGGTGATTCTGGCATGAGGGCCGTGCGCATCGGGGTGCTGGTCTCCGGCGGAGGCAGCAACCTGCAGGCCCTTCTGGACGCGCAGGCCCGGGGCGAGCTGCCCGGCGGGGAGATTGCCGCCGTGGTGGCCTCCCGACCGGACGCTTACGCTTTGACACGGGCGAAGGAAGCCGGGGTCCCCGGCTTTGTGGTGGACCGGAAGCAGTATGAATCCAGCCGGGCCATGACCGTGGCCCTGGTGGAGCTGCTGCAAGCCCAGAAAATCGACCTGGTGATTCTGGCGGGTTTTCTCATCATTTTAACGGAAGAGCTGGTGGAAGCCTATCCCAACGCGGTGCTGAACGTCCACCCGGCGCTGATTCCCAGCTTCTCCGGCCCCGGGTTTTACGGTCTTCGGGTGCACCGGGCGGTTCTGGACTACGGGGTGAAGCTCACGGGGGCCACGGTGCACTTCGCCACCGCGGACTGCGACGGCGGGCCCATCATCCTGCAAAAGGCCGTGCCCGTGGAGGAGGGGGACACGCCCCAGAGCCTCCAGCGCCGGGTGATGGAGCAGGCCGAGTGGCAGCTCCTGCCCCGGGCCGCCGCCCTGTTTTGCCAGGGCCGGCTGCGGGTGGAGGGGCGCGCGGTGCGCATTCTGCCGCCTCGGGCGTGACCGGCGGCTGCTGACGTTTGTTTCTTCCCGGGTCCGCCCCGGAATACCATCCATAGGAGGTTGTTACATGTACGCATCTGATCTGCACGCCCTGCTGCGGGGCAATTCCTACCCTGGCCGGGGCATCCTGCTGGGCCGGTCCGCGGACAATCGATATGCCGTGGCCGCCTATTTCATCATGGGCCGCAGCGAGAACAGCCGGAACCGGGTCTTCGTGACGACGGAAGACGGCATCCGCACCCAGGCCCATGACCCCGGCAAAGTCACGGACCCCTCCCTGATCCTCTACCATCCCGTGCGCGCGGTTCGCGTGCCGGGGGGCACGGCCCTGGTGGTCACCAACGGCGACCAGACGGACACCATCCGGGACGCCCTGTGCCGGGGGGAGCGCTTCGAGTCCGCCCTGCGCACCCGGACCTTCGAGCCCGACGGACCTCATTATACCCCCCGGGTCTCCGGCCTGATGGCCCCGGACGGCAGCTATCAGCTCTCGATCCTCAAGGCCTGCGGCGGGGACCCCGCCTGCTGCTGCCGGTTCTTTTATGAATACGACCGGCCCCTGGCCGGCGTGGGACACCTGATTCACACCTATGAGGGCGACGGCAGCCCCCTGCCCTCCTTCCAGGGCGAGCCCCGGGCGGTGGCCCTCTCCGAGGACCTTCCCAGTTTCGCCCAGGGGCTGTGGGACAGCCTGAACGAGCAGAACCGGGTGAGCCTGTACGTCCGATATACGGACCTTGCCTCCGGCGCCGTCTCGGACCGCATCCACAACCGGAATCTGTGAGGCACGCCATGGAAGAAAGGCACGACGGTTATCGTTCCCCCTTGTCCACCCGGTACGCCAGCCCGGAGATGCAGCGCCTTTTCTCCGAGGATTTCAAGTTCCGCACCTGGCGGCGGCTGTGGATCGCCCTGGCCAGGGCGGAGCAGGCCCTGGGCCTGCCCATTACGGACGCCCAGCTGGCGGAGCTGGAGGCGCATCAAGACGACATCAACTACGACGTGGCCCAGGCCAAAGAACGGGAGGTCCGTCACGACGTGATGAGCCATGTGTACGCCTACGGCCAGCAGTGTCCACAGGCGGCGGGCATCCTCCATTTGGGCGCCACCAGCTGCTACGTGGGGGACAACACGGACCTCATCATCCTCCAGGAGGCGAGCCGGCTGGTCCTGCAAAAATCCGCCCAGGTCCTGAAGAACCTGGCGGTCTTCGCGGACCGGTACAAGGCCCTGCCCTGCCTGGGCTATACCCACCTGCAGCCGGCCCAGCTGGTCACCGTGGGCAAGCGGGCCACCCTGTGGATGTACGAGCTGCTTCAGGACATGGAGAACCTGTCCTTTCAGTTAAAGGGGTTGAAGCTCCTGGGCTCCAAGGGCACCACCGGCACCCAGGCCTCCTTCCTGGAGCTGTTCGAGGGGGACGAGGACAAGTGCAGGGCCCTGGACCAGCTGATCGCCCGGGACATGGGCTTTGCCGGGGTGGTCCCCGTCTCCGGGCAGACCTACTCCCGGAAGGTGGACGCCTATTTTCTGGGGGCTCTGTCCGGCATCGCCCAGAGCGCCATGAAATTCGGCAACGACCTGCGCATCCTCCAATCCTTCGAGGAGCTGGAGGAGCCCTTTGAGCGCGACCAGATCGGCTCCTCCGCCATGCCCTATAAGCGCAACCCCATGCGCTGCGAGCGCATGTGCGCGCTGGCCCGGTACGTGATCGTGGACAGCCTGAACCCGGGGCTCACCGCCGGGACCCAGTGGTTCGAGCGGACCCTGGACGACTCGGCCAACAAGCGCCTGTCCGTGTCCGAGGCCTTCTTGGCCACAGACGCCATTTTGAACCTCTATCTCAACGTCTCCGGAGGGTTGGTGGTCAACGAGAAGATCATCGCCCGGCGGGTGATGGAAAAGCTGCCCTTTATGGCCACGGAGAACATCCTGATGGAGTCCGTAAAGCGGGGCGGGGACCGGCAGGCGCTCCACGAGGCCCTGCGGGTCCACTCCCACGCCGCGGCGGCCCGGGTGAAGGGGGAGGGCGCGGCCAACGACCTTTTGGACCGCATCGCCGCAGACCCCCGATTCCCCCTGTCCAGGCAGGAGCTGCTTTCTCACCTGGACCCGGGACTTTATATCGGCCGGTGCCCAAGCCAGGTCACGGAATTTTTGGAGCGCGTGGCGGGTCCCGTCCTGGCGCAGTACGCGGATCAAAATTTAACAGCTGAAGTGAGGGTATAAATGATGAAGGAACTGGAACTGAAATACGGCTGTAACCCCAACCAAAAGCCCGCCAGCCTCTTGATGGCCGACGGAAGCGACCTGCCTGTGACCGTGCGCAACGGCCGGCCCGGGTTTATCAACTTCCTGGACGCCCTGAACGCCTGGCAGCTGGTGCGGGAGCTGAAGGCGGCCACCGGCCTGCCCTGCGCCACCTCCTTTAAGCACGTGTCTCCCACCTCCGCTAGCGTGGGCCTGCCTTTGTCCCAGGATCTGAAGCGGGCCTGCTTTGTAGAGGACGCGGCGGGTCTGGACGAGTCCCCCCTGGCCTGCGCCTACGCCCGGGCCCGGGGCACGGACCGCATGAGCTCCTTTGGGGACTGGGCGGCGCTGTCCGACCCCTGCGACGCGGCCACCGCCCGGCTCCTGGCCCGGGAGGTCTCCGACGGGGTCATCGCCCCGGGGTACGCTCCGGAGGCCCTGGAGATTCTGAAGAGCAAGCGCAAGGGCAATTACAACGTGGTGGAGATTGACCCCGGCTACGAGCCCGCGCCCCAGGAGGACAAGCAGGTCTTCGGCGTCACCTTCCGGCAGGGCCGGAACAACTGCAAAATTGACGCGTCCTGGCTGGAAAACGTGGTCACGGAGAACAAGACGCTCCCGGAGGAGGCCCGGCGGGACCTGCTGGTGGCCCTGATCACCCTGAAATACACCCAGTCCAATTCCGTGTGCTTCGCCTACGACGGCCAGGCCATCGGCGTGGGCGCCGGGCAGCAGTCCCGGATTCATTGCACGCGCCTGGCGGGCACCAAGGCGGACACCTGGTTTTTGCGGCAGCACCCCAAGACTTTAAACCTGCCCTTCCGGCCCGACCTGGCCCGTCCCGTCCGGGACAACGTGGTGGACGGCTATATCAACGGAAACGAGGAGGACGTGTGCCGGGAGGGCATCTGGCAGAATTACTTCACCGCCCGGCCCGAGCCTCTGACGGAACCGGAAAAGGCGGCGTTTTTGGCCGCCCAAACCGGGGTGGCCCTGGGCTCCGACGCCTTCTTCCCCTTCCCGGACAACATCAAGCGGGCCCTAAAGTCCGGGGTGCGCTATATCGCCCAGCCCGGCGGCTCCATCCGGGACGATCTGGTGATAAGCTGCTGCGACGAGCACAATTTGGTCATGGCCTTCACCGGCCTGCGCCTGTTTCACCATTAAGCAGGTAGGATTTCCCGAAAAACGGCCTGTAGGGGCGTACCCAGCACCATGGATAGAACTCTGTAGGGGCGTGCTTCGCACGCCCGTCAAACCCCGCAAATCCGGGAACCCTACCGGCGGGCGACCACAGCTCGCCCGTCAAACCCCGCAAATCCGAGAACCCTACTGGCGGGCGACCACAGCTCGCCCCTACAACCGCACCATCGATCCACGCCCGTAGGGGCGAGCTGCGCTCGCCCGTCAAACCCCGCAAATCTGGAAACCCTACCGGCGGGCGACCACAGCTCGCCCCTACAACCGCACCACCGATCCACATCCCGTAGGGGCGAGCTGCGCTCGCCCGTCAAACCCCGCAAATCCGGGAACCCTACCGGCGGGCGACCACAGCTCGCCCGTCAAACCCCGCAAATCTGGAAACCCCACCGGCGGGCGACCACAGGTCGCCCCTACATTCCGCTTTCAAAAATTGTAATCAAACCAAAGCCCAGCGCAGGCGGCAAAAAGCCGCCCCTACATCACCTTTTGTGATCACGGAGGTCTTGCTATGAAGCTACTGGTTGTGGGCGGCGGTGGCCGCGAGCACGCCATCATCAAAAAACTTCGGGAAAATCCGGCGGTATCGGAGATTTTCGCCCTACCCGGCAACGGCGGCATGGCCGCCCAGGCCCAGTGCGTCCCCATCAAAGCCACGGACTTAGATGGCATAGCGGACTTTGCCGTGGCCCAGGGGGTCGACTACGCCGTGGTCACGCCCGACGACCCCCTGGTTCTGGGGGCCGTGGACCGGCTGGAGGCGGCCGGGATTCCCTGCTTCGGCCCCAGGCAAAACGCGGCGATCCTGGAGGGCAGCAAGGCCTTCGCCAAGGACCTGATGGCCCGCTACGGCATCCCCACCGCCCGGTACCAGGTCTTCACGGACCTGCCCCAGGCCCTTTCCTACGTACAGACCCAGCCCGCGCCTCTGGTGGTGAAGGCCGACGGCCTGGCCCTGGGCAAGGGCGTTCTGATCTGCCGGACCCAGGCCGAGGCGGAGCAGGCCGTTACCGACATGCTCCAAAACGGCAAATTCGGCCGGAGCGGGGCCAGGGTGGTCGTCGAGGAATTCCTGGAGGGCCCCGAGGTGTCCGTGCTGGCCCTCACAGACGGCGAGACGCTGCGGCCCCTGGTCTCCTCCATGGACCACAAAAGGGCCCTGGACGGCGACCGGGGGCTCAACACCGGCGGCATGGGCGCCGTGGCTCCCAACCCCTATTACACCCCCCAGATCGCGAAAACGTGCATGGAGACCATCTTCCTGCCCACGATCCGGGCCATGGCCGCAGAGGGCCGGCCCTTCCGGGGCTGTCTGTACTTCGGCCTGATGCTCACAAAGGACGGCCCCAAGGTCATCGAGTACAACTGCCGCTTCGGGGACCCGGAGACCCAGGCGGTGCTGCCCCTTTTGGACGGCGACCTGCTGGATTTAATGCTGGCCACCACCCGGGGCACCCTGGCCGAGACCCCCTGCCGGCTCTCCAGCAAGAGTGCCTGCTGTGTGGTCACCGCGTCCCAGGGCTACCCCCAGCAGTATGAGACCGGCTTCCCCCTGGAGATGTCTCCGGAGGCCGCGGCGCACACCGATTTCGCCGGGGTCCGGCTGGACGGCGGGCAGCTGGTCACCGCCGGTGGCCGGGTGGCCGCCACCACCGCCGTACAGGACACCCTGGACCAGGCGGTCCGGGAGGCCTACCGGCTGGCCCAGGGCGTGCGCTTCGCCAATGCCTACCGCCGCCGGGACATCGGCCAAAGGGCCCTGGCGGCGCAGAACAAAACAGGAGGTTAGCCCATGGTAGAGCGTATCTATGTGGAAAAACGGCCGGAGCTGGCCAAGGAGGCCCGGGACCTGTTGCAGGAGGCCCGGACCTTTCTGGGCCTACGCCGGCTGGAGGGCCTGCGGATTCTCAACCGCTACGACGTGGAGGGCCTGACGCCTCAGGTCTTTCGGCGGGCCGTCCCCGCCGTGTTCTCGGAGCCCCAGGTGGACCGGGTCTGGGAGCGCCTGGACCTTGACGGCGCCGCGGCGGTGTTCGCCGTGGAGTATTTGCCGGGCCAGTACGACCAACGGGCGGACTCCGCCGCCCAGTGCGTCCAGATTCTGACCCAGGGGGAACGGCCTCTGGTCCGCACCGCCCGGGTATACCTGCTGTACGGCCCCCTGGAACCGGGGGACGTGGAGGCCCTGAAGCGGCACGTGCTCAACCCCGTAGAGGCCCGGGAGGCCAGCCTGGAAAAGCCCCAGACCCTGGCGGCCCCAGCGCCCAGTCCGGCCCCCGTGGAGGTCTTGGCGGGATTTCGCGCCCTGGACCCCCAGGGTAGATCGGACCTGGGGACCAAGCTGGGCCTGGCCATGGATTCAGACGACCTGGCCCTGTGTCAGGCGTACTTCCGGGCCGAGGACCGGGACCCCACCCTGACGGAGCTGCGGGTCCTGGACACCTACTGGTCCGACCACTGCCGGCACACCACGTTCCAGACGGCGCTGGACCAGGTGACCATACAAGACCCTCTGCTCAAGCGGACCTATGAAAACTATCTTCAAATCCGCCGGGACCTGGGCCGAACGGGGCCCGTGACCCTCATGGATTTGGGGACCCTGGCGGCCAAGTACCTGCGGGCCCGAGGCAAGCTCCCGGGCCTGGATGAGAGCGAGGAGATCAACGCCTGCACAGTCCGCACCACGGTGCATGTGGACGGCAGGCCGGAGCCCTGGCTGCTGCTGTTTAAAAACGAGACCCACAATCATCCCACGGAGATCGAGCCCTTCGGCGGGGCCGCCACCTGCATCGGCGGTGCCATCCGGGACCCCCTGGCCAGCCGGGCCTACGTCTACGGGGCCATGCGTCTCACAGGAGCCGCAGACCCCCTGACCCCTGTGGACCAGACTCTGCCCGGGAAGCTGCCCCAGCGGAAGATCGTCACCGCCGCCGCCGCGGGCTATTCCTCCTACGGCAACCAGATCGGCCTGGCCACGGGCCTGGTGGACGAGCTCTACCACCCGGGCTACGCCGCCAAGCGCATGGAGATCGGCGCGGTGGTGGCGGCGGTGCCGGAGGCGAATGTGAAAAGGGCGCGGCCGGAGCCCGGGGACCAGGTGATTCTCCTGGGGGGCCGCACGGGCCGGGACGGCTGCGGCGGCGCCACAGGCTCGTCCAAGCGCCATGACCTGCACTCCCTGGAGACCTGCGGGGCGGAGGTCCAGAAGGGCAATCCCCCGGAGGAGCGAAAGCTCCAGCGGCTGTTCCGCAACCCGGCGGCCGCCCGGCTGATCAAGCGGTGCAACGACTTCGGCGCCGGCGGCGTCTCCGTGGCCATCGGGGAGCTGGCGGGCGGTCTTTCCATCGACCTGGACCGGGTGCCCAAGAAGTACCAGGGCCTAGACGGCACGGAGCTGGCCATCTCCGAGAGCCAGGAGCGCATGGCCGTGGTGGTGGCCCCGGGGGACGCGGACCGGTTCCTGGACCTGGCCGCGGCGGAGAACCTGGAGGCCACGGCGGTGGCCCAGGTGACTGGGGAGCCCCGCCTGCGCATTTCCTGGCAAGGCCGGACCATCGTGGACCTAAGCCGGGCCTTTTTGGACACCAACGGCGCGGAAAAGCACGCGAGCGCGACTCTTCCCCCGCCCCAGAGCTGGAACCGGGCCGTTTCCGGCGGCTTTACGGCGGGATACAAAGCCCTGGCCGGGGACCTGAACGTGTGCTCCAAGCAGGGATTGTCTGAGCGGTTCGACTCCACCATCGGCGCGGGCACGGTGCTCATGCCCTTTGGCGGCCAATACCAGCGCACCCCCATCCAGGCCATGGTTCACAAAATCTCCCTGGAGCACGGCCACACGCAGGACTGCTCCCTGATGGCCTGGGGCTACAACCCCGATCTGACGGAGCGGAGCCCCTACCACGGGGCCTACCTGGCGGTGGTGGAGTCCGTGGCCAAGCTGGTGGCAACCGGCGCCGGCCTGAAGGACACCTATCTGAGCTTCCAGGAGTATTTCCCCCAGCCGGGCCGGGACCCCCAACGCTGGGGCCTGCCCACGGCGGCGCTGCTGGGCGCCTTCCGGGCCCAGCTGGACCTGGAGGTGGCGGCCATCGGAGGCAAGGACTCCATGTCCGGCTCCTTTGAGGACCTGGACGTGCCCCCCACTCTGGTGTCCTTCGCCGTGACCACGGCGCCCGCGGAGCGCATCCGCCCCAACCCCTTCCAGGCAGCAAACCACACGGTCTGCCTCCTGACCCCGGAGTTGGGCCCGGACGGCCTGCCCCAGAAGGAATCCCTGACCGCCCTGTTCCGGCAGGTCGCGGACCTTTTGCACGGCGGCGGGGCTCTTTCGGCCTACACCCCCGGCTTCGGCGGCCCGGCGGAGGCGGTTTTGAAAATGGCCCTGGGCAACGGCCTGGGCTTCCGGTTTGACCGGGGCGTGTCTTTGCAGACTCTGTTCGGCTACGCCTACGGCGGCTTCGTGCTGGAGCTTCCGGCGGGAGCCGTTCCCCTGGGCACGGTTCTGGGCCGAACCACGGACGACGGGAGGTTTACCTATGGGGACGAGTCCCTCTCCCTCTCCGACCTTCTGGAGCTCTATGCGGAAAAGCTGGAGCCCGTGTACCCCACCCGGGTCCCGGCGGACCCGGCCCCCATGGAGACCTTTACGGCGGAAAACACCGCCGCCCGGCCCGGGCCCAGGGTGCGCCTGGCCCGGCCCAGGGCCCTGATTCCCGTCTTCCCCGGCACCAACTGCGAGTATGACACCGCCCGGGCCCTGGAGGACGCGGGCGCGCTGGTCGAGACCTTCCTGATCCGCAACCGGAGCCCGGAGGACATCGCCCGCAGCGTAGAGGACTTCGCCCGGGCCCTGGGGGAGGCCCAGCTCGTGTTTTTGCCCGGGGGGTTCTCCGGCGGAGACGAGCCCGACGGCTCCGGAAAGCTTATCACCGCGTTTTTCCGGAATCAGGCGGTACGGGAGCAGCTCACGGCGCTTTTAGACCGGCGGGACGGGCTGCTGGGGGGCATCTGCAACGGCTTCCAGGCCCTCATCAAGCTGGGCCTGCTGCCCTATGGCAAAATCCTGGACGTGGACGAGGCCTGCCCCACCTTGACCTTCAACACCATCGGCCGGCATCAGAGCCGCCTGGTCCGGGTGCGGGTGGCCAGCAACCGCAGCCCCTGGCTGGCGAAGACCCAGGTGGGCGAGATTTACACCGTGCCCATCTCCCACGGGGAGGGCCGGTTCTGGGCGGAGGAGCGCCTGGTGCGGGACCTAGCCGCCCGCGGCCAAATCGCCACCCAGTATGTGGATTTCTCCGGTCGGGCCACGGCGGACGTGGCGTTCAATCCCAACGGCTCCGCCTTCGCCGTGGAGGGCCTCACCAGCCCGGACGGACGCATTTTCGGAAAAATGGGCCACGCCGAGCGGGTGGGACCGGGCCTGTACAAAAACGTCCCGGGCCGGTTCGATATGGGCCTGTTCGCCTCCGCCGTGCAGTACTTTCAAACCCTCTGACGGAACCGCCCGCCCGGGCCAACGGGTCATTCGTCCGGGCCCCGGTTCCTCCAAAAAAGCTGCGCCGCCGGGATTTCCCGGCGGCGCAATTCGCTTCGTCCCGGCGGAGTCCCCTACGTCCCCGGATCGGACCGGCCAAACGACAGATGCCGGGAGGCAAGCCATTCAGCCTGCCCCCCGGCGTTTTCCCCCTCTTGCCTTTGTTCAAATGGGGGTTCCGCAACGCGTCTGCGCTTCTTTGTCCTTTACGGCTCCACACCGGCGTGTCCTGGTTCCATCTGGCCGCTCCCCCCAGACAAAACCAGAATACGCTCACCTTTTTTATCCCGTTTCCCCGTGGGGCGGAAGCCCAGGCGCTGGTACAGGCCCAGGGCGGCCTGGTTTCGCTCCACCACGCTGAGATAGACCTTCTCCGTGGTGTACTCCCACTCCAGCCGCCGCACCAGGCCCCGCACCGCGGCCTTGCCGTAGCCTTGGCCCTGATACTGCCGGTCAATGAGCAGCCGGTCCAGCCAAACCTGCTGGAAGGGCAGATGCCGCCAGAAGCAGCCGTACATGGCAAAGCCCACCAGGGTCTGCCCCTGATAAATGGCCACGGGCCGCCAGGCCCGGACCCGCCCTGCCTCCTGCAGGCATTCCGCCACCGGCTCCACGAACCCGGCCTGCTCCGGGGCGGCGCGCAGCGCCAGAACCGCCTGCTGATTCTCCCGGGTCACCGGCTCAAATCGGAGCCCCGCCGGGTTCTCCCGGGATTTGGGCGCGCCGCCGGGAATCCGACGCAGAGCCCGGCGCAAAAGCACCGCCGCCAAAACGGCGGCCACCGCGCAGGAGGCCAGAGAAGTGAGCCAAATCCCGTCCAGCCCCCAGAACCGGGGTAATATGCTCAGGAACAGAACCGGCAGCAGAAAGGCCTGGCTCAGCGAGAGAACGAGAGAGGACGCGGGACGGTTCACCGCGGTAAGGAAGGAGCTGGTGACCACCCCGAACCAGCTCACTAGGTAGGACAGGGCGAACAGCTGCATGGCCCGCACGCTGAGGTCCAGCAGGGCCTGGTTCCCCGGCTGGGAGAACAGGGCGATTAGAGGCCGGCCCGCCCAGAGCATGCCGGCCAGGGCCGTCAGAGACAAAAGAGCCGCCGCCACCTGGACCCGCCGCTCCAGAGCAACCAGCCGGGCCGGCTTTCCCGCTCCCACCTGGTAGCTGATGGCGGGCTGCAGGGCATCGGCCATGCCGAAGAGCATGGACTTGACGATGCTGTCCACATACTGCACAATGCTGAAGGCGGCCACCGCCAGATAGCCTGAAATCCGCATGAGGGCGGCGTTGAACAGCACCATGCACACAGAACTGGCGATGTTGGAGAAGAACTCCGAGCTGCCGTTGGCAACGAGGTTGCCCACCATGCGCCGGGAGAGCTTGGCCTTGACCAGGCGTAACGGGAGCTTACCCCGCAGAAACGGCAGAAAGCCCGTGAGCGTGCCCGCCGCCAGGCACAGGCAGGAGGCCAGGGCCGCTGCGCCGATACCCCAGCGGAACCAGCCCAGGAAGATATAATCCAGCAGGATGTTGGCCGCGGACACCACCACGTTCATCCACATGCTGTATTTCACCCGGCCGCAAATGCGCAGGTAGTTGTCCAGGGCGAAAAAGCACATAATCAGGGGCGCGAAGACGCAGTAGACCCGCAGATACGCCACAGCCATGGCGGTGACCTGCTCGTCGGCGCCCAGCAGGCGGACCAGAGGCCCGGCCAGCCCGTAGCCCAGGCCGCCGATGACGATAGATAGGAGAAAAATCAGGCCGCAGGAAAAAGAGAAAATCTGACTGGCGGTCTGGCCCTGTTTTTTTCCCATATGGATGGCGATCTGCACCGAGGAGCCCACGGCGATCATATCCGCCAGGGCAAAGCTGATCATGATCAGAGGCATGACCAGATTCACCGCCGCCAAGGCCCGGTCCCCCAGATACCGGCCGACGAAAATACCGTCGGCCACCACATACAGGGACGTGACCGCCATGCTCACCATACTGGGCACGGCGCAGTGGAAAAAGAGTTTTGTTGGGGAGAGCGTGGCGAACATCTCGCCCCGCTCTTTACGCGCGTTCATGAAAAATACCTCCGTTGTTAAGCATTCCGTTTTATGATAAACTATGGAGTAACACCATAGTCAAGGGGGAAGTTTTATGCAGCCCAGGAAACAGAAGCTTTTTTCCACCGGGGAATTTGCCAAGCTCTGCGGCGCGACCAAGGATACCCTGTTCTATTATGACCGCATCGGGGTTCTGAAGCCCAAGCTGGTGCAGGACAATGGGTACCGCTGGTACACGGCGGAGCAATTTTTCGATTACGATTTAATTCGGGTGCTGCGGCAGGCGGGGACCAGCCTGCAGGAGATTCAGGCCTACCTGTCCCACTATGACACTGGGCACTTTCTCTCCCTGTTTCAGGAAAAACGCCGGCAGATCGCGGAGCAGCGGCGGGCCCTGGAGCGGATGGAGCGCATGCTCTCCCGCACCATCGCGGTGACCCAGCGGGCCCTGTCCGAGACCTACGACCAGCCCAGGGTGGATTACCAGCCCGCAGAGACGCTTCTGCTGGTGGGTCTGCGGGCCGGGGACGGGGATCATGTGGACCGGGTGGCGGCCCGGCTGGGAGAGCACTTCGCCCAGTGCGAGCGGTACGGACTGACGGAGAAGTTTCCCCTGGGTTCCGTGATTTTGCAGGAGGATGTCCGGGCGGGCAGCGAGGAGGAGAGCTATTTCTTCAGCGTGGTCCCCCCGGACTTTCCCCGGGGAAGTCTGCTGCAAAAGCCCCCGGGGACCTACGCCACCGTGCTGCACCGGGGGCCCTACGACTCCTTTGGCGCGGCCTATGGTCTGCTCCTAAATTTTATCCGGATGCGGAGCCTATCCATCTGCGGGCACGCCTATATCTATGATTTGGTCAGCTATCTGGCCTCCGGCAGTGAGGACGGCTACGTGATGCAGATCTCCATTCAGGTGGATGACCCGGCGGAGGCCGGCCGGCGCTCCACGGCATCCCTTTAGCATCCCGAGCCGCCGCCACGGCGTAGGAAACGACCTGTGGCCGAGGCGGAACGTAGGGGCGACCTGTGGTCGCCCCTACAGAGGACAGGACCGATTTGGGGATATGAAGCCCCGCAAAACCAAAAGGTTTTGTGGGGAAAGGAGGGGCAAGGGAGCGGTGCGGATGGCGGCCACACAGGCCGCCGGAGCAGGAGCGGACTTTGCCCCGACGCTGTAGGGGCGACCTGTGGTCGCCCGCCGGTGGGTTTCCCAAATTTGCGGGGTTTGGCGGGCGTGCGCAGCTCGCCCCTACGGGATGTCTGTCGTCGGTGCGTCTGTCGGGGCGACCTGCGGTCGCCCGCCGGTGGGTTTCCCAAATTTGCGGG
>CATXTO010000039.1 GCA_958402445.1 uncultured Eubacteriales bacterium
TATTATATTTTTAACTTTTTATTTCACATTTCACGCTCAGCTATCATTCCCACTCAATTGTAGCTGGTGGTTTGGAGGTAATGTCATATACCACGCGATTGACGCCGCGAACCCGATTGATAATTTCACCGGAGATTTTATCCAAGAGTTCATAGGGGATTCTCGCCCACTGGGCCGTCATGAAATCTGTAGTGGTCACGGCCCGAAGGGCCAAGGTGAAATCGTAGGTCCTGCCGTCTCCCATCACGCCCACAGACCGCGTATCGGTCAATACCGCAAAGTACTGCCCGATCTGCCGGCTCACACCTGACCGCTCCAGCTCCTCCCGAAAAATCGCGTCTGCCTCCTGCAACGTGGCCACCTTCTCCCGCGTCACTTCCCCAATGACGCGGATCGCCAGGCCAGGCCCCGGGAAAGGCTGCCGGTTCACCACAGCATCCGGCAGGCCCATAGCACGTCCCAGCTCCCGCACCTCATCCTTGAACAGCAGACGCAACGGCTCAATAATTTCCCGGAAGTCCACATGCTCCGGCAAGCCACCCACGTTATGGTGGCTCTTGATAACCGCAGCCGTCCCCGTGCCGGATTCAATGACATCCGGATAAATGGTCCCCTGGGCCAAAAAGTCTACCTTCCCAATTTTCCGAGCTTCCGCTTCAAAAACCCGGATAAATTCTTCGCCAATGATTTTCCGCTTGGCCTCCGGCTCTGTAACCCCGGACAAACGGCTTAAAAATCGGCCCGATGCGTCTACCCGCACAAAGCGCAAATCCAGGTTGGAAAACGCATCCTCCACCTGGTCGGCCTCCCGCTTGCGCAACAGGCCGTGGTCCACGAAAATACAGGTGAGTTGGCTCCCCACCGCACGACTTAAAAGCGCCGCGGCCACAGAACTATCCACGCCGCCGGAGAGCCCCAGCAGCACCTTCCCATCGCCAATCTTCTGGCGTAGCTGCTCCGTCGCGGTCTCCAGGTAATTCTCCATCACCCATTCTCCCCGGGCCCCACAGACCCGGTAGAGGAAGTTTTGCAGCATCTCTTGTCCCCGGTCGGTGTGCGCAACCTCCGGGTGGAACTGAACGCCGTACAGGCCCCGCTCCCGGCAGGACATAGCCGCCGTCGGGCAGGCCTCCGTCCAGGCGGATACGGAAAAACCCACCGGCACCTGCGCAATATAGTCGCCGTGGCTCATCCAAGTGATGGTTTCCTCCGGGAAGTCTTGGAAGAGCTGGTCCCGAACGTCCAAGCTCGTCACTGTGCGTCCATATTCCCGGGCGTGGTCTGCACCGGCCTCCGCCACCTTGCCGCCCAGCTCCTGGGCCATGAGCTGGCATCCATAACAGATTCCCAAAACCGGAATCCCCAGCCCGAAAAAGCCGGTTGCCAGGCGAGGCGCTTGCACGCCGTACACACTGTTAGGACCCCCGGTTAAGATAATGCCAATGGGGTCGTAAGCGCAAATTTCTTCCAGAGTCATACGCTGGGCTGGTTTCACCTCGCAATATACATGGCATTCCCGCACCCGTCGGGCTATAAGCTGATTGTACTGGCCGCCGAAATCTAAAATTAATATCTTTTGCATTTCTCAGTCCTCCCGGAATACAAAGCCGTGTTCATCCGCCGCATCGATAATTGCAAGGGATTTCAAGGGATAGCCCGCGGCGCGGAGCCTGTCCCCCCCATGCTGGAAACCCTTTTCCACCGCTATGCCGATGCCCGCCAGGGACGCGCCGGCCTGCTGCACGATGTCGATCAGGCCCCGCAGCGCCTCACCCCGGGCCAGAAAATCATCCACAATCAGAACCCGGTCCGCAGAGGTAATCCAGTCTTTAGAGGCGATCAGCGTCACCTTTTTGTGGTACGTATAAGAAAAAATATCACTCTGGTACAGGCCGCCCTCGATGTTGTCGCTCTTTGCCTTTTTGGCAAATACCATGGGAACACCGTATTGATAGGAACAGACTGCAGCCAGAGCGATACCGCTGGCCTCCGCCGTGAGGAGTTTGGTTACGCCGCTGAGGTCAAATTGCCGGGCGAATTCCTCCGCCAGTTGGCCCAGGAACCGGGTGTCGACCTGATGGTTTAAAAAGCCGTCTACCTTGACAATGTTGCCGGGTAGGATGCGGCCTTCCTGCCGGATGCGCGCCTTGAGTGCTTCCATGACCAGACCCTCATTTCGTTTTGTTTGGTATTATTATCGCCAAAATACCCAAAAAACGCAAGGTGGTATTTCAGGAAATTTTGCGGCAATTTCCAATTTTTCCTTATGAAAGATGTACAAACCCAGTTGGATCAGGGTGCGCTCCCCGAAATAAAAAAATGAATTCGGATTTAAAGTAATTAAAAATTGACTTTGTGTGATATGATGGTCTTTTCTGTGCAAATATGTCCATATATTGCGGACGCCCAAAAGAAACCGCCTGGCTTTGTGAAAAGTAGCAAGTTGCAAAAAAAGCCTCTTGTGTTATAATGATGGGAGAAAACGCGCGTACACCCATAATTTAGGAGGATGTAACATGGCAGAAACGAAGAAAATCCCCCAGCGCTCCCAAGTTGCGGCCGCGGACACCTGGGCCATAGAGGATCTCTATGCCACAGACGACCTTTGGTTTCAAGACCTGGAAAAGGCTAAGGAACTAACCAAGCAAGCCGCTGCCTTTGCCGGGAACCTGCAGCAATCTCCGAAAACTTTGTTGGAATATCTCCAACTGACGGAGGAAATGACGGTTTTATCCGATAATCTCGGCAACTATGCGTTCCGGAAATCCGACGAGGACGCACGAGTAGCCAAATATCAGGACATGGTAGGCAAGTGTATGAGCGCCATGGTGGAGTACCAAGCGGCCACCAGCTTCGACGTGCCCGAGATACTCGCCCTCCCGGAGGAGACCCTGCGCGCCTTTTACGCCCAGGAACCAGGCTTGGAGCGGTACCGCCGGTACTTAAACGACATCCGCCGCAGGCGGGAGCATGTGCTGACCCCGCCGGAGGAGCGGCTCCTGGCCGCAGCCGGTGAAATGGCCAACGCGCCGGACCAGATTTACGGCATGTTTGCCGACGCGGATTTAAAATTCCCGGACGCCCTGGACAGCCAGGGCAAGCCTCATCCCCTCTCCCAGGGCACCTACATCTCCTATATGGAGAGTTCAGACCGGACCCTGCGGAAAAGCGCATTTGAAAACCTGTATCATACCTTCGGCGGCTACCGGAATACGCTGGCTTCGGTTCTCTCCTCCCAGGTCAAGCAGCTGCAATTCTTTGCTCAGTCCAGAAGATACGGCTCCTCTTTGGACGCTTCCTTGGATGCCACCAACGTGCCCACCTCCGTATATCGCAACCTGATTGGGGCGGTCCATCAGAACATGGATAAGATGTACCGATATGTGGACCTGCGGAAAAAGCTGTTGGGTGTGGATGAGCTGCATATGTACGATCTGTACACCCCTCTGGTGTCCGGTGCGGACGCGAAGATTCCCTTTGCCCAGGCCAAGGATACGGTGTTTGACGCACTGGCACCTCTGGGTGAAAAATACCGGAATATTTTGAAAGAGGGATTCGATCATCGCTGGATTGATGTGTATGAAAACGAGGGCAAGCGCTCCGGCGCTTACTCCGCCGGAGCCAAGGTTCATCCCTACGTTCTGCTGAACTACACCGGTACCCTGGACAGTCAGTTCACGCTGGCCCATGAGATGGGGCATGCTTTGCACTCGTACTTGTCCAATCACACACAAAATCCCATTGACGCAGAGTATGTCATTTTTGTGGCGGAGGTGGCTTCCACCTGTAACGAGGCCCTGCTGATGGAATACCTGCTGAACAAGACCACGGATCGGAAGGAACGGGCCTATCTCATCAACCACTTCCTGGAGCAGTTCCGTACCACCCTGTACCGTCAGACCATGTTTGCCGAATTTGAGCTGAATATTGGGGAGCTGGCTCAGAAAGGCGAAAGCCTGACCGCGGATGTTCTCTGCGCGGAATACCGGCGGCTCAACCGGCTGTACTTTGGCGAAAACATTGTGCTGGATGAGGAGATCGACATGGAATGGGCGCGAATTCCCCATTTCTATTACAATTACTATGTGTTCCAGTACGCCACCGGCTATTCCGCCGCCATTGCCCTGTCCCGCCGCATTCTGCGGGAAGGCGCCACGGCTGTGCAGGATTACCTAAGCTTCCTCTCCGGCGGCTGCAGCAAGAGCCCCATCGACCTGCTGAAGGGCGCCGGCGTAGACATGACCACCGCCGCGCCGGTCAACCAGGCCCTGTCCCTTTTTGGTGAGCTCCTGGATGAAATGGAGCAGCTCATGCAGGCGTGAGCGATGCCGGAAATTTTTATCCCAACCCTGCATACCTTCGCCATGAATAACATTTTCACCGGCTCCTGCGGCCTTTTCCGGTTTCGTATTGCCCCCAGTGTAGTCATGTTGAACCAAAAAGAGGTGAATATGGAGGCCAGCTCCATGTTGGCGGAATTCTGGCGCGGTCCCCTGTGTTACGAGAAAAGCCAAATAGAAGAATCCAGAACTTTTCCCATGAGCGAGGCAGGTCGGCTGGAGATGAAGGCCTGGCTGGAAGACAACGCAGCCCATGCCTAGAAGTAGGTAAGCCCGCTGCAGGTTCTGAGTAAGTTACAAACCCGGTTCCGCCAAGGCGGAGCCGGGTTCTTATATGTTTTCTGAGAATTGCGGGATTATGCCTGTAAAGCACACATTATGGAGTTTTCCCTGCCGTATCCCTTGTAGGGGCGACCTGTGGTCGCCCGCCGAAGCTACCCTTGAGGCTTGCGGCAAACGGGCGTGCAAAGCACGCCCCTACAGGCACCTCCCTAGCGTGCCCCTTGTAGGGGCGACCTGTGGTCGCCCGCTGAAACTGCCCTTGGAGTTTGCAGCAAACGGGCGTGCAGAGTACACCCCTGCAGGCACCTCCCTGCCGTACCCCTGTAGGGGCGACCTGTGGTCGCCCGCTGAAACTGCCCTTGGAGTTTGCCGCAAACGGGCGTGCAAAGCGCGTCCTGATAGATCGTCCCCCCCCCTAAACGAGCAATATCAAACTCGGCGACGAAATATAACGCAGAGGGCTTCCGTCTGGAAGCCCTCTGCAAACTTCTTAGCTCTGTTTGGCGAAAATAGGGCTGCTCACAGGGGCCAGCTTCCCCACATAGCCCTCCTCCGTACCAATGACCTGTAGTCGGCTGTCATAGAAGGTAAAACGGTCCTCTGTCTTGACCACCATGCCGGCAAGCTTTCCATCCTGCAGGGCCACATAGCAGTTGTGCAGGGTGCCGTCCGGCATATACTGCGGATAGGACGCCACCAGAATGCCGTCCCAGCAGCCCGCCAAGCGGATTGTCATTGTTGTATCTATTCCATATTGTGTCGCTTCCGGCGTCAGAGCATGGACCTGTTCAAAAGCCTCCAATGCCTTCAATTCCCCAGTTTCCAGGTCCAGGGCCAAAACCGTTTCCATAGCGGCCATGTAGAGAACCCCATCCCAATAGGCGCCGTTCCAGTTTGCATCCACATCCACGGCATAATCAAAGGGTATATGCGCCACCTTCCAAACTGCCGCGTCTGGGTCATCCACAGGGTAGGTGACATAAACCATGTCGCCTTCCATGGTATCAAAATCATAAACGCTGTAAGCTGCAATCATAGTATTTTTATCTACCGTTGCATAGTAGAGCTCCGTTGGCAAGTTACGGTCAAACACATCCGTAGGCACATTTATGAGCGGCTTGTCGTAATCCACCTTACTCCCGTCCATATTGTAACATACAAATTGATTCGAATTGCCTGTATCACAAAATGCGCCATACACCAAATTGAGATGTTCTGTTTGATATTTCAGGGTTTGAATTCCAGGCGCGCGATCTGTAGCAGTGCCGGAAATTACTACGAAAGGACCGCCGTTCCAAAGAGACAGGTTCGTTCCCTGGCCGACCGTATACCATGGCACCGGCTCGGAAAAGGTCCCGTTTTTGACGTCCCAGGTTAAATAATTGGCCACAGCTTCTTTCTCACCTTGGGCAGTGTACAGCAGGATGGGAACGGAGCCCTCCGGCGGCGCTTTGTAAATGGATGGTTCTTTCGGTGTGGTTGTGCTTTCCGTCTGTTCCGTCGTCTGCGCGGGCTCTGTGGCAGGCGCGGTAGTGGTAATGGATGGGGCGGGCGCGGTTCCGCTGGGCTGCGTTTCCTGTCCCGCTTGCGGGGTACAGCCGGAAAGCAGGAAGAAGGCCGCCAGAAGCACGAGTAGGTTCTTTGTTTTCCGTTTCATATGGTTTCCACCTCATAAAAATTATGATATTTACAAAGAACATCTCGTGTGGCGGCCTATTTGCTTTTTTATCGTCTAACTCTGCTTGGCAAAATAGATTCCCAAAGAGATGATTGTCTCTGCATACTCGTCGTTGGTGCCGATGACCTGCAGGTCGCTGTCGTAAAAAGTAAACTCTCCAAAGTGTTTGTCAATAAAGCCCAGAAGTTCTCCGTCTTGAATCGCGACATAGTAATAATGAAATGTTTCATCTGGTAAGTACTGAGGATACGCCGCCACCAAAATACCGTCCCAGCAGCCGACCAGCCGGACTGTCTCCAGCGTTCCGTCCATGTCGTATTGCGTCGCCTCCGGCGTTAGAGCGTGGATTCGGTCAAAGGCATCCAGTGCCTCCAGCTCTCCCGTTTCCAAATCCAGAGCTAGCACCGTCTCTAAGGCCGCCATGTACAAAACACCGTCCCAGTACGCACCATCCCAGTTAACATCCACATCCACGGCATACTCAAAGGGAATATGCGTCACCCGCCACACCGCCGCATCGGGATCTTGCACAGGATAAGTCACGGTAACCATGTCGCTCTCCATTGTATCGAAATCATAAACGCTATAGGCTGCAATCATGGTATCTCCAGCCACGGTGGCGTAGTAGGCCTCCTGCGGTAAAGTAGAATTATAAATGTCAGTCGGTACATCCATCAAGGGACGATCATAGTGCACTTTACTTCCGTCCATATTGTAGTATACAAATTCATCTGAATTATATATATCACAAAATGAGCCATATACAATAGATAACCGCTCACCTTTTGTTCGGGATACTTGAATACCTGGTGCATAGTCCTTCGACACGCTGGATACAACGACGAAGGAACCCCCGTTCCAGAAATCTACAATGGGGTCCAGAAATGTTTCTCTGCTGACCGTATACCACGGCACCGATTTGGAAAAAGTTCCGTTTTTGACGTCCCAGGTTAGGTAATTGGCCACAGCCTCATCCTCGCCCTTGGCCGTATATAACAGGATGGGTATGGAGCCCTCCGGCGGCGCTTTGTAAATGGATGGTTTTTCCGGCGCGGTCGTGCTTTCCGGCGGCTGTGTCGTCTGCGTTGGTTCTGTTGTAATTGGAGTCGTAGCGGGGAGAGTTGGAATCGGTATGGTGGGTTCTGGCTGCGGAATACAACCAGGCAACAGCAGCAGGCAGACGAGCAGGCAAATAAACGCTTTCCTTCTCATAGATAATCCCCTCTTACTCACGCACGGGTGCCGGGACGCTCCGTGCTCCTAAGCGTCCCGCCCCTTTGACTTAATCAGTGGTGGTTCTAGTGAATTGATAATACAAAACCGTATCACTTCCCCAATATCCCTGAGAGTACGATTTGTTATTGTGATCGGCATTGTGGGCGGCATATGCGCGTGTCACCGTGTCGTTCTGTACGCACATATTTACATGATAGTAATTACCCTTAGCATCTTGATTAATAATGATACCACCAGCATTACACTTCTCATAGTTGGATGAAGTCCAATAGAAATGGTTTGCATAGAAATAATTTCGCATTCCAGTGACAGTTCTCCATTGATAGGATCCTACATTCCATCCACTGTCACCACTAGTAGTGGGAATATATCCGGCCAAAATAGCTTGGGACACATAGTTGGCACAATCATTATGACAATAATAGGTGTAGGCAGAGTTGTATTTACTCAGGTTGATGTAATGGTTACCATGGGGACAGGTTTGATTATAGGCTGCTTCCGAGGAATAGGTCCTGGCGTAGTCACGAGCTCTGACCCGGTAATACAGCGGAGCCAGCGCTCTGGGCTGCACCGTGAGCTCGTTCTCCGCCGCCCGGCTTAAAACTTCCGCGGTGTTTTTCCGGCCATTTTGCTTCATCACTGCGGCGTCCTCCGGGAAGTACTCCTCCAGCGGGAAGGTACGACCCCCATCTCCCAGGCCGAGCACCTCACTCACCTGTCCGTCCTCCGTGTGGTTGATTCGGATTGTAAACGCCAATTCAATCATTTTCCCAAAGTCGTCGGAGTATCCGTCGATTTCCTGGACAATGGCGGCGGCAGCTTCGTCATAGTTGGAAATGGAGTCCGCTGCTGCTAAAATTCCCCGCGCTACGCCAGATTCACAGGCGGCCTGAACCTGCTCGCCGGTACAATCCTCTATGGTAGACACGCCCACCGCGTCCAGCATTCCGGCAATGTAGGGGAGCTCTTCCATAGACTGTGCCTTCAAGCACATGTGAAATAAGAGGGTGCAATCCGCCTGAACGGTCCCGTCCTCAGCATAAAAGCTCTCCATGTTGAGCAACTCCACGGACGCAATGTTATAGTATTCTTCTTCCGCCGCAATCAGGGGCTGCGCAGCCTCCATCACATCGCCGTCCGACAGGAAATTAGGGGCGGATTCTCTGCTGACGCCGCTGGCGAACGTCGCACCCGTCAATAACAGGGTGAATACAGCAATAAAATAGAACAAGTCTCGAGCTATTTTTCAAAAACGTTATTTAATCTTCTTTATTTCTGTAGCTGCTGCAGCGTCTCTCTTTTTTACTCCTCTGTTACAGTATAGCACGTCATTGTTAAACTGTCAAGAAATGAGAGAAAAAGCAGAATGACTTTCATCATATGGCCCTTTCCCTCTTCCACATTTTGTGCTATAATGGCTAAAATATCTTGGTATCTCATCTGCTGACTGCAAAAGCAGGAAAATCCTTTTAAAGGAGCGTACCTTATGAAAGAAGCAAAGGCCATGGCCTATGTGAATCTGTATGGCGTCCTGTCGGCCCTGGAAAACCTGTGCGAGTTGGACGAGCCGGCCCGAGAAATCCTGTCCGGGCTGAAAAGGCCCGTTTCCTTGTGCTTTTCCGTCAAGGGCGGTCCCTGCGCCACGCTACATTTCACGCAGTACAGCTGCCGTATGACAGAGGGCAGCCAGGACTGCACCTGCAGCATGCGGTTTTCCTCCCCGGAGAAGTTTAACGCCCTTATCGAGCATAATAAGCCCGGTTTTCCGGGTAAAAATCCTTTGCAGCTCTTTTCCTTCCTCCTGGGCCCCTTCTCCCAGCTCACCGCCCGCCTGACGGAGCTGCTGCGGCCCTCGGAGGAAGCGCTGCGGGACCGGGCCTTTTTTGAGGAAAGCACCATCCTCACCATGTACACCATCGCGGGCGCGATCTCCGCCCTGGCCAACACAGACCCCATCTCTCAGGTTTCCGCCAGTTATACGGTGGACGGGCAGGTCTCTCTGGGGATTCGGGATGTGGCGGAGGCGACCATTGAGGTGCAAAATCACCATTTCACCACCCGGAAGGAGCCGGCACAGAATCCCCGGGCCGTCATGGAGTTTGCAACCATTGATTTGGCCTACGGCCTGTTCACCGGCCAGGTCTCCACCATCAACGAGATGTGCAAGGGGACCATCCGGCTGCGGGGCATGATTTCCATGGTGGATAATATTAACCGGATTTTGGACCGGGTCGCCGTGTACCTGGCATAGGAGGAAACGCCATGAGCAAATATCCTGAGTACAATCACGCGAAAAGCCGGGCCTGGTTTGACCGGGCGCTGGAGGTCATCCCCTCGGGTATCTATGGGCATTTGGGGCCTTCAGAAGGGCTGTTTCTTCCTTTGGAGAAGTGGCCGCTCATCGCCTCCCGGGCGAAAGGCGCCTACTTTTGGGACATGGACGACAACCGCTATCTGGACCTGATGTGCGCCTACGGCCCCAATATTCTGGGATATGGGGACCCGGACGTGGACCGGGCGGCCATGGAGCAGCTCATGGTGGCCAACTGCACCACCGCGCCGTCCTTTAAGATGGTGGAGTGCGCGGAGCTGCTGGTGGACACGGTGGCGATGGCGGACTGGGCCTTTTTTATGAAGAACGGTACGGACGCCACCACGTTTTGCGTGCTCTGCGCCCGGGCGCACACCCGCAAACGGAAGGTTTTTTTCCTCCGAGGATACTACCACGGCAACGACCCCTGGGCTATGAAGGCTGACTATCCCGGGATTCTCCCGGAGGATGTGGCCCACAATGTGGTTTTGCCCTGGTTTGACGTTGAGGCTCTGGAGCAGGCCTATGAAGCCTGCGGCGGCGATGTGGCCGCTCTCATCGCGCAGCCCTACGACCATGGGAACTTCGCGGACAACCGCTGCGCCACCAAGGAATACTGGGCGGCGGTACGGGCGTTTTGCGACAAACATGGCATCGTCCTGATTCTGGACGATGTGCGAGCCGGTTTCCGGCTGGACCTGCAGGGCTCCGATCATTATTACGGCTTCCAGGCGGACCTGATCTGTTTCTGCAAGGCCCTGGCCAATGGCTACAACATGTCTGCGGTCTGCGGCAGAGAATTTTTGAAGTCCGCCGCCTCTTCCCTGTCCTTCACCGGATCCTACTGGATGAGCGCAGAACCCTTCGCCGCCTGCATCGCCTGCATCCAGAAGCTCAAGAGCCTGGACGCGCCAAAGCTGTTTCGGGAAATGGGCGAAAAGATCACCGACGGGTTCAAGGCCGCGGGTGCAGCCCATGGCTTTGACTTGGTGGTTTCCGGGGAACCCGCCCTATTTTATCTGCGCATTGCCAACGACGACAGTCTCATGCTCCACCAGGAATGGGTAGCCGAATGTGTAAGCCGCGGCCTGTTTCTCACCAGCCACCACAACCACTTCCTGAACGCAGCGCTGACCGACCAGGATATCGCCCTGGCGGTGGATATCGCGGACGACGCTTTCTCCGTGGTCGCAGCCCGGCACCCGGAGTTGGGCTTGACTCCTTAATTGTGCAACGTGCCCGCCCGTTTTAAAAAACGGGCGGGCTTTTTCGGGGTCGCCGTGGCAGACGGAAGGCCCACTATAACAGTACATTTATCGTAATTTTGGTCTGTACTTCTTGGAAAAACCCTTCTATCCTGTCAGAAGGGGGTATTTAAAATGCAATTACGTCGAAATTTGTCCGAGGCGCTTAACACCATTCGACAGGAGCAAAATCTGACCCTGTCCGACCTTGCCGAAAAGCTGGACGTCGCCCGCTCTTGCCTGCAGCAGATGCTTCATGGCCATGGGAATCCCAGCCTGAATACCGTCGAGCGCATGGCGGAGCGATTGGAGGTGGACCCCGTAGCGCTGCTGTCCACCGCTCCGCAGAGTAACCAGGCGGAGCTATTTCTCCATATGACCATGATGCGCACCCTCCAGCTCCCCGCTGAACGGCGGCAAGCACTGGAGACGCTGGTCCTGGAGTTTATCCAGCTCTGGGAAAAATCCGAATCCTAATTCTGCCGGAGGTTATGCGAGAAACGGCCGTACC
The DNA here is from genome assembly GCA_958402445.1 of uncultured Eubacteriales bacterium. Lineage (GTDB taxonomy): Bacteria > Bacillota > Clostridia > Oscillospirales > Oscillospiraceae > Faecousia. Next base: position 11,603 of record CATXTO010000039.1, read on the forward strand.
AGCCTGTTTCAGGGGCGACCCAAATCCATAGAATCAAAGGAGTTTTGCCCATTGCTTCCAATCCCTTTGGCCGCAGGCCTCTGGTCCCAGGCAAAAGCCGCACCGGGCCCCAAGCTGGAGCACGGTGCGGCTTAACTCTGTTAAGAAAACTTTGCTTTCACATAGTCCCAGATAATATCCGCCGATTTTTCTATGCCGATGGTACTGTTTAAGGCCATGTCATAGTTCCGAATATCGCCCCAGGTGTACTCGGAATAGGTGTTGTAAAAGGCGGCGCGAGCCTTATCCTTCTTTTGCAGGGCACGTTCCGGATTGTCCATGGGCTCTTTGTAGTCGTCCCTGGCCCGGCGGATCCGCTCCTCCAACGGCGCATGGATAAAAATTCGTACGCAGTTCGGGATTCCTTTTAGAATACAGTCCGCCGCGCGGCCGACAATGACGCAGGAGCCCTGCTCCGCCAATTCCCGGATCACGGCAAACTGCGCATTCCTGGCTTGTTCATACACAGACGGAACCGTGGTGGCCGCATAAACGCTATACAAAAAACTGGAGGTCTGCTTTTCCTCCACTTCCTTGACAAAATCCAGAGCAAACCCCGTCTTTTTTGCCGTCAGGGAAATCAGTTCCTTGTCATAATAGGCAATGCCCATTTTCTTGGCCAGACATTCGCCTATTAAGCGGCCTCCGGAACCATGCTGCCGCGCGATGGTGATAACGACGTTTTTCATGTTCCTTCCCTCCCGGTCTGGATTGCAGGTATCATCTGCTATTATAATTATACTTCATTTGGGTAATTTCGGCAAGTAAATTTCCAAAATTTTTTTAAGCTCCCCTGGCGTCGGTCTAAATTATCGGATAAAGCTTGTTTGGATCACGGGTTCCCGTTCCGGCATGGCCAGGCCCGCCTGCCGGCCCGCCTCCTGGCACTGGAGCAGCCAGACCAGGTTGCGCCCCAGAGTGCGCATGGTCTGCAACCCCTCCAGATCCTGCCGTACCTCCTCCGGGGTATTGCCGTGCACCTGATTCCAATACTGGCTGGTGGCAATGACCATGTTGTTCATGGAAAAATACAGATTGAGTTGCTGAAAGGCCATGGTGGCCCCGCCCCGGCGGCAGGAGACCACAGCCGCCGCCACTTTCCCGGCCAGGCGCCCAGCGGCTGTAAAGAACAGGCGGTCCAGAAAGCTGGTGATCTGCCCGCTGGCGCTGCCGTAATATACGGGAGACCCCACCACCAAGCCGTCCACCTGGTCCGCGCGGCTTACAATATCGTTGACGGCATCGTCATAGATGCAGGTTCCTCTCTTTTTACAGGCGCCGCAGGCTGAGCAGCCTGGTACGGAGCCTGCACCCAGCCAGACTTCCTCTGTCTGCACGCCGCCCAACTGCAGGGTTTTCGCCACCTCCTCCAGAGCCGTGGCCGTACAGCCTTTGGCATGGGGGCTTCCGTTAATTAAAATAACATGCATAATGATTCCTCCTAAATCTATTGGTTCTTCTTTCCAAAGCAAAAGCTGTATGAGGGGTTGAACGGACCGCCCCGCCCCGATTTCCGGAATTCCCCACCCTGATTTCCCGAAAGCCAAAGCCTGGGCCAGCCGAAAAACGGCCTCTCTTTGTCCAACCCACTGCGGCCAGGCTGTCCCGGCGGGATTAAGTAAGCCAGGAGAACTGCGCAACGACCCTGCTGACACCCACGGAAATGATGGTATGCAGAACTTTGGGTGCACTCCGTGCAGAGCCGAAATCCGCATCCGGCGCTCAGACGACTCCGTTTTCCACACATTGAGTTTGATGGTCTCCTTCACATACGAAACTCATCAAAACTTGAAAAAATAATCAGCCTCACGCCGGGATGGGAGCACATCCAATGCTAGCCCAAGGTGAAGCCGTCCATATAATATCAGTCAGCATCTCGTCCAAAGGGATGGCCTCCGCTCTGATCAGGGCGTCCCGTTCGTTTTCCGCCTCCAGCACCACCTCAAAGCCCAGGGTCCTAGTTCAGTTTCTTGAGCATGGCCTGGCGGGATTTTGCTTGACATCCGCAAGCATAATGCGATAGCGGTCGTACCGGAACGCCGTGCTTGAAGCGCCCGCGGCGCACAAGCAGCCCGGAGCCGTCAGCGTTCCCGTTTCTTTTTCTATTATACAAAAAGCGCGCGCCGGATGCAACAGGCCCGCCGGCAGTTTTCCCCCATGTTACAGAACTTTCTTCGACCTTACCAGGCCGCACGGCGGGCAAAAGGCGCTGCAACCTGTGATTGCAGCGCCTTTTCGGTTTTAAAGAATAATGCAGATCAGGCCGCCGGCACCCTCGTTGATGATGCGGCTCAGGGAATGCCGGAATTTCCCCCGCACATCGTCCGGCATCCGGCGCAGCTTGGTCGTCAGGCCGTCGTTGACCATCTCGAAGACGGATTTACCAAAGATGTTGCTCTCCCAAAGCTTCTCCGGGTCGTTTTCATACTGGTCTGTCAAATGCCGCACCAGGTCCTCGGATTGCTTCTCATCCCCTACCATAGGGCTGATTTCCGCATCGATATCCACTCGGAGCATATGGATGGACGGAGCACCTGCCTTCAGCTTGATGCCGTAGGCGCTGCCCTTTCGGATGATTTCCGGGGGCTCCATCCGCATCTCCTCCGGGGTCGGCATGACCACCCCGTAGCCCGTGGCCTGCGCCTCGTCCAGAGCGGAGGCAATCTTGTCATAGGCCCTTTTGACCTGCGCCAGCTCGGTGAGCAGCTCCATGAGCTCCCCTTCGCCATTGATGGCAAAGCCGGTTTTCCCGCTGAGAATTTCATAGTACAGGCTCTCGGGAAAGTCCAGGACGCACGACACGGTTCCAGTGCCCAAATCGATATCCCGAATCCGGCAGCCCATCACGTTTTCCAGCTCCATCAGCGCAGCCAAGGTGCTCTCCGCCTGGCACAGGGCCGAGATCTCTCCCGCCCGGGTGGCCAGAGCGTCATACAGGGCGGCCTTCACCGGATGGTCGAATTCCAGGGCGTCCATCCACCGGGGCAAATACACCCGAAGCTCCTGCATGGGGAAGACATATAGCAGGTCCCGCAGAAGCGCAGCGATATCCCCGGCGCTCAGGGCTTGGCAGTCCGCGGGCACACAGCTCACCTGGTAGGTCTCCTGAATCCGCCGGCAGAGACTCTGCGCAGGCTCTGCCTGCGGCTCCCTGCTGTTGACAATCACCAGGAACGGCTTTCCCGTTGCCTTCATATCGCTGATCGCCCGGACCTCCGCATTTTCATAATCCCCTCTGGGGATATCTGTAATGGAGCCGTCGGTGGTCACCACCAGCCCAATGGAGCAGTGGTCCTCCATCACCTTTTTGGTACCCAGCTCCGCCGCCTCGGTCATGGGAATTTCATGGTCATACCAGGGCGTCGTCACCATCCGCGGCACGCCGTCCTCCATGGCCCCCACGGCGCCCTCCACCATATAGCCCACGGAGTCAATCATCCGAACCCGGAGCCGGGCTGTGCCGTCTGGAGAGATTTCCACCGCTTCCTCCGGGACGAACTTCGGCTCTGAGGTCATAATTGTCTTGCCGGAGCCGCTCTGGGGCAGCTCATCCCGGGCCCGTTCCTTCCGGTACGGGTCCTCAATGTTCGGAATGACCAATTCCTCCATGATACGCTTAATCAGGGTGGATTTCCCTGTCCGCACCGGACCCACAACGCCGATATAGATATCACCGCCGGTTCGGGCGGCAATCTCCTGGTAAATGGATTTTTCCATAGCCATCCTGCCTCCTTCAGTCTCGGCAGGAGGCACGCTCCTGCCATGGGTTTACTAAAAGGTATGTCCGGCAGAATGGGGTTAGAACAGGAATCTGTCCCAGCGCGTGACAGGAAATTTTCTGCTGCCAGCTAAGATTTGGAATGAAAAAGGCCGAACCCCTTGGGCTCGGCCTGCCTGTCGGCAGAATCCGAATGACTTTGCCGACAGGCTGCTGGACTTTTTAAAAAGTTTCAATAAGTCCTTCGATTGCACGCGAAAAAAAACCCGGCGATTTTCTTTCCCACCATCTTTCCCTCCGAATCCTTCGGCGGGATTGTTCATCCTCAGACTGACCGGGCTCAGAAGCTCTGACCCATGGTCTCGTCAAAATGCTTATTGATTTGCTCTGTAAATTCCAGCGCCGCATTGTAGCCCAGCTTTTTTTGCCGGTTGTTCATGGCGGCTGCCTCCAGAATCACCGCCAGGTTCCGTCCCGGGGTGATGGGGATGGTGATTTGCGGCACCTTGACCCCCAGAATATCAATATGCTGCTCCTCCAGGCCCAGGCGGTCGTAAACCGCGTGGTTGTTCCATGGAACAATATTGATCACCAGATTGATCACATTTTCCTCCTTGATGGCGCCCATCCCAAAGAGTTTAGCCACGTTGATTACGCCGATGCCCCGGAGTTCAATGTAGTTGCGGAGCAAATCCGGCGCCGTTCCCATGAGGCTGGTAGAGGAAATTTTTTTGATCTCCACCGCGTCGTCCGCGATGAGCCGATGTCCCCGCTTGATGAGCTCCACAGCGGCCTCACTCTTGCCGATGCCACTCTCTCCCACCAGAAGCAGTCCCTCGCCATACACGTCAACCAGAACGCCGTGCCGGGTGATCCGAGGCGCTAGGGCGTTTTTCAAATAGGAGATGAGACTGGAGACCATGTAAGAGGTGGCCTCCTGACAGCATAGAACCGTAATGTCGTGCTTTTGGGCCATCTCCATGCACTCAGGATCTGGGTCCATGCCCCGGGCGATGATCAGGGCGGGAATCTTGAAAGAAAACAGGCGGTCAAACACGATGCAGCGTTCCTCGCTGGAAATCTTATACAGGTAGCTCATTTCCACCTTGCCCAGCACCTGCAGGCGCATGGGCTCAAAGTGGTCAAAGTACCCCGCCAGCTGCAGGCCAGGCCTGGAGACGTCCTCCACCGTCACGCGGATCGCCTCGAAGTCGCTGGACCGATGGGCGGGGACCAGATTAAACTCCTGCACCAGCTGCGCCAGAGGCACGCTGTATGTGTCGATCATGCTGTCACCTCATTCCAATTTTCATAAAATTGGTATAAAAACATTATAACGAAAGGGGACACAGATATCAACCTGTTCTAAAAAAAATAAAAATTTAGTATTTTGCTCTTGCATTTTTCCACAAAACCTGGTATTATATTAGCCGATGTCCTTCTGGACTGTGTAGGCGATTTCCTTATGGATTGGAGGTGCAGCTAATGGCTAAGTGCGATATTTGCGGCAAGGGCGTTACCTTTGGCATCAAGGTCTCCCATTCCCACAGACGTTCCAACAGAATGTGGAAGCCCAATGTAAAGCGCGTCAAGGCGATTGTCGACGGTACTCCGCGCCATGTATACGTCTGTACAAGATGCCTCCGCTCCAACAAGGTTGAGCGCGCTGTATAACAGCTGAAATTCTGCAACGGGACGGCCTGTCGGCTGTCCCGTTTTTTATTTTACCCCAATAGCTACCTCCTCACCCCTCCGCAGACCCACCGCCGCGAAGCAATCGCTTCGCGGCGGTCTTTTATCCAGCATTGCGACAGGCAACCTTTATTTTACATGTAAATCCTTGCGTCATTATTTCGTCAATTCTGAGTCAAATAGCCATTTCACAATTATTAATATTTATAATAGTCTGTACTTGTTTGAAAAATTGCAGGTTCGTTACAAGAAGCGACTGAAATGGAGAGGCGTTAAAAAATGTTTCAGGTAGATGCACAATTTTCCAATGCAAATATTTCCCGTACCATTCGCTTTACTGATAAAATTTTTGATGAATTGCGCACAGCCGCAAATTTGTATCAAGTTTCCTTCAACATTTTAGTGCTGCAATGCTGTAAGTATGCCTTAGACCATTTAAACCGTGAGGCATAACAACATAGATCTTGTAGGGGCGTGCTTTGCGCGTCCGTTTGTTGCAAGCCTCAAGGGCAGTTTCAGCGGGCGACCACAGGTCGCCCTACATCGCACCATCGATACTCATCCTGTAGGGGCGTGCTTTGCACGCCCGTTTGTTGCAAGCCCCAAGAACAGCTCCGGCGGGCGACCACAGGTCGCCCCTACATCGCACCATCGATACTTATCCTGTAGGGGCGTGCTTTGCACGCCCGTTTGCTGCAAGCCTCAAGGGCAGTTTCAGCGGGCGACCACAGGTCGCCCCTACATCGCACCATCGATACTTATCCTGTAGGGGCGTGCTTTGCACGCCCGTTTGCTGCAAGCCTCAAGGGCAGTTTCAGCGGGCGA
>CATXTO010000040.1 GCA_958402445.1 uncultured Eubacteriales bacterium
GCCCGCCACCCAGCAGGTCCGAGGAATTTTTCAGCGGGCGACCACAGGTCGCCCCTACAGCGAGGCCCGTCGATAGATATCCGGTAGGATGGGCTGTGCTCGCCTGTGGAACGGCCACAGGCCGTTTCCTATATTGCGGTTTCGAAGTTAAAAGGCCGATTTTCATAAAACCAGGTTTTTGGTCAGAAGAATGCCGCGCGCCAAATGATTCGGCGCGCGGCGGAGAATCCAGAGAACGTATGTACGGCTAGAAGAACTTTTCCAATAGCGCCGCTAAGTTGTTGCTGGCGAAGACGGAGACCGTCACCAGGCAGACCGTGGACATGATCTTGATGAAGATGTCCAGACAGGGCCCCACAGTGTCCTTCAGGGGATCGCCCACGGTATCGCCTACAATCGCCGCGTCGTGGGCCGGGCTGCCCTTGGCATGCCCGGCAATGGCGCCGGTTTCGATGTACTTTTTCCCATTATCCCAAGCACCGCCGGCATTGCCGGTAAAAATAGCGATCATAATGGCGCAGACGGTGGAGCCGATGATGAGACCGCCCACGAACCTGGGCCCAAACAGGAAGCCGCAGGCCACGGGAACCACAACAGCCAGCAGGGAGGGAAGCTTCATCTCCCCGATGGCGCCCCGGGAGGAGATCTCAATACAGGTTTTATAATCGGGGGTGGCTGCGCCGGTGAGAATGCCGGGGATCTCCCGGAACTGCCGCCGGACCTCGTCCACCATCTTCCGGGCCGCCTTAGCCACGGCCTCAATGAGCATGCCGGAGAACAGGAAGGGCAGCGCGCCGCCCACGATCACGCCGGCCAGAGTCATGGGCTCGATGACGTTGAGAATGAGGTCCGTAGAGAAATCGTTGTAGGAGTACAGATAGGAAATCATAAGGGCCAGTGCGGCAAGCGCCCCGGAGCCGATGGCAAAGCCCTTGCCGATGGCCGCGGTGGTATTGCCCACGGAGTCCAGGGTGTCTGTGATGCGCCGGACCTCTGGCTCCAGGTGGGACATCTCCGCAATGCCGCCTGCGTTGTCCGCGATAGGGCCGTAGGTGTCCACAGAGACCGTGGCGGTGACGAAGGACAGCATGCCCATGGCGGCCATGGCCACGCCGTACATGCCGGACACGCTGTACGAGACGATGATGCCGGCGCCCAGGATGACGCAGGGGGCCATGCAGCTCTTCATGCCCAGGGCCAAGCCCTGGGTGATGGTCAGGGCGGGTCCCTCCACAGAGGCCTGCGCCAGCCGCTTGGTAGGCCGGTAGTCCGCGGAGGTGTAATGCTCCGCGATCATGCCGATTAAAACGCCGGAGACCACGCCGATGGCCGCCGCGATCCACGGGGACAGGAAGCCTGCGGAGAAGCCCGCCGCATTGCGCAGCAGATCGGCGTCGAAGCTCCGGAACGCCAGCCAAGCCACCCCCAGACCCAGGAGAATGGTGGAAGCGGAGGCCACGTAGGTGGCGCCGTTGAGGTCCTTGTGAGGGTCGTTGGACATTTTTCGTTTGAACAGCAGGGAGGCGATGCCCACGCAGCAGGCTAGCAGGCCGATCGCCACGAAAATCATGGGAAACAGCACCATTTGCTGGAGCAGCTCCCGGGACATGCCGGTGCCCTCGGCCAGGGATTTGGAGAACATGTGGTAGGCTAAAATCACGCCGGAGGCGATGGCGCCCACAAAGCTCTCCAGCAGGTCGGAGCCCAGTCCGGCCACGTCGCCCACGTTGTCGCCCACGTTGTCCGCGATGGTGGCAGGATTCCGGGGGTCGTCCTCTGGAATGTGGGCCTCGGTTTTGCCCACCAGGTCCGCGCCCATATCCGCGGCCTTGGTGTAAATGCCGCCGCCCACCCGGTTGAACATGGCCACCAGGGAGCAACCCAGGGCGTACCCGGACAGGGTCATAGTAAAAGGATTGAAGGTAAGGCCCAAAAGATTGGTATAGGACGCCTCCGTGACGGCGGCCTGGCCCATACAGATACCGAAGATCAGATAAACCAGGAACAGCCCCAGCAGCGCGAAGCCGCCCACGCACAGGCCCATGACGGAGCCGCCCTGAAAGGCGACCTTCACCGTTTGACCGATGTCCTTGGTCAGCCGGGCCCGGTTGGCCACGCGGACGTTGGCGTAGGTGGCGATTTTCATCCCTACGAGCCCCGCGCAGCCGGATAAAATGGAGCCCAGGATCAGGGCAACCGCCGCGTGCCAGGTGGTGATGACAGCCAGAACCACGGCCACCACGGCCACCACAGTGTAGAGCACCTTGTACTCATACCGGAGGAAGGCGTTGGCGCCCACACGGATTGCAGAGGCGATTTCCTGCATTTTTTCCGTGCCCTCGGGCATTCTTTTCACAGAGGTGAAATTGAACGCGGCAAAGGCCAGGGCCAACAGGGATGCGAACAGGGTCAGAAGTACGATCCAATTCATGTTTATAACACTCCCTTTTTTTCACTCGAATTTCATCATACCGGCAATGGGTGAATTTGTCAAGTATGGGCTGTCAAGACATGGTGTTTTTGACAAATTCTACAAAAGACTCCTGAATGAAGCCCCGTAGAGGCCTATTTTAAACCCCGGTTGGTCGATCAGACTGGTAATTTTTATAAAAGAACCCACAACCAGACAAAGGCCCCGCCCCGCGGATTCTCCGCAGGACGGGGCTTTTAATTGGGCGGATGGAAGGAGCGATCCCGGCATAGGGCAGGTTATCCCCGATGGGGCGGTTCAGGCAGGACAATGCCGCCCCGTTCCAGCCAGCGGCAATGGTCCGCAGCGCTGGAACGGCGGCAATGGTAGCAGCGCACGGAGCCTTTTACAACTCGTTCCGGCGATGGTTCTCGCCGCGGCTGCCGGGAACGGAGCCGTGGATAACCGGCACCTTGGGGTCCGCCGCTTCCCAGGGAATGGGCTCTTTCTTTTCTTCGTCTTTCATGAATGCAGCCTCCTACTTTGTGTAGATGAGCATAGGTTGCGGAAAAAGACGAATTTTATACAAGGTTTGCCGCATGAGAATGAGCGGGCGCAAAAAGAAAGACGTTGAAATGATTTTGCACGCAAACGGGGTGCGGTTGTGACTTGAGGGGTATGGGGAACGACCTGTGGTCGCCCGCGGGCGTGCAAAGCACGCCCCTACAAAAAGTTTATCGATGGTGCGACTGCAGGGGCGGCCTGCGGCCGCCCGTATCTCCCCGCCCCGGGCGCCTTCCAAAAAAGAGAGTGGCGGGCGAGCGCAGCTCGCCCCTACGTGCGGCCGGCATAAGGGCGTAGGGGCGACCTGTGGTCGCCCGCGGGCGTGCAAAGCGCCTCTACGGGGGCGGTCCAATTTAAGGGTGTAGGGGCGCCCAGGCGGGTTGTGGACAGGCCGGGCGGAGTCACCCCTGGAAAATGGGCAGGCTCAGGGGCGCGGCGGAACAGATAAACAGGGCGCTTCCATAAAGACCCGCCAGCATAATCAGCACGCCGGCCAGCCGCTCAATCCGGGCGTTTCTTTGGAGACGGCTCAGCAGATAAAACCCCAGCGCGAGAATCAATAGGTACAAAATGATGTCGAAGGCAAGGCTTACAATGCTGAAGCCATAACGGGCGGGATAGTATACGCCCAGAAGCGCGGCTGGCATGATCAGCAACGCCCCAGCGCTGGCGCCCCAGAAGGCGGCTGGGCTTTCGGCCCGGAATTGCAGGGGAACGCAAACAACTAAAAAGGGCCAGTAGAGCAGCTTCAGGTGCTCCCACACGCTCTCGTTGACCGGGGCGAAAAGCCCTACCAGAGGCTGGGGACACCAGGTGTAGAGGAAATGCAGGGCTGCGCCCAGCAGGGCGGCACAGACAAAGCCGATTGACAGCGCCTTTTTCATGGGTATCCCTCCTAATTGGCGACGAGGTGGATGGCGGGGGGCTGCCCGGATGAAGGCGCCTGGATAAAACATTTTGGCCCGCGTTGGGCGGGCCAAAAACGGCTTGATTTTTCCGACCACGCCGGCGTCCGTGTCCCCAATTTAACATATTCCACGGGGACCCCATTCATACCTGGCGCTGGGCGCGGATATACTGTAGGGGCTATGTCCCACTGCCTTCTGCACAGACGATAGTGCCGGATTGGCCGGTGAACGAGGACAAAACCTCAATGGCCAGTCCATGGCGCTGCGCCAGCTCCACGGATCGGTCATGCAAAACCTGCGCGCCTCCGGCAATAAGCCGGCGCATCTTCTCATAGGAAATCCAATCAAATTTAATCGCGTCCGGATAAATTCTCGGGTCCCGGTCATAGACCCCGTCGACATCGGTGTAGATTTGGCACAGATCGGCGTGGAGGAACACGGCCAGCGCCACCGCCGTAGTATCGGAACCGCCGCGGCCCAGAGTCGTCACGTCGCCGTTGGCGCTGACGCCTTGAAAGCCGGCCACCAGGACGATTTTGCCCCGGTCCAGCTCCTGCAGGATCCGGTCGTTGCTCAGCCCCAGGACCCGGGCGTTGCCGTGGGTGTCGTCGGTGCGAACGCCCGCCTGCCACCCCGCCAGGGAGACAACCTGGTAACCCATAGACTGGATGGCCATAGCCAGCAGCCCTGCGGAGATCAGCTCCCCGGTGGCCAGGTACGCATCCATTTCCCGAGCCGTGACCCTGGGATTGATAGAGACTGCCTGGGCGATCATATCATCCGTGGTTCGGCCTTGCGCGGAGACCACGGCCACCACCCGGCTGCCCCGCTTTGCCGCTTGGGTGATGATTTTTGCCGCGGCGAGAATCCGCTCCCGGTTGGACAGAGAGGTCCCTCCAAATTTTTGCACGATCAGCATGGTATCACCTCCATGAGGCGCCGAACCGGCGTCTCAAGGCATCTTATGCAGCGGGGAACAATTTGGCGAATTTGGAACGTTGAAAAAACGCCCGCCGGGCTCACCGCAATGGGCAAGCCCGGCGGGCGGAAGCCTCCGGGGTCAATGACTGGCCAGCTGATAGATCGCCAGAACATCCGCGTAGGTCAGGACTTGAAAGGAGCCGATGGTCCGGCTCTTACCATAGCTGCACAGGTCCGCCAGGTCCGCCAGCACGGCGGGCTCCTGCGCCGGGATCCCCAGCTGGTCCAGCCGGACAGGCATACCCAGGGACCGGAAATAGCGTTCCGTCGCGTCAATGCCCTCCTGGGCCGCGGCCTCGTCGTCGTCCGTATTGATGTCCCAGACCCGCCTGGCGTACTGCGCGAACCTCGCCGGATTCCGTCGCCACACAAAGCGGGCCCAGCTGGGCCATACCGCCGCCAGGCTGGCCCCGTGGGCCGCGCCAAACCGGGCGCTGAGGGGATGCCCCAACTGATGGGGGGCGAAATCCTTTTCCCCACCCAGACCGGTCAGGCCGTTGTGCGACAGGCTTCCGCACCACATGAGTTCGCTCATGGCGTGATAATCCGGCGCCTGCAGCAGCTTCCGGCCAGCCTGCAACACCACCCGCAGCAGGCTTTCCGCGATGGCGTCGGTGAGTAAGTTGTCTGTGACCGGATTAAAATATCGGTCCAGGGTGTGCATCAGGATGTCCGTGACTCCGCAGGCCATTTGATAGGGAGGCAGGGTCAGAGCCAGCCGGGGATTCATCAGGGCGAACACCGGCCGGTTTCGCTCCGAGCTCAGCCCCCGCTTCTGCCCCACGGTCTCGTTGGTCAGGACCGCCGAGTCGCTGGTCTCGCTGCCGGCGGCGGGGATGGTCAGCACCGCGCCCACAGGCAAGGCCTCCTTGACCGGAGCCGCGCCGGACCAGAGCTTCCAGAGCGCAACGTCCGGCTGCTTCGCTCCATGGGCGATGGCTTTGCCCGTGTCAATGGCGGAGCCGCCGCCCACAGCCAGAACAAAGTCCGCCTCTGCTTCCCGGGCCAGGGCCGCGCCCGCCTCCGCATGGGCCAAGGTGGGGTTGGGCTGCGCTCCGCCAAAAGGAATCACAGGAAGTCCGGCTTCCAAAAGGCAAGCCTGTAGCCGATCCAGCAGGCCGCTGCGCACAGCGCTGCCGCCTCCGTAAACCAAGAGGACCCGCCGCGCGCCCAGATCCCGGATCAACCGCCCCGCCTGCAGTTCCGCATTTTCCCCGAAGACCACGCGGGTGGGGGCATAGAAGGTAAAATCCCGCATATCCCGGTTACCCGGCCAAAATTTCCGCCTTGACCACCCCGGTCATAGAGCCCAGGTGCCGCAGTAGCTCCTCCAGGGAGATCTGCAAATTGTTGGTTTCCGCGGAGATGGTGACCATGGCGCAGCCATTGGTTGGAATTGTTTGGTTGATGGTCAGTATATTTGCGCCCCATTGGGCAAAAATGGTTAATAGGGAGGACAAAACGCCGGTCTCGTCGTGCAGGGTCAGCTGGAAGGTGATAATCCGGCCGGCCATCAGATTCTGGAAGGGGAGAATGGAGTCCCGGTACTTATAAAAAGCGCTGCGGCTGATACCGGCCAACCGGGTCGCGTCATTCACGGTGGATGCCTCTCCGGTGTCTAGCAGACGTTTTGCCTCGGCGACCTTCAGAAAAACCTCGGGAAGGGCGACCGACTCGATGATATAGTACTTTGGGTTGTTTGCCATGGGGCATCCTCCTATTGACAAATTCACTGATTTTGCGGGATTCCCGCACAGACATTGTAGCATATTTTAGAGAAAAAGCAAGCTTATTCAACATCCGGACGGGAGGAACCATGAAGGGAACAGGCAACTGGTATCGAATTTTGATTTTAGCGGCGGTGCTGCTGGGGCTTTGGCTGGCCCTGCGGTATTTGCTGCCGCTGTCCCTGCCGTTTTTGGTGGGGCTGGCGGTGGCGTGGCTGGCGGAGCCTCTGGCGGGCCTGCTAGCCAGAAAGGCCAAATTCCCCCGGGTCCTGGCGGCCGGAACGGCCATCACAGGGGTATATGTGGGCCTGATTTTGGCGCTATGGGGATTGGGCCGCCTGGCTTTCCAGGAATTGGACGGCCTGGCCGACAGCCTTCCCTCGGTGCTCCAGGGTCTGGACCACACGGCGGGCCAGGTCCAGCACTGGCTTTACAACATGGCGGAGCGGGCGCCGGAGCGCCTGCGGCAGGGCCTGGAGAGCGGTATTTCCGGCCTGTTTTCCAGTGGCTCTGCCCTGGCCGCCCAGGCGTCCTCCAAGGTCCTGGGCGCGGCCTCCAACGTGATTGTCAATTTGCCGAATACGTTTATTTTTCTTGGCACCGCGATTTTGTCCAGCTTTATGATTTCCGCCCGCCTTCCCCGGCTGCGGCCCTGGCTGACCCGGAAGCTGCCGGAGTCCTGGGCAAAGAAGGTGATGCCCGTGCTGCAAAACCTGCGGGTCAATTTGGGGGGCTGGTTCCGCGCCCAGTTCAAGCTGATGGCTATCACCTTTGTCCTGCTGACCATCGGGTTTTTCATTCTGCGGGTGCGCTTCCCCCTGCTGCTGGGCGCGGTGGTGGCATTGGTGGACGCCCTGCCCATGCTGGGCACCGGCACCATCCTGGTTCCCTGGGGGATCATCGCCTTCCTGCAGGGACGTACGGCCCTGGGCTTCGGCCTTTTGGCGCTGTACGGCGTCACGGCTCTGACTCGCTCCATTCTGGAGCCCCGTCTGGTGGGCCGGCAGCTGGGGCTCAATCCCCTTTTGACGCTGGTGGCGCTGTATATGGGATACCGCCTCTGGGGAATCCTTGGCATGCTCCTGGCCCCGGTGCTGACCATTACGGTTTTGGAGATCTGCGCCATGGCCAAGCCGGAGTGATTGCATTTTGCGGCGCGGTTCGGTATAATGACCCCGAGTCTACGCCGCCCAGGGCGGCGGAAAGGAAGCCGGGGCGAGGGCCTGCGGCGGGGAAGCCGATGGAACTGCATCATATCGCCCGGCGGGCCGGGCGGCTTTCCAGCTTCCTGCGGGGGGAGCTGGGGCTGTCCGCCGGCCTGGTCAACCGTCTGAAATGGAAGGCCGGGCTCCTGGTTAACGGAAGCCCGGAGCACACGGATTATCCCGTGCGCCCAGGGGACCGGATCACGGTGCTGCTGGACGACCCGGCGCCCTCCTATCCGGCCCAGGACCTGCCGCTGAGCATTGTGTACGAGGACGAGGACCTGCTGGCTGTGGACAAGCCCGCCGGTATGCTGGTCCATCCCTCCCGGCACCGGAATACGGACACCCTGGCCAATGGAGTCCTGGGCTATTACCGCAGAACCGGCCAGGCCTGCGCGTTCCATCCCGCCACCCGGCTGGACCGGGATACCTTCGGCCTGGTGCTGCTGGGAAAGAACGCCCACGTGCACCGGCTGCTCAACGAGCTGCACGCCGCCGGGGAGCTGAAAAAGACCTACCACGGCCTAGTATTCGGGACGCCCGACCTGGACGACGGTCTCATAGACGCGCCCATCGCCCGGCTGCCGCTGCCCAGCCTGCTGCGGCAGGTGCGGCCGGACGGGCAGCCTGCCCGGACTGAATACCGAGTCCTGGAACGGGGACCGGATTGGAGCCTTCTAGAGCTGCGGCCCCTCACGGGCCGGACCCACCAGCTGCGGGTCCACTGCGCCTACCTGGGATTTCCCATTCTGGGAGACCCCCAGTATGGCACGGCGGCGTCTCTGGCCCGGTCCGCAGCCTTGGGCCTGCAGGGGCAGATGCTCTGCGCCAGGCGGCTGGAGCTGCCCCATCCCAGGACTGGCCGCCCCCTGACGCTGGTATCTCACATGGAGGTGGGATTGCCAGGAGCACCCTATAACCCCCGCATGGATTGAAAACCCGTAGGCTGGCTTTGGGCTGCCCTACGGGTTCATCTTTTTTTCTGTTGGGGCGGGGCGCCCCTACAGCGCACCACTGAAAAGTATCCCGTAGGGGCGCGCTTTGCTCGCCCGCCGAACCCGCCAAAACCGGAAAATGCCACAACGGGTGACCGCAGGTCGCCCCTACATCCGCCGCATGGGCTTACATGCGATAGGGGCGAGCTTTGCTCGCCCGCCAAACCCGCCAAAACCGGAAAATGCCCTCAACGGGCGACCACAGGTCGCCCCTACATTCAAAATCAGACCGGGCCATCAACCGGAAATCAGCAGGTCCCCGCAGAGGCAGCGCCTCTGCGGGGACCTGCTTTGGTCATGCCTATGCGTTTACCTGGGGAGGAGCCTTACTTGCCCTGCTCCCCAAAAACAGGGCGCCCAGCAGGGTGGTCACCGGCACGGACAGGATCACGCCGATGGCGCTGGCCACGGCGCTGATGACCTCCAGGGACAGGTAGCTGGAGCTCATGAGCTGATGAAAGGACAGGTTCAAAGAGTGCAGATAGAGAATCAGAGTAAAGCCGCTGCCCAAAAACGCCAGAATCAAGGTGTTGGTCATGGTGCCCACCATGTCCCGGCCGATGTTCATGCCGGATTTCCAGAGGTCCCTACGGGTCAGGCCGGGATTCACCGCCTTCAGCTCCCACAGGGCCGAGGAGATGCTCATGGCCACATCCATCACGGCGCCCAGGGCTGCCACGATGATGCCCGCCACCAATAGGCCCCGCAGGCCGATGGGCGTACCGGTCTGCCGCAGCTGTAGCAGAGGCTCCACGTCGGAAATCCGCAGGCCGTTGACCCGGGCCAGAGCCTGAGCCGCCAACCCAAAGACCATGGCCAGGGCCATGCCCGCGATGGTGCCCAGGCAGGCGCAGAGAATTTTCCGGTTGGTCCCGCCCAGCAGCACAAAGCAGACCACCGCCACGTAGGAGCACAGGAAAAAGGTGGTGGGAATGGTGGGCCAGCCCTTCATCAGCAGCGGGATGAGCAAAAACAGCAGCGACGCCACGGTCAGGCCCAGGCCCAGCACGGACTTGGCTCCGGTTTTGCCGCCCACCAGCACGGTGACCAGCAAAAAGACCCCCAAAATCCAGTAGACGGCGGTGCTGCGGTTATATTCGTACACGGTGGCGGTGTGCGACCCGCCCTCATAGGTGGAGATGAGGAGCGTCACACCGTCCCCCACGGAAACCGGCTCCCCGTACAGCGGACCCACGGTATTGGTGGTCAGCAGAGTCTCCCCCTGATAGCGGCCGGTCTTCACCTCCGCTAGCAGGCTCTGGCTGCCCCGGTATCCCCCGTCGGCGGTGGGGTCCTGCTGGCAGGAGTCAGAGAGAATCTCCCGCACCACAGCGTTTTCATATTCCGCGTATTCCGCCGCCTGGGGCGGCTCCGCCTCTGCGCCCCCGTGGGCGTAAGCGTACAGGCCCGCAAACAGCCCGGCGGCCAGGACCAGAATGACCACGGTCCAGGCGTGACGCCGGAACCAGTCCCGCCCGCCGGCCCAATGTGGTTTGTGTTGCATGAAAACCGCCTCCCTCCGGCCCCGTTCCAGCCGGTTCTATTTCTGCGCTTACCATAACAGGTCCGGCCCGCCCTTGTCAAGGGCGGGCCGGATAGACTGCCGAAAAACCCCACAGGGGGTTTTTCGACAAAGAAATTACAGTCTGCTACCTGTACGCGCAGTGCACCGCAGGCGCATTGCGCGTACACTTATAGCCTGAGCGGTGTTTTCCACAGATGCCGCGGGGAAAATGATCTGCATCCGTTCGTCGCCCGCTGGCGGCAAACGCTGCGAAGCTGGGGGAAATCAGTTCTGTCCGGCGGTCTCGTAAAGGGGGAAGCTGTTGCAGATGTCCGCCACCGTCTGACGCACCTGCGCCTGAGCGCCGGGGAAATCCTTGGCGCACAGGCCGATGCAGTGGGCGATCTGGCGCATCTGCTGGGGTCCCAGGCCCCGAGTAGTGACCGCGGGCGTGCCGATGCGCACGCCGCTGGTGACGGAGGGCTTCTCCGGGTCCGCAGGGATGGCGTTTTTGTTGAGGGTGATGTGAATCTGGTCGCAGCGCTCCTGGAGCTCCTTACCCGTGAGGCCCAAAGGACGCAGGTCCGCCAGGACCATATGGTTGTCCGTGCCGCCGGAGACCAGCTGGAAGCCCTCCTCCAGCAGGGTCTGGGCCAGGACCTGGGCGTTTTCCACCACGGCGGCGGCGTAGGTTCGGAACTCCGGCGCCAGGGCCTCCCGGAAGCACACGGCCTTTCCTGCGATGACGTGCATCAGGGGCCCGCCCTGGGTCCCGGGGAAGACCGCGCTGTTGAGCCGCTTCTCCAGGTCCTTCTTGCCCAGAATCAGGCCGCCCCGGGGCCCCCGGAGGGTCTTGTGGGTGGTCGTGGTCACCACATCGGCATAGGGCACGGGGCTCTCATGCATCCCGCCTGCCACCAGGCCAGCGATGTGGGCCATATCCACCATCAGCAGGGCGCCCACCTCTTGGGCGATTTCATGGAAGAGCCGGAAGTCAATGGCCCGGGGATAGGCGGAGGCGCCGGCCAAGATCAGCTTGGGCCGGTGCTTCTTGGCCAGGTCCCGCACCTGGTCGTAGTCGATGCGGCCGGTCTCCGGGTCCACCCCATAGGACACGGCGTGAAAATACCGGCCGGAGAGGTTGGCGGGGCTGCCGTGGGTCAGGTGGCCGCCGCTGGGCAGGGCCATGCCCAGGAAGGTGTCTCCCGGGGTCAGGAGGCTGGTCAGCACGGCCAGATTGGCCTGGGCGCCGGAATGGGGCTGCACGTTGGCGAATTCCGCGCCGAACAGGGTCTTGGCCCGCTCGATGCAGATGGATTCGATTTGGTCTACGTATTCGCAGCCGCCGTAGTAGCGCCGACTGGGAAGGCCCTCCGCGTATTTGTTGGTGAGCACAGAACCCATGGCGGCCAGGACCGCCGGGGAGGTGAAGTTTTCAGAGGCGATGAGCTCCAGCCCGTCCCGTTGCCGGTGGAGCTCCTGCTCCATGAGGCTGCCCACCTCCGGATCAAATTGCTGGACGAAGCCGATGGTGTCCAGAATTGTGGAATGCATGGAAATTCCTTCTTTCTAATTTTTCTAAAATAATGGGCAAAAATCCGCCCTGTCAAACGGAACCCGGAAGAATCTCCCGGACGCCGTGGCAGTTGTAAGCAATTCCATCGCTTCTACACGTTGTGGAAGCGACAGACTGGAATCAGCTCTTCATAATAAAGAGCCAAATCCTACACCATTATAAAGTATAGCAAAAATATGCGGCGTTTGCAATCCCCTATATGGGGAAATTTGCGAAATTATGCTCGATAGGCGGCGGGCCTGGCCCAGAGCTATGAGGGATCTAGGAGGTTTGGGGCATTTCTCGCGAATTGATGAAAGCATTTACAGAAGCCGAACGTTGACAGAGGAGAGCCGCCAGGGCGGACAGGACCGCTGAAAAGCGCGCCGGAGGCGCGCTTGGCTGGGTTCGGCAGACAATTCCACCTTGCAAAAAACGGTGGACGCTGATAAAATAGCTTCAACACCGCCCCGTCTGCCCGCAGTCCGCGGAGGCGCGGCGGAATCGAACCGGAAGGAGGCCGGAGGATGCTGAAGCAAAACGCAACCGACTCACCGGGCTGGCGCGTCCGGCCTATGGCTCCAGGCGACGAGGCGGGGAAGGGCTGGGTCCATTACAAAAGCTGGCAGGAGGCCTATGGGGGCCTGGTGGACCAGGGCTACCTGGACCGGATGCGCCCGGAGCAGTGCGTAGAGCTGGCCCGGCGTTTCCCGGAAAGCACCCTGGTGGCAGAGGCGGCGGGAAAAATTGTGGGCTTTGCCGCTTTCACGCCTGGCCGGGACCAACCGGGCGGGGAGATCATTGCGCTGTACGTGTTGGAGGCGCACCAGCGCCGTGGCATCGGAAAGGCCCTGCTGAAGGCCTGCCTGGAGCGGCTGGAGGGTCTGCATCCCGTCTACCTGTGGGTGCTGCAGGGCAACGAGAAGGCCATTCGTTTTTATGGGGCCCAGGGGTTTCGGCCGTCCGGCTTGGTCAAGACCATCCCCCTGGGCAGACCCGTGCAGGTGTTGCAGCTGGTGCGGCAGGATGCCTGCGCCAGGGAGGAGGAATAGAGATGGAACATTCGATTGGAGGGCGGGTCCGGCTCTGCGGTCCGGCGGATCTGGACGCGGCGGCGGAGTTTGCCTGCCGCTGCAATCAAAACCCGGCCCTGGGCAGCGCCTTTTGTCCCCAAAGCCGTTCTGCCATTGTTCAGGATTTCGCCCAGGGAGTCGAGGCGGGGCAGTGTCTGCTCTACTGGCAGGGGGATCAGGTCCGGGGCGTGCTGAATTCCTACACGGATTGGGAGAAGGGCAACACGGACTGCACCCTCATGGCGGACGTCCCGGAATATGCCGCCGTGGGCCGGGCGTTGCTGGCGCGGCTACGGGAGAAGCTGCCCGCAGCTATGCGATACACCTTCTTTTTCCCTCGGGAGAATGCGGCTTGCGCCGGGCTGCTGGAGGAGCTGGGGGCCCGGCGGGAGGTCCAAGAATATCAGCTGCTTTTGGACCGGGATCGGTTTGAGCCTCGGCCGTCGCCCTGGGTCGCGCAGCCTTTGGGGGAGGCGCTTTGGCCGGAGCTGGCCGCTCTGCACGACCAGGTTTTTCCCCAGGTTTACGTCTCCGGGCAGGATCTACTAAAAACCCTGGGACGGAGCCGCCGGGCCTTTGGGGTTATGAACGACGGAGCGCTGTTGGCGTACAGCGTGCTGCGGGACAACAGCATGGATCGTGGGACCGCAGAGCTGATCGGCGTCCGGGCCGGATGCCGGGGCCGGGGCCTGGGCACCGCCGTGCTGTGTCGGCTCCTCCAGGAGGCATTCGGCCCCCTGGGCCTGAAGCAGATGGACCTCATTGTGGACGGGGACAATGAAACCGCCATCGGCCTGTATTTGGGCCTGGGCTTTCAGGTGGAGCAGGTGAACTGCTGCTACCACCTGGAGGGGCAGGCCGAACGGAATCGGGAGGATTCGTAATGCGTATCTTTGTGCTGAATGGAAGCCCCAAGGAAAAAAGCGACACCATGCGCTTGACCCGCGCTTTTTTAAAGGGACTCAATGAGGATGGGAGCCGGGAAATTACCTGCCTGCGTGCCATTGACCAGAAGGTGGAGCCCTGCCTGGGCTGCTTTGGCTGCTGGGCCCCTGGAGCCGCGGGTTGCGTGCAGCACGACGGCATGGAGGAGATTTTGGAGCAGATCCTGCAAGCGGACCTGGTGTTGTTCAGCTTCCCTTTGTACTGCTATGGCATGCCGTCGCCGCTGAAGGCGATTGTGGATCGGATGCTGCCCCTGTCCCGCATGGACATGCTGGAGCAGGACGGGCGGGTGGTCCACCAAAGCCGGTATGCGTTACATACGAAAAAATTTTTGATGATCTCCGGTTGCGGCTTTCCCAGCTTTCCCGGAAACTTTGACCCAGCGGTCCAACAGTTTCGGAACCTGTTTGGGAAGGACGCCCAAGCGATTTGTATTTCTGAGGCGCCTATGCTGAACGTCCCGGCGGCAGCGCCTCTGGCGGACGGACTTCTGGCAAAAATGGAACAGGCGGGCAGGATTTACGCGGAGCACGGCTGTCTGGACGACGCGACGATTGCGGCGCTGGAGGCCCCCATGCTGCCCCGGGAGGTCTACCTGAATATCGTCAATGGAGGCGGTCCGGCCTCCCAGGGGGCGTAACCGCAACAAGATGCGTTTTGCCCCGGAGAGGTCGGGTCCGGGCTTTTATATGCTCCTTGTACTGCGTGATTCGGTGGGTGTAGGGCGGCCTGCGGTCGCCCGTATGGAACATCCACCGATTCTGGGCGTCAGGAACGACCGGCGGTCGTTTTGCGGGCGAGCGCAGCTCGCCCCTACATCGTACTGCGTGATTCGGTGGGTGTAGGGCGACCTGCGGTCGCCCGTATGGGATATCCACCGATTCTGGGCGTCGGGAACGATCTGCGGTCGTTCTGCGGGCGAGCGCAGCTCGCCCCTACATCGTACTGTGCGATTCAGTGGGTGTGGGGGCGACCTGCGGTCGCCCGCATGGGATATCCACCGATTCAGGGCGTTGGGAACGACCGGCGGTCATTCCACGGGCGAGCGCAGCTCGCCCCTACAGGGCTCTATCGGTGTGAGGCGGCCCCTACAAAAGCGGACTACTCGAAGGGCGTAAGGTCGGGTACGGATTGCCCCTGCGTGATTTACTGCGGCAGAGCCCGTCCCGCCCTCTGGGCGGGACGGGCATATTCTTGTCCCGGAACGCATAGGTTGTACCAAAACCGGGAGGGATGGATATGGGTAAACGAATTCTAGGCATTTTATTGGCAATTGTTCTCTTTGCGGCGGCTCTGCCCGCGGGCGCGCGGGCCGCGGACCTGCAGCTTGCCGCGCCGTCGGCGGTCCTCATGGACCTAGCCACGGGCACCGTGCTTTACGAGACCGAGGCGCACACCCGGCTGGCGCCGGCCAGCGTCACCAAGGTGATGACCCTGCTGCTCATCATGGAGGCCATCGACAGCGGGAAGATCGGCTGGCAGGATATGGTCACCGCTTCCGAGGCTGCGGCGGCCAAGGGCGGCAGCCAGGTGTACCTGAAGGTGGGGGAGACCATGAGCGTGGAGGATATGGTCAAATCGATCACCGTATCCTCCGCCAACGACTGCGCCTGCGCCATGGCCGAGTACATTGCCGGCAGCGAGGCGGGGTTTGTGGAAAAGATGAACCAACGGGCCCAGGAGCTGGGTATGGAGGACACGCACTTTGTCAACTGCACGGGGTTGGACGACGAGCCGTCGGCGGCCGAGCACCTGACCAGTGCCTATGACATTGCCGTGATGTCCCGGGAGCTGCTGCGCAACCACCCGGACATCAAGCGGTTCACCACCATTTGGATGGATACGGTGCGGGACGGCGCGTTCGGCCTGGCCAACACCAACAAGCTGGTCCGGTTCTATGAGGGGACCACGGGGCTGAAAACCGGCTTCACCTCCAGCGCAGGGCACTGCCTGTCGGCCAGCGCCCAGCGGGACGGGCTGGAGCTCGTCGCAGTGGTCCTCCACTGCGCCAGCTCTACGGACCGGTTCCAGTCAGCCAAGGCCCTGCTGGACTATGGCTTTGCCAATTACGCCCTGGTCCCGGTGCAGGAGGAGGAAGCCCTGCAGCCGGTGCCCGTAGTACTGGGGCAGACGGGCAAGGTCCAGCCTGTGGCCTCGGGGGAGCGGGAGCTGCTGATTGACAAGAGCCTGCGGCAGTCCGTCACCCGGGAAGTGAAGCTGGAGCAGTCGGTGACGGCCCCGGTAAGCGCGGGGCAGCGTCTGGGCACGCTCACGGTTCGGGCCGGGGAGGAAGTTCTGGCGGAGGTGCCCCTGGTGGCCGAAAACGCCGTGCTCCGGCTGAGCGTGAAGGACCTGGCGATGCACCTGCTGCGGCGGATTTGTATGGGCGGTTAGTCCAAATTGAACAAAGAATACAGACGTGGGGCATGCAAAGCATGCCCCACGTCTGTAATGCGTTGAAAAAAATCACGGGGTCCTAACCGCTGAAAACGAGGGATTTAGGTGGCCTTCGGCGCCGGAGATTTGGGGAGGGCGGCCCGGAGTATGGCGGGAAGCGGTGTAGACCGAATATTAAAGCCGGGCCCGTCCAAAACGCCTTGGGCGGTGGCGGCCTGTCCGTCCGGCAGGAAGGCCAGCGAGCAGGGACCCTCCGAAATGATCTGGTCAATGGCCAGCAGGTCCTCCGACAGCTCTATGAGGCCGAGGGAATAGCTTTGGGCGTTGCGGCAGGCCTCGACCCGGCGGTGCATGGCGCAGCGGACCTGCTGCGCAACCCCCTGGGCAGGATAAAGCAGCACGAACAGGGGACCCAACGCCTCCAGCGCCTCCATCTGCGCCGGCTCCAGCACCAGACGGGCGGACTGGGCATCATACTGGCGGTGCACGGCGTAGAGCATCCGCTCCTCCGTCAGGGCCTGACAGAGCTCCAGGGCCAAGGGCTGATCCGCTTCAACGGAAACCATCAGGTTGTGTTGACAGCGCAGCCGGCTCAGGTCCCAGTCCGCGGAACGCGCCCCGCTGGTGAAAACCACGAAAGCGCAGGTCTTGTTGTCCTGGAGCAGCTGCTCCAACTCCGGACCGGGCAGGCCCCGGTCCACCAGCAGATACACGTGAACACCCAGAGCGGTACCCTCCGAGATCATCCGCTGGATGTAGATGCGGGACAGGCCCTCTCGCCCGGCGAATAGGGTCAGGGCCCAGGGCACGTTAAAGCCCGCCTGCGCCTCCGTTTCTCGGATGCGGCGGGCGCCCTTGCTGCAGCCCTCGTAGCCCAAATTTACCCCGAAAACTTTTAGGGTTTGCCTGTCCACCCGGTCCAGGGCCCGGTCCAGGGCCGTGTAATAGGGACTTCCTTCGTTTTCCAGCATCCGCCGGAATATTTCCAGGAAGTTCCGCTCAAACCGGCCTTTGGAAAAGGTCAGGGCTAGGTCCACCAGGTTGCGGACGCTGCGGTGGGCGTCCTTCTCCATGTCCCGCAGGGCGCGGTCCACGGTGCTTTCGATGATGGTACGGGTCAAATCGTGTTTGCGCAAGCGGAATTCCCCCTTGGACAGGTTGTTACCTGTTTATGATACCCCGCCTTTTGCTGGGAAAGAAGGGACACTTTTATCGATATGTCCAAAAAGGTCCCCAACAGCCCATAAAAAACCTCTGTTCTTTCAGCGGGTGACCGCAGGTCGCCCCTACAGCGTGCCATCGATAGAGCTCCTGTAGGGGCGAGCTTTGCTCGCCCGAAAATCCAGCGATGCAGAGAGCACGCTCGTGCGGGCGACCGCAGGCCGCCCCTACAGCGCAGGATCGACAGAGGTCTTGTAGGGGAGAGCTTTGCTCGCCCGGAAAGCCAGCGATGCAGAGAGCACGCTCGTGCGGGTGACCGCAGGTCGCCCCTACAGCGCAGGATCGACAGAGGTCTTGTAGGGGCGAGCTTTGCTCGCCCGAAAA
>CATXTO010000041.1 GCA_958402445.1 uncultured Eubacteriales bacterium
CGGCGGATCTCCCACACGGGCGACCACAGGTCGCCCCTACAACCCGTTACCGGGGAAATTTCCGGGCGGGCGGCCACAGGCCGCCCCTACACCCGTAATCGGTAGATTTCCCACACGGGCGGCCGCAGGCCGCCCCTACAACCCGTTACCGGGGGGATTTCCCACACGGGCGGCCACTGGCCGCCCCTACAACCGCACCGCCGTAGAAATCCCGTAGGGGCGAGCTGCGCTCGCCCGCGGAACGGCCACAGGTCGTTCCCTACACCCGTAATCGGTAGATTTCCCACACGGGCGACCACAGGTCGTTCCCCACCGTTCGCCAAGCCTTGTTTTTGCCCCATAAATCTGGTATAATTCCATAGAATTATTTTAAGCGCCGGGATTCCCGGCTTGGGAGGCAGAAACTTGGGCTATTTGGCTGGAACCTATGACGTGGCCGTGGTGGGCGCGGGCCACGCGGGCATCGAGGCCGGGCTGGCCGCGGCCCGCCTGGGCATGAAAACCGTGGTATTCACCATCAATCTGGACGCGGTGGGCAACATGCCCTGCAACCCCGCCATCGGCGGCACGGGCAAGGGGCACCTGGTCCGGGAGCTGGACGCCCTGGGGGGCGAGATGGCCAGGGCCGCGGACGCCTGTTGCATCCAATACCGGATGCTCAACCGGGGCAAGGGCCCGGCGGTCCACTCCCTCCGGGCCCAGGCGGACCGGCGGCGGTACCAGGCGTATATGAAGCACGCCCTGGAGCTCCAGGAAAACCTGGAGCTGAAGCAGGCCATGGTTACGGAGCTGCTGGTGGAGGGCGGCGCCGTCGCGGGCCTCCGGACCCAGCTGGGGGCGGAGTACCGGGCCCGGGCCGTGATCCTGGCCACGGGCACCTATCTGGACAGCACCGTGGTCACGGGTGCCTGCGCGGTCCCCTCGGGCCCCGACGGCATGCACGCCTCCCAGGGACTGTCAAGCTGTCTGCGGGCCCTGGGCCTGCCCCTGCGCCGGTTTAAAACCGGCACGCCCCCTCGGCTCAACCGCCGCAGCGTGGACTTCTCGCAAATGGAGCTGCAGCCCGGGGACCCGGAGCCGGAGCCCTTCTCCTTCACCACCGCCCACGCGCCGGAGAATCAGGCCGTGTGCTACCTCACCTACACCAACGAGAAGACCCACGCCTGCATCCGGGCCAACCTGGACCGGAGCCCTCTGTTCGACGGCACCATCCTGGGGGTGGGTCCCCGGTACTGCCCCAGCATCGAGTCGAAGATCGTCCGCTTCCCGGACAAGACCCGGCACCAGCTGTTTCTGGAGCCCTGCGGCCTGGACACGGAGGAGCTTTATTTGCAGGGCCTGTCCTCCAGCCTGCCGGAGGACGTGCAGGCGCAGATGCTGCGCACCATCCCGGGCCTGGAGCGGGCCCAGATCCTGCGCCCGGCCTACGCCATTGAGTACGACTGCATAGACCCCACGGCCCTTCTGCCCACCCTGGCGTGCAAGCGGCTCCCCGGGCTCTACGGCGCGGGCCAGTTCTGCGGCACCTCCGGCTACGAGGAGGCGGCGGTCCAGGGCCTGGTGGCGGGGGTCAACGCCGCCCTGCAGCTGAAGGGAGAGCCCCCTATGGTTCTCACCCGGGACCAGTGCTACATCGGCACCCTCATCGACGACCTGGTGACCAAGGGCACCGGCGAGCCCTACCGGATCATGACCAGCCGGTCCGAGTACCGGCTGCTGCACCGGCAGGACAACGCGGATTTCCGCCTGACCGCCGTGGGCTGCCGGGTGGGCCTGGTACCCCCCCAACGGCTGCGGGCGGTGGAGGAAAAATACGCCCAGGTGGCCCAAGAGATCAGACGCCTGGAGTCCGCCGGCGTGCCGGCGTCCCCATCCCTGAATGCGGTCCTCTCCCAGGCGGGCACCGCCCCAGTGCAGGGCTCCGCCCGGCTGGCGGACCTGATCCGGCGGCCCCAGCTGGGGTATGACGACCTGGCCCCGTTTGACAAGGACCGGCCTGAGCTGTCCAGAGTGGTGCGGCAGCAGGTGGAAATTCAGCTTAAATACGCGGGCTATTTGGTCCGGCAGCAGCGGCAGGTGGAGGAATTCCAGAAGGAGGAGTCCCGCCGCCTGCCCCCGGACCTGGATTACCATGCCATAAGGGGCCTGCGGCTGGAGGCCCGGCAGAAGCTGTCCCAGGTCCGGCCCCTGTCCATCGGGCAGGCCGGGCGCATCTCCGGGGTGAGTCCCGCGGACATCGCGGTGCTGCTGATATACCTGGAGCAAAACCCGCCCAAGGGGGCGCAATGAGAAGAGCGCATGGCGGAAAAGGAGGCCCTGTATGAATCTGTCTCATGTGCAAGACATTCAAGATCCCGGCGCCTTTTTCCAGGCGTACTGGGCCCGGGTGGCGGCTCAGGACCGGCAGGCTCTGAAGGCATATTTTACGCAGGACGCCCGGGTCCGGTGGCACTGCTCCGACGAGGAATTCACATTGGAGGAGTTTTTGTCCGCCAACTGCGACTATCCCGGGGCCTGGCGGGGGGAGGTCCAGCGGGTGGAGCGGACGGGGACCGGCTATGTCACCGCGGCCCGGGTTTGGTCCGGCCCCGCCTCCTTCCACGTGGTCTCCTTTTTTCGGATGCAGAACGGTTTCATCCGGGAGCTGGACGAGTACTGGGGGGACGACGGCCCCGCGCCTCAGTGGCGGCTGGCGCGCAGGCTGGGCAGGCCCATCGGCGGCGGCTGACGGTCTGGCCGATGGTCGTTCCCTACGCCCGTAATCGGTGGATTTCCCACACGGGCGACCACAGGTCGCCCCTACATTGCACCATCGATTTTCATCCCGTAGGGGCGCGCTTTGCACGCCCGTTATCCCATCAATAGGTATACCTACGACGTATGGAAGAGATTTGCGGGCGGCCACAGGCCGCACCTACATTCCGTTAGAGGAACTTCCGCAGAAAAACCCAAACCGAAGCCCAGCGCAGCGGGTTCGGTTTGGTCAGGAGGGGCAAGGGAGCGGCGCGGATGGCGGCCGAATAGGCCGCCGGAGCAAATGCGGACTTTGCCCCGACGCGGTCGCCCCTACACCGCTTCGTCGATTTTCATCCCGTAGGGGCGCGCTTTGCACGCCCGCAAAGGGAGCCCTTCGTCTCGCCGGCGCTTTATGTATATTTTGAGGCATTCTGCTCACAGTAGACTTTGACCCGGCAAGGTTGCGGCTTTTCCGGCAAATCCCGCAAAAGAAGCGGATTTTTCCCTTGACATCAACCATGGGGTATGCTAAAATTGGAAAGCTGATGGTCCACGGCCTGCGGGCGTAGTTCAATGGTAGAACACCAGCCTTCCAAGCTGGATACGCGGGTTCGATTCCCGTCGCCCGCTCCAACATGCGCCAGTAGCTCATCTGGATAGAGCAACTGCCTTCTAAGCAGTAGGTAGGGGGTTCGAGTCCCTTCTGGCGTACCAGAATTCCCGTCTCGGGGGCTTTGAATCCGAAATATGGTGGATGTGGCCTAGCTGGTTAAGGCGTCAGATTGTGGCTCTGAAGATCGAGGGTTCGAATCCCTTCATCCACCCCATGTCGGAGCAAGGCGCAAGCTCCGGGGGCGTTTTATCTGGGGATAAAACGCCCCCATTCGCTCCGTTTTCCCCTTTTCCCAGTTGCCGTCGCCGGACGGTTGCCAGTATTGGGATGTCGCCAAGTGGTAAGGCACCAGACTTTGACTCTGGCATCCGTAGGTTCGAGTCCTGCCATCCCAGCCACGACCCGCTAGCTCAGTTGGCAGAGCAATTGCCTTTTAAGCAATGGGTCTGGAGTTCGAATCTCCAGCGGGTCACCAAATAAGCAGATACCCCATTGGGGTATCTGCTTGTTTTCTATTCGCGGGAGATTCGAACATGCAAATTCCGCCTGCCGGCGGCAGGCGGAAGCCCGGCGCGCACGACGGGCTGTCCATCTTTTTCGCCAATGGCGGAAAGGCAGACGAATCTCCAGCGGGTCACCACAAAGCAAGGTCGGAATCATATAATTCCTGTCATTTTTCTGTGATTTGCGAACTTTTTGTGCTAGTTTTCTCTGGCAGCTTTTCGCTGTGTTTGTAATTTGTTCGTAACCGCAAGGCTTGTGTCTACTTGCTTAATAGCATCTAGTACATCGTCCGCCTTCAGATGAACGCATATTGGATCGGCTGAAAAACCTTCTCACAGGTTGATTTTGATTTTCCATCTGCTTCTGTAAGCGGCCTCGTAACCCGCTGCTCCGGATTTTGACAAGGACAAGGTTTGCCTTATTATAATTGCTGTTGGCCACCCCTAGTATTGCTACTAGGGGTGAAATTTTTGCACAACTCAATCACTCGATATTTCGATTTTTGCCATAGAAGATACGCCCGCGCTTCATTATTTTCTTATACCCGCATCGAAGCGCCAAATCTTGGTTGGGGTTGACGCACCGCTTTGCGTCGCTGCACGCCAGGTATCGGGAGCAACAGTCAAATTCCTTTGGAATTTCATCAATCACCTGGTCGAGAATCCTGCATAAAGACTGAGAAAAAAATAGCGCTTGACTCAAATGAAATGGAACTCTGATGGAATTTTTTAGTTTCGGATCTGGAGCCGCGTCTATGGATTCCGAGAAACACTTCCGATAATTTTCAGAAATGATAAAATAACGCTCGTTTTCGCGGCATACCAAGCGAAATACCAAGCTGGAATCCAGGCGAACCGACGAAAAATCCTTCCCCTTCTTCAGCGTCAATAAATCGCAATTGATGTTATTCCTCTGGAGAATTTCCCGAAAGTCCGGCAGGAACTGCTGGAAAATCTCTTTTTCCGTGCGCGTCTGTTCCATTGAACCCGGTTCCATCATATCGCAGCAGCCTCTTTCCCGAGTAATGACATAAAGTCCTTTTCTTTTATTATTTTAATATCCGCTTTTCCCGCGGCGTTCAAAGCGCGGGCTTTTTCCTCCTGACTGCTCCTGCCGTCGTCTCCAACAATTGCTCGATCCTGCGCGCCAACAACAAGATAATCCGTTTTTCCTGAAATGCTGGAGGCGACAACCGCTCCGGCATTCACGGCCAGATGCATCGCCTCTTCTCTTGCGATGGTTAGGCATCCGGTGAAAACGATACGCCGGCCATACAGCGGGTTTTGGGGGTCGATTTGCTCCACAGTCGGACGGATGTCTCTTGGTCTAGCCGCTTGAACCACCTTCTGTGGTTTGGTCTCCTTGCGCCTTGCTTGCTCGACCTGTCCATCCATATACTGCAGCGCAGCCGCGTATACTTTCGATTCATACGCCCTGGGGGAAAGGCATGCCCACAATAATTCGTTGGTGGTTTCCACATCCGCCAGCGCTCGGTGCGACACCGCACCCTTTAGCGCAAGCGCATGGTTTAAGTACGCCAGCTTGTGACAGCGAAGCAGGGTAAAGACACTGCGCGACAGCGGAAGGGTGTCTACCACCGCATTGTCCAATTGTACGCCCATTTGGCGGGATAAAAAAGGAACGTCAAAGGAAACCGCATTGTGCCCGATGATCGGCAGGTCTCCGATATACGCCAAGATCGTGGATTGCACTGCCTCCAGCGTCGGCGCATCCTGCACATCGTTTTGGCGTATTCCGGTTAAATCCGTAATCTCCTTTGGAATCGGTTTCCCTGGATTGATCAGCGTATGGTACGCATCGGTTCGCTCTCCCCAAACATACTTCGCCGCCGCGAACTCAATCACCCGATCCGCGCCCCAGCTAAATCCCGTGGTTTCAATGTCGATTACAACATAATGCGACAAGACCTCCACAAAGGATGTTCCTCTTGGCAGCTTCTGCTGCACCCTGGGCTGCAGCTCAGCTAAGTATTCTCCATGGATGCACCCCAGCTGTCCGCCGACGGACACGACGGCAGTGCCGTCGCCTTGATGCCCTACGATGTCGCACAGGGTCGGACGAGTAATTTGATTGTCGGAATATAGCACCGGCTTCACAGCCGTCGCTTTTGGCGAGATTAAATTCCAGCGTCTGTAATAACATAAACGGTCTTCTTCGTCGGTAAAGGCTGACCATTCTTTCTTTGGCGCAATCACAAGCTTCCCCACCTTTTCTTATCATTTAAACGGCGCCCACGCCGCATCATCCGGCAATGTTTTCCTAAACAGACAGGAGGAGGAACGCCGGGTGCTTTGGGCGGTACGGATGACGAATGGTGTCGACGTAATGAGTGTTTGAGTTCCCATTGGAACGCGGGCGAGCGCAGCTCGCCCCTACGGGCTGCGGTGCGATTCAGGGGGCGCGGGGGCGACCTGGGGCCGTTGCGAGCGCAGCTCGCCCCGACAGGCTGCGGTGCGATTCGGAGGGCGCGGGGGCGACCTGGGGCCGTTTCGCGGGCGTGCAAAGCACGCCCCTACGGGCTGCGGTGCGATTCGGAGGGCGCAGGGGCGGCCTGGGGCCGTTTCGCGGGCGTGCAAAGCACACGCCGACAGCGTTTCCACAATGGAGCGTCCGCAGGGGCCGGACCATACCGGCGGATACGGTTATCCCGCCTCCATTTCGTTGATCCAAACCGGATTGTAGTCGTAAAAGTGATTTTGCTGAATATGCCGCAGCTCATGCTCCGCCGCGCGCTGCCGCAGCTCCGCCGGCAGCGCCTCGTTTACATAGATATCGTAGGTCCCGTCCTCGTTGGGGAGCGTTACCGCCCGCACCGCCAAGGGGAGCGGCAGAAGCCGAATATAAATATCTGTGCCCAACCTGTAATCAACCCCAATCCCCGGCTACTTTCCCCGCAATGCCTCAATGATTCGGACCGCCTTCTCCACATCCTCTTTCGTCGCGTTTTTAGAGAGCTGAAACAGCATCCGGCACTCCGGCCTGTTTTTCAGCATTTCCAGATACTCCGTCAGCTCCTGGTCTCCATTGACCAGAAGCTGCCCTGCCTCCGCCTGCCCCAGCAGAAAATCCGTCGTGACATGAAAATAATTGGCGATCTTTACCAGAAGGTCCTGCTTGGGGGCCTTCCCCGTGTTTTTCCACACGGTCACGCTGGCGCGGTTAAACCCGATCTTTGCCGCCGCGCCGCTGGGCGTCAGCCCATTTTTTTCACAGAGTTCACAATAGACATCATAAAACACACAAAAACACGTCCTTCCTTTTGAACAAAACGCTGATTGTTTATCATTCTGGCCATGATGGTATTGACATGTTTATTATTATAATCTATACTGTGGACAAGAAGCTTAACTTCATAAACAAATTTCCCAGGGGCTTCACGGTCCCACCTGGTTCAACGCCACCGTAACGTTTTTATCATAGCACATCCGTTTACAAAATTCAACAGGTTTCGGAAGGACCTGTTTTGAAACCGCGCTCAGTATACCGCAAAATAGGTCAATTGATCAGACCAATTCCCCAGGCTCTCCAAAGATAGCGAACGGCTTCGGGGGTAAGGCCTGGTCCGACGCAGAAAGAAGGCCGCCCATCCCCGGATGGACGACCTGGAAAAAACAACAGGATTGGGAGGGTTATCTTATGAACTTCGGCATTGCGGGCGTGGCGGGCATCGCCGTCATTTGCTATCTCATCGGTCAGATTGGTAAGGCCATGGGCCTGCCCGGCAAGTGGATTTCCTGCATCATGGGTCTGGCCGGGGCCGCTCTGGGCGTGGCGGGGCTGTATCTCATGCCGGACTTCCCAGCGTCAGAACCCCTGACCGCCGCAGCCGTGGGCATCGTCTCCGGCCGGGCCGCCGCCGGCGCTCGTCCGGCGGGCAAGCAGGAACAGAAGGAGGAGGAAACCCGGTGAGACGCGGGCCGGCCCCGGTCTGGACCCCGGGCGACGGGCCTACTTGTGATAGGGGCTGCCCGCTTGGATGGCCTCGGCCCGGTAGAGCTGCTCCAATACCATGATCCGGGCCAGGTGGTGGGGAAAGGTCATCCGGCCCATGGACAGAAGCAGGTCCGCCTGGGCCTTGACCGCCGGGTCCACGCCATACGACGAGCCGATGAGAAAGCAGGCGGCGGACCTGCCCGCCAGCTTCACCCGGGCCAGGCAGCCGGCCAGCTCGGGGGAGCTCAGCTCCCGCCCCTCCGGGGTCAGGACGCAGAACCAGGCCCCCTTGGGTATCCGAGGGCGGATCAGTCCGGCCTCCCGGGCCAGCCCCGCCGCAATCTCCGGCGGCTTGGGCTGCTCCGGGAGCCGGTGCTCCGGCAGCTCCACCAGCTGAAACCGGCAGGTTCCCCGCAGACGCTTTTCGTACTCCCGGGCGGCGTCCAAATAGAACTTTTCCTTCAGCTTGCCCATGGCCAGCAGGGTGATTTCAAACACGGCGGCACCTCCGGCGTTTTTATATTATAGTATAGCACAGAACCCGTCCCCGGGGCAATGGTGTTGACGCACGCGCGCCTTCGGTGTATAATGGCTGCAAATGGATAAAGGACAGTTCGTAACCATCCTGTCTGAAAACAAAACTATGGATTCCGGCCGCAGAGAGCGGCATCGGGGGATGGGCGCGCGTAGCGTCCATTTTTTTCTGTTGGGAGATGGATTTATGAAACAGAAGACCAGGCTTATCGTCCAGGGCGGGGCCCTGGCGGCCCTATATGTGGTTCTGACCTACGCGCAGAATCTGCTGTGGCCCGGCTCCACCACCATGGCCGTCCAGCTTCGGGTCTCCGAGGCCCTGTGCATCTTCGCCTTCTTCACCCCGGCGGCCATCCCCGGCCTCACCGTGGGGTGCCTGCTGTACAATCTGAGCTGGGCCCAGGCCCTGCCCTTGGATTTTCTGGTGGGCAGTTTGGCCACCGGGCTGGCCACCGGCTCCATGTGGGCCCTGCGCCGGGTCCGGCTGGGCCGCTGGCCGCTGCCGGGGCTTCTGATGCCGGCCTTTTGGAACGCGCCCCTGGTGGGCTGGGAGTTGGCGGTCTATCTGGGGGAGGGGGGCTTTGCCTGGCCTTTGTTCCGGCTCAACGCGCTGTACGTGTTTCTGGGGGAGGCTCTGGTGTTGCTGGTCCTGGGCACCTGCCTGTATTATGCCCTGCTGAACCGGGGCCTGGACCAGCGGCTGTTTCCCCGGCCCTGACAGGCCGGTTCCGTGGCCCGTCGTTGACACCTTGACGGCGCCCGCGGGCGACCACAGGTCGCCCCTACATCCCCCAAATCGGACTGCGCCCTGTAGGGGCGAGCTGCGCTCGCCCGCAAATCCTGCAAACCCGGAAAATCCGCCCGGCGGGCGAGCAAAGCTCGCCCCTACATCCGTTATCCGCGGAAATCCCGAACGGGCGACCACAGGGCGTTCCCTGCATCCCCAAGGTCGGCGGGGCCGCCCCGCAGCCAGGCCCGAGGAGCTGCCTTGCACCAGTGCATAAAAGCATACGAATTCACCCCTGCAAATCCCCAGACCAGGCGCCGGCCCAATTTGGGGACGGGCCGAACAGACAAAATCTCGCTGTTTAATTTTGCTAGTTTGTACAAAAAAAGTTAGACCTTGGTTAAATCTCACTTGGGGTTGTGGAGTTTGACAAGCAAGTGTGCTATGATTAGGCTACATAAATTTCCGCAATTTTAACACGACACCGGAAACATAGAAGGAGGAATTGATTGTTATGCGAATTCACACCCGAAGCAGATGTCTAGCGGTTCTGCTGGCCGTGGCCATGGTCCTGTCCATGGTGCCCACGGTGGCGTTTGCCGCGGATTCTGCCACCTGGACGAAGGTGGACCTGGCGGCGATTCAGCCGACGGACACCATCGCCATCACCATGACCAAGGGCGACACCACCTGGGTACTGCCCAACGTGGGCAATGGCAGCGGTGGTCAGCCCCTGGCCGTGACAGCCGCCGTCTCAGGCGAGACCCTGACCACCGACGGCAGCGGTAGCTACGCCTGGAATCTAAAGGCAACCGATGGCGGCTATCACATCATGGCTGGCGAAAACTACCTGTACACCGATGCAGCCAACAACGGCATGCGGATCGGCGGGACGGAGGCGGTCTGGTCCGTAGCGGACAGCGGCTACCTGACCGCTGCCGACACCAAAGGAACCGCCCGGTATCTGGGCGTGTACAACGGGCAGGACTGGAGAGCCTATAACAGCATCCACGCCAACATTGCCGGGCAGGAGCTGAATTTCTGGAAGCTCTCCGGCGGTTCTGTGGAGCCCACGGACCCAACAGACCCCTCCGTGCCCACGGACCCAACAGACCCCACGGAACCCGAGGTGGTGCTGCCCCCGGACCCCACGGACCACGATCCCGTGGACGAGACGAAGGTGGAGGGCGCTCTCAGCCTGAAGGACGTGTATAGCAAGACCGACGGAGACGTGGTCACCGTGGTGGGCCAGGTGGCCTACCGGCTGCCCACCAATACCATCTTCCTGCAGGACCTGGTGGAGGGCCAGATTTACGGCTTCCAGGTCTATGATTTCACCAACTACGCCTCCTACAACCCCGGTGACGTGGTCAAGGTCACCGGCACCCTGCAGCTCTACGGCGGCGTTATGCAGATGAGCTGCCAGAAGGGCGAGATGACCATCGAGGTTCTGAGCACCGACCAGGAGCCCTTCCCGGCCCAGGAGCTCACCATCGCTCAGCTGCTCAAGGGCGGGGACAAATACCTGTCCGAATACGTGGTGGTGAAGGACGCCGCCCTGGGTACTTACAACGGCTCTGGCAACACGCCCATCACGGACGAGACCGGCGCCCTGAACGTGTTCAAGGGCGCGGCCTTCCCGGAAGGCGTGGCCGAGGGCAGCGTGGTGGACGTGCATGGCGCCCTATCCAAGTATAACAGCACCTACCAGCTCCGGGTGGGCCAATCCGAGGACTACGCGGTCCCCGCAGACGACGGCTCCCTGAAAACCGGGGATCAGGTGGTGATCTTCAACCCGGCTTACGGTAAGGCTCTGTCCTCCCAGTTCACCGGCTTCTACCGGGTGGGCGTGGACATGACCCTGAACGCCGCCGGCAAGTTCGACAGCGTGGCGGACACGGAAATCTGGGACGTGACCGTGGAAGGGGAGACCTACACCTTCTCCCACGACGGCAAGAAGCTGTCCATGGACACGGGCTACACCAGCATGCCCGACGACGCCGTAAACGACGCCTGGGCCCTGGAGCCCGCCGCCACCGAGGGCCAGTTCTACATGAAGAACGTGGGCCGGAACTGCTATGTGGAGTGGTACGCGGACAAGGGCTCCTGGAGCGGCTACGGCTCGCCCACGGAGGCCACCGAGGGCCTGTACGCCCTGCTGTTCGTGAAGGTGGACGGCTCCTCCGAGCCTCCGGATCCCACCAAGGGACCGCTGGAGCCCGGCGACCAGGTGGTGATCTTCAACCCGGCCTACGGTAAGGCCCTGTCCTCCCAGTTCTCCGGCTTTTACCGGGTGGGCGTGGGCATGACCCTGAACGCCGCCGGCGGGTTCGACAGCGCTGCCGCCACGGAGGTCTGGGACGTGGACCTGGAGGGGGATTACTACACCTTCTCCAACAACGGCAAGAAGCTGTCCATGGGCGCCAGCTACACCAGCATGCCAGACGACGACGTGCACAACACCTGGGCCCTGGAGCCGGCGGCGGCGGAGGGCCAGTACTACATGAAGAATGTGGGCCGGGGCGTTTACACGGAGTATCAGGACAGCTACGGCACCTGGAGCGGCTACGGCGCACCCGCCGCCGACACGGAGGGGGCCTACGCCCTGCTGTTCGTGAAGGTGGACGGCTCCGCCCCGGAAGTGGAAACGCCCAAGGCCGGCGACCAGGTGGTCCTGTATAACAAGTCCTCCCAAGGCGTTCTGGCCGGCCAGGACGACAACACCGAGAGCCCGGCCATCCAAAACGCCCAGGCGGAGCGCACGGACGGAACCGTCACGGCGGGCAACGGAGCCCGGGTCTTCACCGTGGAAATCAACGACAAGGGCGAGTTCCTGTTCAAAACCGAACATGACGGCTATCTCACCTCCGGGGAGACGGGCAACTCCACCTTCTATTCCCAGCAGGCCACGGCCTACAGCACCTGGTCCCTGGAGCCCCACAACGGCGGCTTCAAGATCATGAACGTGGCGGCCCGGTTCAACGGCCAGTACACCCAGTACCTGGAGTACTACGCCGGGTCCTATAAAACCTACAGCTACTACAACGTCACCGACGAGGACATCTATACCTTTTCCTTCTATCCCTGCGCCGACGAGACCGTAGGCGGCGTGGTGAACAAGCCGGCCATCACCTTCCTGGATCTGGCCGACGCCTACGTGGGCCTGGACTACACCGTGCGCTTCACGGTGGACGCCGTGTTCGGCGTGAAGTCCCTGGAGGCCTCCTATACCGCCGCCGAGGGCGCTAAGACCGCGCAGGCACAGGAGGAAGCGGGGGTTTACAGCTTCACCATCCCCGCCGGGGAGCTCAAGGGAGAGAATCTGACCCTGCGGGTCTCCGCCGTCGACAACAAGGAGAAAAGCTTCGCCAACCAGCAGACCGTCTCCATTCTGGACGAGCCCCGGATTCTCACCGTGGAGCCCGCCCGGGGCGGGCAGACCGGCGAGAACAAGACCCCGCAGATCGCCGTGACCTACGCCAACGCCGGCGAAAACCCGACCATTCGCCTGACCCTGACCAACCGGTCCGGCCAAATCCTGGTGGACGGGGCCGCTATGACGGGCCAGGACGGCAGCGCGGTCTATCAGGTCCGGGACGCCTTGGCCGACGGCCTGTACACCGCCAAGGTGACCATCACCCGGGCGGACCAGAAGACCACCGAAACCACCTGGACCTTCACCGTAGGCACGGTGCAGTTCCAGCTCTACTTCGGCCAGCTCCACTCCCACACCACCTACTCCGACGGCGCGGGCTCCGTGGACGATGCGTTGCAGTATGTGAAGAACCTGCCGGAGAGCGCCAACGTGGACTTCGTGGCCTTTACGGACCACTCCAATTACTTTGACTCCACCAGCGCCGCCAACCCGGAGGGGGCCCTGTGGGACACCGGGCTCATGACCGAGGGGAGCCTGAAAACCTGGAACGAGTACAAGAGCAAGGTGGCGGCGTTCAACCAGGCCAACGCCGGGAGTCTCGTGGCCATTGCCGGCTTCGAGATGACCTGGTCCGGCGGCCCCGGCCACATCAACACCTTCAATTCTCCGGGCCTGGTCTCCCGGAACAACAAGACCCTGAACAACAAGACCTCCGACGCGGGCATGAAGGCCTATTACGCCCTGCTGAGCCAGCCTGAGGGCGCCCAGGCCATCTCCCAGTTCAACCACCCGGGCAGCACCTTCGGCACCTTCTCCGACTTCAGCTATTGGGACGCCCTCATCGACACCCGGATCAACCTGGTGGAGGTGGGCAACGGCGAGGGAGCCATCGGCCAGGGCGGCTACTATCCCAGCTATGAGTACTACATCATGGCCCTGGATAAGGGCTGGCACGTGGCCCCCACCAACAACCAGGACAACCACAAGGGCAAGTGGGGCAACGCCAACGACGCCCGGGACGTGATCCTCACCGACGACTTCTCCGAGGCGGGCATCTACCAGGCCATGCGGGACCTGCGGATCTACGCCTCCGAAGACAAGAACCTGGAGCTCTATTACACGGTCAACGACCAGATGCTGGGCAGCGTCATCGAGGAAGTGCCGGAGAAGCTGGACATCAGCGTCCAGGTCCTGGACCCCGACGCCGCCGACTCCATCGCCAAGGTGGAGGTGGTGGTCAATTCCGGCAAGACCGCCTACACCTGGGACGACCCGGCTGCGCTGGCCTCGGGCAACCTGAGCTGCACCCTGGACCCGGAATACAGCTACTACTTCATCCGCGTCACCCAGGCAGACGGCGACCTGGCGGTCACAGCCCCCGTCTGGGTGGGCGAGACCATCAAGCTGGGTATCTCCAGCCTGGCCTGCGGCACCTCCACCCCGGTGACGGGAGAGGCGCTGGAACTCACCACCACGCTGTTCAACAGCGAGTCCACCCCCGCCACCATCTCCTCCATCACCTATACCACCGACGGGGCCGTGATCCTGGACTCCTTCCAGAACGTGGGCGAGATCCCCGCGGCGGGCTCGTATGAGCATGTCTTCCAGTACACCCCCACCCAAGCCAAGGTCACGACCATCACGGCCACGGTGGTGCTGGAGCTGGAGGGCAAGGATCTGACCTTCACCAAGTCCATCGACCTGGACGTGCTGGACGCGGAGAAGCTGGTTTACGTGGGCATCGACGCGTCCCACTACAACGAGTACGTGGCCGGCAACTACGCGGACTCCATGGGCAACTTTGGCAAGCTGGCCGCGGAGTACGGCGTGCGGACCGTGGAGCTCAAGACCGGCGCGGACCTCATCGCCGCCTGCTCCAACCCCAAGTACAAGGCCCTGATCCTCACGGTTCCCTCCCGCCGGGACGGCATCGCCCTGCGGGACCCCTACGCCACCTATTCCGACGGGGAGATCGCGGCCATTGTGAACTTCTCCGCGGCCGGCGGCGCGGTGGTCCTCACCGGCTGGTCGGACTACTACGAGAGCTACGAGTCCTTCCCCGCGGAAGACCACATGGCCGCCCAGCAAAACAAGCTCCTGACGGCCCTGGGCTCCAAGCTGCGGATCGCCGACGACGGCATCCTAGACGACAGCCTCAACGGCGGCCAGCCCCAGCGGCTGTACTTTAGCACCTACAATCTGGACAGCTTCCTCCTGGACGGAGTGGAGTTTGACCCGGACAACCCCAACAACAATCTGTATTCCCAGCTGTTCAGCCATTACGGCGGCGCCTCCATCTACGCCGTGGACGAAAGCGGCCAACCCACGGCCACCCTGTCGGCGGGCGTGACCCCCGTGGTCTACGGCCACGCCACCACCTACTCCCAGGACCAGGACAACGACGGCCTGGGCGGCGACTCCGTGCCCAAGTACCAGGTCTCCGAAGGCGACAGCCGCCTGCTGGCCCTGGGCACCGAGGAAATCACCAGGTCCAACGGCGTCAAATCCCTGGTGGTGGTCTCCGGCGCGGCGTTTATGTCCAACTTCGAGGTCCAAGCCACGGTGGAGGACTCCGGCGCCGAGAAGAACTACTCCAACTACAATATTTGCGAAAACCTGCTGGCGCTGATCAATCCTCTGACCATCACCCCCATCGAAGAGGTCCAGGCGGAGCCCAACGAAAAGGTGAAATTCACCGTAGAGGGCGTGGTGACCTCCAACGCCTCCGGCTATGACAAGGACACCGCCTTCTTCGACTGCATCTACGTGCAGGACGACACCGCGGGCATCAACGCCTTCCCGGTGGCCGGCGAATACCAGATCGGAGACCGGGTCCGCATCAGCGGCACCACCTCCTCCTACCAGGGCGAGCGGCAGCTCGCGGTGAGCTCCATCACCCTGCTGGGCCACGGGGAGGCCCCGGCGCCCAAACCCATCACGGCATCTCAACTCAACGACGGCTCCGTCCTGGGCAGCCTGGTCACCATCCAGGGCACGGTGCAGAGCTTTGAGCTGGCGGAGGGCCTGGTCCAGACCATTCTGGTGAAGGACGAGGCCGGCGAAACCGCCCGGATTTTCATCGACGGCTACATCACCACCTCCAAGGAGGTGGAGAACCTGGAGGTGGGCGCGGCCATCACCGCCACGGGTCTGGCCTCCTACGACAACACCTTCAACGCCCCCGACGGGCCCTTCCCCCGGATTCGGATTCGGGACCGGGCGGACGTTGTCTGCACCGAAAGTCACACCCACGATTGGTCCGACTGGGTGGTCGTGACCCCCGCCACCTGCACCGAGGATGGTCTGGAGAAGCGGACCTGCTCCGTCTGCGGCGAAGAGGAGACCCGGGTCATTCCCAAGGGCCATTCGTACGAGATCGTCGTGGTCCCGCCCACCTGTACGGAGGACGGCTACACCCAGTACACCTGCAAGGTCTGCGGCTACAACTACCGCATGGACTATGTTCCGGCCCTGGGGCACGACTACCAGGCCGTGGTGACGCCGCCCACCTGTACCGAGGAGGGCTACACCACCTACACCTGCACCCGGGGAGACGACAGCTACGTGGCCGACCGGG
>CATXTO010000042.1 GCA_958402445.1 uncultured Eubacteriales bacterium
GATACCGGGACAAAAATTCAAACGTTCCCGCATCCAACATGGCTTTGGTTCGGCGTCTCCACCGCCGCCCCGCTGGCTATCGTCTCCTGCAGCAGCTTCCCACTGGCGTAGGTGTAGTTGTAAATCACCGTGCTCCCCCTGCGGTGTTAGTAGCACCCAAAAGACGGGTAAATGCGGCCTTGGGATGCCAGCGGGCGTGCAAAGCACGCCCCTACAATAATTGGGGGATATAGTACTTGTAGGGAACGACCTGCGGTCGTTCCGCGGGCGAGCACAGCTCGCCCCTACAGGGGTATTTCGTCTCTGCCCGACGCCTTGAGCACGCCATTATCTAAGCACAGTATACTGATTTTGTAGTAACTTGTCAAATTTTCTGTCGTAGAAAAAGGGAGCCGCCGGCCCGTGGGCCGGCGGCTTTCAATAGCTGTTAAATAGGGAAACATATAACTTTTGTAACATTAAAATAACCATCATAAACTATATAATATTCGGTACCATCTTCTGTATAATGATAAGAAATAGGCGGCTTGTTACTAGACTTAAACCAGTAATCTCCCATCGGGTCCAATGCTTCTACCTCATCCACTGACATACCAATTTCCACTTGTTTTAAATCATCTGTTTTCGATTCCATTTGAGTCGTTCTGTATGCACCGCTGTACTTAAAATTATCGTAGAAATAAACAAGTATCCAACCCTTATCTGTCTGATATGTTGCCCAAATTAACTCTTCCGATTTTTCCATTACTGGAACAGCCACTCGACGAAAGCATTCAATGGGAAACTTTTGATCCAACTCACTGACTGTTGGTTTTTCCTGTAAAAAAGTAAGAAGATTCTCCTCTGAGGTCTTAGTCTGAACTAAGTTAAAACAGATTTCATCCTCCGGCGATATCGTTACTTCATCTTCAGCCTCTTCTTGCCAGACACAACCAAAGCAAAACAAAATCAGTCCCACTGTGAGAAATATTAAATACAAACACTTTTTTTCCATGCTATACTCCTTTCATTTAATTTGTAATAGTTTTGTGATGCTTGTTTCTACCAGGATATAGCAAAATACACGATTGGGCTGTCATAATACCCGTTTTGTCCAAAGGCAGACCATGGTGCGTTCTCCGGTGTTATCCCTTCAGCGTATAAGACAGATGCCGTACTTGGACCCGACTTTTCGGCCCATCGGCCTGTGGACGTTTGTATCATAAAGTGATAATCCCAGTTTATATTATACCGCTTTGGATCATCTACTGTCTTTACTCGTAACGCAATGCGGTATTCATGATAGCGAATGGGAGAATCATAACTTTTTATGATTCTTGCGCTGCGCCCAAGTACTTTCATATCTGACAGCACCGCTTCCGTTACCGACTCCAACGTATACTCCCCATATGGCATCGAGAAATCACCTGGACTGTAGGACATCCGATCGTTGAAATATCCAATCGCGTAAGCATAGCAGTTGGGCGCAGAATGTTGACTACCGTTCCCCTCTACAGGTACATAATCCGGGGCAGCACCGTATTTGATTTCATCTGGCGTATGCTTTGGGGCGGCACCTGAGTCAGTAAGCATTGTGGTGTTCGTTGGATAACCACCCTGGCTATCCCGCATCCCAACGGGACAGTTGTTGCAGTAGACATACATATTATAGCCCAGGAAGCCCTGCCCTGTGGAAGCGAAGCTATCCGCATTAATGAACCGGCAGAGGACGGGGTCGTAATAGCGGGATTGCAGGTAATAGAAGCCGGTTTCCTGGTCGTAATAGTAGCCCCGGTAGCGCAGAGGGTTCCGGTTGGCGATGTGGCTCGGGTCTCCCGACACGTCCTTGCCCTTGCCGTCCGTGATGGAGATGGGCTGGCCCCACGCGTCGTACACATACCGCGCCACCAGGTCTCCCGTGCTGTTCAGAAGACCGATCACGTCCCCCTGGAGTTGCAGTAGTCCCAGGGGGCGACTGTAGGGAACGACCTGCGGTCGTTCCGCGGGCGAGCAAAGCTCGCCCCTACAGGGGTATTTCGTCTCTGCCCGACGCCTTGAGCACGCCATTATCTAAGCACAGTATACTGATTTTGTAGTAACTTGTCAAATTTTCTGTCGTAGAAAAAGGGAGCCGCCGGCCCGTGGGGCCGGCGGCTTTTAAAAATACCCGCAATTAAATTAAATCTTGAGATATAATTTCTCTTTAAAAAAACAATCTAATAAATAGAAATAATAATCAAAACCATCTGATTCCGAATAACCATTTTGCAAAATAGACTCAACAATTCCAAAATCAGTTCCTTCCATTCTACAAGCTGCTATTACATACTTATTAAACGAAGCCAACCACTCAGGAATGTACCAGTTATTTTCCCAATCTCCTTTTCCTGCAAGAAAGCCGGATATAAAAGCATGTAACAGTCGTAACGATTTTTCTCCCAAATACAAAATTGGCTTACTTTGAATTGATTGCATAAGTAGGAATACGGGATCCAATAGAATTTTATCCATAATTGTCAACACCTCAATGTTTAAAACGGAACAAAGAGAACTTGTTTTTTACCAACTCCATCAAAATCATTAATCCATATATCTAAAGGAAGACCATATGGATGAACATTACAATAGACTATTCCATTATACTCTATACCAACATGCGTTCCATTTTGACTAACACAAATACCCTTAGATGTGCTAAATACATATCCAGGGTATGTTGGATATGAAATAGTAATAACTGCACCATGCAAATCATTTGCAATAAGAGCATTTTCCATGGCCTTTGCTGCATCTTTGCATTTAAACTGTCCGTACTTACCCGCTATATCTGGTAACCACTCGGTAGGAGAATACTGCTGGACAATTTCTTTTGCATATTGCTCTACCAATTGCTGTCGGACTTCATAAGCTTCTTCCGAGTAACCATCAAGGGCTTGATATGTGTCTGAGACAATGCTTACTACAGCACTGATTGCAACAGGTACTCCAGCAATAATACCCAAACTTATAATATCTATGCCACCAGAACCACCGCCATAACCACCATCCAAAATTGCCGTATTATAATTCTGTAATGTCCCATCCGGGTCCTGATAAGAACAGGGGCTATTATTACAATAGGCAAACATATTGTGACCAAGAAAACCCTGTCCAGTGGAGGCATAGTCATCCGCATTGATGAAACGGCAGAGGACGGGGTCGTAATAGCGGGATTGCAGGTAATAGAAGCCGGTTTCCTGGTCGTAATAGTAGCCCCGGTAGCGCAGAGGGTTCCGGTTGGCGATGTGGCTCGGGTCTCCCGACACGTCCTTGCCCTTGCCGTCCGTGATGGAGATGGGCCGGCCCCACGCGTCGTACACGTACCGCGCCACCAGGTCCCCCGTGCTGTTCAGAAGACCAATCACGTCCCCTTGCAGGTTGCACAGGTATTGATAGCTCCAGGTGGACCCTGCGCCATTGGTATACCGGAGATGGTACGGCGCCCCACTCTCGTCGTAGCTGAAGTCCAGCGTCTCCACCGCCGCCCCGCTGGCCATCGTCTCCTGCAACAGCTTCCCACTGGCGTAGGTGTAGTTGTGAATCACCGTGCTCCCCTGCGAAACCGAACGGGTACGCACCCAAAAGACGGTAAGGGTGGCTTTTGGCCGCCGGCGGGCGAGC
Source organism: uncultured Eubacteriales bacterium (assembly GCA_958402445.1). Lineage (GTDB taxonomy): Bacteria > Bacillota > Clostridia > Oscillospirales > Oscillospiraceae > Faecousia. Next base: position 3,640 of record CATXTO010000042.1, read on the forward strand.
ACAGCTCGCCCCTACAGGTGTTATTAGCTAATTAAAATATATTGACTTATAAAGAAATCGATCAAATTGTAGATAATTAAAAGCCACCAGACCGGATACTAGTGGCTTTTAATACGCTATTTTTAATGTAGGTTTGTCTACCTTGTAAAATAAATGTAATTTCTTGGTTTTTCTTTTATCACGAGTATTATCCTATTATTTATTTGATTTTATATCTGAATAAGAGCATGGATACTGCCCAAATACAGCATGACAGGTAAACAATTAATATCTCAAGTTTCTCACTCACAAACGACAATCCCAACATTAAAAATATTAAACCCGGGATCAAACATAAAAGAAATTTCCATTGCCACCCCCCCCAAATTAAACCTTTTTTTGATTTTAGCATACACCATACTTCGGTATAAACAATAGAAAAGATATTTAACATTGGAATAAAGCATATTAAAATTTGAAAAAGATTTCGTCCTTGAAAATTTTTTATTTTCATTTAATACCTCAATATTAGCAATATTAATCACTATACATTTTGTTAAAGTAATATTTATCCGCCCCATGATACTGACCACGAAACGCCGAGCAGAGCAGAAAACCTTCCTGTAAACGTTTTCTTCTCTAAATCGATTCCCGCTCCAATGCCGAGTGAGAAAACTTCACCAGTTACTGAAATACTAAATCCGAATAATGAAAAGCTTACACTGGAGGAAAGCAAAGACACACCGGCATCTGCTCCAAAAAAGCTCTTACCAAAACCAAACCTTGCTGAACTATTGAGAAAGCTATACGGTGTAACCTGAATTTCGCCTTTTTTTCCGAATGTAGCAGAATACCCTGTTCCAGAAACTCCTACACCACAAGGCATCTTTGAGCCAGAAAAACATGTTACACCCGACTGCACTGACGCTATTTCTTCATGATAAAAATCACTTTCCTTATTGTTAGATGACCCCAAATAATCGCTACGTTTTGGTCCCCCACCTAACATCATACTATCTGTCATTAATACATTGTTCATTGTCACAGGAAGTTTACCACAGGAATCCCTTAAGTTTATAGGATTATTATTACAATAGGCAAACATATTATATCCCAGGAAATCCTGCCCTGTACTTGCAAAGCTATCTGCATTGATGAACCGGCAGAGGACGGGGTCGTAATAGCGGGATTGCAGGTAATAGAAGCCGGTTTCCTGGTCGTAATAGTAGCCCCGGTAGCGCAGAGGGTTCCGGTTGGCGATGTGGCTCGGGTCTCCCGACACGTCCTTGCCCTTGCCGTCCGTGATGGAGATGGGCCGGCCCCACGCGTCGTACACGTACCGCGCCACCAGGTCCCCCGTGCTGTTCAGAAGACCAATCACGTCCCCTTGCAGGTTGCACAGGTATTGATAGCTCCAGGTGGACCCTGCGCCATTGGTATACCGGAGATGGTACGGCGCCCCACTCTCGTCGTAGCTGAAGTCCAGCGTCTCCACCGCCGCCCCGCTGGCCATCGTCTCCTGCAACAGCTTCCCACTGGCGTAGGTGTAGTTGTGAATCACCGTGCTCCCCTGCGAAACCGAACGGGTACTGGGACCTCCTGGGTTTACAATCGACGGTAGCGTGGGAACTGGGATGGGGCCCGGGATTTCCGCGTCTGGCGGCCCCCAAATATTGATTGTTCCTTCCGTCGCCGTGATGCTTTCCTTCGGGACTTCCTGGGGAAAGGTCGGCGGCAGCCACGTGGGATCCGTTGGTTTCAGCGTCGGATGCGTCGGTTTCGTGGGTTCTACCGGCTTCGTCGGCTCCGGCGGCTCCACCGGGTCTGTGGGGTCCGTGGGCTCCGTGGGTTTTGGCGCCCCCTCCTCCGTTCGCACGATCTTCTGGTTCCGCGCACCGCTGGCCCCGTAGGCAAACGACAGCTCTACTCCCTCCGAAGCCGCCGCGGCCAGCTCCCGCCCGTTCTCCCAGGAGAGGTTCCAGCTCTGCCCATTGTAGTACTTCAAGGGGTTCCCGACTCCGTCATAGCTAAAGCTCCCCTGCTCCGTACTCCCATCCATCCGCTGGATCTTCACCGATTGCAATCGGTCCACCCATCCCGTGGTGCCATAGTTCAGGGTATAGGTCTCCTTCGCCAGGCCACCGCCCTGGCTCACCTTTTTCCGCAGGTTCCCGTACCCGTCGTAGCTGTAGTGGGTCGTCCCGTCTGTATTCTCTTCCCCCACCAATTGCCCCTGCTCGTCGTATTCATACGACGCGCTCTGCCTCGACATCACGTCGCTCCCCTTCACCGTCGCGATGTTCCCCATAGCGTCGTAGGTATAGCTCAGGCTATACGCCGGGGTAAAGGGACTGCCGTTTTGGTTCTGCTTCACCTCCAGCTTCTCTACCTGGCTCGTGGTCTTATTGCCCGCCAGGTCCCGGTACACGTAGCTCTGCACATAATATTCCCCGGTCTTGCTCTTCAGCCGGTTCACGCTGTCGTAGCCGTACGTCAGATCCGGCCCGATACCAGGCTCCAGCCGGATCAGGCGGCCATTCTTGTCATAGCTGTACGAGCTCACGTAGGTCGCGCCCGGCAGCTGCCAGCTCTGGGACCGCAATCGGCTGCTGCCGTTTCGCACTTGTAGGGAACGACCTGCGGTCGTTCCGCGGGCGAGCACAGCTCGCCCCTACAGGAGTACTTCGATGTGGTCCACAACACACGAACAAGTAGTTATCTAATCACAGTATACTAATTTTGTAGTAACTTGTCAAATTTCCTGTCGTAGAAAAAGGGAGCCGCCGGCCCATGGACCGGCGGCCTTTACGAACAAAGGATTCTTTTTAATATTATTTAAATCAAAACACTACATATTTCGATGACGTGAAAGCTAGAATCGTAAGCAATATAGTATTCCGTGCCGTCTTCCAAGTAGTGATAGGATACCCATGGCCGATTACTGTAGCGAAACCAATAGTCTCACGCTGGATCCAACTCCTCCACTTCATCTACCGACATACCAATCTTTACTTGTTCTAGTGCTTCCGTCTTCGATTCCATTTTAGTTGTAACGAAAAAGTTGTGTATTCCTTTTTTACTAAAATACACAAGTGTCCACCCCTGATCTGTTTGATAAGTTGCCCATGTTAGGTCTTCCCATACAGGTACTGTAGTATAGCGAAAACACTCAATAGGAAACCTTTGATTTAATTCCTCTACTGTTGGATGGGTATCCAAAAAGTCATGAAGGTCAGCCTCTGATACCTTTTTTTGCACCAAATCAAAGCAATTGATATCGTCCGGCGACACGGTCACTTCTTGCGTCGTTTCTTCATCCGCTGCACCTTGCTCACGGCATGCTGCGCAGGACAGCAGGACAGCCAGGACAAGTATCAAAGTTAGCCATCTGTTCTGCCTCATACAATTTCCTTTCTCCCGAAGCCCGGGTCTAGCTCCCTGGAATCTCTACCAGGATATCGCAAAATACACGATTGGGCTGTCATAATAACCTGTTATCCCGAAGTTTGACCATGGCGCGTTCTCCGGCGTGGTCCCCTCCACATATAGGTAAGTGGCGCTGCTAGGTCCGCTTTTCTCCGCCCAGCGACCGGTGGACGTCTGTACCATAAAATGATAGTCCCAACTTCTGTCCTGCCAGTCTCTTGGATCAGACATCGTCTTTACACGTAACGCTATACGGTATTCACTAGAGCTTATAGGGGAATTAAAGCTTTTTATGATTCTTGCGCTTCGCCCAAGCTCTTTCATATCTGACAGCACCGCTTTCGTCACCGACTCCAGCGTATACTCCCCATACGGTACTGAGAAGTCCCCTGGGCTATAAGATTTATCATAATATCCGATTGCATATGCGTAACAATTAGGCGAGATATCATAATTGCCATCCGATTTAATTGATACATAATCTGGAGCTGATCCATAATCGCTTTGATCTGGGATATAATTACCGCCACCATATCCTCCATCTAAAACCATGGTTGCATAAGTTGGATAACTACCAACTGAATCAGTGGTCGTGGTTGGATTGTTGTTGCAGTAGACATACATATTATAGCCCAGGAAGCCCTGCCCTGTGGAAGCGAAGCTATCCGCATTAATGAACCGGCAGAGGACGGGGTCGTAATAGCGGGATTGCAGGTAATAGAAGCCGGTTTCCTGGTCGTAATAGTAGCCCCGGTAGCGCAGAGGGTTCCGGTTGGCGATGTGGCTCGGGTCTCCCGACACGTCCTTGCCCTTGCCGTCCGTGATGGAGATGGGCTGGCCCCACGCGTCGTACACGTACCGCGCCACCAGGTCCCCCGTGCTGTTCAAAAGACCAATCACGTCCCCCTGGCGTTGCGGGAATCTAAGTGGGACTGTAGGGAACGACCTGCGGTCGTTCCACGGGCGAGCACAGCTCGCCCCTACAGGGGTATTTCGTCTCTGCCCGGCACCTTGAGCATGCCATTATCTAAGCACAGTATACTGATTTTGTAGTAACTTGTCAAATTTTCTGTCGTAGAAAAAGAGAGCCGCCGGCCCACAGGCCGGCGGCTCCGCTTTCCTCATTAGAAAACTTATACTTCCGTGATTATAATCAGATCAGCACCTTGCATATCTCTATAACGTTAAAGTAACCGTCATAAGCAATATAATATTCCGTGCCGTCTTCCATATAGTGATAGGATACCCACGGCTGATTACTGTACCGAAACCAATAGTCTCCCGCTGGGTCTAACTCCTCCACTTCGTCCACCGACATACCAATTTTTACTTGCCCTAATGCCTCCATCGACGATTTCATTTGAAAAGAATTGTGACTACTATACTTCATTTTATCACTGAAATAAACTATTATCCAACCTTGGTCAGTACAATAAGTTGCCCAAATTTGTTCTCCCCAAACGGGAACTACAGTACGACGAAAGCATTCAACTGGATATTTTTGATTTAATTCATATACACTGGGCCATGTGTCCAAAAAAGCAACCAGTTCAGTTTCGGTGACAACACTCTGTACCAAGTCGATGCAATTGATATCTTCCGGCGACACGGTCACTTCTGGCGTTGTTTCATCACCCGTATCGCCTTGCCCACGGCATCCCACGCAAAACAGCAGTAAAGCTAGGACAAGTATAATAGGTAACCATTTATTTTGCCTCATACAATTTCCTTTCTCCCGTCTCCCGAAGACCGGGTCTAGCTGCCCGCAATTTCTACCATGAAATTGCAAAATACACGATTGGACTGTCGTAATAACCTGTCATCCCGAAGTTTGACCACGGGGCGTTCTCCGGCGTAGTCCCCTCCACATATAGGTAAGTGGCGCTGCTAGGTCCGCTTTTCTCCGCCCAGCGACCGGTGGACGTCTGTACCATAAAATGATAGTCCCAACTTTTATCTAACCATTCTTTTGGGTTTGGCACCACTTTAACACGTAACGCAATGCGGTATTCGCTGGAACTAATGGGAGCGTTATAACCGCTGATAATCCTTGCGCTGCGCCCCAATTCCTTCATATCCGCTAAAACTGCCACTGTCACCGCTTCCAGAGTGTATTCCGCATATGGCTCTGAAAAATCGCCGGGACTGTAAGAACAGTGGTCATTATAATAACCAATGGCATACGCATAGCAATTGGGCGCATTGAAATGCTGCCCTCCAGAACCAATTGATACATAATCCGGGGCGGCCCCATATTCACTCTGATCCGGGATATAGACACTGCCTGACCCCGAATCCGTCATCATTGTCGAGGTGGTTGGGACGCCGCCGGAATGATCCCGCATACTGACAGGGCTATTATTACAATAGGCAAACATATTGTAACCCAGAAAACCCTGTCCTGTACTTGCAAAGCTATCTGCATTAATGAACCGGCAGAGGACGGGGTCGTAATAGCGGGATTGCAGGTAATAGAAGCCGGTTTCCTGGTCGTAATAGTAGCCCCGGTAGCGCAGAGGGTTCCGGTTGGCGATGTGGCTCGGGTCTCCCGACACGTCCTTGCCCTTGCCGTCCGTGATGGAGATGGGCCGGCCCCACGCGTCGTACACGTACCGCGCCACCAGGTCCCCCGTGCTGTTCAGAAGACCAATCACGTCCCCTTGCAGGTTGCACAGGTATTGATAGCTCCAGGTGGACCCTGCGCCATTGGTATACCGGAGATGGTACGGCGCCCCACTCTCGTCGTAGCTGAAGTCCAGCGTCTCCACCGCCGCCCCGCTGGCCATCGTCTCCTGCAACAGCTTCCCACTGGCGTAGGTGTAGTTGTGAATCACCGTGCTCCCCTGCGAAACCGAACGGGTACTGGGACCTCCTGGGTTTACAATCGACGGTAGCGTGGGAACTGGGATGGGGCCCGGGATTTCCGCGTCTGGCGGCCCCCAAATATTGATTGTTCCTTCCGTCGCCGTGATGCTTTCCTTCGGGACTTCCTGGGGAAAGGTCGGCGGCAGCCACGTGGGATCCGTTGGTTTCAGCGTCGGATGCGTCGGTTTCGTGGGTTCTACCGGCTTCGTCGGCTCCGGCGGCTCCACCGGGTCTGTGGGGTCCGTGGGCTCCGTGGGTTTTGGCGCCCCCTCCTCCGTTCGCACGATCTTCTGGTTCCGCGCACCGCTGGCCCCGTAGGCAAACGACAGCTCTACTCCCTCCGAAGCCGCCGCGGCCAGCTCCCGCCCGTTCTCCCAGGAGAGGTTCCAGCTCTGCCCATTGTAGTACTTCAAGGGGTTCCCGACTCCGTCATAGCTAAAGCTCCCCTGCTCCGTACTCCCATCCATCCGCTGGATCTTCACCGATTGCAATCGGTCCACCCATCCCGTGGTGCCATAGTTCAGGGTATAGGTCTCCTTCGCCAGGCCACCGCCCTGGCTCACCTTTTTCCGCAGGTTCCCGTACCCGTCGTAGCTGTAGTGGGTCGTCCCGTCTGTATTCTCTTCCCCCACCAATTGCCCCTGCTCGTCGTATTCATACGACGCGCTCTGCCTCGACATCACGTCGCTCCCCTTCACCGTCGCGATGTTCCCCATAGCGTCGTAGGTATAGCTCAGGCTATACGCCGGGGTAAAGGGACTGCCGTTTTGGTTCTGCTTCACCTCCAGCTTCTCTACCTGGCTCGTGGTCTTATTGCCCGCCAGGTCCCGGTACACGTAGCTCTGCACATAATATTCCCCGGTCTTGCTCTTCAGCCGGTTCACGCTGTCGTAGCCGTACGTCAGATCCGGCCCGATACCAGGCTCCAGCCGGATCAGGCGGCCATTCTTGTCATAGCTGTACGAGCTCACGTAGGTCGCGCCCGGCAGCTGCCAGCTCTCGGACCGCAATCGGCTGCTGCCGTCATACTGCTGGAAGGTTCGCAGCACCAGGCTCCCGTCCCGGTACTGGGAGCTGCGGATCAGCCGGCCCAGCCCGTCGTACTCATAGCGCGTATCGGTCTGAATGCCGTACTTTTCCGACAGAATCCGTTCTACCTGGCCGTTGCCGTCGTAGGCGTACCGAATCCGGTCTCCGCTGCTCCACGTCTCCCCGGCCATCCGGTCCAGCAGGTCGTAGGTATAGGTTACGCTGGCCCGGTTGCCGTAGGTCATGGTGTCCACCTTCCCGGTGTTTTCCACATACTGATACCGAGCCAGAGGACTGCCGCCCACGGATACGGCGGTATTGCGGCCCAGGGCGTCGTAATCCAGATCGTACTGCATGGAGTATTTGGCGCCGTTCCAGTACCCGCCCCGGGTCAGCCCCGTCAGATTGCCGTTCTCATAGGCGTAATCCAGGGAGACCTGCCCGGACAGATAGCTCATACGGATGCGGTCGTTATCCTGGTTATACCTGTGCTCTATCACCGTGCCTGCAGGGTCCGTGATTCGATCCACCTGCCGGGTGGAGGTATAGCCGTAGCGGGTGACCCCGCCTGCGCTGTCCGTCACCTGACTGGTCAGGCCGGCGGCATTGTATCCCGCGCTGGTTTGGAGCTTGCGTCCGGAGCCGTTGGCTGCGGTGAGGGTGACGGAAGCGGTCTGGCCCTGGCCCGTATAGACCATGGACTGCTTCACCAGGTTGTTTTGAATGGTTTCCGCCTGATGAGCGCTGTTGTAGGAGATGTTGTAGGTCCCAAAGGAGCTGGACTCCAGCTTGATGAGGTCTGCGCCGTCATAAGTATAGGAGACCCCGTCGGAATCCGTTTGGTTGACGGCCTGCAGCTTTCCGTCTTTGTCATAAGTATACGTTTGGGCGGGCTCCTTTGTCAAGGCAATGCTGTCAAAGCATACCTGATTTACATTGTGGTAATAGCAGCAGAAGATGACGATTGTGCTGACGGTCTTCCCCGATTTCCGGGGCACCACGGCCATAGACGCGTACTGCCAATCCCGAATGGACTCGTTGAATGGCAGGCAATGGTCCTCCCGGGTGCCGTCTGTATAATTGACGGTGGCTACCAGGCCAAAATACCGCACGTCTCCCCAGAACTTGTCTGTAGAGAGGCCGGGAGCAGAATCTGCTCTTGCCCAGCCGGAGAGCAGGAAGGTGGCGTCGGAGCTGCAGTTGACGGGAATGGTTTGCCTGGCTGCCGCATATTCCTGGTTGCTGGCTCCCTGTATGGTAACGGATACGTTGCCATTCTGTTTGCTCCAGGTGGAGCGTCTGGCGTTGCTCCGAATTACCCAGCTGCCGTCGTTGAGTTCAAAGCTGCCGTCGGCCACCAGATTGTAGGAGGACGCGGTATCGCCCGTCTCCAGCTGCGCGTCGTCGAAAACCACGGTGCCCGCGGCGTTGTACAGGCCCATGGCAACGTAATAGGTCCCGGTGGAGGCGGGGGTAAAGGTTACCATCAGGCGCTCCCAGCCGCCGCCGACGCCGGTGGCCGTTACCTCCGTCAGGACGCGGCTCCTCGCCATAGTGGCGCCCGCAGAGTCCAGAAGGCGGGCCATGACGCCGCCGCCCGCCGTCCGATTGGAAAGGGCCGTGGTTTTGGCGTAAATAGAGAAGGTGTAGGAGGTTCCTGCCTGGAGCGTCACCTTTTGTCGGGTCTCCGCCCGTCCGCCGGAGGCGTCCGCCGCGTTGATGTAATACCGCAGAGCCCAGTTTCCCGTGCGGCCGATGCCGCTGCGGCGGCGGACTTTACCGCCGCTGTTGTGATAGACCCAACTGGTGGCAAAATTGCCCGCGTCCGTATCCGCCCCGTTGGCGCCGGTCTCCATGCTCCCGTTTTGCAGCAGGTTGACGCCCAATTGGCCGCCGGCAATGGATTTGAGCAGGCGGTTGGGAACGCTGCTGGCGGATTTGTTCGAGTAAGCCGCCGCCGTGACACCCAAGAGCTGGCCGTCGGCATTTTTGGTGTCGGCGTTGACGGTCCGGCCAGCGCTGTCGAACACAAGTGTGGTTGTCAGGTTATCGGCTGACGTGGACAAATTGAGGTCGTCGCCCGCGTCCACATACACCGTTCTCCGTCCATCAATACCCTTGCGGGACACGCGTCCCAGGAACGAAGAAGGTTGGTTATAGGTCCCGCTGGCGTAATAAGCCTCCATTTGGGAAACCACATATCCTGTGGGTACAGACTGATACGTATAACGGATGCCGGTCTGCGTCTCACTGTCGTAGGCATGCAAAATTCGCCCGTGGGTCCCGGAGTAGCCATATTGGCTGAAGGTGCCGTCCGGGCGGGTCACTTTGGTCAGCTGCGCCGAGCTGGAGCTATAATTCGCATAGGAATAAGTAGTGACGCGTCCGGCAAAGTCGGTGATGGAGGACAAAAAGCCGTTGCTGTAGGCCAAGGTGGCCAGCTTCGTGGCCGTGCTGCTACCCGCCGGCACCAGCACCACGGACGTAGCCTGGTTGTTATTTTGATTGCCCGGCTTCCAGGCGGAGCCGGAGGCGCTGTAGGTCTGCCCGTTATAGACGATATGAATTTTATTCCCATTCGCATCACAGATGGAGGTCAAAAAGCCGTTGACAAAGATTTTTTGATTGTCTTTTTCATCTGTCAGCGTATAGGTGCTTCCCGAAACTGAGATTTTGAGATTGAGTCCGTCCTCGTCCCGGTAGATATTCCCGTCCTTGTAAAAATAATGCTCCGTTCCATCCTCGTCGGTGTACACCAGATAGGGTGTATTGTTAACATTGGTGCTGACCACCGTCTCCTGGATGGAGAGCTTCCAGCCGTTGCCGCTTTTCATCTGGTTAAAGGTCTTGGTGTGCAGGTCGGCGGTGCCGGAAAACTGCCGGTCCCAGAAGGCCGAGTTGTACACGTGCGCCAGGGAGAAGGACATGACGGTACTGGCGTAAGACAGGTCCGTCCGGGCCAGGGTGAGCTGGCCGGTGTAATCGGACACATAGCCGGCGCCGGCCCTGCCGATCTCCTGGGTTTGATAGGTATAGTAGCTCTCCAGCCCCCGGGTGTCCCGATAGGCGATCTGCATGATAGGGCGATCTCTCCGGTTCCGCAGGGTGACTTTCATGCAGTTCCCGCCAGACAGGCTTTCCTGATCCTCCGCAAACATCGTGAAGGCGGTTACGTCTTGATTGCCAGACTCGTAATGCTGTTTCACCAGGTCTGTGATATTCCAAGTGGCAAACGTATTTGCAGAGGATTCCGTAAATTTTACGTAATCAAGAATTGCCGCATCTCTATAATGATCGTAGCACTGCCAGAAGTTCTGGCCCCATTCGGTATAATCGTCAATCTTATAGGCGTTTACATACAGCTCCCTCCGGCCATCCGCACTCACTTCCGGGACAAAATAGCTGAGTGTCGCGCCGCAAATCACACTGTTGGCCGGCAGATTGGGCAAATTGCGGAACTGGACAAAGGTCTGATAGCCGCCCTCCCCGCTACCGTCATAGCCTAAATACTGATCTCCATATTCCCAACGGGTTATGTCCGCTTCCTGATCGCATACATAGCCGGTACGTATATGATCCGACGACAGATCGCGAATCAAAGTAGGGTCGATCTGAATCGGCAGAACCCGCTCCGGGGCGTTGATCCAATCCTGGTCCGCCGTAATGACCAGCTCATACAAATCATCGCCCATCGGATTCAGGCTAAAATACACATCCTGGGAATAGGCGCCTGCGGCATCCGTCATATAGAGGGCGGGCATTTCAAAAACAGGCTCGCCACTCTCCTTGTCGTAAAAAATCAGGCCGTTATTATAATTGTCCGCCCACATTTCCGCGATTTCCACGGAAAACGTATATTCATAGAAATCGGCCAGCTGATTGACCAAAATATATTCCTTCATAGTGGTGCCATAAGTGATGTACTGCAAAGAGACGCCTGGCTGAACGTTGCCGTATCCTACGGAGGCTACCGCGTGCTGCGCCCGCAGCTGTTCCGTCAGAGGGTCCCCAGCCGCCTCCAATTCCGCCCAAATGATCTCTTGTGAGTCTGGTAAATCAGTCGCCCACTGCGTGTTTCCCGACTCTCCTGCTCCTATGTCCTTTGCCTTAAGCGGTCCGTTGAGCACCTCCCCTTGTAGTATGGAAACTGGAGCGGAAGCTTCCGTCGTACTGGCGTCCGGCTCAGCGTCTCCTGTTCCACCCAAATAGCGGAAGGAAACCGCGTATTTCCCACTCTGCACTTCCACCAGATTTGTATCTTCCGAAAGCGCCGGCGCAAAGATACACTGCATCGGATTGTCCGCCGTCGCATAGCCCTCCATTGCTGCTCCGTCCTCTGCGGTCTGATAGACCAGCCGGTTATCTATCTCCTGCCAGAGGCCGTCTGCGTCCTGATAGTGTACGGGTATTTCATAAGTAGCGGCAATGCTGCTGCCGTCGCTCAGGCGAAACTGCTTGGTATGTTCCGAGCGCAGGGAGGGATCCTCCCCCAAAACCATGATGGGCGCCGCCTCCTGCGTCTGGGGGTCGGCTGGAATGGGACAGCCGTTTTCATCCACCACTGCCGGTTGAATCTCCGGCACCTTCAAGTCCTCGTCCGAAGCAAACGTCCCAATGGGAAGCAGCTCAAAAAGCAAGACAAGCGTAAGCAATCCGGATATCAACCGGAATCTCCAAGAACAACCCATTTGTTTTCCTCTCTTTCTATCCTGTTATCTCTTTCTGCAAATTAAAACGCTGTTGATCTAAATTCCCCCTCCCCTCCTATAATCATTTTCCTACTTTCACCATAATACTGCACTCCGCTATTCTTGTCAACTTTAATATGATACCTTCTTCCAGCCCTACATTATATTAGCAATAAATTATGCACCAGAAAGACCTCTGTTGAAGAATAGTGCCAACAGCTTAACAAAAATCCCCCCGGACACGCAGGCAGTGAACAGGACCAGAAAAAACGGACAATAGACAAAGCCCCCTTGATGTAGG
>CATXTO010000043.1 GCA_958402445.1 uncultured Eubacteriales bacterium
GGCGAGCTGCGCTCGCCCGCTGAGGTTTCATTCCGGTAAGCAGCCCAGGCGGGCGACCACAGGTCGCCCCTACGTCCCGAATTCCGAACGTTCCCTATCTTCCTGATTGCGTCCATACCCTGTAGGGGCGAGCTGCGCTCGCCCGCTGAGGTTTCATTCCGGTAAGCAGCCCAGGCGGGCGGCCCCAGGCCGCCCCTACGTCCCGAATTCCGAACGTTCCCTATCTTCCTGATTGGGTCCGTACCCTGTAGGGGCGAGCTGCGCTCGCCCGCTGAGGTTCCATTCCGGTAAGCAGCCCAGACGGGCGGCCCCAGGCCGCCCCTACGTCCCGAATTCCGAACGTTCCCTACCTTCCTGATTGCGTCCATACCCTGTAGGGGCGAGATGCGCTCGCCCGCTGAGGTTCCATCCCGGTATGCAGCCCAAGCGGGCGGCCACAGGTCGCCCCTACATTTTATTACCAAAGTTTGGAGAGGAGGGGCAAGGAGGCGGTGCGGATGGCGGCCGAATAGGCCTCCGGAGCAAGAGCGGACTTTGCCCCGATGCGGTCGCCCCTGCGTTTCGTTACCGAAAACCGCGGATCGTTCCTTACGACTCTTGAATTACAAAGCCCGTTTCCTTGGCCGCAATGCCCTGGGCGATGCGCCGGACGGCCTCCTCCGGACCCAGGGTCTCCTGTTCCCCGGTGAAAAGATTCTTTACCGAGCATTTCCCCTGGGCAATTTCGTCCTCCCCCAGCAGGGCCACAAAAGGCACCCCCAATTTATCTGCGTAGCTCAGCTTAGCCTTGAATTTCTTTTGCTCCCCATAGAGCTGGGTCCGAAGGCCCGCCGCCCGGAACGTGGTGGCCAGGGCGATGGCGGGCCCCGGGTCCTGGGTCATGGGCAGCACCAGCACGTCCGCCGGCGCCGTGGGCAGGTCGGGATTCAGCAGGCCCGCCTCCCCCAGCACAAAGAACAGCCGGGTCAGGCCGATGGAGATGCCCACGCCGGGGAGCTGGCGGTCCGTGTAGAAGCCCGCCAGGTTGTCGTAGCGCCCGCCGGAGCACACCGAGCCGATCTCCGGGTGGTCCAGGAGGGTGGTCTCGTAGACAGTGCCGGTATAATAGTCCAGTCCCCGGGCGATGGTCAGGTCCACAGCAAAATTCTCCTCCGGCACACCGAACTGGCCGAGATACCGCGCCACGGCGCTCAGCTCTTCAAGGCCCTGGTCAAAGACCTCGTTCTGGCCCTGATACCGGATTAGAGCACCCAGGACCTGATCGTTGGAGCCGGAGATCGCCATGAAGTTCAGCACCTGCCTGGCCTGGTCCTCGCCCAGGCCGCAGGCCTCTGTGAGAATTTGGCGAACATTGTCCGGGCCGATTTTGTCCAGCTTGTCCACAGCCCGCATAATATCGCCCGCCTGGTCCGACAGACCCAGCATGGCGTAAAAACCGCTGAGAATTTTCCGGTTGTTCACCCGAATCTGGAACCGCGTCAGGCCCAGGGAGCGGAAGGTCTGGTAGATGATCGAGGGAATTTCGGCTTCGTTGAGAATGTCCAGCCTGCCGTCCCCGATAATGTCGATATCCGCCTGGTAGAACTCCCGAAACCGGCCCCGCTGGGCCCGCTCGCCCCGGTAGACCTTCCCAATCTGATATCGGCGGAAGGGGAAGCTCAATTCGCCCGCGTGCAGGGCCACATATTTGGCCAAAGGAACCGTCAGGTCGAACCGCAGAGCCAGGTCCGCGTCTCCCTTGGAAAAGCGGTAGATTTGCTTCTCCGTCTCACCACCGCCCTTGGCCAGCAGCACCTCCGCCGCCTCGATGGCCGGGGTGTCCAGAGGGGTAAACCCGTACAGGGCGTAGGTCCTGCGCAGAAGCTCCAGCATCCGCTCCAGCTGCATCTGGGGTTTCGGCAGCAGCTCCATAAAGCCGGACAGGGTCCGGGGCTTAATTTTCTCCATCTTTGTTCTCCTTCGCGCGTCTGTGATATCTTCTCAACCCCATACTGTAGGGGCGGCCTGTGGCCGCCCGCGGGCGTGCGAAGCACGCCCCTACGGGACGAATATTGATGGCACGGTTGTAGGGGCGACCTGTGGTCGCCCGCAGGGGGAAACCTCCGGTTTTGCGGGGTTTGCGGGCGAGCACAGCTCGCCGCTACGGGATGAAAATCGATGGTGTATCTGTAAGGGCGGCCTGTGGCCGCCCATTGAGGGAATCCCCCGGTTTTGCGGGGTTTACGGGTGAGCGCAGCTCGCCCCTACGGGATGAAAATTGATGGTGCGTCTGTAGGGGCGACCTGTGGTCGCCCGCAGGGGGAATCCCCCGGTTTTGCGGGGTTTACGGGCGAGCGCAGCTCGCCCCTACAGGATGAAAATCGATGGTGCGTCTGTAGGGGCGACCTGTGGCCGCCCGCAGGGGGAATCCCCCGGTTTCGCGGGGTCCCTACAGAATATAAAATCTAACGCCGGCCGCTACCGCAGGGTATTTTTGGACCGGAGCATTTCCCGCCAGTCCAAATCGCCCCGCTGCAGCCCCAGGATCAGCATTTCCGCGCCGGCCAGATTGGTGGCCACGGGGACGTTGTGCTTATCGCAGAAGCGGATGGTCTCCAGCATCTGCTGCCCGTCCCAGGGGTCTGTGGCGTCCGGATTGGTAAACAGCAGCACCAGGTCGATTTCATTGTAAGCGATACGGGCGTTGATCTGCTGATGCCCGCCCTGCTTGTGGGACAGAAGTAAGGTGATGGGCAGACCCGTGGCCTCCGCCACCAGGCGCCCCGTGGTGGCTGTGGCATAGAGACTGTGTTTGGAGAGGATGCTCTTGTAGGCGGTACAGAACTGCACCATGAGCTCTTTCCTTTTGTCATGTGCCAAAAACGCAATATTCATTGTATCACTCCAATCCCATCAGGTGTTCACTTTAATTTTCTGCAGCGGCGCCCGCAGGCCCAGCAGCCGCCGAGCCATACGCCGACAGGCGGCGGCCGCGCCCCGGCGGGAATATAGAATCAGGGGCTTGCCCCGGGCGGCGGCCAGCGTTACGTTTCGGTCCTCCGGCACCACCCCCAGCAGGGGCAGGCCGACCCAATCCATGACATCGTCCACGGTCAGTCGCATGCGGTCGTAGAGCTCCGGACTCACCCGGTTCACGGCCAGGCGGACCTCCCGCTTTCCCATCAGCTCCAAAAGCTCCCCGGTGTGGGCCGCGTCCCGCAGCGCGGCGGGGTCAGGGCCGGTCACCAGGATAATGCGGCTGGCGGCCTGGGCTGCCATAGCGAACAGCGCACCCACCCCCGCGGGGGCGTCCAGCAGACAAAAATCAAAGTCGGCGCGGGCCTGATCGGTCATGTGAAGAAAGGCCTCCCGGTCGATTTCCGCCTGGCTCCGGCCCACCGGCGCGGTGAGAAAAAAGAGCGTGGGAAATTGAGGATGCCGGGCGGCCTGGGTCAAAGGGGCTCCCGCCTGGCTCACGTCCGTAAAGGCCAGGGCCGGCACCTCGGCCAGGCCCAGGGAGATGTCCAGATTCCGCAGCCCCACGTCCGTGTCTACGCACAGGACCCGGTGGCCCGCGGCGGCCAGACTGGTTCCCAGCGCCGCGCAGAGAGAGGTTTTTCCGGTCCCCCCCTTGCCGGAGAGCACGGCAATCACTTCCCCCACGGTCTACACCTCCCCATAAGCCAGTTTTATGAGTAACATTATAGCGGAAGCTTGGGGGGATTTCAACCAGTCCCGGTAAATTTTGAAGCTTTGCCCGAAAGGAGTGGCGGGCCCTCCAAAATTGGAAAAACGAAGGAATTATAAAAATGAAAATAAGTCGCAAGATTTTAAAATTTCCTCTTTACAAATGGAAGGATTTGTGTTATTCTAATAATGCAAATGATAATTATTATTAATTAAGAGGTGATGCCGGTGGAGCGAACCCGAAAACACAGCCGAAAACGGGACGCAATTCTAGAGTGCATCCGCGGCACCAACTGCCATCCCACCGCCGAGTGGGTATACCAACAGCTCAAGCCCCGGATTCCGGACCTGTCCTTAGCCACGGTTTATCGGAATTTGGCCCTGTTTAAGCAGGAGAGGAAGATTATCTCCCTGGGTGTGGTGCAGGGGCTGGAGCGGTTTGACGGCAATGTGCAGCCCCACGTCCACTTCATCTGCACGGGCTGCGGCGCAGTTCTGGACCTGCCCTCCATGGAGGTGCCCCTGTCTCTGCGGCAGGAGGCCGTCCGGGCAGTCCGGGGGCGGGTGACAGGCTGCAGTCTCTGCTTTGAGGGCCTTTGTCACACCTGCCTGCAGGAAAGTATTCCCAATTCCCCCCGGGGAGAAACCACCCTCCGGCCGGGAAACCAATCATAAAAAATATTATTTAGGAGGAAATGTTCATGAAGAAGTTTGTTTGTCCTGTCTGCGGTTACGTTTACGAGGGAGAGGAAATGCCCGCCGATTTCAAGTGCCCCGTGTGTAAGGTCCCCGGCTCGAAGTTCATTGAACAGGGCGCGGAGAAGACCTGGGCCGCCGAGCATGTGGTCGGCGTGGCCGCCGATGCCCCGGAGGAAATTAAGATGGGCCTGCGGGCGAACTTTGAGGGCGAGTGCAGCGAGGTGGGCATGTACCTGGCTATGGCCCGGGTGGCGCATCGGGAGGGCTATCCGGAAATCGGCCTATACTGGGAGAAGGCCGCCTATGAGGAGGCCGAGCACGCCGCCAAGTTTGCCGAGCTGCTGGGAGAAGTTATTACCGACTCCACGAAGAAGAACCTGGAGATGCGGGTGGAGGCGGAGAACGGCGCCACCGCCGGCAAGATGGACATCGCCAAGAAGGCCAAGGAGCTGGGCCTAGATGCCATCCACGACACCGTACATGAGATGGCCCGGGACGAGGCCCGCCACGGCCGCGCCTTCGAGGGGCTGCTGAAGCGGTATTTTGGGAAATAAGAAATGAAGAAGAGGCGGGGAGCGTTTGGCTCCCCGCCTTTTGATAACGGGCCTGTAAGGAACGACCTGGGGTCGTTCCAAAAAAATTGTGGGGGACCTTTGGCCGCCCGCTGGGAAATTTCCCCAACTTGCTGGGCTGGCGGGCGAGCGCAGCTCGCACCTACAGGGAAGCGGCGGGCGAGCGCAGCTCGCCCCTACGGGGGAAACGGCGGACAAGCGCAGCTCGTCCCTACGGGAAACGGCGGGCGAGCGCAGCTCGCGTCGTCGGGGTAAAGTCCGCTTTGGCGCCGGCGTCTCATTCGGCGCCCTCCGCGCCGCTCTCTTGCCCCTTCTCACCAAACCGGACCCGCTTCGCAGGGCTTTGGCTTGGATTTTTGTTTTTCTGCGGTGACCGTTCCATAACGGACTGTAGGGGCGACCTGTGGTCGCCCGCGGGCGAGCACAACTCGTCCCTACGGGGGAAACGGCGGGCGAGCACAGCTCGCCCCTACAGGGAAGCGGCGGGCGAGCGCAGCTCGCCCCTACAGGGAAGCGGCGGACAAGCGCAGCTCGCGTCGTCGGGGTAAAATCCGCTTTGGCGCCGGCGTCTCATTCGGCGCCCTCCGCGCCGCTCTCTTGCCCCTTCTCACCAAACCGGACCCGCTTCGCAGGGCTTTGGCTTGGATTTTTGTTTTTCTGCGGTGACCGTTCCATAACGGACTGTAGGGGCGACCTGTGGTCGCCCGCGGGCGAGCACAACTCGTCCCTACGGGGGAAACGGCGGGCGAGCACAGCTCGCCCCTACAGGGGATAGGGAGGCGAGCGCAGTTCGCCCCTACGGGGAAAACGGCGGGCGAGCGCAGCTCGCCCCTACAGGGAAGCGGCGGGCGAGCGCAGCTCGCCCTTACAGGATACCGCCGGGTTACCCCCGGTTTTTCATCATTTCCCGCATCCGGGCCGCGTGATCCAGAACCCGCTTGCGGATGCGCAGGCTTTTGGGGGTGCATTCCAGCAGTTCATCGTCGGCTAAAAACTCCAGGCACTGCTCCAGGGAGAGAATGCGGGGCGGCGTGAGGCGCAGGGCCTCGTCGGAGCCAGAGGCCCGCATATTGGTCAGCTGTTTTTTCTTGCAGACGTTTACTGTCATGTCTTCGTTCCGGCTGCAAATGCCCACCACCATGCCTGCGTACACCTGGGCGCCGGGGCCGATGAACAGCGCCCCCCGCTCCTGCGCGTTATACAGGCCGTAGGAGCTGGTCTCCCCGGACTCAAACGCCACCAGGGAGCCGGTGAGCCGGCGGGTGATCTCGCCCTTTCTGGGGGCGTAGCTGTCCAGGACGGAGGACAGGATGCCCTCGCCCCTGGTGTCGGTTAAAAACTCGTTCCGGTACCCGAACAGACCCCGGGACGGCACCAGAAATTCCAGCCGGTAGCGGCTGCCCACAGGCGTCATGGAAACCAGATCGCCCTTCCGGGCGCCGATTTTCTCAATTACCGCGCCCATGGTGCCGTCCGGCACGTCCGCCACCATCCGCTCGATGGGCTCGCACACCTGGCCGTCGATTTCCTTGGTGAGAATCCGGGGGGTGGAGACGGAAAATTCGTAGCCCTCCCGGCGCATGGTCTCCATGAGGATGGACAGGTGCATCTCGCCCCGCCCGGCCACGTTGAACGCGTCGGTGCCCTGCTCGCTCACCCGCAGGGACACGTCCTTCAAAAGCTCCCGCTGCAGCCGGTCCCGCAGGTTCCGGGAGGTGACGTATTTGCCCTCCCGGCCGGCAAAGGGGCTGTCGTTGACGGAGAAGGTCATCTCAATGGTGGGCTCCGAAATCTTTACAAAGGGCAGAGGCTCTAAGTGCTCCGGGTCACACAAAGTCCGGCCGATGGTCAGGTCGGCAATGCCGGAGAGCGCCACGATTTCCCCGGCGGAGGCCTCCTGCACCGGGGCCTTTCCCAGGCCGTCGAACTCGTACAGGGCGGCAATTTTCCCCTTGTCTTTCATGGTTTCGTCGTGGTAGTCGCAGACCGACACCTCCTGGTTCACCCGCAGAGTGCCCCGCTCGATGCGGCCAATGCCGATGCGGCCCACATAGTCGTTGTAATCAATGGAACTCACCAGCACCTGCAGCGGCCCCGTCGGGTCGCCCTGGGGCGCGGGGATATACTGGAGGATGGTCTCAAACAGGGGCGCCAGGTCCGAACCGGCCTGGTCCGGACCGTAGGCCGCAATGCCCTGCCGAGCGGAGCAGAAGACCGTAGGGGAGTCGAACTGCTCGTCCGTTGCGTTCAGGTCCAGCAGCAGCTCCAGGATCTCGTCCATGACCTCGTGCACCCGGGCGTCGGGCCGGTCCACCTTGTTGACCACCACGATGACCCGGTGGCCCAGCGCCAGGGCCCGCTGGAGCACGAACCGGGTCTGGGGCATGGGCCCCTCGGCGGCGTCCACCAGCAGCAGGACCCCGTTGACCATTTTCAGAATCCGCTCCACCTCGCCCCCGAAATCCGCGTGGCCCGGGGTGTCGACGATATTGATTTTATAGCCTTTATAGTGCACGGCGGTGTTTTTGGCCAGGATGGTGATGCCCCGCTCCCGCTCCAAATCGCCGGAATCCATGACCCGCTCCACGGTGACCTGGTTTTCCCGGTAAATACCGCCCTGCTTGAGCATCTGGTCCACCAGGGTGGTTTTGCCGTGGTCCACGTGGGCAATGATGGCAACGTTGCGAATGTTCTCCTGTTTCGCCATAAATCAGGTAGCTCCTTCCATGTTCGACCGAAATCTCTCGACTGTAGAATATAACACATATACAAAAAAAATACAATGGGTTTAGGCAAAAAAGCGAATTTTTCCCACAGAGTTCCGCAAAAACGTAGGGGCGTGCTTTGCGCGCCCGCAAACCTATGAGATGAGACGCGGGTTCGCGGAACGACCGCAGGTCGCCCTGCATCCCGGTATCGGAGGATTCTCCCGGCGGGCGAGCACAGCTCGCCCCTACAACGAACCATGGATAGAGACCCCGTAGGGGCGTGCTTTGCACGCCCGCGGGCGACCACAGGTCGCCCCTACATTCCGATGAAAGGGGCGTCCTGCCGTTTTCCGAGGCTGGAAGGACCCCGAGCCGGCCCCGCGCCGCCGTGCCGGAAAAACCGGGCTGGCCGGGAAGGGGAAATCGGTCTCCCGCCGGGTTTACGACGGAATTTTTTGATTATTTTCTTGCAAGTCCCCCTTGCAAATTGGATAAAAAGGTGATATAATGTTCACAATCTAACGTAAGACTTACGAAAGAGAGGGGCGCGCCCCTCTCTTTCTTGCTGAGAAAGGCGTGTTGAGATGAAAGTGACAGAGCAGGTAGCGGCCTTTGCCAGACCCGTGGTGGAGGAACACGGCTGCAGCCTCTGGGATGTGGAATATGTCCGGGAAGGCGCGGATTGGTATCTGCGCGTGTATATCGATAAGGAGGGGGGCGTGGATATCGCGGACTGCGAGGCCATCTCCCGGGCCCTGGACCCCATTTTGGATCAGCAGGACCCCATTGCCGACAGCTATCACTTCGAAGTCTGCTCCGCAGGGCTGGAGCGGGCGCTGAAGCGGCCCCAGGATTTCCAGCAGTTTTTGGGCAGCCCGGTGCTGGTGAAGCTGTTCCGCCCCAAAAACGGCGGCAAGGAATTCGCCGGCATTCTCCAGGGCTACCAGGACGGCGATGTGACCGTGGAGGTAGCCGGCAGCCCCATTACCTTTGAAAAATCGGAGGTCGCCCTGGTGCGGCTCCGGGTGGAATTCTGACAGGAGGAAAAGTCATGGCCAGAGGCGCAAAAGCAAAGAAGAATCCGGAGCCCGAGCTCTGCCAGCCGGCGGAGATCTTCGCCGCCCTGAAGATGCTGGAGAAGGAGCGGGGCATTCCGGTGGACTATATGGTGGAGCGGATCAAGCAGGCTCTGGTAAACGCCTATCGGAAGGACCGGGAGGACCACCGGGAGGTGCCCGCGGAAAACGTGTTGGTGGAGCTGACGGAAGCGGCCATGTCCATGGTGCAGCAGAAGACCGTATCGGAGGAGCCGGAGGACCCGGCCCTGGAAATCGCCCTGGACGCGGCCCGGAACCTGGACCCCGCCGCCCAAGTGGGAGACGTGGTGCGAATTCCTGTAAAAATTGAAAATTTCGGCCGCATTGCCGCCCAGACCGCCAAACAGGTCATCATTCAGGGCATTCGGGAGGCGGAGCGGGGCGCCATTTATGAGAGCTATTCCTCCAAGGCCCAGGAAATCCTCACCGGCACCGTGCTGCGCATCGACCCCAACTCCGGTGATATGATCGTCCGGGTGGGCACCGGCACGGAGCGGTCCGACGCCCTTCTACGCGCCGGCGAGCAAATCCCCGGGGAGGTCTACCGGGAGGGAGATCTGATCCGGGTCTATGTGGTGGATGTGCATCGCTCCACCCGGGGACCGCAAATCGCCGTGTCCCGCACCCACCCCAACCTGGTGCGCCGGCTCTTTGAGCTGGAGGTGCCGGAGATTGCCGAGGGCCTGGTGGAGGTGCGGAACATCGCCCGGGAGCCCGGCTCCCGGACCAAGCTGGCGGTGCGGGCCGCCCAGGAGGGCATCGATCCCGTGGGCGCCTGCGTGGGTCCCCGGGGCGGCCGGGTTGGCGCCGTGGTGACGGAGCTGCACGGGGAGAAGATGGACATCATCACCTGGTCGGAGGACCCCGGCGCGTATGTGGCCTCGGCCCTGAGCCCGGCCACCGTGCTCTCAGTCACCCAGCTGCCCGGCCAGAAGGCCTGCCGGGTCATCGTGCCCGACGATCAGCTCAGCCTGGCCATCGGCAAGGAGGGCCAGAACGCCCGGCTTGCCGCCCGGCTCACTGGCTATAAAATTGACATTAAACCCGCTTCCCAGGCCCAGGAGGAGCCGGATCCCCCGGAGGAAGATTTGCTGGAGGCGGAGCTGGACTGACCACACTGAAAAATGTTTTGCATTTCTCTGACATAAGCAGGGCGGAAAGCCTGCTGCCACAACCACCGTCTGGAAAAGGAGGGAGCCTGCATGCAGAAGAAAATTCCCATGCGTCAATGTATGGGCTGCCGGGAGCGGAAGCCGAAAAAAGAGCTGATCCGCGTGGTTCGTTCGCCGGAAGGCGCCGTGAGCCTGGATTTCCGGGGCAAGGCTCCCGGACGGGGCGCTTACCTATGTCCCGACCCAGGCTGCCTGAAGCGGGCCGTGCGTTCCAAGGCCCTGGAGCGGAGTTTGGAGACTCCGGTCCCGGAGGAGCTGCTGGCCCGGCTGGCCCAGGAAATGGAGGCTGCCCATGAGACCTAACGCCCGCAATTACCTATCCCTGGCCCAGAAGGCCGGCAGGATCCAGGTGGGGGAGGAGCCCGCCGTGGCCGCGCTCCGATCCGGGCACGCCCGCCTGCTGCTGGTGGCCCGGGACGCCGGCGGTCATACCCTGCGCCGGGCCCGCGCCCTGACCGCCGGCGGTCAGGGGCTCTGCGTCACCGTCCCCTTCTCCAAGGAGGAGCTGGGGCAGGCGCTGGGGCGCGGCGTGGTGTCCCTGGCGGCCCTGACGGACGCCCCTTTGGCCTTGGCCTTTTTGCAGGCCCTGGAGGACCCGGCGCGGTACGCCGGCGCCCTGGAAGAGCTGACCCGTAGAACCCAGCGGGCGCGGCAGCGCCAGAAGGAAGCAAAGGCCCACCGGAACAACCTCCGGCAGGGCGTGGTAAAGAAACGCTCCCCGGCGCGCCCGTCTGCCGGAAGCCCCCGGCCTGCCGGGGCGGAGCAGACAACCGGCGGGCAGAGGCAGCGCAGGCCCCAAGACGGCAGGCACGGCAAGAAGTCACATGGAGGTGCAACGCGATGAGTTTTATGAAATACCGGATCCGGGAGGTGGCCACTGATTTTGACATGGCCCCCAAGGACGTGGCGCAAATCGTCGCCCAATATTTTGAGAAGCCGAAGAGCAACAGTCAGGTGCTCACGGACGAGCAGCTGAACATGGTTTTCGACCATCTCACCCAGAACCATCAAATCGATTCTCTGGAGCAGGTTTTCGCTGTGGCCAGGGAGGAGCCCAAGGCCAAGAAGGCCCCGGAGGCCATTCCCCCTCAGCCCGCCCAGCCTCCTCAGAACCGGCCCCAGCAGCCCGCCGCCTCCGGCGCCGCCCCGAAGCCTTCGGAGCCCGGCAAGCCCGCCGCTTCCCAGCGTCACCGGGAGCGCCGGGTGGTGGACACCTCCGCCGTGCAGGTCAACGCCGCTCGGTTTGACGACCGGGTGGACACCCTTGTCTCGGAGAAGGTGCAGAACATCTCCGGCGGCAAGCAGAAAATTGGCGGGAACAAGAGCCGCGGGAATAAAAAGGGCGGCCGGTTCCAGGGCAGCAAATCCCGCAGCGAGGAGCAGGAGAAGATGCGCCGGCTCCGGCTGGAGGTCCTTAAGAAGATTCCTCTGACCGTAAAGATTCCCGAGGAGATCACCGTGGGCGAGCTGGCCAGCCGCATGAAGAAAACTGCCAGCGAAGTCATCAAGGCCCTGATGCGAAACGGCATTCTAGCCTCGATCAATCAGACTGTGGACTTTGAAACCGCCGAGTTTGTGGCCACGGAAATGGGCTGCCGGGTGGAAAAGGAGGTCACGGTCACCATCGAGGAGCAAATCATTGACGATCACGTGGACACCGCCGATGAGCTCCAGCCCCGCCCGCCTGTGGTGGTGGTCATGGGGCACGTGGACCACGGCAAGACCAGCCTTTTGGACGCGGTGCGCAATACCAACGTGGTCTCCGGGGAGGCAGGCGGCATCACCCAGCACATCGGCGCCTACACCGTGCGCGTGAACGGCAACCCCATCACCTTCCTGGATACCCCGGGCCACGCGGCCTTTACCTCCATGCGGGCTCGGGGCGCCAAGTGCACGGACATCGCCATCCTGGTGGTGGCCGCGGACGACGGCATCATGCCCCAGACCGTGGAGGCCATCAACCACGCCAAGGCAGCCAAGATTCCCATCATTGTGGCCATCAACAAGATGGATAAGCACGGTGCCAACCCGGACCGGATCAAGCAGCAGCTCACGGAGTATGAGCTGGTGCCGGAGGAGTGGGGCGGGGAGACCGTGGTGTGTCCCATCTCCGCCAAAAACGGACAGGGCATCGACCAGCTTTTGGAGATGGTGATTCTCACGGCGGAGATGCAGGAGCTCCGGGCCAACCCCAACCGGCCCGCCCGGGGCACGGTGATCGAGGCCCGGCTGGACCGGAGTCGGGGCCCCATCGCCACCTTGCTGATTCAAAACGGCACCCTGAAGCAGTCGGACGCCATCATCGCCGGCACCGCCGTGGGCCGGGTCCGGGTCATGACCGACGACAAGGGCCGCACGGTGAAGACCGCGGGACCCTCCATTCCGGTGGAGATCACGGGCCTGGCCGACGTGCCCACCCCAGGCGACGAGTTTGACGCGGTCTCCGACGAGCGCATGGCCCGCCAGCTGGTGGAGCAGCGCCGGCAGGCGGAGAAGGACGCCGCCGCCAAGCGCAATACCAAGGTCACGCTGGATAACCTCTTCGCCAAGATGCAGGAGGGCGAGATGAAGGAGCTGAACCTCATCGTCAAGGCCGACGTGCAGGGCTCCGCGGAGGCCCTGAAGACCAGCCTTTTGAAGCTGTCCAACGAGGAGGTCCGGGTCCAGGTGATTCACACCGGCGTGGGCGCCATCAACGAGTCGGATATTCTTCTGGCCTCCACCGCCAACGCCATTGTGGTGGGCTTCAACGTCCGGCCCGACGCGGCGGCCCAGGCCAGTGCCGCCCGGTCCAAGGTGGATACCCGCATGTACCGGGTGATTTACGACGCCATCGATGAAATCGAATCCGCCATGAAGGGCATGCTCTCGCCCAAGTTCCGGGAGGCCGTCACGGGTCATGCCGAGGTCCGGCAGACCTACAAGGCCAGCGCTGTGGGCACCATTGCCGGCTGCTATGTGAAGGACGGCAAGGTGTCCCGGGACGCCCAGGTTCGGGTGCTGCGGGACAACGTGGTGATTCACCAGGGCCAGGTGGGCTCCCTGCAGCGGTTTAAGGACTCCGTCAAGGAGGTCGCCGCGGGCTACGAGTGCGGCATGGCCATTGAGAAGTTCAACGACATCAAAGAGGGCGACGTGTTCGAGTGCTTCGTGATGGAGGAGATCAAACCCTGAGCCTGCGCGACTGATGGCAAACGGTAGGGAGCCTCGTCGGGGCAAAATCCGCTTTTGCTTCGGCGGCTAATTTGCCACAACCCGCACCGCTGCCTTGACCCCCTCTCCAAACCAAACCCGCTTACGCTGGGCTTCGATTTGGGTCGGTAATTTGATCATAAAATGTAGGAGCGGCCTGTGGCCGCCCGCCAAAATTGGCAGACCTGGAGCGCTCCCCGGCGGGCGTGCAAAGCACGCCCCTACAGGGGAACGGCGGGCGTGGGAAGCACGTCCCCACAGGATGGAACCGGTCCGGGGAATGTAGGGGCGGCCTGTGGCCGCCCGCCAAAACCGGCAGGCCTGGAACGGCCCCCGGCGGGCGTGCAAAGCACGCCCCTACAGAGGAACGGCGGGCGTGGGAAGCACGTCCCCACAGGATGGAACCGGTCCGGGGAATGTAGGGGCGGCCTGTGGCCGCCCGCCAAAACCGGCAGACCTGGAGCATTCCCCGGCGGGCGTGCGAAGCACGCCCTTACAGGGGAACGGCGGGCGTGGGAAGCGCGTCCCCACAGGATGGAACCGGTCCGGGGAATGTAGGGGCGACCTGTGGCCGCCCGCCAAAACCGGCAGACCTGGAGCATTCCCCGGCAGGCATGCAAAGCACGCCCCTACAGAGGAAGGACGGGCGTGGGAAGCGCGCCTCTACAAAGGGCCTGACCGCCGCGCCGCCTGTGCGGCTCGGCGGTTTTTCAGTTGTGGAGAATTTCGCCCCACCATGGGCACACTATGGATACCCGGGGAGACGCTCCCCGCCTGACATTACGACAAAGGAGGCCGCGAGATGGCATTGAATCGCATTGGCCGCATCAATGAGGAGATTCAGCGGGAGCTGGCCGGCTTGCTGCGGGGCCTAAAGGACCCGCGGGTCCAGGAGACCATGATCTCCATCACCCGGGTGGACACCACCCCGGATTTGCGCTACGCCAAAATTTATGTGAGCTTTTTGGACCGGGAACGGGCCAAGGACGCGCTGAAGGGGCTCCGTTCCGCAGGCGGCTATCTGCGCCGCAGCCTGGGCGCGTCCCTGCAGCTGCGCTATACGCCGGAGCTAGAATGGGTGGAGGACGACTCGATCCGCCGTGGCGCCCAGATGCTGGAGCTGCTGAGTACGCTCAAAGAGCGGGAGGAACAGGCCGATGATAAAGCTGACCGTTCCTGAGTTCGCCCAGGCGCTGCGGGCGCAAAAGACGTTTTTGCTTCTGACCCACCGCCGGCCCGACGGGGATACCGTGGGCAGCGCTGCGGCTCTGTGCCGGGGGCTCCGGGCCCTGGGGAAGGAGGCCTGTGTGCTGGAAAATCCCCAGCTGACGGAAAAGTACCGGTCTTATCTGGCGGGCCTGACCTGCCCGGCGCCCAAGACGGGGGCCTGTGTGGTGGCCGTGGACACGGCCAGTGCGGACATGCTGTGCCAGGGCGCCCAGGGACTTGCGGTGGATCTGCTTCTGGACCATCACGGCTCCAACGGGGGCTTCGCGCTCCAGGGCCTGGTGGAGCCCGGCGCCGCCGCCTGCGGCCAGCTGGTGTTCTCTGTATTGCGGGAGTTAGGGATCTCTTTGGACAAGCCGACGGCGGAGGCCCTGTACGTGGCGGTTTCCACGGATACGGGCTGCTTCCGCTACTCTAACACCACAGCGGAGACCCTGCGGGTGGCGGCAGCCTGCCTGGAGGCGGGGGCCGACACCTATCCCATTAACAAGGCCCTGTTTGAAACCACCCGGCTGCCCCGGCTGCGGCTCAACGCCTACCTGGCCCAGCATCTGGAGCTTCACGCCGGCGGACGCGTGGCCCTGTGTCCCATCCCCTTGGAGGTGGAGCAAGAGACTGGAGTCACGGAGGACGATCTGGAGGACGTATCCAATTTTGCCCGGAATATTGAGGGCGTGGACCTGGCGGTTACCCTGCGGACCGTGGAGGGGGGAGACACCAAGGTCTCCGTCCGCTGCGCGCCCCAGTATGACGCCGCGGCGGTGTGCCTGCACCTGGGTGGCGGCGGGCACCGCGCCGCCGGCGGCGCCACCATCCGGGCCGGACAGGACCAGGCCGGGGCGCTGGTGCTGCAGGCTCTGCGGGAAGCGGGTATTTTATAGCGGGCTTTTGCGCCCCGGGGGGCCTCCGTAGCATGAGATGTTGGGGCGACCACAGCACGCCCTCAGGAGAGAACGGCGGGCGAGCGCAGCTCGCCCCTACAGGGAGCGTCCGGTTCGGGAATGTAT
>CATXTO010000044.1 GCA_958402445.1 uncultured Eubacteriales bacterium
TACGAATAGGCCCAATGGCCGCTGGGCAAATCTGTGAACTGTCCCTCCGCCGCCAACACCGTGGGGCAGAAGCTCAGAATCAGCGCCACAGCCAAAGCCATCGACACCAAACGTTTGCGCAATTTCATTGACCGTACTCCTTCCTTTTCTTGGCGGGAGGAGCGGAAAGCCCCTCCCGCGCCACAACCCTACAGTATCGTCCTCTTTCTAAACAGGTTATGGATTGTCAATGATTTTGCCCTATTTTAGTCGGTATTCTTGTAATTGAGCAGCATCTGTGCCACCTGGGCCCGGGTTGCCGTACCCTTGGGAGAGAGCCGGTTGTCGCCCACGCCGTTGATTACGCCTCTGGCCGTGGCCCATTTCATGGCGTCCAGCGCCCAGCCGGCAACCTGATTTTTGTCCACAAAGGATTCAAACTCCACGCTGGAAGGCGTGCCCTGGCCGCCCCGCAGCCGCCAATACCGGTACAGCATGACAGCCATCTCCTGACGGTTTACGTCCTTATTGGGTGCAAACAGATTGTTGCCGTATCCGTTGACAACGCCGTTTTTGCTGGCCCAAATAACCGCGTCGGTGTACCACAGGTCCTCAGCCACATCCGTAAAGGGAGCCTTGCCCTCTACCTTGGGCGAGCCGGCCATCCGGTAAACGATGGTGGCGAACATCGCGCGGGTCAGGTTCTTATTGGGCGCAAACAGATCTTCCCCTACGCCATCCATCAGGCCGTCCTGGTACACCGCGTAAACCGCGCCAAAGTACCATGCGCTCTTATCCTGCACGTCCAGGAACAGATAGGGAATCTCCAGCACGGCCTCGATGGTCTCGCCGGTCTCCGGCAGAGCGATTTGGGCCTTGTGCTCCCCATTTTTGCCTTCAAATTTCAGCTCCATCAGCTCCACGTCCGCCTGCGCCGCATAGCTGGCCCACGCAAAGGAAATGGTTCCGGCCTTGGAGGTATCCAGATCGCTGATCCCGTTTTCCTCGGGGAGCTTGCTCTCCGCGGAGACAAGCTTCAGAGTCTCCGGATAGGTAAAGACGATCTTGCCGTTCTTCAGAGCGGCCTCCGGTTCGGCGTAAACGCCCACCGTGATGCTGTCGATGGTGGTGTCCAGGGTCTTCACATAGACGCTGTCTTTCGTGTCGGCAGCCAGCGCCACCGTGCAGCAGCCCAGAACCAGAACCACGGCCAGCATAGAGCAAATCAATTTTTTCAACATATTGGTTAGCCTTCCTTTCTTCGTCATAGCCGCTCAGGCTCAGCGGCCCAGCTCAGGGAGCCGGTAGGAAGCGATACGATCCGGGGTGCTGGCAGCCACCGCATGCTCGGTGGACAGCTCCGGCAGGCCAGGCAGCTTCGAGGCGCTGTTCGTCCCAGTTTTGGCCGAAGCGCCGTAAATGCTGACGGGCGCAACATTGAGCGTACCCAGCTCTACCACGCTGGTGGACTCGGTTGCCAGATCGATATACCCCAGCTTGGAGCCGGTTCCAGTGAAAGCGCTGATATAAAGCTTGCCGTCACCGGCGCAATACATGCTGGACCTCAAGAAGGTACTGGAGTCAATGCCCGTAACCTTGGCGTAGGGATCTAGGGTAAAGATCGTATACTTGCCGGTGGAATTGTCGAAGGTGAAGCCCGTCTGATAAATGGTGCCGTCGCTGCACAGCAGCGCGAACAGGTCAATATCGCCATAGGTCGCATGCTTCGTCGTGGCAAGATAGCTCAGACCCACGATATTAGTACTGGAACCGATGGTGCTCTTTAAATCCCACAGGCCCGCAATTCCGCCTGTGGTGGTATCCACGACGATCACATAGTTGCCATAGGTAGCCATTAGCGAGCCGCCCTTCACCGTGGGCGCCCAGGACATGTCGGTGTAGCCCGCGTCGGAGGCGCCAATTTTGGTCAAGGCATAGGTGCTCTCATTCACGGTATAAAGGATAGAGGTGACAACGTTATCCGCATCCTTTTCCAGGGAGGCCACATATAGGGTGCCGTTGGCATCCCGCGCCGCGGAAAGCAGCTGCGTATCGATGGCAGAAGAATTTTTAGTGGTGATGCTGGTCAGGTCGTCGGCGTCGATATCCGCAAACCACTGGCCTTTGTTGTCGGGCAGCGCAGCGTGCAGGATTGTATTGGTCGCGGGACGCTGCACCTCGCCGCCGAAGTCCACATCATATACGGTGTTGTTGCCGGCGTAATCGAAAATGGAGACCTTGAGCTGGTTGCTGTAAATCTTGGACAGATCGAAGTTTACGGTGGTGGCCTTGTTCTTCTCGGTCTGGTTCACCGCACTCTGGGCCAGAACCTCGGTGCCCTCCTGGTTCAGCAGGTACACAGCCGCCACATACCGGTTGTCCTTGACCGACACGTCCAGGCGCCGGGCGCCGGTGATGGCGTCGTTGGAGTAGGTGATGCCGGTGGCCTCGGGCTTGGCGTTGTCAATGGTGAAGGTGGTGGTCCAATAGGCGCCGTCTGCCAGCTCACCCTTTACCGCCTTGTTGAAGCGGTCCCAATACAGCTCCGGTACAGCCCGGGCGGTCACGGTGACGCGGGTCCCATCCGCCAGCTTCTTGCCGTTGGCGTCGGTGAATTGCCAGCCCAGGCTAGAGGAAGAGGAGGTGCCGGACCAGGCGCTGCTGGAGGTAGACCAGTAAGCGCCGGTGGCCGAGCCCTTGTCATAGGTCTGATAGACCTCACCGGTGTCCGCGTTGGTGATGATAAAGCTCAGGTTGTCTGTATTCCGCAGCATCGTAACCGCAAAGCCATACAGATTGCTGGTGCTGGCCATGGCGTTCCGGTCCGCGATATACTCGTCGTCCTTGGCGTAGATATTGGGCTGGTATTTATAAGTAGTCGAGGAGCCCTTCAGCCGGAAGGTGTAGTAGTTGGTATCCGTATCGGTTACATAGCGGGTACCGCCACCGCCGTAGTAGTTCTCCAGCAGCGTATAGTGATCAAACATGCTGGATTCAGTCCAGTTGCCGTAGAAGCCGAACACAGGAATGGACATCTGCTTTTCGTCGCCATTCTGCGAGTTCGTATACAGGTAGCCTTCCACATAGCAGCCGTTGGCATAGTGCTCATCCAAATAAGCCTTGTCTTCCTGGGACAGGGCGATGGTGGCCTTTACCTGGATGCTGCCGCCCGCGGGAACCTGGTAGGCCTTCTGATTCACGTCGAAGTAAGTGGTGTCCCCTTGCAGGGCCGCCAGGTACAACTGGGCGTCGGCGGTGGTGATGGCGCCGTCAGCATTGAAATCGCACTGATTGGTCAGGGTCTCGGGCAGGGCTTCTCGGGTGCCGTTGGCAATTTGCAGAAGGACTTTCGCGTCCAGTTCGTCCACCTTACCGTCGCCGTTGAGATCGTAGACATAGACGGTCTCCGCCGCCGTCTCAAAGGTGACCTGGGGATTCAAGCGGTAAGCCTGCTTGGACATATACTCCTGGCCGTCGATCACCTCCACCTTCATGGTGGAGATCAGGCTGTCCAGGGTATAGCTCAAAGGCTTGTCGGTCAGGTTGTTGATGGAGAAGCTGTCGCTGTAGACGCCGGTCCGCTGGGGATCGTCGCCAAACTCCATTTTTACCTTGCCGTCGTTGCCGGCCTTGTCGCCTACCAGCAAAAACGCCGGGGAGGTCACGGCCTCGTAAATCTGGGTCAGGCCGGCGCCCTGCAGCCGCACGGAATAGGGCAGGTCCACCTTGCCGTCCGTCAGAGGCCGGGCGGTTCCCATCAGCAGGGCAATGGCCAAGGTCCGGACGTTCAGGCCGGTCTTATCGTTCAGCTTGTTCTCTTTGATGTACTGCGCCACCACGGCCACGGAACCCGTCACAGAGGGGGCCGCCATGGAGGTGCCGCTGTTGTTACCGTATATTCCGCCGTCCACGGAGGACCAGATGTTGCCGCCGGGGGCGATGATTTCCGGCTTCAGGCCCAGGTTTTCCGTGGTGCCCCAGGAGCTGAAGGAGCTGGGCTTATAGGCGTCGGCCTCGTTGGGAACGGTCTGAGCCCCGTCCTTAATGGTCACCTTGCCGCCAAACACGCCGGCTTCACTCTCCTCAGAGACCGCCAAAACTGCGTTGCCAGAGGCCAAGGTGATGGAAACCGCAGGCTTATTATAGGTATAGCCAGTCAGGTCCATGTTGATGGTGCCGTCGGCGTTGTTGTATACCAGCACGCCGGCAGCGCCTGCGGCGCAAGCCCGGTTGGCCTTCTCAAAGAAGGAGACGTCGCCGCCCCGGGAGATCAGAACCAGCTTACCGGTGAGGTCCAGGCCCTCGAAGTCGGCTTCTTGGCCGTAGATCCCCTCCTTGGTCTCGGGGTTGCCCAAGAACACATAGTCGTATTCCGTGCCGGAGCCGTCCGCAGAGGTATCCAGGGACTCAAAGGGAGCCGCGCCGTATTCGCCGCCCCGGTCATTGACCACCACATGCACGCCGTTGAAGTCGCCCATGATACCCGTGAGGGTGGTGTTGTCCACGGAGGCCACGGTGAAGGAGTTGGTATAGGAACCGGAGCTGCCGCCGGTATGGGTCCTAATGTCCTCGGTTCGGGTCAGCCCGTTGCCGGACAGCTCATTGTCGGCCCAAGCGCCGTTGTTGCCAGCGGAGAAGACCACCGTGGTGTCGGTATTCAGGAAGGACGCAAAAAGCTCATCGTATGTGGGAGTGTAGCTCTTGCCGGCGGCGGCAGAACCCAAAGACAGGTTCACGCTGTCGCAGCGGAGCCAGATGGCGTCCTCAATGGCGGCCATATAGTCGGCCTCATAGGCGCCCCAGCCGTTGCTGAAGACCCGCATGGTGAGAATCTGCGCATCAGGCGCAATGCCGACCACACCATCTTTCTGGGTGTCAAAATACGTGTCGCCGTCGGCATCCTGATAGGGGATGTACTTATTGGCGGTGGCGATACCGGAGACATGGGAGCCGTGGTCGCCGGAAGCCGCGTCATGGTCAATGTTCAGGTTGCCGTCGATGTAGCAGAAGCCGTAGGCGATCTTTGAGTTGACATACAGGTCGTCCGCGGTCACAGAGGGCATCTTCTGCAGTGCGTTCAGATGCGGCAGGACCTCAGCGATTTCCTCCTTGGTCAGGAGGTTATAGTCCGAGATGTTCTTGTGGAACTTTGCGGCGCTGATGGCCAGGCCATACAGGAAGCCTTCCTCCGTAAAGGAGGGATGATCCGTATCCAGGCCGGTGTCGATGATCGCAATCCGGGAGCCGGCGCCGGTGTAGCCGTTGGCCCAGGCGCTGTACGAGCCCACCATCTCGCCGGAGGAGGCTGTGTTGGGATCGGCGACCTGGTCGTCCTGGATCTCGTACTGCTCTTCCACGTGCACGTCCTTGACGCCCTTGACAGCCAGGATATCCGGAATCTGACCGTACTGTACCGTGGTGGCGATGCCATTGACCCCGATGGTGAAGTTGTACCGGATGTCCAGGGCCTGTCCATTCAGAGCCTGGTCCGCAATCCGTTTCGCCATGTTGGCCTGGTTGGCCTCCAGCTTGTCGCTGTAGGAGACCGCCGCCCGGTTATCAGGCAGATTTTTCGTGGAGTATCCCTTTTCTATCACGGACTTTTCGTCCAGAATAATGATGACCCGGACTTCCTCATCGTCCGCCGGGACATCTGTGTCGGGTTCCTCCTCCACCTTGGCGTCGCCATTGGTGACGTCCGCCTTGATGACGCTGGGATCCACTTCCGTAAAATCCACAGCGGAAGAGGTGCTTGCAGCCTGGCTGACCATCGGCATGAGTGTAAACACCATGCAGATCGTCAATACGAGGGCCAGGATGCGCAGTTTGCTTTTGCCTTTCGTCATTGCTTTAACCTCTTTCCTTTTGATGATGCAGCCTTTGCGGAACACAACGGCTGTCTTTATCGCAGATATTCATTTATGCATTTGCTTTTATGAATACCTGGCAATAAACAAAATTAAAAAGTCGAGTGATGCATTGCTTCATTGTAAATCATTGGTAAAAAATTATTGTTATACTATTCGACAGTCGTCGATTTTCATTCCATTTTTCACCCGGATTTCGGCACAGATTCGTTTATTCCTAAAATTCATGACCATTATATCACATCACCTTTCTGATGTACAGGGCGGCCTTATTGGATTTATGAAAAAATTTTAGCTTGTATTTTTGTCTAATCAGTATAAAAATACAGCCTGTTCCACTTGTTCGCGGTCAACCTTCCCCATGTCAAGGACAGACCCCCTTGGGCCACACTCTGTCCTTTCATGAAAGACACGCCCGCCCATATCCGCACCGCCATCTTACCTTTTTTCGTCGCCGCTCTATTTTTTCAGCCTTGCAGCATCGTCAAGTCCTTGTAACGCGGACAGGTTCTTCCGATCCCGGGACGACCCGACTTCGCTGATTTCCCGGCCCAGGAATACCCGGATATTCCTGGGACTTCCTCGAAGACATCTAATTTTTTTACAATTTTTTTAGGCAATATTTTTTTATCCTTCCTATAGCTTTTTGTGGTACGATTCGCTATAATGTTCTTACTGCAGAGACTCCCAATATATTGTGTATGCTATATACAGACAATTGTCTCTATAGGACGTAAGGAGTGAGAAGATTGCGCACTGGTACCATGTGGGCCCTGGTCAAAGACAAACCAGAGATGGGCCTGACAATGAAACAAGTGGAAATCCCCACCGTTGGCGATAACGACGTCATGATCAAAATCCATAAGACCGCGATTTGCGGCACGGACGTGCACATCTGGGACTGGAACGAATGGGCGCAAAATACCATTCGGCTCGGCACCACCGCCGGCCATGAGTATGTGGGCGAAATCGTGGAAATCGGCCGGAACGTCAAAGGCCGACGGGTGGGCGAGTTGGTTTCCGGAGAAGGGCACATTGTCTGCGGCATGTGCCGGAACTGCCGCTCCGGCCGAGGCCATCTGTGCAAGGCCACCCGGGGCGTAGGGGTAGACCGGGACGGCGCGTTTGCCGAGTATCTGGTGATTCCCGCCAGTAACGTCATCCCCTGCTCGGAGAAAATTTCGGAGGAGCTGTACGCTATTTTTGATCCCTTCGGCAACGCCACCCACACCGCTCTGTCTTTCAATCTTTTGGGCGAGGACGTGCTGGTTACAGGCGCCGGCCCCATCGGCATCATGGCCGCCGCCATTGCCAAGTTCTCCGGCGCCCGGAACGTCGTCATCACAGACCTCAACGACCACCGGCTGGAGCTGGCCCGGCGGTTCGGCGTCACCGCCGTCAACACCAAACAGACGGACCTGCGGGATGTCATGAAGGAGCTGGGCGTTCTGGAAGGGTTCGACGTGGGCATGGAGATGTCCGGCAGCCCCGTGGCCCTGGGTCAGCTCATTGACTCCATGTACAACGGCGGGCGCATCGCCCTGCTGGGCCTGCCCAGCCGCAACATGGTGGAACTTCCCCTGAATACCATTATCTGGAACGGCCTGACCCTGCAGGGCATCTATGGCCGGGAGATGTTTGAGACCTGGTACAAAATGCAGGCTATGGTGGAGGCCGGCTTCCCCCTGGAACGGATTATCACCCACCGGTTCCCCATCCGGGCCTATCAGCAGGGCTTTGAGGCCATGCGCTCCGGCCAATCCGGCAAAGTCATTTTGGACTGGTCTGATATTTGACCGTCCGCTCCGTTTTTGAATTCCATATTTACTTAGAAAGGATGCGGTTTCATGAATAAACAGGAAGCATTCGCCTACTACCAGAGCCAGCTGGACGACATTCAGAAAGCCGGCGTCAAAAAAGCCGAGCGCATCATCACCACGCCCCAGAGCGCCCATATTTTCGCCGACGGCAAGGATCTTCTCAACATGTGCGCCAACAACTACCTGGGCCTGGCGGACAACCCGGAGCTGATTCAGGCGGCCAAGGCGGCCTATGACGAATACGGCTACGGCCTTGCCTCGGTCCGGTTCATCTGCGGCACCCAATCCATTCATAAAAAGCTGGAGCAGGCCGTGGCTCGGTTCCTGGGCACCGAGGATACCATTTTGTATTCCTCCTGCTTCGACGCCAACGGCGGTCTGTTCGAGGTCCTGCTGGGCCCGGAGGATGCGGTCATCAGCGACGAACTGAACCACGCCTCCATCATTGACGGCGTCCGCCTGTGCAAGGCCAAGCGGTACCGCTACAAAAACAACAACATGGCGGACCTGGAAGCCCAGCTCCAAGCCGCGGACGCCGCCGGCGCCCGGATTAAACTCATCGCCACCGACGGCGTATTCTCCATGGACGGCATCATCGCCAACCTGAAGGGGGTATGTGACCTGGCCGACCAGTACGGCGCTATGGTCATGGTGGACGACAGCCACGCCACGGGCTTTGTAGGCCCCCGGGGCCGGGGCGCCACGGAGCACTGCGGCGTCATGGGCCGGGTGGATATCGTCACCGGCACCTTCGGCAAGGCTATGGGCGGTGCCTCCGGCGGCTTCACCACCGGCAAGAAGGAGATCGTCGATCTGCTGCGGCAGCGGAGCCGCCCCTATCTGTTCTCCAACACTCTGGCTCCCGCCGTGGCCGCCGGCACCCTGAAGTGCATTGAGATGCTGGAGGCCGATACCAGCCGCCGGGACCATCTGGAGGCCATTACCGTGGGCTACCGCCAGGCTTTGAAGGACGCCGGCTTCGACATCATCGACGGCACCCATCCCTGCGTTCCCATCATGCTCTACGACGAGCACAAGGCCGCCCGTATGGCGCAGAAGCTTTACGAGCTGGGTATCTACGCCGTGAGCTTCACCTACCCCGTGGTGCCCAAGGGCAAGGCCCGCATCCGCACCCAGGTCTCCGCCGCTCATACCCAGGAGGACCTGGACTTCGCTGTCCGCTGCTTCATCGAGGCCCGGCGGCAGATGGAGGCCGAGGACGCGGCGCAATAGAAAGAGTAAAACCGCTTCCGTAAAAGGCGGCATGGCCGTTCCAAGCCATGCCGCCTTTCCAGATTATCCAAAATCCCCTACGGGGCTTTTCGACAAGAGGATTGCAGTCTACTGCTCGCACGCTTGCAGCCTGCGCGGTATTTCCTACCGCGCACAGGTCGCGGCGGGAAATGATGAAAACCTCCTTCGCGCCTGCCGGCGCGAACTCTGCGAGGCTACAGGCCGAAAAGGCACCTTTTCGTTCCGGCTCGGCTTCCCAATCCTGCGCCGTTCCGGGCACGTATGAG
This sequence comes from uncultured Eubacteriales bacterium, assembly GCA_958402445.1. Taxonomy (GTDB): domain Bacteria; phylum Bacillota; class Clostridia; order Oscillospirales; family Oscillospiraceae; genus Faecousia. The sequence continues at coordinate 9,187 of CATXTO010000044.1, forward strand.
CCATGGAGGATCGAGATAGAACCATGAAAAAAATTTGGACCAACCGCTGGACTTGGGCCGCTTTCCTGGCGCTGCTGGGACTCGTCTTTTGGTTCTGGATTCTGCCCTACCGCTTCACCGCCCTGGCCCTGTGGGGCGTGGCCGCAGCTCTGACCGCCTATGGCCTTGCAGCCCGTCTGGCCCTGCGGCGTCCTACGGCGGGCCGTTGGGTACGAACAGGCCTGAATGCCTGTCTGTGTCTGGTGCTGGCGGCTATGGCGGTGACGGAGGGCTTCATTCTCTCCGCCGCCGGGGGGACCCGGGAACCGGAAAGCCCCTACGTGGTGGTACTGGGCGCGGGGGTTCGGGGCAGCGAACCCTCCCGGGCCCTTTCGGAGCGCCTGCATGCGGCGCTCGCCTACCTGGAAGACCATCCGGACGCCATCTGCGTGGTCACCGGGGGCCAGGGCGGCGGCGAGGACGTGACGGAGGCCCAATGTATGTACGACTGGCTCACGGCCCGGGGCGTGGATCCGGACCGGATCTGGCGGGAGGAACAGGCCACCTCCACCCAGGAGAACCTCCGGTATTCCCTGGCCCTGATTCAGGACAGGACCTGCGCCAGGCCGGACGCCATTACCGTGGTCTCCAGCGAATACCATCTGTTCCGGGCCGGGCTGATGGCCCGGGATCAGGGCGCCGAGCTCCTGGGGGTTCCGGCGCAAACGCATCCTCTGCTTCAGCGAATTCACTATGAGTTCCGGGAGATCTTCGGCGTGTGGTTCTACCTGCTCTTCGGGCGGTAGCCACAAGCCCCATTGAACCTACTAACAAAACCAAATCATTTAAAGGAGGAATCCCACATATGGATCAAACCTACGCAACCTTCGCCGCGGAAAAGGCGGCGGAGCTGCTGGCCGTGGACAGTCCCACCGGCTTTACCCACCTGGCGGAGGCCTGGGTGATGGAGGCCTTCTCCGCCCTGGGCTGTCCTGTCCGCCGCACTCTGAAGGGCGGCATTCTGATCGACCTGGGCGGCAAAGATGAGCAAGACGCCCTGCTGCTGGAGGCCCACACGGACACCCTGGGGGCCATGGTGGCGGAGGTGAAGGGCACCGGCCGGCTCCGGCTCACGGGTCTGGGCGGCCTGAATCCCAACAACGCCGAGGCGGAAAACGTCCGGGTCTATACCAGGGCCGGCAAGGTCCTGGAGGGTACGTTCCAGCTCTGCAACGCCTCCATTCACGTCAACGGGGATTACAGCTCCGCGAAACGCAGCTTCGACACCATGGAGGTGGTGCTGGACTATCCCGTGACAAACGCCGAGGACGCGGAAAAGCTGGGTGTGCAGGTGGGGGATATTGTCTGCTTTGACCCCAGAACCCGGATCACGGAGACGGGCTACATCAAGAGCCGGTTTTTAGACGACAAGCTCTCCGTGGGCATCCTTCTGGGCCTGGCCAAATATTTGAAGGACCAGGCGATCACACCGGCCCGCCGGGTCTACGTCCATGTGACGATCTATGAGGAGGTGGGTCACGGCGGCGCGGCCTCCGTGCCCGCAGGGGTGACCGAGGCCATCTCCGTGGATATGGGCTGCGTGGGCGACGGCCTGCGCTGCACGGAGCGGCAGGTGAGCATCTGCGCCAAGGACTCCGGCGGCCCCTACTCCTACGAAGTGGTAAGTAAGCTTCTCGACGCGGCCAAGCGGGAGGGCGCGGATTACGCGGTAGACATCTATCCCCACTATGGCAGCGATGTGGAGGCCACCCTCAGCGCCGGCTTCGACCTGCGGCACGGCCTGATCGGCGCAGGGGTTTATGCCAGTCACGGCTACGAACGCAGTCACGTGGACGGCGTGTACAACACGCTATTGGTTTTGAAGGGCTATCTTAATGTTTAATTATGACGGAGGAACCATGGACAACTTTACTTTTTCAACGTTGCAGTATACCAGGCCGGACATCACCGCGCTGCAGGAGACCCTGACAGGACTGAAACAGCGGGTGGAGTCGGCAACGTCCTATGCGCAGGTACGGCAGGCGCTTTTGGAGCTGGATCGGTACGCCTGCGAATTTCAAACCATGTGTGTTCTTGTGAATATCCGGCACACCCTGGACACCACGGACAAATTCTACGAAGAGGAAAACGAGTACCTCAATGAGGTCAATCCCACGCTGATGCCTCATTTTATTGCCCTGAGCCGAGCCTTCGCGGGCAGCGCCTTCCGCAGCGAGCTGGAGGCGGAATTCGGCAAGCAGTATTTTGTGGGCCTGGAGCTCCAGGACAAGAGCTTCTGTGAGGAGAACATCCCCCTGATGCAGCGGGAGAGCAAGCTCACGGACGAGTATCAAAAAATTATGGCCACCGCCGCCATTGCCTTCGACGGGCAGACGCTGAACCTGTACGGCCTCCAAAAGTATTTTGAGCACGCCGACCGGCAGGTCCGGGCCGCCGCTTTCCGGTCCTTCTCCGCGTTCTATGCCTCCCATGAGACCCGACTGGAGGAAATTTGGGATGAGCTCATCGATATTCGGAACCAGATGGGCCGAAACCTGGGCTATGAGAACTTTATTCCCCTGGGGTATCTGCAGCAGGGCCGCACGGATTACGGTCTGGAGCAGGTGGCTTCCTTCCGGGAGCAGGTGCGCAGGGAACTGGTCCCTCTGTGTCAAAAGCTCTACGAAGCTCAAGCAAAGCGCCTGGGACTGGACCACGTCATGGCCTATGATGAAAAACGGTTGTTTCCCGACGGGAACGCAGTGCCCGCAGGAGACGACGCCTTCCTGGTGGAGGCAGCCCGGCAAATGTACCACGAGCTCAGCCCAGAAACCGCGGAATTCATCGATTTTATGATTAGCCACGAGCTTATGGACCTGAAAAACAAACCGGGCAAGGCCTCCACCGGCTATATGACCATCCTCCCCACCCTCAAAGCTCCCTTCGTCTTCTCCTGCTTCAATCAAACCATAGGCGATATTCAGGTCCTGACCCACGAGCTGGGCCACGCCTTCGCCGCTTATATGGCCATGCGGAATCAGCCGCTCTCCGACTATTATATGGAGTCCACTGACATCGCCGAAATCCACTCCATGACCATGGAGCAGTTCGCTTATCCCTACGCCGAGCGGTTCTTTGGGGACCAGGCGGACAAATTCCGGTTTGCCCACCTGCAGGAGGCCCTGACCTTCGTGCCCTTCGGGGTGGCCGTGGATGAGTTCCAGCACATCTGCTATGCCCATCCTGAGCTGACGCCCAAGGAGCGGACCTGGAAATGGCATGAGCTGGAGGAAAAATACATGCCCTGGCGGCAGTATGAAGACGACGCATTCATGGATCGCGGCGGCTTCTGGTACTATAAGCTCCATATCTATCTATACCCCTTCTATTATATCAATTACACCCTCACCACCATGGGCGCCCTGGAATTCAAACAAAAAATGGCGGCGAACCACGAAAAGGCCTGGGCGGACTACCTGAACCTATGCAAGGTGGGCGGCAGCCGCAGCTATCTGGAAACCCTGCGGTACGCCAATCTCTCGGTCCCCTTTGAGGAGGGCGCCGTGGCTCGGTCTATCGCCTACGCCCGGGACCTGCTTCTACAGGCCATTGCCACTTCCTGAGCTGAATTCATGCAAAAACCCCTGTAACGAATTTTAGATTGGAGGTATTCCCATGAAGTTCTCGGAAATACCCTATGAGCGGGGAAACGTGGAGGCGCTCAAAGCGGAGCTGGCGGCTATCACGGAGCGATTCCGCGCTGCGGAAACCTGGGACGCTGCGGACCGCGCTTTTGTGGCGATGAATGAGGCCCAGGGCCGGCTGCTGACCATGAGCCAGGTGGCCCATGTGCGCCGGGACATCGACACCCGGGATCCCTTTTACGACGGGGAAGTGGCCTTCTACAACCGAGCCCTGCCGGAGCTCCAGCCCCTGCGGCAGGCCTGGACACGGGCAACCCTGGAAAGCCCATTCCGGAAGCAGTTGGAGGAAAAGTACGGCGGCGTCTCTTTTCTGAACGGGGAAATAAACCTTAAGACCTTCTCGCCGGAGATCATTCCGGAGCTACAGGAGGAAAACGAGCTGGTCTGCGCCTACACAAAGCTCCTGGCCTCGGCCCAAATTCCCTTTGCCGGCTCGGTCTACACCCTGGCGCAGTTGGGCCCCTATAAACTGGACCCGGACGATCAGACACGGCTGGCCGCCTGGACCGCAGAGGGCCGATGGTACAATGAAAACGGGGAGGCCCTGGACCTGCTCTACGATCAGCTCGTAAAGCTTCGGGACCGGATGAGCCGGAAGCTGGGCTACGACAGCTATATCCAGCTGGGTTATTACCGTATGGAGCGCAACTGCTATGACCAGGCCGACGTGGAGCGGTTCCGCGCTGCGGTGCGGACCTACTTGGTCCCCGTGGCGGATCAAATCTATCGGCAGCAAGCCCAGCGCCTTGGGAAGCCCTACCCCATGAACTTCGCGGACAACGCCCTGGAATTCCGGTCCGGCAATCCCAGGCCCGCCGGAGATCCGGCCGCCATTTTAGAGCAGGGCACCAAATTCTACACCGAGCTGAGTCCGGAAACTGAAGAATTTTGGCGCTTCATGCGGGAGCATGAGATGATGGACGTGCTCTCCCGAACCGGAAAGGCCGGCGGCGGCTACTGCACCTGCCTGTACGACTACCGCGCCCCCTTCATCTTCGCCAACTTCAACGGTACCTCCCACGACGTGGAGGTCATCACCCACGAGGCCGGCCACGCCTTCGCAGGCTATGTCAACCGAGATCGGATCCCGGCGGATACCATCTGGCCCAGTCTGGAGGGCTGCGAGGTCCACTCCAAGTCCATGGAGTTCTTCGCATGGCCTTGGGCGGAGGGCTTCTTTGGGCCGGACGCCCGGAAATACCGCTACACCCACCTGTCCGGGGCCCTGACCTTTATCCCCTATGGTACCATGGTGGATCACTTCCAGCATCTGGTCTATGAAAAGCCGGAAATGACGCCGGCCCAGCGCCACGAGGCCTGGAAGGAACTGTTGGGCATTTATATGCCCTGGATGAAGTTGGGCGAAATCCCCTTCTACGGGGAGGGCAAGGGCTGGCAGCGGCAGAGCCACATTTACAAGACGCCCTTTTACTATATCGACTACTGCCTGGCTCAGACTGTCGCCCTGGAGCTGTGGGTAAAACTGCAGCAGGATCCCAAAGCGGCGTTCCAGACCTATCTGGCCTACACCAAGCTGGGCGGCAGCATGGTCTTTACGGACCTGTTGCGGGCGTCGGGCTTGGATAGCCCCTTTGACGAAACCTGCCTGCGCACAGTGTGTCAGGCTGCCCAGGCCTTTTTGGAGGCCTATGACCTGTCCGGCCTGCTATAACTCACGCAGCAAAAAGGAAAGACTCTATTTTGTGACCGTCCGCCGGCAAGCTAAAACTTGCCGGCGGACGGTTCTTTCGTCTTGCCGTAAAGAAGGATTTTTCATCGCTCCGCATAGAAAAGTAAAAAGCGGCCTGCGGCCGCTCCGAGCATGTAGGGGTGACGTGTGGTCCTGATACGGAGCTCTGTAGGGGCGCTTGATTCGATGGCGTAGGGGCGACCTGTGGTCGCCCGCGGGCGTGCGAAGCACGCCTCGTCGGGACAAAGTCCGCTTTTGCTTCGGCGGCTGTCTCGCCGCCATCCGCACCGCTCCCTTGCCCCTCCTCTCCAAACCGAACCCGCTGCGCTAGGCTTCGGTTTGGGTTTTTGTTTTTCTGTGGAAGTTCCTCCGAACGGAATGTAGGGGCGACCTGCGGTCGCCCGCGGGCGTGCGAAGCACGCCCCTACAGGGCGCGGCCTGATTCGGGGGCGTAGGGGCGACCTGCGGTCGCCCGCAGGCGTGCGAAGCACGCCCCTACAGGGCGCGGCCTGATTCGGGGGCGTAGGGGCGA
>CATXTO010000045.1 GCA_958402445.1 uncultured Eubacteriales bacterium
GCCGTTCCGCGGGCGAGCGCAGCTCGCCCCTACGGGATGAAGATCGGCGGTGCGATGTAGGGGCGACCTGTGGTCGTTCCGCGGGCGTGCAGTCTGAACCTAGGATGTAGGGAACGACCTGCGGTCGTTCCACGGGCGAGCGCAGCTCGCCCCTACGTCGTCGTGGCAAAGTCCGCTCCTGCTGCCTGCCCTGCCGCCATCGGCGCCGCTCCCTTGCCCCTCCTCTCCAAACCGAACCCGCTGCGCTGGGCTTCTGTTTGGGTTATTTATCCGCGGTATCTCTCCAAAACGGGATGTAGGGGCGACCTGCGGTCGCCCGTGGGCGTGCAGTCCGAACCTAGGATGTAGGAAACGACCTGTGGCCGTTCCGCGGGCGTGCAAAGCACGTCCCCATGGGTTGCATAACGACGGTACGGCGTAGCCCTACAGGATGCGGCCAAAATCGGTGGGTGCCGGCGCGGGGCCGGAGTCAAGGGATTGAAAATAGGCCCGGGTCTGTTGGGCGTTGCGCAAAATCTCCTGCCGCAGGGCCTCCAGGCTCTCAAATTTTCGCTCCCCCCGCAGGTAGGACCAAAACTCCAGGGTCACGGCCTGGCCGTACAGGTCCCCGTTGAAGTCCAGCAGCCAGGGCTCCACCGTGAGGGTCCGGCCGTCCACCGTGGGCCGCAGCCCCACGTTGGTCACCGCCAGGAAGGTGCCGGCCGGAACGCGCGCCCGGCAGGCGTAGACCCCCCGTACCGGCAGCAGGACCCCCGGGGGCGGGGCCAGATTCGCGGTGGGCACGTCCATGGTCCGGCCCAGGCCGGCGCCCGGGACCACAGTGCCGGACAAAAGGTACGGGTGGCCCAGAAATCGCCGGGCCCCATCCAGGTCGCCTTTCTCCAGGAGGCGCCGGATGTAGGTGGAGGACACGACCCGGCCCTCCAGCCGGTAGGCCGGGATCACGTCGCAGCCCAGGCCCAGCCGGGCGCAGGCGGCGGCCAGGCGCTCCGCCGTACCCCGGCCCTTGGCTCCAAACCGGAAGTCATGGCCACAGACCAGGTGCGCCGCCCCGTAGCGCTCCACCAGCACCCGCTGCAAAAAATCCTCCCAGGGCATGTCCATGAGCGCACGGTCGAAGTGCAGGGGCAGGACCTCCTGGACGCCGTACAGCTCCCGCATGATGCGGGCCCTGTCCGCCACGGAGCTCAAAAGGGGCACCGGGTCCCCTGCCACCAGGGTGTCCGGATGCACGTCGAAGGTAAGGGCCGCAGCCTTGCAGCCCAGCTTTTCCGCCGCCTGCCGGCACCGGCGCAGGAGCTGCCCATGGCCCAGGTGGACCCCGTCAAAGAAGCCCAGGGCGATCACGCGCTGCTGTTTCAACTCAATTCACCTCAAAAAAGCTCTTGATGGTCCTCATGGTGGACCCATCCCCCTGGCCCAGGGCCAGAAATCCTCCCCCCGCGTCATAGAGCCGGTAACGGCCCGGGGAGCAGGGGGCGGAAAACGCCGCGCCGTTGCGGCACTTTTGGGCCTGGGCGGGAGTGAGGTCCAGCCGGGGACAGGAGGCGAACAGGGAGTCCACGGGCAGGAGCAGCTTCTCCACGTCCTCCCCCCGGTCCGCCCGGTCTAAAAGCGTCTGCAGCGGCACCGCTTGGTCCAGGCTGTAAAGCCCCGCCCGGGTCCGGCGCAACGCGGCCATACAGCCGCCGCAGCCCAGGGCCTGCCCCAAATCCTTGCACAGGGTGCGGATATAGGTGCCCTTGGAGCAGCGGACCCGCAGACGGTACTCCGGCCCAGTCCCGTCCAGCAGCTCCAGCTCAAAAATCTCGATGGGTCGGGGCTGCCGGGGAACCTCCACCCCCTGCCGCGCCAGCTCGTAGAGTTTCCGGCCCCCCACCTTTAAGGCCGAGTACATGGGCGGGGTCTGGAGCTGAGGCCCCAGAAATTGGGGCAGCGCCCCGGCCACCGCGGCCCGGTCCGCGGTCACGGGCCGGGTCTGCAGCACCGTGCCGGTGATGTCCTCGGTATCCGTCAACACGCCCAGGCGCAGGGTGGCCACATATTCCTTCTCCGCGTGCTCGAAAAATTCCACAGCCCGGGTGGCCCGGCCCACAAAAATGGGCAGGACTCCGGTGGCCATGGGGTCCAGGGTGCCGCCGTGGCCGATGCGCCGGGTGCCGAACACCCGGCGGAGCCGGGCGGCGGCGTCCTGGCTGGTCCAGCCCGAGGGCTTGTCTAAGATGAGTATGCCGCTGGGCATGCGCCTGTCCTCCTTTTTTCGGACGTAGGGGTACAGTCAAAATCGGGAATGTAGGGGCGGCTGTGGCCGCCCGCGGGCGTGCGAAGCACGCCCCTACGGGATGAATTTCGTTCGTGCGGTGTAGGGGCGACCTGTGGCCGCCCACCGGAGAAATCCATCGTTGACGGTGTGGGGAACGACCTGTGGTCGTTCCACGGGCGAGCAAAGCTCGCCCCTACATCGTCGGGGCAAAGTCCGCTCCTGCTCCGGCGGCCTGCTCTGCCGCCATCCGCACCGCTCCCTTTCCCCTCCTCTCCAAACCGAACCCGCTGCCCTGGGCTTCGGTTTGGGTTTTGTTTTTCTGTGGAAATTATTCCTAAAGGACTGTAGGGGCGACCTGGGGTCGCCCGCGGGCGTGCGAAGCACGCCCCTACGGGATGAATTTCGTTCGTGCGGTGTAGGGGCGGCCTGTGGCCGCCCGCCGGGGAAATCCATCGTTGACGGTGTGGGGAACGACCTGTGGTCGTTCCGCGGGCGTGCTTCGCACGCCCCTACGGGATGAATTTCGTTCGTGCGGTGTAGGGGCGGCCTGTGGCCGCCCGCCGGGGAAATCCATCGTTGACGGTGTGGGGAACGACCTGTGGTCGTTCCGCGGGCGTGCTTCGCACGCCCCTACGGGATGAATTTCGTTCGTGCGGTGTAGGGGCGACCTGGGGTCGCCCGCGGGTGTGCAAAGCACGCCCCTACAGGATGCGGTCGGAATCAGGGATGGATTGGGGCGTTTCCGCCGCTTTTTCCGGCTCGCCGGCCTCGTCCAACCCGTCGGCCGCCGTCGGCTCCTGCTCGATGCGCTCCACGGAGATAACCCGGTTGTCCCCCTCCACCCGCATGAGGATGACCCCCTGGGTGTCCCGCTTGTACACGTTGATGTCCGCGGCGGGCATACGGATGATCACCCCACCGGACTCGATGAGCATCACGTCGTCGGTCTCCGAGACCACCCGGCAGCCGGCCACGGGCCCCGTCTTGTCCGTGATGTTGTAGTTCTTCAGACCCTTGCCGCCTCGGTTCTGGGGCTGCCGGGTGCCGTCTTCGGTCAGGCGCAGATACTCCGACAGCTCCGTGCGCTTGCCGAAGCCCTTTTCCGTCACGGTGAGCAGGGATTTGCCGGGCTCCGCCTTCTCCGCGCCCACCACGTAATCCCCCGGGGATAGGGTGATGCCCTTGACCCCGGCGGCGTCCCGGCCCATGGGCCGCACGTCGCTCTCCTGGAAGCAGATGGCCATGCCCTGGGCCGTGGCCAGGATCACCTGGTCCTGCCCCGCGGTCTTGAACACGGAGATCAGATGATCCCCCTCCTCCAGGCTCAGAGCCCGAATGCCGGTTCTCCGGTTGGTGGCGATGGCGGATAGCTGCAGCCGCTTTACGGTGCCGTTTCTCGTCACCATCACCAGGTACTCCGTGTCGTTAAACGCCCGGGTCAGCAGCATGGCCGTGACCTTTTCCCCGGGCTCCAGGGGCAGCACGTTCACAATGGCGGTGCCCCGGGCGGTGCGCCCGGCCTCGGGAATCAGATAGCCCTTGCGCTTATGCACCCGGCCCGTGTTGGTGAAGAAGAGCACATAATCGTGGGTGGAGGCGATGAACAGGCTCTTGACATAGTCCTCCTCCTTCAGGTTCTGGCCGTTGATGCCCCGTCCGCCCCGCCGTTGGCTGCGGTAGGTGTCCACGGGCATGCGCTTGATGTAGCCCTGGCTGGAGAGGGTGTAGCAGCAGTCCTCCTCCTCGATCAGGTCCTCGATGTCGATCTCGTCCTCCACGTCCTGGATCTCCGTTTTCCGGCCGTCGCCGTACTTGTCCCGGATGGCGGTGAGCTCCTCTTTCAGGATTGCCTTGACCAGGTCCTGGTCTCCCAGGATCTTCTGGTAATAGGCGATCCGCTCCTCCAGCTCCCGATACTCGGCCAGGAGCTTATCCCGCTCCAGGCCCTGGAGCCGTTTGAGCTGCATGTCCAAAATGGCCTGGGCCTGGACCTCCGACAGGCCGAACCGCTCCATGAGATTTTCCCGGGCGTTGTCGTAGGAGGTGCGGATGATTTTGATCACCTCGTCGATGTTGTCCTGGGCGATGAGCAGCCCCTCCAGCAGATGGGCCCGCTCCTGGGCCTTTTTCAGATCATGCTGGGTCCTGCGGACGATGACCTCCTCCTGGAAGGCCAGGTACTCGTCGAGAATCTGCCGCAGGGACAAAACCTTGGGCTGGGACTGGTTTTTCACCAGGGCCAGCATGTTGATGGCAAAGGTGGTCTGAAGCTGGGTCTGGGCGAACAGGCGGTTCTGGATCACCTGAGGATTTGCGTCCCGTTTCAGCTCAATGACGATGCGCATGCCGGTGCGGTCCGTCTCGTCCCGGATGTCGGAGATGCCGTCGAGCCGCTTCTCGTTGACCTGGTCGGCCATGTTCTTGATGAGCATGCGTTTGTTGACCTGGTAGGGGATCTCCGTGACGATGAGCCGGGTCCGGCCCTGGCCGAACTCCTCGAAGTGGGTCTGGGCCCGCAGGGTCAGCCGCCCCTTGCCCGTGGCGTAGGCCGCCCGGATGCCCGCCCGACCCAAAATGATGCCCCGGGTGGGGAAGTCGGGGCCCGTGATGTGCTCCATCAGGTCCGCCAGCGTGGCGTTTTCGTCCTCCAGGATGCAGATGCAGGCGTTGATCACCTCGGTGAGATTGTGGGGCGGAATGTTGGTTGCCATGCCCACGGCGATGCCCGACGAGCCGTTGACCAGCAGGTTGGGGAACCGGGCGGGCAGAACCCGGGGCTCTCTCCGGGTCTCGTCGTAGTTGGGGTCCCAGTCCACGGTCTCCTTCTCCAGGTCCCGGAGCATCTCGCTTGATATTTTCGAGAGCCTGGCCTCCGTGTACCGGTAAGCCGCCGGGGGGTCTCCGTCCACGGAGCCGAAGTTCCCGTGGCCGTCCACCAGCATATAGCGCATGGAGAACTCCTGGGCCAGGCGGACCAGGGCGTCGTACACGGATTGATCCCCGTGGGGATGGTACCGGCCCAAAACGTCGCCCACGCAGGTGGCGGACTTTTTAAAGGGCTTGTCGGAGGTCAGGTTGTCCTCGTACATGGCGTACAGAATGCGCCGGTGCACCGGCTTCAGGCCGTCCCGCACGTCGGGCAGGGCCCGGCCCACGATGACGGACATGGCGTACTCCATGTAGCTGTCCTTCATCTCGCTCACCAGCTCGGAGGTGACGATGGCCTGGTCCGGGAAGAGAATGTCCTCGGGCTTGTAATCCTTATGATGCTGCGCCATTTCTCATCCCTCCTCTAATAGTCCAGATTGGCCACATACTTGGCGTTTTGTTCGATATATTCCTTCCGGGGCTCCACCTTTTCCCCCATCAGCAGGGTGAAAATCTCGTCGGCCCGCACCGCGTCCTGGAGCTCGATGCGCTTGAGGGTCCGGGTATTGGGGTCCATGGTGGTCTCCCACAGCTCATGGGGGTCCATCTCGCCCAGGCCCTTGTTCCGGGAGATGTCCACCTTGGCGTTGGGATTGTCCCCCCGCATCTCCCCGGAAATTTGGTCCCGCTCCTCGTCGGAGAAGGCGTAGCGGGTGGCCTTGCCCCGGACCAGCTTGTAAAGGGGCGGCATGGCCGCGTATACGTAGCCGTGCTCGATGAGCGGGCGCATAAACCGGAAGAAGAAGGTCAGAAGCAGGGTCCTTATGTGGGACCCGTCCACGTCCGCGTCGGCCATGATAATGACCTTGTGATACCGAAGCCTGGTCAGGTCGAAATCCTCCCCGATGCCGGCTCCCAGGGCCGTGATGACGGGCTGGAGCTTGTCGTTGCCGATGACCTTGTCCTCCCGGGCCTTCTCCACGTTGAGCATCTTCCCCCACAGCGGGAGGATCGCCTGGAACCGGGAGTCCCGCCCTTGGGTGGCGGAGCCGCCGGCGGAGTCGCCCTCGACGATATACAGCTCCGTGAGGCTGGGGTCGGACTCGTTGCAGTCCCGCAGCTTGTCCGGCATGGCGGCGCCTCCCAGGGCGGTTTTCCGGCGGATGGAGTCCCGGGCTCTTCTGGCCGCCTCCCGGGCCCGGTTGGCGGTCATGGCCTTGTCCAGAATCACCTTGGCCACCTGGGGGTGCTCCTCCAGGAAGGTGGACAATTGCTCCGTGACAATGGAATCCACCAGCGTTCTCACGTAGGCGTTGCCCAGCTTGGCTTTGGTCTGACCCTCGAACTGGGCGTCTGTGAGTTTCACGGAGATGATGGCCGTGATGCCCTCCCGGCAGTCCTCCCCGGAGACCTTGTCGTCAGGCTTCAGGGCGCCGGTTTTCAGACCGTAGGCGTTGAGCACCCGGGTCAAGGCGGTTTTGAAGCCGGTTTCGTGCATGCCGCCCTCCTGGGTGTGCACGTCGTTGGCAAAGGACAGCAGAAATTCGTTGAAGCCGTCGTTATACTGCACGGCGATCTCCGCGGAGGCCTCTCCCCGGGTCCCTCTCATATAGACGACCTCGCTGTGTAGCGGCGTTTTGTTCCGGTTGCACCAGGCGGCGAACTCCCGGATGCCGCCCTCGTAGCACATGGTGTCCTGGGGGCCGTCCTGCGTCCTTTTGTCCTGGATGGTGATGGAGAGCCCCGCGTTGAGGAACGCCTCCTCCCGCATCCGGGTGTGGAGGGTCTCGTAATCAAAGACGGGATTGTCGAAAATCTCCGGGTCCGGCAGGAAGGTGACCTCCGTGCCGGTTTTCTCCGTCCGGCCCACCACCCGGATTTCCTGGGCGATGTCGCCCCGGGCGAAGCGCATCTCATAGATCTGCCCGTTCTTGTGGACCCGAACCTGAAGCCACTGGGACAGGGCGTTGACCACGGAGGCGCCCACCCCGTGCAGGCCGCCGGAGACCTTGTAGCCCCCGCCGCCGAACTTGCCGCCGGCGTGGAGCACCGTGTACACCACCTCCAGGGCAGGCCTACCGGTCTGGGCCTGGATGTCCACGGGGATGCCCCGGCCGTCGTCCACTACGGTGATGGAGTCTCCGGGGTTGATGGTGACCATGATGTGCTTGCAATAGCCCGCCAGGGCCTCGTCGATGGCGTTGTCCACAATCTCATAGACCAGGTGGTGCAGGCCGGAGGCGGAGGTGGAGCCGATATACATGCCGGGCCGCTTGCGCACGGCTTCCAGCCCCTCCAGCACCTGTATTTGCGCGGCGTCATACGCCTGCTCCACTCTATCTGTGTTCAGCTCGTCGGACATGAGCGAACCTCCTTCATAAAAACTGGGTTTCCGGCGCGGCGGAAAATCAGGACGGCGCCGCGCCTGCAAAATGCGCCGCAGCGGGCCCGAATGAATGGAAAAATGATCTGTTGGCTGTTCCGTTGTCGTTCCTTTTTTCGGGAAGGGCGCCGCCACCGGAAAAGGGAACGGCAATGGAAGCGCGGCGTCACACCATGGCGCCGCCTTGGATCCTTATGGTACTGCCGATCTGTGTGACCCGCCCGGGCTCGCAGCTGGTGATGAACACCTGTCCCGTGGGAATTTGATTCAGGACAAAATCCTGCCGCCCGGGGTCCAGCTCCGAGAGCACGTCGTCCAGCAGCAGCACGGGCTCCTCCCCGGCGTCCCGCCGGTACAGCTCCCGCTGGGCCAGCTTCAGGCTGATGGCCGCCGTCCGGGTCTGGCCCTGGGAGCCGAAGCTCTTCAGGCTCAGCTCCCCCAGCAGCACGTCGAAGTCGTCCCGATGGGGTCCTGTGAGGCACTGGGCGGACTCCAGCTCCGCCTTTTTGTGGCTCTCCTGGTGGGCCAGCAGGTCCTGCTCCAGTCTGGCTACGGGGGCAAAGGGGTCCTGCACCGTGGATACGGTGCGGTATTGCAGGGCCAGAATCTCCCGGCCTCCGGTGAAGGCCCGGTGGTAGCCTGTGGCGGCCTGGCCCAGGTCCCGCAGGAACCTGGCCCGGTAGGAGATAAGCAGGGCCCCCACCTGGCACAGGCGCAGGCTGTACTCCGGCAGAACCTCCAACAAGGAGGGGTTGTCGAACCGGTCCCGGAGAATCCGGCTCTTCTGCTCCAGCAGGCGCCCATATTCGTTCAGGGCCGCCTCATACCGGGGCCGGAGCTGGCACAGGGCCTGGTCTACAAAGCGCCGCCTTGCGGCGGCGCCGGCCTTTAAAACCAGCAAATCCTCCGGGCAGAACAAAACGGTTCGCAGCACCCCGTCCAGCTCCGCCATGGTCTTTTTTTTCACGCCGTTGAGAAACAGCTGCCGGGGCCTGCGGCCGGAAAAAAGCACCATCCGCAGCGCCTGGCTCCGGTCCGCCCCCGCCACCTGGCAGGACAGCTCCGCAAACTCCGCGCCGAACAAGATGAGCTCCTGCTCCCGCCGGGTCCGGAAGGACCGCCCCATGGACAGGTAACACATTGCCTCCAGCAGGTTGGTCTTGCCCTGGGCGTTGTCCCCTAAAATCAGGTTGATGCCCGGGGAAAACGCCGCGGAAAACCCGGCGTAATTCCGAAATCCCTGGAGAAGCAGGGTGTCAATTCGCATGGGCCGTCACCAGAAACACGCTGCCCAGGCATTCCGCCCGGTCCCCGGGCCGGAGTTTTTTCCCCCGCATGGTGCAAACCGCTCCGTTGACCAGAACCTCGCCGTCCTGGATGAGCTGCTTGGCCGCGCCCCCGGAGGACACGGCGTCCGCCAGCTTCAAAAGCGCCTCCAGCCGGATGAATTCCGTGGAAATGGGAATCTCCCGGGTCTGGGGGTCCCGCTTTCTCACAGCCACCTTCATGTTTGACCTCTCCTTCCATTTTGGCAGTCGCCTGCCCGCGGGCAACCACAGGTCGCCCCTACACCTGCACTGTCGCTGGTCAACCCGTAGGGGCGTGCTTTGCACGCCCGTCGTTCTCCCCGTAGTGGCGTGCTTTGCACGCCCGCCGTTTCCCCCTGTAGGGGCGAGCTGCGCTCGCCCGCTAAGCCGACAGTTCTAGGGGATTCCCCGCGGGCGACCACAGGTCGCCCCTACAGCCGCACTGTCGCTGGTCAACCCGTAGGGGCGTGCTTTGCACGCCCGGCGCTCAATTGCTCCGCAGCCGCACAGGCAGGACCATATAGGCAAAATCGTCCTCCTCCCGCACCGGGGTAAACACAATGGGACTCAAACCGTTGGTCAGTTCCAGGCAGACCTCATCTCCCGGCACCGCCCGCAGGGCGTCGGCCAGATACCGGCAATTAAAGCCGATCTCCAACTCCCCGCCGTTTCCAGCCACGCTGCACTGGTCCTCCGCCACGCCCAAGGTGGTGGCAGTGCGGAAGGTGGCCAGGTTGTCCTCAAACAGGCATCGCACCGGGCTTTTTAGCTTCTCCGTCACCACGAGGCCCACCCGCTCGATGGTGGCCGACAGGTCCCCCACGTTGGCCACCAGCTTCACAGTACAATCCGAGGGCACCACCCGCCGCCAGTCCAGGAAGTCCCCCTCCAGCAGCCGGCAGATCAGGGTGGCCCGGCCCAGCTCAAAGAGAATGTGCTTGGGCCCCAGGGTGAAGGTGACGGGCTCCTCCGTGTCCGTGAGGATCTTCTCCACCTCCTTCAGGGCCGCGGCGGGGGCCACAAAGCGCATGGTTCTTCCCGTGGGCTCCTTGGGGTGGTAGGTTCTGCGGGCCAGGCGGTACCCGTCCACCGCCACCACCGTGACGGAGGTATCGTCCACCTCGAATAGGCAGCCGGTGTGAATGGGCCGGCTCTGGTTCTCCGACACCGCGAAAATGGTGCCGCTGATGAGCTCCCGCAGCACGCACTGGGGCAGGCTGACGCCGCCCCGGGCCTCCACGTCCGGCAGCTCCGGATAGTCCTCGGCGCCGGTGGCGGAGATAGTAAAGGCGGAATGGCCCGCCCGGATGGAGACCTTGTAATTCCCGTCCACGCTCACGGAAACCGGGCCCTCCGGCAGCCGCCGGATGATATCAAAGAACAGCCGGGCCGGTAGAATGCAGGCGCCGGCCTCTCCGATCGCCGCTTCCAGGGAAACCGTGATGGCCGTCTCCAAATTGAAGCCGGTGAGCTGCAGGTCCTGGCCCGCCTGA
Source organism: uncultured Eubacteriales bacterium (assembly GCA_958402445.1). Lineage (GTDB taxonomy): Bacteria > Bacillota > Clostridia > Oscillospirales > Oscillospiraceae > Faecousia. Next base: position 10,315 of record CATXTO010000045.1, read on the forward strand.
CAGTAAATACCTTCGATGGAGGGCAGGGTGCTCTTCTGCGCCACCGTTCGGCTGGCTACGCTCAGGGCGGAGACCAGGGGGCTTTTTTCACAGGTAAACCTCATATTGCGCGCTCCTTTTTTACAATCTCTCTCTATGTAAGAAAAAGAGAGGAAAAATTATAGCAGTAATAGTAGTAGGGAAAACTTATGTGGAAAACCCCCGTCAGGCCCCGAACGGCGGGGCTTTGCGGGTCCACAGCAGGCTGTGGAGAAAAAGAAAGGATTCCACAGGGAAATGGCGGGAAACAGCAGAACCTGGTTTTCCACAGGCGGCGGAAAAGCGTTCCACAGGAAGCTGTGGAAGCAGGGCAGCCGTTACAGGGAGGAGTTGATGTTGGCGGTAATGTCCCGCAAGGTGTCCTGCAGGGAGGAATTGGGGTCCTTCAGGGTCATCTCCACCTTGCGGATGGAGTGGATGACTGTGGAGTGGTCCCGGCCAAACTCCCGGCCAATTTCCGGCAGGCTCAGGTTGGTCATGGTGCGGATCAGGTACATGGCCATCTGCCGGGCCTCCGCGGTCCCCTTGTTTTTCAGGGTGCCCCGGAGCACCGCCTCGTCGATGGAGTAAAACCGGCTCACCTGGCTGATGATGAGGGCCGGGGTGGGCACGGCGCTGCCCTCGGATTTGAACATGTCGTCGATGGCCCTAGACACGTTGGCCAGGTCCAGGGGCATGTCGTTCAGGTCCCGATAGGCCAGGATCTTTTTCACGGTACCCTCAATTTGCCGCACGTTGTTGGTAATGTTGTTGGCGATGTAGTTGCACACGTCGTCCCCCAGGTCCAGGCCCAGGGACAGGGCCTTGTTCTTGAGGATGGCCATGCGGGTCTCATAGTCCGGAGGCTGGATGTCCGCCAGCAGTCCCCACTCAAACCGGGTTTTCAGCCGGTCCTCCAGAGTCAGCATGTCGCCGGGCTTCCGGTCGGAGGTCATGACGATTTGCTTGTGGTCCTCATAGAGCTTGTTGAAGGTGTGGAAAAATTCCTCCTGGGTGCTGTCCTTTCCGGCGATAAATTGAATGTCGTCGATGAGAAACAGGTCGGTCTCTCGATATTTGCTGCGGAATTCCACGTTCTTGCCGCTTTGCAGGGCGGCGATTAGCTCGTTGGTGAATTGATCGCCCTTGATATAGACGATTTTATAGTCGGGATGCTGGCGACGCAGCTCGTTGGCGATGGCGTAGAGCAGATGGGTCTTGCCCACGCCGGCGGGGCCGTAAATGAACAGGGGGTTGTACACCTGGCCCGGATTGTTGGCCACGGCGATGGCGGCGCCCCGGGCGAAGCGGTTGGACGAGCCCACCACGAAGCTCTCAAAGGTAAATTGGGGGTTGAACTCCATGGCGGTGCCGCTTTTGCCCTTGGACTTGTATTCGTCCAGCTCCTCGGGTCCGAACACCACCAGCTCCACGTCGGTGTTAAAAATCTCCTTCATGGCGTCTTTGATATACTCCGTGCACCGGCGCTGGATGATCTCCTTGCGGAAGGGTGAGGCGGTATAGAGGATCAACTGCTCGTCGTTGAGCTCCACCACCTCCGCGTCGTCGAACCAGGTGGAGACCACGGCGGGGGTCAGCCGGTTCTCCATATGGCTCAGAACTTTTGCCCAGACATAGGCGGATGAATACATAGCACAGCTCCTCTCCTGACGGTATCTGGAAAAGCCGGAAAACCGGCGAAAAAGGTCGGAATCCACATACATTCACAAGGAAAATTGTATCACAAACCTGTGGAAAAAACAAGGATATTTTGTCCGACACATTATATAATAAAGAATTACCGGAGCTGATGGAAAAAAGAAGGTTTAACCTGTGGAAAACCGGCCACCAGGGAAGGCAGCCGGCGGGAAAAACCATGGATTCTGGGATGTAGGGAACGGCCACAGGTCGTTCCGCGGGCGTGCAAAGCACGCCCCTACGGGAGGATCATCGACGGTGCGGGTGTAGGGGCGAGCTGTGCTCGCCCGCTGGGAAAACCATGGATTCCGGGATGTAGGGAACGACCGGTGGTCGCCCGCGGGCGAGCGAAGCACGCCCCTACAACCATATTGGGGGGAATTTTCGAAACAAAGGGGTTCCCGGCAGGGCCAGGGTCGCTTGCACCCTGGCCAACTGTGAGGCCGGGCAGGCTAACAGGGGACGGAGGGGTTTCCCAAGGGGGCGTCTGGTAAAAAGCCCCCTTGGGTGCCCTTCTTTTCGTGTCTTTTCTTGGGCATTCAAGAAAAGACACCCGCCGGAGGCGCGTCGGGGCAAAGTCCGCTTTTGCTCCGGGGTCCTGTTCGGCCCCCTATCCGCACCACTCCCTTGCCCCTCCTCACCAAACCGAACCCGCTGGCGCTGGGCTCACGTTTGGGTCATAAATATACGGAAACGAAATGTAGGGGCGACCTGTGGTCGCCCGTGGGCGTGCAAAGCACGCCCCTACGGGAAACCCATCGACAGCGCGTCTGTAGGGGCGAGCTGTGCTCGCCCGCTGGGAAAACCCACTGATACCGGATTGTAGGGAAAGACCGGTGGTCGCCCGCGGGCGTGCGAAGCACGCCCCTACGGGAGGATCAACAACGGAGCGGCGGTAGGGGCTGGCACAGCCCGCCCCTACCGTCAGGTTTGCTTGTTCTTTGTTTCATCCGAGAAGCGGTACCGGTTCTGGAAGGACTGAAAAAACCGGTCGAACTGGGGGTTCCCGCCGCTTTTGACAAAGGTGAGGTACTCATGGGTGCCGAAGCTGCCCTCGGCGCCTTCGATGAGGGCCACGGCCACGTTGCTGCAATGGTCGGCCATGCGCTCGTAGGAGGTCAGCAGGTCCTCCAGGACAAAGCCGTACTCGATGGAGCAGCTTCCCTGTTTGAGCCGGACGATGTGCCGGGCCTTGATTTTCCGAACCAGCTCGTCGATCACCTGCTCCAAAGGCTCCACCTGATGCGCCGCCTCCAGGTCCCGGGTGTGAAAGCACACCGTAGTCAGACGCAGCAGGTCCTTTAGGGCCTTTTCCAGGGTACGCAGCTCATCCTGGGCCTGGGGAGAAAAGACGATCTTCTTGTCGCTGATCTCCCGGGCCGTGGCCACCAGGTTTCTGGCATGGTCGGCCATGCGCTCAAAGTCGCTGATGACGTGCAAAAGCGTATTGACCAGGTGGCTGTCCTGCTGGCTCAGGCTGCTGCTGGAGAGCTTGACCAGATAGGTGCCCACCGCGTCCTCGTACCGGTCGGTCTCGTCCTCCAGATGGTAGACGGCGTCCGCCTGCTTTTGACTCCATTTGCGCAGCAGGCCGATGCTCAGCTGAACGCTGCGGCAGCTCAGGTCCGCCATATCGCCTGTGACCGCGAAGCAGCGGTCCACCGCCGCCGCAGGCGTGGCCAGCAGCCTGGGGTCCAGCAGTTGCACCTGCTCCGGCGCGGCGGCATCTGGAATGGTGAACACAGCCAGCTTTTCCAGACCCTTGGCGAAGGGTAGAAGCAGGGCGGTGGAGGTCACGTTGAAAACAGTGTGCACCACGGCGATGCCGGTGACGGTCACCGCGTCGTCCAGGAAGGGAAAGCGCAGCAGGCCGTGCAGGGTATAAAATAGGCTTAAAAACACAAAGGCGCCGATGACGTTGAAATACAGGTGGACGATGGCGGCCCGCTTGGCGTTCTTTGTGGCGCCCACCGAGGAGATCAGGGCGGTGACGCAGGTGCCGATGTTCTGCCCCAAAATGATGGGGATGGCGCTGCCGAAGGAAACGGCGCCGGTGACGCTCAGGGCCTGGAGGATACCCACGCTGGCGCTGGAGCTCTGGATCACGGCGGTGAGCAGCGCCCCGGCCAAAAGGCCCAGCAGGGGGTTTTCGAACCGGACGAACAGGGAGGTGAACCAGGGCTCATTGGCCAGGGGCGCCACCGCCCCGGCCATGGCGTCCATACCGGTCATGAGGATAGCGAAGCCCAGGAGAATGGAGCCCGCGCCCTTTTTCTTTTCCGATTTGCAGAATAGATACAGGACGACCCCCACAAAGGCCAGCAGGGGGCTGAAATTGGAGGGCTTGCAGAGCTGAATCCAGAAGCTCTCCCCCTCCAGGCCCGTGAGGCTGAGAAGCCAGCTGGTGACGGTGGTGCCCACATTGGAGCCCAAGATCACGCTGATGGCCTGGCGCAGGGTCAAAACGCCGCTGTTGACGAAGCCCACCATCATCACCGTAGTGGCGCTGGAGCTCTGAATCACCGCCGTGGCGGCAAGACCCAGCAAAAAGCCCCGCCCGGGGCTGTCCGTGAGCTTGCCCAGCACCTTTTGCAGCCTGCCGCCGGCCTGCATCTCCAGGGACTTGCCCATGTAGTGCATGCCGAACAGGAACAGCGCCAGTCCCCCCAGCAGGCGGAATATGCCGAAAACGTCCATTTCGCTTCCTCCTGTGTTTGTTGCGTCTATGATACCAGAGCCAGGAAAATTCCCCATTCATTTTAAGTAAAATGTAGGTAAAAAGCAAGACAAAATGAAAAGGGCCCGGAAAACCATGTTGGGACCTGCCGGGCCGCCCCTACAACCGCACTGTCGATGATCAACCCGTAGGGGCGTGCTTTGCACGCCCGTGGGCGACCGCAGGTCGCCCCTACAACCGCACCATCGATGGTCAACCCGTAAGGGCGTGCTTCGCACGCCCACCGCGTTTCTCCCTGTAGGGGCGAGCTGTGCTCGCCCG
>CATXTO010000046.1 GCA_958402445.1 uncultured Eubacteriales bacterium
GCCGTCTGATTTTGGGGGTGTAGGGGCGCGCGCAGCTTAACCCTGCCGGACAGCTCATGGGTCCCGCTGTAGGGGCGACCTGTGGTCGCCCGCGGGCGTGCAAAGCACGCCCCTACAAGGGCCGTCTGATTTTGGGGGTGTAGGGGCGCGCGCAGCTTAACCCTGCCGGACAGCTTGCCATGGGTCCCCCGCTGTAGGGGCGACCTGTGGTCGCCCGTTGGAGGAACTCCCCGGTTTTGAAGGGTTTGGCGGGCGAGCACAGCTCGCCCCTACAGGATAGAACTATATGAAAGCCCCGCCCAGGTGATCTGGGCGGGGCTTTGTACTAGAAAGGCCATCTTCAAACCAAACGAAATTTGCCAGCCGTATCAGACGCGAACAAAGGCTTCTTGCGCGGCATTGAAGAAAATATGGACAGATCTCTGCTTATCCGACGGCGTCCGGATTCGGCGGGTCCGTGGGTGGATCCGTGGGCGGATCGGTAGGCGGGTCCGTGGGTGGATCCGTCGGCGCTTCCGTCGGTGGGGTGGTGGGGCGGGGTACCACCGCCACCACCTTATTCCGTTTACTGTAGCTGGAATCCGCCTCGAACTCCGTGGAAATGAGTTCGTCGGTCTGCCGGTCATACTTGCTCTTATAGGACTTGACCTTGTAGCCCGTGTAGGCGCTCTGGATCACCTCGCCGTCGGCGTAGGAGCCGTCGGTGATCTCCTTATATTCGGTCTCCCAGGAATAGGTGTCCAGGATATCATAGGTCATCTTCACATAATAATCCTTGGTCTCCGTGCCTACAAACTCAATATCCACCACGCCGTCGTGAACGGAGGCGTCGATGCGGATGGGATAATCCGTGTTGTTTTTGAATCGATAGTCCAGGGAGCCCCAATACACCGTGGCGTCCATGCCGTACGGCACGTAATCCACCTTGAAGGTGTGCACCCGGCGCTCCACTATCTCCAGGTCAGCAAGCAGGGTGGCATAGTACAGCGTAGACGCCACCTGACACACGCCGCCGCCCAGCTCCTGAACCGACTGCATGCCAGAATAGACAGTCGCCTCCTTGTAGCCCTTGGCCGCGGTCCGCTCCCCAACGGTATCGTTGAAGGAGAACACGTCTCCCGGCTTCAGAATGAGGCCGTCGATGGCCTCACAGGCCAGGCGCAGGTTATTGGTCCGGTTGGAGTTGGAGGTGTGGTTCGTCTGTACGGAAGCCAGAGCATCCTTGAACAAATCGGCCTCCAGGGACGCCTTGGTCACTTTGGGAATCAAGACTTGAAATTCTATCTTCAGCTCCGTGCCAGGCTCCGCCTCCTCAATCTGCTTCTGCACAGCTTCCAAATCAAAGCCGTAACCCACGGATTCTTTGGAGGCCACATAAGTGTCCTCGTTCAAAACGGAATCCACGGGAGCCAGACAGTATTGGTCAAAGGTTCCCTTCAAATCCGGCGCCTCGGGCAGCTCCTCTTCATAGGTGGTCTGAATGGGACTCAGGTCCGCCGCCGTATAGGCGGAGAGAATCCGCTTGTAAAGCGCCTCAGTGTCCAGGGACCGCTCCGGCGAGCCCACCGTGACGGTCATCACCTGGCCGCCCTCGATGACGATAGGCTCTGTGGGCTCCGTGGCGTCGGGGCCTTCCTCCTCCTGCTCGTCCGGAAGCTGGTAGGGCTCCAGGTCCGGGCGCTCCCCCTCTACGGAGATGGTGGGCTGCGCCAGGGTACTGGCGATCTCACTGCCCAGCTGATTCACCGCGTCCTGAATAAACGCTGTATCCAGTTGCAGATAATCCAGGGTCTCCATGTGATAATCCGTCAGCTTTGCCTGAGCCCGGGCCTTGGCCCGCTGAAACATGTTGCCCTCCCGGCCATGGTTGTAGGCGGCCTCCACCAAGCCGTCCACGTCCAGCTTGGCCTTGGTGTCCTCCGGCTTCAATACCAAGGACCGGTCCTGGAGCTCCACCGTCAGGGACTGGGGGTATACCGCGTCGGTCGCCTGATGCACCGCATCCTTGGCTTCCTCCGTGGTCATCCCGCCCAGGTTGATGTCAAAGGCATATACATTATCAAAAATCAAACCGTCGTCCTTGGAAAAGTTGTACAGATAAATTCCAATTCCACAGCCGGCGACCAAAATCACCGCCGCCAAAATGGACAGGGTCACGATCCATTTTTTTCGACGCCTGCCGGGATCCTCCGGCTCGGGAACGTCGCCGCCCTCCCAACCAGCTCTGCCGTTGGCCGCGCTGGTCACGCGGCGGAAATCCGCCTCTAACCGGGCGTTTTCCTTGCTCGAGTCTCCGCGGGGCTGCTCAAATCTGCCTTTTTTGATGCGAATCTCTCCTATCTTTCAGCGGAAAAACTCCGCGTAGCCGACTGACGCGCGGTGAATGCGCCGCACATTTCCTGTATAGCTATTTTACCACAAAAACGACAGATTGCAATTACATTTCCCCATCAATATGTAACAAATATGTGAATAGTTGGCAACAAGATTTTATCAACTTCCATGGAAATTTGAATATTTTTCCACAAAAATTTTAGTCTGCCGCAGGCTATCCGCCCCGCTCAGCAAGCGCAGACGCAGGGTCGGCTGCTTGGCGTCGGCGGCAAAGAACAACCTGCTTTTGTAGTCCGGTTCGGCGCACATGGCGCTCACGCCGGCAAAGTCCAGCTCCGCCATGGTGAAGGTCACCTCCCCGGCCTTCTGGCGGATGTCACAAATTCCCACGCCCTGGGCCTTGGCCCGCAGCAGGGCGATATCCACTAGATTCAAGACGCCCTTCGGCGGCTCCCCGTACCGGTCTACGATCTCGTCCAGCAAATCGTCCGCATCCTCCTCGCTGCGGATGGCCGCCATGCGGCGGTACAGGTCCATGCGCTCCTCCCCCCGCTCCACATAGGCCTTGTCGATGCTGGCGGTCACGTTCAGGTCGGCGGTGCACTCCGGCTCCCTGGGCCTCTCGCCCCGCTCCTCCTGGACCGCCTCCTCCAGCAGCTTCAAATACATGTCGTAGCCTACAGACATCATATGCCCCGACTGCTCCGCGCCCAGGAGGTTGCCCGCGCCCCGGATTTCCAGGTCCCGCATGGCGATTTTAAAGCCCGATCCAAATTCCGCGAAGTCCCGGATCGCGCCCAGCCGCTTTTCCGCCACCTCTGTCAGCGCCTTGTCCGGTTTATAGGTGAAGTAGGCAAAGGCGTGCCGGTTGGAGCGGCCCACCCGGCCCCGGAGCTGATGGAGCTGGCTCAGGCCCAGTCGGTCTGCGTTTTCAATAATCAGGGTGTTCGCATTGGGGATGTCCAAGCCGGTCTCGATGATAGTGGTACACACCAGCACCTGCACCTCCCCGTCGGCCATGGCCTGCATCACGTCTCCCAGGGCGTCCTCGCTCATCTTTCCGTGGGCCACGGCGACGGTCACGCCCGGCAGACGTCGCTTCAGGCCGGAGGCGCATTGCTCAATGGTCTCCACCCGGTTGTGCAGATAAAAGACCTGGCCACCCCGCTCCAGCTCCCGGCGGATGGCGTCGTCCACAATGGCCGGGCTGTGCTCCAGCACAAAGGTCTGAACCGGGTAGCGGTCCGCCGGCGGCTCCTCAATGGTGGACATGTCCCGGATGCCGGATAGGGCCATGTTCAGAGTCCGGGGAATGGGGGTAGCCGAGAGGGTCAGCACGTCCACCCCCTTGGACAGCTCCTTCAGCCGCTCCTTGTGGCTCACGCCGAACCGCTGCTCCTCATCTACAATCAAAAGGCCCAAATCCTTGAACTCCACCGTCTTCTGCAGGAGCTTGTGGGTACCGATGACCACGTCCACCGTGCCCGCCTTAAGATTTTGCAGGGTCCTTTTTTGCTGTGCCGCCGTTCGAAACCGACTCAAAACGTCCACGTTCACCGGGAAGCCCTGAAACCGGCCCAGAACCGTCTGATAGTGCTGCTGCGCCAGCACGGTGGTGGGCACCAGAACGGCCACCTGCTTGCTGTCCAGTACCGCCTTCATCACGGCCCGCAGCGCCACCTCGGTCTTGCCGAAGCCCACGTCGCCGCAGAGCAGCCGGTCCATAGGCGTCGGGGACTCCATATCCGCCTTGACCTCCGCAATACACCGGAGCTGGTCGTCCGTCTCCGGATAAGGGAAATTTTCCTCGAATTCCTTCTGCCAGGGAGAGTCGGAGGCAAAGGCGTAGCCGGACTGCCCTTTCCGGGCCGCGTAGAGCTGAATCAGCTCCCCGGCCATGTCCTTGGCCGCCTTCCGGGCCTTGGTCTTGGTCTTCTGCCAGGCGTCGGTCCCGATTTTATTGAGCCGGACCTGGGCGTCCTCGCCGCCGCCGATGTATTTGCTCACCAAATCCAGCTGGGTGGCCGGCACATACAGGGTGTCGGAGCCCTGGTAAGCGATCTTCACGTAGTCCTTGACCGCGCCGTCCACGCGAATCTGCTCCATGGCCACAAAGCGGCCGATGCCGTAGTGGTCGTGGACCACCAGGTCCCCAGGAGACAGGTCTGTAAAGGAATTCAGCTTCTGCCGGTTGGTGCTTCCGGATTTTTTCTGCTTTCGCTTCGGCGCCTCCCGGGCCAAAAGCTGCCCTTCCGATAAAACCGCCAGACCCAGGGCGGGGTACTCCATACCGCTGGGCAGGTTTCCCTCGGCCAGGAGAATTTGCCCCGGCTGGGGAAGCTGCGTCAGGGGGAAGGCCAAAAAGGCCGACAGGCCCCGTTGGGAAAGCATCTGCTGCAGCAGTTCTCCCCGCCTCCTGGTGCCGCAGAGCACCAGCGCGGAAAAATTCATTTTTTGATAATGGGCCAGGTCCGCCGCTGCGGTTTCTAGACTGCCGCCGTAGCTGGGGAGCTGCTTGGCGGTGAAGGCCAGCAGCAGCTCCGGTGGCCGTTCCTCCGGATAGCTGGCTCCGGAGAAGGCGTCCAGATACACCACCGGCCGACCCGCCAGGCGCGAACAGAACTCCTCCCACTGGCAGATGAAATCACACAGCTCCCCGGCTACGGTTCCGGTCTGCAGCAGACTGTCCAGCTGGAGCCCCAGCTCCTGCATTCGGTCCCGGGCGGCCCGGCGCAAATTGCCGTGGTCGCACAAAACCAGCAGCGCTTCCGACGGCACATAGTCCATCGCCGTACACAGCTCCGGATATATCAGAGCCATGTACCGGTCCGCCGCCGGCATATGCAGGCCGCCCTCCAGCCTCGCCGCGTCCCGCTCCAGGGTCTCGATGAGGGGCTCGTTCCGGTTTTTCCGGCGCCTCTGCCTGGCAATCAGCCCCCGCAGATCCCGCACCAATCCCGGGGTCCCGCCTGAATGGAAGCCGGGCTGGGTCTCCGCCACCGGAAGCAGCACCACCTGGCTCACATTCTCCGTACGCCGCTGGGTGTCCGGCTCAAAAAAGCCCATGGTATCCAGCTCGTCTCCAAAGAATTCGCACCGCACGGGCCTGTCCTGGGCCGGAGAGAACACATCCAGGATGCCGCCCCGCAGGGCAAATTGCCCTGGCCCCTCCACCATGGTGCAGCGGCTGTATCCGGCGCCTACCAGCTGCTCCAGGAGCTCCTCCAGGCGGTAGCTCCCCCCCACCTGGAGAGAAAACGAGGTCGAGAACAAGACCTGCCTGGGCATGGTCCGCAGGCAGAGGGACTCCCAGGATAGAATCTGCAGCCGGGTCTGGCCCCGGCCCAGGTCATAGAGCTGGCGCAGGCGGCGCTGCTCCCAGACCCGGGATACGCCTGCGGCGTCGTAAAGGGTTAGGTCCCGGCCGGGCAGCACCGGAGCCTCCAGGCCCAAAAAGGCCTTCAGCTCTCCCTGCAGCCGCTTGGCTGCCAAATCGTCCTGGCAGATCACCACCAGGGGGCGCTGCCCCTGGGCATAGAGCCCGGCGATCACGTGGGCCCGGTTGATCTGCGACACGCCCGTCGCAGCCACCGCGGCCCCCTGGTCCGCAGCCTCCAAAAGCTTTTCGTATTCCGGCAGCCTCCGCAGCGCCGAAAGCAGCAAATCCATTTCCATTCCTCCATCCTTTGGCAGGCCCCCACAGGTGTTCTGCGCCCACGCAGCAACGCGGAAAGGGGAGAAAGACCCCCCTTTCCGTGGTTTTGTGACAAAATTCGTTTTAATGGGGCGGGCCGTTAAACCGGTTGGCCGCCTCATACACCCCGTGCTCCGCAATACACAGCGCCGCTTGGGCCGCGCGCTCCAGGGCACCGCCCAAATCCCGCTCCTCCTGAACGGATAAGGTGGACAGAACCCAATCCGCCAGGTCATAGTCCGGGTGCGGCTTGGACCCGACGCCGATTTTTACCCGGGGAAACTCCTGGCTCCCCAGCCGGGCGATGACGCTCTTGATCCCGTTGTGCCCCCCGGCGGAGCCCTCCCCCCGAATCCGAAGCCGCCCAGGGGGCAGGGAAATATCGTCAAAGAGCACAATGACCTGCTCCGGCTTTAGCTTCCAGTACCGGACGGCCTGAAAAACGGCGTCCCCGGACAGATTCATAAAGGTCTGGGGCTTCAGGAGAATCAGCTTCTTGTCTTGAAAGCCGGCCTGGCCATAGAGGCTTTGAAACTTCCCCCGGTCCACCCGGCAGGAAAGCTGGGCCGCCAGTACGTCCAGGGCCCGGAAGCCCGCGTTGTGCCGGGTCTTCTCATATTGGGGCCCGGGATTCCCAAGGCCCACAATCAAAAAATCCACAGATGGTCTTGCAAACAACATAAAATCACTCAGAACAAACTAGAAATAGAAGTCTCGTTGTAAATTCGGGTGATGGCCTTGGCAAACAGGGGCGCCACGTCCAGCTGGCGAATCTTTTTTCCCTCATAGCCCGCGGGGATGGGGATGGTATTGAGCACCATCAGCTCCTCAATGTAACCGTTCTCGATCCGCTCCATAGCCGGACCGGAGAGTACCCCGTGGGAGGCGCAGGCGTATACCTTTTCAGCGCCTCCCACCTCCACCAGGGCAGCGGCGGCATTGCACAGGGAGCCCGCGGTATCCACCATGTCGTCGTAGAGAATACAGGTCTTGCCCTTGACCTCACCGATGACGTTCATCACCTCGCAGAAGTTGGCCTTCTGCCGGCGCTTATCCACGATGGCCAGGTCCATGTGCACCTTGCCCGCAAAGGCCCGGGCCCGGGACACAGAGCCCGCGTCCGGAGAGACCACCACAAAGTCGTCGTGGTTATACTCATCCTCGCTGAATTTATCCATATAGTATTTTACAAAAACAGGGGTACCCAGCATATTGTCCACAGGAATGTCAAAAAAGCCCTGAATCTGCGCGGCGTGCAGGTCCATGGTCAGCACCCGGTCCGCCCCAGCCGCCGTGATCATGTTGGCCACCAACTTGGCGGAGATGGGGTCGCGGCCCTTTGCCTTCCGGTCCTGCCTGGCATAGCCGAAATAGGGAATCACAGCGGTGATCCGACCGGCGGAGGCCCGGCGGAACGCGTCCATCATAATGAGCAGTTCCATCAAATTGTCATTGACCGGGTTGCAGGTAGACTGGACCACGAAGACGTCGCATCCGCGGACCGTCTCGTTGACGGAGACGGAGATCTCGCCGTCTGCGAATTTTTTTACCTCGCTGTTGCCCAGGTTCAGACCGATTTCATCGCAGATGCCCTGCGCAAAGGCGGGGTTGGAGTTACCGCAGAATACCTTGATTTCTTTTCCATGTGCAATCATCGGGAGGTACCTCACTTATTTTTCTTTTTGAAAATCCATTTATGAGCTCCGGCGGCAAAGCGCCGGTGTGCCTACTTTTTGTGCTTGGACGCCCAGTCCTTTTTGTTGACCTGGCGGGCGCGGGCCACGCCCAGCGCGCCGGCGGGCACATCCTGGGTGATGGCCGAGCCGGCGGCCAGGTAAGCCCCCTCCCCCACCCGGACCGGCGCCACCAGGCTGGTATTACAGCCAACAAAGACGCGGTCCTCCAGGGTCGTCCGGTGTTTCTCCACCCGGTCAAAATTTGCAGTGGCCACAAAACTTCCGATGTTGCAGTCCCGGCCCACTTCGCTGTCCCCCAAGTAGGCCAGATGAGAAATCAAAGTGCCGCAGCCCACCTGGGTATTTTTAATCTCCACAAAGGCGCCAGCCTTTACTTCCCGGTCCAGTCGTGCACCCGGGCGCAAATGGGCAAAGGGTCCCACCTGGCAGCCAGCGCCAATTTCAGCACCCTCCGCCTGAGAGGCGCGCACCACGGCCTCGTCACCCACGATAGTGTCCAGCAGGCAGGTGTCCGGACCAATGCGGCAGCCCGCGCCCACGTGGGTCGCGCCCTGCAAGATGGTGCCCGGCAGCAGCTCGGTCCCCGTCCCCACAGCGACCCAGGGACCTACATAGCAGTTGTCCAAATCCCAAATATCCACCCCCTGGCCGGCCAGACGGAACAATTGGTTTCTCATCAATATTTTTTGCCAGGCCGGCAGCTCCATGGAGCTGGAGACAGCAAAAAATCCATCCTCCTCCCCACAAGCCTCGCCGGCCCGGACCAAAAGCGCGTCCACGGGGGCCCCCTGGTCCAGCGCTTCCATCAGGCGCAGCCGGTCCACCCGGCAGACGGCCCGGCGGGCGGCACCAGGATGAGCCGGTCTGGTCTCCGGCTCCGGCAGATACAAAGCGGGGCCTGTCACCACAGTCACCTGGGATTCCTCCTCCGGCGCCGTGGACAAAAATACGTGCAAAAGGTCCGCGGGAGATTGCTCCGCGCAGACCGTCACCGCCAGGTCCGCAGAGAAGCAGGCCCGAGCCTGCTCCAAAGCCTCCGGAGGTGCGACCAGAAAAAAACGGCGCACGCCGTCTCTGGCCAGAGCCGCGGCCAGCCAGGAGAGCAACGGGGCGCCCAGCACCCTGCGCAGCAGCAGAGGCCGATCCTCACCGGTTCTGTGTCTATCATCCGGAACAAAAACCACTGCGGAATTCCCGAGCATGGCGTCTCATCCTTTCCTTAGTAAAAACGGCGGGTAAAAGCTTCCCTTACTCCACTGCGCGCGGAACAAAGTTATTATAGCACCTTAGGCCGGGAAAAGGCAACCATTTTCCAGAAGAAACTTCCGGAAATAAAGGCCCCGTTCCCGCCCGCGCTTCGACCCTGGACGCCTTGCCGGGATGTCCGCCGGCGATACATCTATCCATCGCTGGGCACGGTACAGGGAACGGCCCGCGGCCACCCGCGGAAACGCAACCTGTAGGGGCGACCTGCGGTCGCCCACCTGAATGTACCGCCGATGTCATAGGGGTTGCGGGCGTGCACAGCTCGCCCCTACAGGAGGTGAACGGCAGCGCTTCTGTAGGGGCGACCTGCGGCCGCCCCTACGGTCCCTTGCCGGCAAATCCACTGCCGAAGGATTTCTTTTCAAACTCCTATTGTGAAGCCCCGCGAATAATGGTATAATATACGGAACACGAAATTTACATGTTAGGAGCCATGCATGAAAGACGCGATCACTGTAAAGGGTGCCAGGGAGAACAATCTGAAGGATGTGGACCTGACTATTCCCCGGGACAAGCTGGTGGTTTTCACTGGCTTATCCGGCTCTGGAAAGTCCTCCTTGGCTTTTGATACTATTTACGCCGAGGGCCAGCGGCGCTATGTGGAGTCTCTATCCTCCTACGCCCGCCAGTTCCTGGGCCAGATGGACAAACCGGACGTGGACGCCATCGACGGGCTCTCCCCCGCCATCTCCATCGACCAAAAGACCACCTCCAAAAATCCCCGCTCCACCGTGGGCACCGTGACGGAGATTTACGACTACCTGCGCCTGCTCTGGGCTCGAGTGGGCGTGCCCCACTGCCCCAAGTGCGGCAAGGAAATCCGCCGGCAGACCATCGATCAGATTGTAGACCGGGTTATGGCGCTGCCGGAGGGCACCAAGTTCCTGGTTCTCTCTCCCGTCATTCGGGGCAAAAAGGGCGAACACCGGAAGGTCCTGGAGGACGCCCGCAAGAGTGGGTTCCCCCGGGTCCGGGTGGACGGCATTCTCTACGACTTGGGGGAGGACGTCGCCTGTGAGAAAAATAAAAAGCACACCATTGAACTGGTGGTGGACCGTCTGGTGCTGCGGCCCGACCTGCGGCGCCGGCTCACGGATTCCATCGAGACTGCCTGCGCCCATGCCGGTGGCCTGGTGGTGATTCATCTGCCCGATGCCGGGGAGGACCTGGACTTTTCTCAAAACTATGCCTGCGACGACTGCGGCATCAGTTTATCGGAGCTGTCCCCCCGGATGTTTTCCTTTAACAATCCCTACGGCGCCTGCCCGGAGTGCTCCGGCCTGGGATTCCGGCTCAAGGCGGACCCGGCTCTGGCGATTCCGGACCCCAGCCGCTCCATTCTGGAGGGCGGCATTCAGATCTCCGGCTGGGCCAACGCCCGGACCGATTCCATTTTTCGCATGTACTTTGACGCCCTGGCGAAAAAATATCACTTCTCCCTCACAGAGCCCATCTCCGCCTTGTCTAAGGAGGTTATGGATGTAATCCTCTATGGAACCAAGGGGGAAAAGCTGAAGCTGTACTATGACCGGGGGACCGGGCGGGGCGTTCTGGAGCAGCCCTTTGAGGGGATCCTCAACAACCTGGAGCGGCGGTATCGCGAGACCCAGTCCGACGCCATGCGCAAGGAGCTGGAGGAGTGTATGTCCACCTCTCCCTGCCCCCATTGTCACGGGGACCGCCTGTCGGATATTGCCCGGGCCGTCACGGTGAACGGCATGGGCCTGGCGGACTTCTGCCGGCTGCCCGTGATGCAGGCCTTGACCTTCCTGGAGGGCCTGCACCTTCAGGGCAACGAGGTCATGATCGCCGCGCCCATTCTCAAGGAGATCGAGGCCCGGCTGGGCTTCCTCCGGGACGTGGGCCTGCAATACCTGACCCTCAGCCGCAGCGCCGGCACCCTCTCGGGGGGTGAGAGCCAGCGTATCCGCCTGGCCACACAGATCGGTTCGTCCCTTATGGGCGTTTTGTATATCCTGGACGAGCCCTCCATCGGCCTGCATCAGCGGGACAATGGCCGGCTGCTGGAGACCTTAAAGCGCTTGCGGGACCTGGGAAACACCCTCATCGTGGTGGAGCACGACGAGGATACCATGCGGGCGTCGGACTATATCGTGGACGTGGGACCGGGCGCCGGGGTTCACGGGGGACAGATCGTGGCCGCGGGCACTCCGGAGGAGATCATGGACTGTCCCAGTTCCATCACCGGCCAATACCTCTCCGGCACAAAAAAAATTCCCGTCCCCGCCCAACGGCGGGCCGGAAATGGCAACTTCCTCACGGTGGAGGGCGCCCGGGAAAACAACTTGCAGGACATCACGGTGTCCATCCCCCTGGGGACCTTCACCTGCGTCACCGGCGTCTCCGGCTCCGGCAAATCCAGCCTGGTCAACGAGGTTCTCTACAAGACCCTGGCAGCCAAGCTCAACCGGGCCCGGACCCGTCCGGGCGCCTGCCGGGCCATCACGGGCTTGGAGCACCTGGACAAGGTCATCGACATCGACCAGAGCCCCATCGGCCGGACGCCCCGGTCCAATCCCGCCACCTACACGGGGCTGTTCAACGACATCCGGGACCTGTTCGCCTCCACCGCCGACGCGAAAATGCGGGGCTATGGGCCCGGGCGGTTCAGCTTCAATGTAAAGGGCGGGCGGTGCGAGGCCTGCTGCGGCGACGGTTTGGTGAAAATTGAGATGCACTTCCTGCCGGACGTGTACGTCCCCTGCGAGGTCTGCCGGGGCAAGCGGTACAACCGGGAAACCCTGGAGGTGCTCTATAAGGGAAAAAACATCTCCGACGTGCTGGAGATGACCGCGGAGGAGGCGGTGGAGTTCTTCGAAAACCTGCCCCGCATCCGACACAAGGTCCAGACGCTGGTGGACGTGGGCCTGGGCTACATCAAGCTGGGCCAGGCATCCACCACCCTGTCCGGCGGGGAGGCCCAGCGGGTGAAGCTGGCCACGGAATTGGCCAAACGCTCCACGGGCTCCACCATCTACATCCTGGACGAGCCCACCACCGGCCTGCACACCGCCGACGTGCACAAGCTCATTGAGGTGCTCCAGGCCTTGGTGGACGCGGGCAACACCGTGGTGGTCATCGAGCACAACCTGGACGTGATCAAGACCGCGGACTACCTCATCGACCTGGGCCCGGAGGGCGGCGACGGGGGCGGCATGGTGGTGGCCACCGGCACGCCGGAGGAGCTGGCCGTCCATCCCGACAGCTTCACGGGGCAATATCTCCGGGGCGCGTTGGAAGCGTCTCCCTCCCAGCCGGAGCCCTCCGACAACACATCGCCGGCCTGAGCGTCCTCAGGCCGGCGCAATGGATGCATCAATTAATCTTGCTCACGTCGAAGGCGGCGTCCGGCAGCACGTCGGACAGCTCGATGAGGCAATGGTCCCGTTCCCCGGCGTAATCCACGGGAACCCGGGGGGAGCGGAGCTGCAGCTCCGGCCTGGTCTTCAGGTCCAGCGAAATCGCCGCCATGGTACCGCCTCCCGCTTCGGGACCGATCAGCACCGCGCCGCCGTGCATGGCGGCCACCTGCCGCACCAGCAGCAGGCCCAAGCCGATGCCATGGCGGCCATCTTCTATGGTGGGGGTTCTTCGGTATCGGGAGAACAGGCTCTGCCGCACCTCCTGGGCCAGGCCCTCTCCGCTGTCCA
Source organism: uncultured Eubacteriales bacterium (assembly GCA_958402445.1). Classification (GTDB taxonomy): domain Bacteria; phylum Bacillota; class Clostridia; order Oscillospirales; family Oscillospiraceae; genus Faecousia. Next base: position 12,663 of record CATXTO010000046.1, read on the forward strand.
GGATCCGCAGGACCGCTTTGCTGCCCGCCAATTCCACCCGGGCGGCGATTCGCCCCCCCTTGGGCGTGTAACGCAGGGCGTTGGACAGCAGGTTGTACACCGCCCGCTCCAGTTTTGACCGGTCAATGGCGGCAAACACGGGCTGCGCCGGCCGGGTAAAGGCGATTAAGACCTCCTTACCCTGGCAGAGGGTCTGGGCCTTATGGAAAAGCTCTGCGAAATAGGCGCCCAGCTCCGTCTCCTCCAGATTCGGCGCAGCCATCACCTGGTACTGCTCCGCATCCGCCATATTGCCCACGATGCGAAGAAGCTGGTACAGCCCCTGGTTAATCCAGGCCATCTGCTGCGCGATTGCCGGGTCCTCCATCTTGCTCAGGGCGGGAAACAGCCGGTCCGTGGCCGTCATGATATTGCCCAGGGGCCTGCGCAGATTCTGCGCGGCCAGGGCCATCATTTGCAGTCCCTCCTGCTCCTGGTCCAGAAGAAACACGGATGTCCCATCCATAATATGAACGGCGGCGCCTCGGGTTGCCCCCATGACCCGCACGGTCAGCCAAAGGCAGCCGTCGGTAAATGCGGCGTATTCCTCCGCCCCCGTCAGCAGCAGGGGGGCCACCGCCTGCCCCATTTCGATCATCTGTTTTTGCGCGGCCTGATTGACAAAGGTAATCCGGCCCGCGCTGGCCGCAAACGCGGGCCTATCAAAAAGCTCTAATCCAGCTTGCCAATCGTACGATTGTACCATGGTTCTCCTCCTGTCCCACGGGATGCCAGTCGGGGCATGCCCTTCCTGTCTAGGATGCGCAGAATTCAAAATTCCCCCGCAGAAAAATTCTTCCACTCGTCCGTCACTTTTCGACAGTTTTCATCTTTTGTCCTATTCTATCGAAATTGGCAGAAAATAGCAAGTATTTTACGTATTCAATTGGGAGGTACAACATGTCCATCCACCAAGGTCACCGGGAGCGGCTGAAGAACCGATTTCGACAGGAAGGATTGGACAACTTTGACGAAATTCAGGTGCTAGAGCTGCTCCTATTTTATGCAATCCCACAAAAAGACACCAATCCTATCGCCCACGCGCTGCTGGACCGATTCGGCTCTTTCGCCGGTGTCCTGGAGGCGCCGACAACCGATCTGGAGCAGGTGCCTGGCATCGGCGCCCACGCCTCCACCCTCATCGCCCTGATCACCGCAGCCGCCCGGTTCTATCAGGTCCACCGGGCCTCCAAGGCCGAACTCCTCACCACGGTGGAGCAGTGCGGAAATTATCTGGTGCCTCAATTCTTCGGCCGGCGGGACGAGACCGTGTGTGTATTGTGCCTGGATGCCAAGTGCAAGGTGCTTTCCTGCCGCATGTTCGGGGAGGGCAGCGCCGATTCCACCGGCGTTCCCATCCGCAACATCGTGGCCCACGCCCTATCCCTGAACGCCAGCACCGTGGTTTTGGCCCACAATCACCCCAGCGGCATCGCCCTGCCCTCGGAGCAGGACGTGTCGGTTACCCGGCTGCTGGACGCCGCTCTGCGGGCGGTGGATATCGTTCTGGCGGATCATATCATCGTGGCCGACGGGGATTTCGTCTCTCTCGTGCAGTCGGGCCTGCTCCAGCGGTGGGATCACGGCGCATATTTCCGGTGACTTGTCCGGGGCGGTCATGGACCGCCCCTATTTTTTTGTTACACCTCTGTTCGGATGACCTGCCCGCCAGCATGGAATCCTAAAATCACGGCATGTAGGGGCGACCTGCGGTCGCCCGCTGGGACCTCTCTACCACACCGGCACCTTTACGGGCGTGCAAAGCACGCCCCTACATCTTCTTTTCGATGCGTTTCTGTAGGGGCGACCTGGGGTCGCCCGCTGGGACCTCTCTACCACACCGGCAGCTTTACGGGCGTGCAAAGCACGCCCCTACGTTTTCTTTTCGATGCGTTTCTGTAGGGGCGACCTGGGGTCGCCCGC
>CATXTO010000047.1 GCA_958402445.1 uncultured Eubacteriales bacterium
TTAGGTCGTTCCCTACACCCGCAATTGGTGGATATCCCCTGGGGGCGGCCCCAGGCCGCCCCTACAGGCGCACCGCCAATGGACATCCCTGTAGGGGCGAGCTTTGCTCGCCCGCGGAACGACTTTAGGTCGTTCCCTACACCCGCAATTGGTGGATATCCCATGCGGGCGGCCCCAGGCCGCCCCTACATCCCGGAATCGATGGGTTTCCCATGCTGAAGGCCGTTTCCCGCCGTTGTGAACATTTACAAATTATTGATGATTTGCCGCCACGCCGGGGCTATAATAAGGCATTAAAACGGGAGGCGTCTGGCACGCCGCAGGGGAGAAACCCGCCGAAATGGAGTGAATTTGCATGTCTTTTGTGGAATTTCAGAAGGTGGGCAAGGTGTACCGCTCCGGCGAGGTGGCGGTGGAGGCCCTGCGGGACGCCACCTTTCAGGTGGAGAGGGGGGAGCTGTGCGTGATTGTGGGCCCCTCCGGCGCCGGGAAGACCACGCTGTTGAATATCCTGGGCGGGATGGACACCCTGACCGGCGGAAAGGTCTTTTTGGACGGGGCGGAGGTCTCCGCCTTCACCAAGCGGCAGCTCACCGCCTACCGCCGGCAGGACGTGGGCTTCGTGTTTCAGTTTTACAACCTGATTCCCAATCTGACCGCTCTGGAGAACGTGGAGCTGGCCAGCCAGATCTGTAAGGACCCCCTGGACCCCATGCAGGTGCTCTCCGACGTGGGCCTGGCCCAGCGGACGAAAAATTTTCCCGCCCAGCTCTCCGGGGGAGAGCAGCAGCGGGTGGCCATCGCCCGGGCCCTGGCCAAAAATCCCAAGCTCCTTTTGTGCGACGAGCCCACCGGAGCCCTGGACTACTTAACGGGCAAGGCGATTTTAAAGCTGCTCCAGGACACGGGGCGCAGGACCGGCATGACGGTGATTATCATCACCCACAATTCCGCCCTGACGGCCATGGCGGACCGGGTGATCCGGGTGAAAAACGGCACGGTGACTTCCAACGAAGTAAGTCCCGATCCCCGGCCCGTCTCGGAGATTGAGTGGTGATGGGCCGGTCCATGCGGCGGGATCTCTTCCGCTCCATTCGGAATTCTCTGGGCCGGTACCTGGCCATTTTGGCCATCATCGCCCTGGGGGCCGGGTTCTTCGCCGGCCTGCGCTCCACCAAGAGCGCCATGCTGGCCACGGCCCAGCGGTACGTGGACGACCAGGTCCTGTTTGATTTTCGCGTGCTGAACACCTACGGCTACACCCAGGAGGCGGTGGAGGCGCTCTCCGGCGCGCCGGGGGTGGCCCGGGCCGAGGGAGCGGTCTCCTTGGACGTGCTGCTGCGCCGGCAGGACCGGGAGGAGGACCAGGTCTTCCGGCTGCACAGCCTGACCCAGCAGGTCAATGTGGTGGATTTGCAGGCGGGCCGCATGCCCCAGGCCCCCAACGAATGCCTGGCCGACGGCTATTTTTTCAGCCAGGCCGATCTGGGCGCCACCCTGACGCTTTCTCAGGCAAACGACCCGGAGACCGCGGAAAAGCTGGCGGAAAAGGAGCTTACCATTGTGGGCCTTTGCAGCTCGCCCCTTTACATGAGCTTTGAGCGGGGCAGCACCACCCTGGGCGACGGCACCATCGCCACCTTCCTGTATTTGCCGCCGGAGGCCTTCCTTCTGGACGGGGTCTACACCGAGGTGGCTTTGAAGCTGGATCAGGCCTATGCCCTGTATGCCCCGGCCTACGACCAGGCCCTGGAGCAGGCGGCGGACCCCCTGGAGGACCTGGCCCAGACCCTGGCCCAGAACCGGTATCAGACCGTGCAGGGCGATGCCCGGCAGGCCCTGGCCGACGGGGAGGCGGAATACCAAAAGGGCCTGATTCAGTATCAATCGGAGAAGGCCCGGGCCCAGGCGCAGCTTGCCGAGGCTCAGGCGGAGCTGGATGAGGGTTGGTCGGAGCTGGACCGGCAGAAAAAGACCCTGGACGAGGCCGAGGCGGCCTTGGCCCAGGCTCAGGCCCAGGCGGACCGGGGCTCCCGGGAGCTGAGTCAGGGGGAGATCCGGCTCCAGCAGGAAAAGGCGAAGACCTACGCCCAGCTGGCGGACACGGAGGCCGCTCTGTCCCAGCGGTATCAGCAGGCCACGGACGGCCTGCGGCAGCTCAAAGACGGGCTGGAACAGGTGGAATCGGGCCTTTCTCAACTGGACGGCGGCCTGGAGCAGATCGCATCGGGCCTGGAGCAGCTGGACAGCGGGCTGCGTCTTGTGAATACGGGCCTTTCCACGGCCCAGGCCCTGTTGCAGGTGGTGGAGCAGGGCCTGGCGGCTGCGCCGGAGGACCAGGGCCTTCTGGCGGCGCAGGCGGAGCTGGAGCAGCGCATCGCGGACCTGGAGCGGCAGCAGGCGGAGCTGCTGGAGCAGCAGGAGCAAGCAAAGGCCCAGCAGACGGATTTGCAGGGCCGGCGGGACGCCCTGGCGGAGCAGGCGGAAGCCCTGTCCGCACAGAAAAAGGAGCTGGAGGACGGTCTGGAGCAGATTCAGGCCGGGTTTGTTCAGGTGGACGCGGCTCGGGACCAGGCCGACGACCAGTTTGCCAGCGCTCAGGCCAAGCTGGAGGCCAGCCGCCTGGAGCTGGAGGCGGGCCGGGAGGAGATCGACCGGGGCCGATCGGAGCTGGAGGCGGGGCAGGCCCAGTGGGACCAGGGACAAAGCGAGCTGGAGAGCGCCCAGGCGGAGTTCGACGCGGCCCAGGCAAAGGCGGACCGGGAGCTCTCTCAGGCCCAAAAGAAGCTGGACCAGGCGAAGCAAGACCTGGCGGACGGGCGGCGGGACCTGGCGGAGCTCCAGGCCCCGGATACCTATGTCCTGGACCGGAACACCAACGTGGGTTACGTCTGCTTTGAGAGCGACGCGGACATTGTGGCTGGAGTCAGCCGGGTTTTCCCGCTGTTTTTCTTTTTGGTAGCGGCTCTGGTCTGCATCACCACCATGACCAAAATGGTGGATGAGGAGCGGACCCAGATCGGCGTGATGAAGGCCCTGGGCTACGACAGCGCCGGCATCATGGCCAAATATCTGGCGTATGCCGGCAGCGCCGCCCTGCTGGGCTGTCTGATCGGGGTGATTGTGGGCTCGATTGTCTTCCCCCAGATGATCTGGCAGGCCTATACCATCTTGTATCACTTCTCTTCCCGGATCCGCCTGGCCTTTGACTGGCCGCTTTGCGGCGTCGTGGTGGTGAGCTACACCCTGAGCATGCTGGCCGTCACCTGGTTCTGCTGCCGCCGGGAGCTGCGGACCGTGCCTGCGGACCTCATCCGGCCCAAGAGCCCCAGGGCCGGCAAACGGCTGCTGCTGGAGCGGCTGCCCTTCTGGGGCCGGGTGGGCTTTCTGCACAAGGTGGCCATCCGCAACATCTTCCGGTACCACAAGCGCCTGGTGATGATGCTCCTGGGCATCGGCGGCTGCACCGCCCTGGTGCTCACGGGCTTCGGTATTAAGGATTCCATCGCAGGCGTGGTGGACCAGCAATTTGAAACCGTGACCGTGTACGATATTGCCGTCAATTTTCAGGGGGACCAGGATCAGGCTGCCCAGGAGGCATTCCGCACCCAGTGCGGCAGCGCGGTGCGGGAGATCCTTTTCCTGCACGAGAGCGTGGTGGACGTGAGCGCCGGCGGGGCGGTCAAATCCAGCCGCCTGATCGCCGCCGACGGCTCCCTGGAGGGTTTTGTGGACCTGCATCGGGGCTCGGACCCCGTCGATTTCCCAGGCCCCGGGGAGGCGGTGATCAACAACGGGGAGGCGGAGGCCATGGGGCTTTCCGTGGGAGACCGAATCACCGTGCGGACCTCGGACCTGCGAACCCTGGAGCTCACGGTCAGCGGCATTTTCGACAACAACGTCTATCACTACGTCATCGTCTCCCAGGAGACGGTGCAGGCCCAGTGGGGCGCACCGGCGGCGGAGGCCACGGCCTATCTCACCGTGAACCAGGAGCAGGACGTACACCAGGCCGCGGCGGTGGTGGCCGCCCAGGAGAGCGTCCTGAGCGTCTCCGTCTCCCAGGACATGCGGACCCGGGTGGGAAGCACCATGAAGAGCATGGACGCCATTGTCGTGCTGGTGGTGTTCTGCGCGGCGGCCCTGGCCTTTATCGTGCTGTACAACCTCACCAACATCAACATCACCGAGCGGGTGCGGGAAATCGCCACCATCAAGGTCCTGGGCTTTTTCCCGTGGGAGTCGGCCTCCTACGTGTTCCGGGAGGGGCTGGCCCTGACCGGCATGGGCTGCTTGCTGGGACTGATTGGAGGCAGGTTCCTCCACGCCTTCGTCATGGACCAGATTCGGATTGATATGGTCCACTTTACCTCGCAGGTGGCCTGGACCAGCTACCTGTGGTCCGTGGGGCTGACCTTCCTGTTTGCCTGCATCGTAGATTTCTTTCTGTTTTTCAAGCTGGAGGCGATCAACATGGCGGAAGCCCTCAAATCCGTGGAGTAGGCGAAAAGTGGGAATAATTGGCCCAGGCCTGGGCATCCTAGAAATTGCCGGAAAGTCGGAGCCGCCGCGTCGTTCGGCGGCTCCGGTTTTCTCCTGCGGCTCCGGGTTTCATTGGTCAATGTGACAAAAAATTTTCTTTGTTTTTGTGAGCTTTGATAAAATTTAAACCAGGCGCCGGAAAACGATTGCAAAAGAAAATCGACTGCGGTATACTGAAATCAGCGGAATTGGAAACGTTTCCAATTTTGGACTGGGCCGATGGGCCCGCATCAGATAGGAGGAACGAATATGAAGAAACTCATTGCCATAGCTTTAGCCGCCGTCATGGCCCTGGGCCTGCTGGCCGCCTGCAACAAGGGCACCGGGGGCGAGACGCAGCCCAGCCAGGGCGGTCAGACCACCACCCCCACACAGACGCAGCCCACCGACGGCACAAAGCCCGGCGGAACTCCCGCGGCCGGCTCTGTGTATTACCTGAACTTTAAGCCCGAGCAGGACGGGGACTGGAAGGCGCTGGCCAAGACCTACACAGAGCTCACCGGCGTACCCGTCACCGTGCTCACCGCTGCCTCCGGCACCTATGAGGAGACCCTGATGGCGGAGATGGGCAAGAGCAAGGCGCCCACCCTGTTCCAGGTCAACGGCCCCGTGGGTCTGGCCAACTGGAAGGACTACTGCTACGACCTGTCCGGCTCCCAGCTGTACGGCGAGCTCACCTCCCAGGACTTTACCCTGACCGAGGACGGCGCGGTTTACGGCATTGCCTATGTCATCGAGACCTACGGCATCATTTACAACAAGCAGCTCCTGGAGCAGGCCGGTTATACCCAGGACGACATCACCAATTTTGAGACGCTGAAGGCCGTGGCGGAGGACATCACCGCCCGGAAGGAGGAACTGGGCTTCTCCGCCTTCACCTCCGCGGGCATGGACGGCTCCTCGGATTGGCGCTTTAAGACCCACCTGGCCAATCTGCCCATCTACTATGAGTACGAGAACGAGGGGATCCACGCCGAGGCCATCCAGGGCACCTACCTGGACAACTACAAGGCCATTTGGGACCTGTATATCCAGAACGCCACCTGTGCGCCCTCCGAGCTGTCCGCCAAGACCGGCGACGACGCGGTGGCGGAGTTTGTAGGCGGCCAAGCCGTGTTTTATCAGAACGGCACCTGGGCCTATGACGACGTGAAAAGCCTGGGCGACGAGAACCTGGGCATGCTGCCCATCTATATCGGCGTGCAGGGCGAGGAAAACCAGGGCCTGTGCACCGGCTCGGAGAACTACTGGTGCGTAAACAAGGACGCCGCCCAGGAGGATATCCAGGCTACCTTGGACTTTTTGTACTGGGTCGTCACCTCGGAGGAGGGCACCTCCGCCCTGGCCGACGACATGGGCTTTGTGTGCCCGTTTAAGTCCGCCAAGCAGACCACCAATCCCCTGGTGGGCATTGCCAACGACTATATTGCCGCGGGCAAAAAGTCCGTGGACTGGTTCTTCCCCACCATGCCCTCGGAGGAGTGGAAGAACGGCGTGGGCGCGGCCTTGACTGCCTATGCCGCGGGCACCGGCACCTGGGACGACGTGGTCACCGCCTTTGTGGACGGCTGGGCCAGCGAATACCAGCTGTCCAACGGTTAACCCGGGCCGTCGCTTTTGGAGGGCGGGCGCCCTGCCCGCCCCCACAGCGTGTCAAAACCTTTTGACACGCTGTGGTTTTCCAAACATTTTATGAAAAAGCTTGGAAAACGACAGGATGGAACGTGAAAGACACCCCTGCTGGGCTTCTTTATATACAATCTTCCTTCCCGACGTATTACCCTTTCCGGTTTATCGACAATCTGCGGAGGGCGGGCTCCCTGCCCGCCCTCCATTTCTATCCCCGCCGCCCGCCCGAGGGTGGAGAAGCGGCGGAGAAAGCCACGGCGGGGCGGGGGCGCGTGTCCCGGCTGGAGGAGACACGCCCCTGTCCCGCGGAGGAACTATAGAATAGGAGGGAGCTCCCTTGGTCAAGACAATCAAAAAATGGTGGCCCATTTTTGTGATTCCCACGCTGGCTGCGTTTGTGATTGGCTTTGTGGTGCCCTTTGCGGAGGGACTATATCTTTCCTTCTGTAAATTTACCACTGTCAACAAGGCCCAATGGGTGGGATTCAGCAATTACCTGCGGGCGTTTCAGGACGCCCAGTTTCGCAGCGCCTTCTCCTTTACCGCAATGTTCACCGTGCTGTCCACCCTGCTGATCAACGTAGCCGCGTTCGCTATCGCCCTGGCCCTGACCCGGGGACTCCGGGGGACCAACACCTTCCGCACCGTGTTCTTCATGCCCAACCTCATCGGCGGCATTGTGCTGGGGTATATCTGGAACATTCTCATCAACGGCGTGTTGAGCCTGGCGGGAAAGCCGCTTTTGCAGCTCAACACCCCCGCCGGCTTCTGGGGCCTGATCATCCTTATGTGCTGGCAGCAGATCGGCTATATGATGATCATCTATATCGCGGGGCTGCAATCGATTCCCGGCGAGCTCCTGGAGGCCGCCCGCATCGACGGGGCGGGCGCCTGGCAGACCCTGTTCCGGGTGAAGATCCCCAACGTCATGCCCTCCATCACCATCTGCCTGTTTTTGACCCTGACCAACTCCTTTAAGCTGTTCGACCAGAACCTGGCCCTCACCCGGGGCGATCCCAACCACGCCACGGAGATGCTGGCCCTGAACATTTACAACACCTTTTACGCCAGGTCCGGCGCCCAGTGGAAGGGCATCGGCCAGGCCAAGGCGGTTCTGTTCTGCATCCTGGTCATCGCCATCTCCATGATCCAGCTCCGGACCACCCGGTCCAAGGAGGTGCAGCAGTGATGACCAAAAAAACCAAGTGGAGCGGGAGCCTGCTCACGGCGCTTTTGGTGCTGCTGTGCGTGGCCTGGATCTACCCCGTGGTGATGATCCTGCTGAATTCCCTGAAGCTGGAGACCGCCATCACCACCTCCGGGGCCTTTCAGCTCCCCACGGCCCAGACCTTCGCGGGCCTGAGCAACTATGTCAACGCTGTTTTATCCAAGGGCTTTGCCACCGCCTTCGGCACCAGCCTAATCATCACCGTCACCTCTGTGGCCCTGATTCTCCTGTGCTGCTCCATGTGCGCCTGGTATATCGTCCGGGTGAACAACTGGTTGACCAAGCTCTTGTATTTTCTGTTTGTCTTTTCCATGGTGGTGCCCTTCCAGATGCTTATGTTCACCCTGGCTGCCACCTCCGACAGCTTGAAGCTCAACGCGCCCTGGAACATCTGCATCATTTACCTGGGCTTCGGCGCGGGCCTGGCAGTGTTTATGTTCTCGGGCTTTATGAAGTCCATTCCCATTGAAATTGAGGAGGCCGCCATGATCGACGGCTGCAACCCCCTGCAAACCTATTTTCGCATTGTCCTGCCGGTCTTAAAGCCCACCCTGATCTCCGTGGGTATCCTAGAGACCATGTGGGTCTGGAACGACTATCTACTGCCCTATCTGGTCCTGGACCGGACCAAGTACCAGACCATCCCCATCCTGATCCAGTACTTCCGGGGTAGCTACGGCAAGGTGGAGATGGGCCCCATGATGGCCTGCATCATGCTCACCGTGCTGCCTATTATCGTAGTCTATCTACTGGGGCAGAAGCACATCATCAAGGGCGTGGTGGCCGGGGCCGTCAAGGGCTGATGAGCTCCGGTCCCGGCGCCCAAGGCAGCCGGCGCGGCAGACAGGAGGTTCGCCGGGAGGCGAGATACAAGCATGACCATTAAGGATTTGTCGGCACAGACCGGCTACTCGGTGGGCACCGTGTCCCGAGTGCTCAACAACCACCCCAACGTGAGCCCCCAGGCCCGGCAGGCGGTCCTGGCGGCGGCGGCCCGCTGCGGCTTTCAGCTCAACGCCAACGCCAAGCACCTGCGGCAGCAGCACGCCACCACCGTTCTGGCGGTGGTGAAGGGCACCTCCAACGAGCTCTTCGGGGCGCTGGTGGAGCAGATTCAGCGCCTGGTGGAGAAAACCAAATACCCCCTGCTGGTGGACTACGTGGACGAGGACGCCAACGAGGTCCTGCGGGCCCTGCAGCTCTGCCGGGAGCGCAAGCCCGTGGGGATTCTGTTCCTGGGGGGCAACCGCCGCCATTTCGCGGCGGATTTTGCAGGCGTCGACCTGCCCTGTGTGGTGGTGACCAACGACGCCTCCGGTTTGAGCTTCTCCAACCTGTCCAGTGTCACCACCGACGACGTGCAGGCGGCTTCCTGCGCCATCGACGGCCTGGTGGCCTTGGGACACCGGCGCATCGGCCTCATTGGCGGGGATCGGGCGGTGTCCGACACCGCCCGGCTGCGCTTTGCCGGCTGTATGGAGGCATTCGCCCGGCATCAGATCTCCTTTGACCCGGACCGGTCCTACCGGGGCGTTCGCTTCTCCTATGCCGGCGGCTACCGGGCCGCCCGGGAGCTGCTGGCCCTGAACCCGGAGATGACGGCGATTTTCGCCGCCTCCGACGTGATGGCCATCGGCGCCATCCGGGCCCTGCGGGACTGTTCGCTGCGGGTGCCGGAGGACATCTCCGTCATGGGCTTCGACGGCCTGCCCATCGGGGAGTACTTCGTGCCGCAGCTGTCCACCATCGCCCAGTCTGTGGAGGACCTGGCCCAAAGAAGCGTGGAAATTTTGCTGGACTGTGTGGAGGCCGGCGGCGGCGCCCGGTACCTGACGGTGCCCTTTGCCGTACACTGGAAGGAGAGCGCCCGGGCCCTGCCGGCAGGCAAAAAGCCGGGATAGTGGGGAGGAGACCCGAAAGGGCGCTTTTCCGTTTTACCAAATTATAACCCAAGCCGAATCCAGGCTTGGAGCTTACGCAGCTTGGAAACGGGACGATGCAGCAAGCTGCGCGCCCAGGCACTGGGCCGGGAGGAGACGAGACCATGCGTGCAAGCGGTATCTTGATGTCTATCACATCCCTGCCGGGGCCCCACGGCATCGGGACCCTGGGGAAGGGGGCCTATGATTTCATCCGGTTTCTCCGGCGGGCGGGGCAGGCATACTGGCAGCTTCTGCCCCTGAGCCCCACGGGCTACGGGGACTCGCCCTATCAGGCCTTTTCCACCTTTGCCGGCAACCCTTACCTCATCGACCTGGAGACCCTGGTGGACCAGGGGCTGCTCCGTCGCCAGGAGGTGGACGAGGTGGCCTGGTGCCAGCAGGAGGACCGGGTGGATTACGGCGCGCTGTACCAAAACCGGGGCCGGGTGCTGCGCCTGGCCTACCAGCGGTTTCTGGGCATGCCCAACCGGGCCTTCCAGCAGTTTGTCCAGACCCAGCAGGACTGGCTCCAGGATTACGCCCTGTTTATGGCGCTGAAGGAGGAGTTCGGGGGCCGGGAATTTTTGACCTGGCCGGAGGAGATCCGCCTGCGGAAATTCGACGCCATGACCTGGTACCGGGAGAAGCTGAAGTATCAAATCGTCTTCCAGTACTTTTTGCAGTACGAGTTTTTCGAGCAGTGGAACCGGTTGCGGGCCTTTGCCCGGGAGCAGGGCGTGCAGCTGATCGGGGACGTGCCCATTTACGTGCCCCTGGACTCGGCAGACGCGTGGGCGGGCTGCGAACTGTTTCAGCTGGACGAGGACCGCCGCCCCCGGCAGGTGGCCGGCTGTCCGCCGGACGCCTTTGCCGCGGATGGTCAGCTCTGGGGGAACCCGCTGTATGATTGGCAGAGGATGAAGGAAACCGGCTATGCCTGGTGGCTGCGGCGGCTGGGAGCCGCCGCCCGGATGTACGATGTGGTGCGGCTGGACCACTTCCGGGGCTTTGAGAGCTATTGGGCGGTGCCCGCCGGGGAAAAAACAGCACGGAACGGCCAGTGGCTTCCGGGCCCCGGAATGGACTTCGTGAACGCGGTCCGCCGGGCGCTGCCGGAGCTGCGGTTCATTGCGGAGGACTTGGGTTTTTTGACCCCGGAGGTCCGCAGGCTCCAGCAGGATTCCGGCTATCCCGGCATGAAGGTGCTGGAATTCGCCTTTGACTCCCGGGAGCCCAGTGACTATCTGCCCCACCGCTACACGAAGGATTCCGTGTGCTACACCGGCACCCACGACAACCAGACCCTGCTCCAGTGGTTCCAGGAGTCGGACCCGTCAGACGTGGCCTACGCCAAACGGTATTTGGGCCTGAGCCAGGAGGAGGGCTATGTCTGGGGCATGATCCGGGGCGGCATGAGCTCCGTGTCCGACCTGTTCGTGGCGCAGATGCAGGACTATCTGGAGCTGCCGGGGGAGGCCCGTATGAATTTTCCAGGCACACTTTCCAATCAAAACTGGACATGGCGGGCGAAAAATGGTATAATAACCGACAAGCTGGCCGACAAAATTCGGGACATGACCCAACTGTTCGGCCGGCTTCCACCTGATTTGCCTGCCGGGGAGTCCCGGGCCCCGGGCAGCAGCAAGGAGTTGCTAGAATGAACCTGAATTGTCACAACATTTTGAAAATGACGGAGGCGCAGCTCAAATATCAGAGCGACGTGACGCTCCGGGAGGCCACGCCCCAGGAGCTCCACGAGGCCTTGTCCCAGGTCGTTATGATGTCCATCAGCGACGACTGGGGAGCCAGCAAGCGCAGCCGTACCCAGGGTCGGAAGGCCTTCTATTTCTCCGCCGAGTATCTCATCGGCCGGCTGGTCTACGGCAACCTGTACAACCTGGGCATTTTGGACGAATTAAAAAAGACCTTTTTGGAGGCTGGGGTGGACCTGGCCTGCCTGGAGGATATCGAGGACGCGGCCCTGGGCAACGGGGGCCTGGGCCGGCTGGCAGCCTGCTTTTTGGACTCCGCCGCCACCTGCAACATCCCGCTGTCCGGCTACGGCCTGCGGTACCGGTTCGGCCTGTTCAAGCAGAAGTTTGACGCCGACGGCAGCCAGAAGGAGACCGCCGACGACTGGAGCAAGTTTGGCGATCCCTGGTCCTACCGGCGGTATAATCACGCGGTCCGGGTCCGGTTTGCCGACCAGACGGTGCTGGCGGTGCCCTACGACGTGCCCATTATCGGCTACGAGACGCCCAATATCGGCACCCTGCGCCTGTGGCAGTGCGAGGCGGAGGAGGAGCTGGACTTCGACGCCTTCAACGCCCAGGATTACCAGCGGGCCCTGGACGCCAAGAACAAGGCCGAGGACATCACCCGGGTTTTGTACCCCAACGACTCCACCTGGGAGGGCAAACGCCTGCGGGTGAAGCAGCAGTATGTGCTCTCCTCTGCGTCGTTGCAGGATATCCTGCGCTCCTACAAGGGGACCCACGGCTCGGACCTGAGCCGGTTTGCCGACTTCACCGCCATCCAGCTCAACGACACGCACCCGGCCATGTCCATTCCGGAGCTCATCCGCCTGATGATGAACGAGGGCATGACCTTCGACCAGGGCTTTGCCATGGCCCAGCGGGTCTTCTCCTATACCAACCACACCGTCATGGGCGAGGCCCTGGAGAAGTGGAACCTGGACCTGCTGCGCAGCGTGGTGCCGGAGATTTGCGAGATCATCGTGCGCATCGACGCCAAGCTCAAAAGTGAACACCCCAACCTGTATATCATCCGGGACAACACGGCCCACATGGCGTTTCTGTCCGTGTACGCGGCCTCCTGCGTCAACGGCGTGGCGGAACTGCACTCTGAGATTCTGAAAAACGACCTGTTCCGGGACTGGTACGCCGTTTTCCCAGAGCGGTTCCAGAACAAGACCAACGGCGTGACTCCACGGCGCTGGATGGGGCTGTGCAACCCGGAGCTCACCCGGATGATCAAATACCGGGTGGGCGGGGATTTCCTGCTGCACCTGGATAAGCTGGAGAACCTGAAGCCCATGATCGACGACGACATGGTCCGCCAGTTCAACCAGATCAAGCGGCAGAAAAAAGAGCAGCTGGCCGCCGTCCTGGAGAAGCAGGAGGGCATCCGGGTGAGTCCGGATTTCCTGTTCGACGTGCAGGTCAAGCGGCTGCACGAATACAAGCGGCAGCTCATGAACGCGCTGTCCATCGTTGATATTTATTTCCGGCTGAAGGACGGGAGCCTGCCAGATTTCCATCCCACGGTATTCCTCTTCGGCGCCAAGTCCGCCCCGGGCTACGTCCGGGCCAAGGCCATTATCCGCTATATCAACCGGATTGCCCAGCTGATCAACAACGACCCCGCGGTCCGGGACCAGCTCAAGGTGGTCTTTGTCCAGAACTACAACTGCTCCTACGCCGAGCATATCATCCCCGCCGCCGATGTGTCCGAGCAGATCTCCCCGGCGGGCACCGAGGCCTCCGGCACCGGCAACATGAAGCTCATGCTCAACGGGGCCGTGACCCTGGGCACCCTGGACGGGGCCAACGTGGAGATCGTGCAGAAGGCGGGCCGGGAAAACAATTACATCTTCGGCGCCACGGTGGAGGAGCTCCGGTCCATCCGGGACAGCTATTGGGCGAGAAACGTGTACGACGCCAATCCCCGGCTCCGCCGCGCCGTGGACACCCTGGTGGACGGCACGGTTCCCACGGACGACGAGCAGCGGGAGCTGTACACCGCCCTGCTGGACGGGGCCTCCTGGCACCGGCCGGACCACTATTTCCTCCTCAAGGATTACGAGTCCTATCTGGAGGCGAAGCTGCAAGCCAACCGGGACTATGCCGACCGCCTGGCCTTTGGGCGCAAGTGCCTGATGAACGTGGCCTCCGGCGGCAAGTTCTCCTCGGATCGCACGGTGCGCCAGTATGCCCAGGAGATTTGGCATGTGGAGGACCAGCGTCCCTGAGCGCCGGTCTCCGCAGACGTCTTCTGATGGTGCAAATGTAGGAGCGGCCTTTGGCCGCCCCTACAGGGTGTAGTCTAGGTTGAGGGTGTGGGGAACGACCTGCGGTTGTTCCGCAGGCGTGCAAAGCACGCCTCGCCGCAGAAGACTGCGCGTGACAAAGCCCCGCCCGTTGGGCGGGACTTCTTATTTGCTTCATCATTGTTTCAGTCTAACCCGGAACCGCTGCCGCTGGGCTTCGGTTTGTTTTTTTGCTGCGGTAGCCTCCAATCTCGTGCTATAGGGGCGGCCTACGGTCGCCCGCGGGCGTGCGCAGCACGCCCCTACAATATTTTTATCGATGGTGCGCTGCAGGGGCGGCCTAAGGCCACCCGTCAGGAAATCTATCTCAGGAACGAAACGTAGGGAACGGCCTGTGGTCGCCCGCCGGAGATTTTCCAGTTTCGCTGGGTTTGTCGGGCGAGCTCGTCGGGGCAAAGTCCGCTTTGCTTCGTTTCCCTCTGGCGGGGAAACCTCCGCCCGCTCCCTTGCCCCTCCTCTCCAAACCGAACCCGCTTGCGCTGGGCTACGGTTTGTTTTTTTGCTGCGGTAGCCTCCAATCTCGTGCTGTAGGGGCGACCTGCGGTCGCCCGCGGGCGTGCGCAGCACGCTCTACAATGGTGCGCTATAGGGGCGACCCAAGGCCGCCCGTCAGGAAATCTATTCCAGGAATGAAACGTAGGGAACGGCCTATGGTCGCCCGCCGGAGATTTTCCTGTTTCGTTGGGTTTGCCGGGCGAACGCAGCTCGCCCCTACGGGATATTGATCGATGGCGCGTTGTAGGGGCGACCTGCGGTCGCCCGCCGGAGATTTTCCAGTTTCGTTGGGTTTGTCGGGCGAGCGCAGCTCGCCCCTACGGGATGAAGATTGATAGTGCGCTGTAGGGGCGACCTGCGGTCGCCCGCGGGCGTGCACAGCACGCCCTACAATGGTGCCTGTAGGGGCGACCTGTGGTCGCCCGCCGGAGATTTTCCTGTTTCGCTGGGTTTGTCGGGCGAGCGCAGCTCGCCCCTACGGGATATTGATCGATGGCGCGTTGTAGGGGCGACCTGTGGTCGCCCGCCGGAGATTTTCCTGTTTCGTTGGGTTTGCCGGGCGA
>CATXTO010000048.1 GCA_958402445.1 uncultured Eubacteriales bacterium
AAGACATGTATCATGTAGGGGCGACCGGTGGCCGCCCGCGGGCGTGCAAAGCACGTCCCTACAGGACGAATATGGATGGAATGGTGTAAGGACGATCCAGCCTGTCGAAAAAATGCAGCAAAGACATGTATCCTATAGGGACGACCTGTGGTCGCCCGCGGGCGTGCAAAGCACGCCCCTACAGGACGAATATGGATGGAACGGTGTAAGGGCGACCCAGCCTGTCGAAAGAGTGCAGCAAAGACATGTATCCTATAGGGGCGACCGGTGGCCGCCCGCGGGCGTGCGAAGCACGCCCCTACAAGATGAATATGGATGGAACGGTGTAAGGGCGACCCAGCCTGTCGAAAAAGTGCAGCAAAGACATGTATCATGTAGGGGCGACCGGTGGCCGCCCGCGGGCGTGCAAAGCACGCCCCTACAGGACGAATATGGATGGAACGGTGTAAGGGCGACCCAGCCTGTCGAAAGAGTGCAGCAAGGACATGTATCATGTAGGGGCGACCTGTGGTCGCCCGCGGGCGTGCGAAGCACGTCCCTACAGGACGAATTTCGTTTTTCCCCATTTATGCGCCATACCCCATCTGGGCTACTCGCTCAGATGGGGTTTCTCGACACGCTGAGATCACGTGGATCCCGCAGCTTTTTTCGTTTCCGCGTTTTTCTCGGCAAATGCTGAGATTCGCCGTTGTATTCGGATACCGAATTTGCTATACTAATTTTGACTATAATACCGTATCACCGGCCGCATGGTTGGCCGGACCACACAGCAGCAAAGGAAGGCAACGCCATGAAATTAGGAATCGTCGGGCTGCCCAATGTGGGCAAATCCACCCTGTTCAACGCCATTACAAATGCCGGCGTTCCGGCAGATAATTATGCTTTTTGCACCATTGAGCCCAATGTGGGCGTAGTCAACGTGCCGGATGAGCGGCTGGCCTGGCTCCGAGACCTTTACCAGCCAAAAAAATACACGCCCGCCGTCATTGAATTTGTGGACATCGCGGGCCTGGTCAAGGGCGCTTCCCAGGGGGAAGGTCTGGGCAACAAATTTTTAAGCAACATCCGTAACACAGACGCCATCGTCCATGTGGTCCGCTGTTTTGACGACAGCAACGTCACCCACGTGGAAGGAAATACGGACCCGCTCCGAGACATTGATATTATCAACCTGGAGCTGGTGATGGCGGACGTGGAAATGGTAGAGCGCCGGCTGGAAAAGGCACAAAAGGCAGCCAAGGGTGGCGATAAGCGTTTTGTAAGAGAAATCCAGGTATTTCAGGGTCTTTTGGACCATTTAAATCGGGGGCAGCTGGCGCGGACCTACGCATGCGAGGAAGAGGACGCCGCCCTTATTGCCACCTCGGACCTGCTCACCTTGAAGCAAACCATTTATGCGGCCAATGTATCCGAGGACCAGGTCTCCCACCCAAACGACAACCCTTATGTGCAAGCCGTACAAGCTCTGGCGCAGAGGGAGGGCAGCCAATGCCTGCCTATTTGTGCTAAACTGGAGGCGGACATCGCAGAGCTGGATGACCCAGAGGAGCGGGCAATGTTCATGGAGGAACTTGGCCTGCAGGAGTCCGGTCTGGACAAGCTGATTCGCAGCTCCTACTCGCTTCTGGGCCTCATCTCCTTCCTGACCGCAGGGTCTGACGAGTGCCGTGCATGGACCATCCGGCAGGGTACCAGGGCTCCCCAGGCGGCGGGGAAAATTCACTCCGATTTTGAGCGCGGGTTTATCCGGGCGGAGGTCGTTGCGTTCCAGGACTTGAAGGCCTGCGGTACTATGGCCACAGCGAAGACCAAGGGACTCGTGCGCAGCGAGGGCAAGGAATATATTATGGCGGACGGGGACGTGGTGCACTTCCTGTTCAATGTCTGAGCACGCCCCCCGCTAGTTCGCGTTATATAAAATAGTGGGAAGAAAGGCTCATCTTTGACTCCGTATATTCGTATAGAAGACAAGCAGCATACAGGATCAAGCCATATGCGCTTCATTTTGTCACGCAGTAAAAAACATTTTTGGGGCGCTGAATATAAAACCTTAGCCCTGCTTTCCTTGGCATCCAAAAGACGCCATAAGCAACAGCGTTCCGAAGCTTTGACTGCGGGACTTTCGTTCTCGCTATAGAGAGGGGGCGAAAGCATGCTTTGCTTTCACCCCCTCTCCTTGACTGCCGTATGCGCAGAGGCAAACGGGCTTGTCCATGGCAGGCAAAGCCCGTTCTTTTTATCTTGAAAGGCGCGGCTGGCTCTGCTACCTCTGTACGAGAGGAGATGCAGTTTTGCGTATTTGCGTCTTGGTGAAATGTTACTTCTCAGTTTTGGCAAAATAATCATCGGCGAGAATCGCATAATTTACTTGATCAAATAAGCCATTATTGCATTTACATGCTTGTCGCATAGTTCCTTCATACACCATTCCACATTTTTTCATAACTCTGCCTGATGCGGGATTTTCACTCGCATGGTAAGCATAAATCCTGTTAAATCCGACTTCAACAAAAAAGAAAGTGATTACTTTTTTTACAGCTTCGGTCATCAATCCTTGATTCCAGTATTTTTCTCCGATTTCATACGCCAATTCAATTTGATTTACTCGATCATCCGGATTCATCCCGAAGAGTCTACCGATCACTTCACCTGTTGACTTTAACTGAATCGCCCAACTATACCGATTTGCTCTATCATAAGAGGCCAGCCATTTATCAGTGAACATTTCAGCTACATTAACTATATCTTCGACATTGCGCATCGGCTTGTAATTTGTCCATTTCCAAACATCATATTCACACCAACAGTTATTAAATATCTGATCAATATCTTCCGCTGTAAATCGCCGTAAGATAAGCCTTTCGGTTTCAAGTAATTCTGTTCCTTTATGCGCCATATCTTTCCTTCCTGCCAGATACAAATTTAATGTATCTATCATCCTATCATTTACAATGATATTATACCATACACACATTGTGGTTTCAACACATATTAGCAAATTGGTAACGGGCAATACTTTTAAAACATAGTGAGTTTGTATACTGCTCAACAAGTTGTTTCAGAAGTGTGGCTACAATTTCTATGCTGGCTCTTCCGAAAGTTAAGGTTCTGGAAAGAAAAAAGGAATGGAATTTGATTTTTTAAACGAAGTTCAAATATGTTCTTCGTGCCCGATTGGTGCCCTCTAATCCAGTACGTCTGAACTTCGCCTGATTCGGATAAACTCTTTCGTATCTAAAAATACGGAGGGGTTCTTATGCGAATCTGGCGATACAGCGTTCTATGGTATCTGGGCGGTATGCTCTATACCGGTATTGAGCTCCTCTGGCGGGGTTGGAGCCATCCTAGCATGTTCGCCGCCGGAGGAGTTTGCTTTGTGCTCATTGGGCATTTGGGGGAGGTCCCCCGTCCGCTCCCTCTGGTGTGGCGCATGGTCTTAGGAGCGGGCATCGTCACTATGACGGAGCTGGGCGCGGGGCTTTTGGTCAATCAGAATCACCGGGTCTGGGATTACAGCACCATGCCCCTGCACTTTATGGGGCAGATCTGTCTGCCCTTTACGCTGCTCTGGATTCCCATTAGCCTGGTGGCGATTGTGGCCTACGATACCCTGCGCAGCAAGCTCTTTGGCCTTGCCTATCCCCGCTACCAGTGGGTATGACCGCTATACCTGAATCACAAAGAAGAGAGGCCACAGTCCTTGTTTGCGGACCGCGGCCTCCATTTTTATTTTTATCTGTTTCGAGTCTCCGTTGAAACGCCGTCGGGTTATCCACGAAATTTCCGCGGCATCGGCGTTTCTCAACCCGGTATGTAATACCATATTTTACTTGCAAAATCCCAGGAAACTTAGCTCATAGGCCCAAACCCTCCTTTTTATCTTTGAATGATCAACGACTCTCGGTTGATACATTGATTATAGCACGTAAGAAAAGAAAATGGTGAACACATTGTTAAATTTTACTATCCTTGGGCAATCGGGACATAGGTCTGCACCGCCTCCTGAAACTCTGAAAAAGGCGGCACGGCAATCATCCGCTCCCAGGGTAGATCCTGCGCCGCCTTGGCGCTGGGAAAGCACTCCCGAATGACCGCGCACAGATACTGCGCCTTCCGCAGGATTTGCTCGCCCTGAAAGGCATGTGCGTAACGACTCTCCTCTCCAGCAAAGAGGTACTCTAATATTCGAGCCCGGTCCTCCGAAGGATAGGTTTTGGAGTATGCGTCTAAAAACCAAACCTCCTCCAAATCCTCTGGGGCGGATTCCGCCGTAAAGCCGGCGTCGCTGACCTCCTCTCCTGTCTCGTCGAAGTAGGAATAATAATACGACTCCGGCGGGGACAAGGCTTCCCAATAGGTCAAATAGTCCAGCCCCCGCTCCTGGGTGCAGGCATAAACTCGATCCTCCATCACATGCGTAAATTCATGCGCCAGATTTTGCGGCAGCGTGTCCAGGTCCTCCAAGCTCATTACTACAATCCGGCGCTCTCCCATCTGGCTGGTAAAGCCGTACGCCGAGGAGATGCTGTTCTCCGCGTCAGGAAAAATCCGTCCGCAAAAATACAAATCAATGTGCCGCACCGGCTCTACGGCCATTTCCTGAAATATCCCAGTTGGATACTGGGAGATAAAAGCCTTGGTCATCCGCAAGGCCAGGTGAATGAGAATGGGATTCTCCAGTATTTCACCAGTATAGCCGCTTGGGTAAGGGTCATTGAATTCCACCCCGGCCTTGCCGCAGTATACCCTTAGGCCGGTTTGCTGCAAAATCCAGTCCTGGTCCGTGCGGTTTTCTCGTGCCAACTGCTCCTGGGATAAAAAGGTGCAAGCTACGGCATCCACCGCCGGCGCTGTGCTGAACGCCCAGCGATACAGTGAGCTTCGCACGCCATCGGTGGTTGCGTAGACCAGGGTCTCTCCCTCCAGATCGCATGCCACGGTGCCCGTCTGTTGCTCCAGACGCCAGCACCGGCCTTCTGTCAGTTCACAAACCAGCAGCGTGTTGTCCTCATAGCTGGAAAGCACCGCCATATTGTCTTTCCGAACGGACAGACGCTGTTCACCCACACCTTCCAAACAGTAGATTTCTCCCGGTGCATCCAGCGGATATAAAACTGTTTCAAGCTCCGTATGAAATGCCATAGTCTGAAGGTCTGGCGCGTATCCACCTTGTAATGCAGGAGCCGGCAAAACCTCCCCAGAGCTCGGGCACAGGCGGTAAATTCTCTGGACGTCTTCTTGATCCGTTCCCTCCAAAATCACGCCGTCCGCTTCGAATCCTGTGAGCCAAAACCAGTTCCAATCCGGCAGTGCGTAGTTTTTCTGCCCCCCGTCCAATAGCCCCGTTCTGGTGATCCCCGCGCCGTCCTGCTCCCAGGACCAAACGCACGCATCATCCGTTTGCACAGCGGCCTGTGAGCCCGGGTAGGATATCGCGCCGCCGACAGGCTCCAGCGACTGGTCTAGGAGCTGAACCTCTCCGGCCTCTCGGTCCAAGACACAGATGATCCCGTCTGCCAGGAAGTCTGCCCAGAGATTGACTCCGCGAAAGCTCTTACCCTGAATCGACTGCCCGGACGCTAGATCATAGAGCAGCAAAGCAGTATCGCCCCCCTGTGCCGTCAAAATCAGAGCTTGTCCTCCTTGGCAGCATATTTGATAAATCCGGCCGTCCACCAGATTGCCCAGTAAGACCGGTTCAAAATTTGGCTGCTCCGTTTGCCGCGTCGTGGACATCGCCCACGTGGTTTCTTCCGCAGAGCCGGAAACCGTTCCGTTATCCGGCGCAAAAGTTTCGCACCCAGCCAATATGATGAGAAGTATCGCCAGCCACACCAAGCCAATTCCGCCCTGCCGTACCATATGCCGCGACACAGATCATACCTCCCCTCCCTGGGCACCCCGCCTCGAGTATCTCTTGCAGCAGGCGCCAACGTTTCCTCTGTTTCCTGTCCTATTTACTATAGCATGGACAGCAACAATTTTACAGGTAGATTTTGGAAGCGAGTTTTCGTTTTTCCAATTATGCTGGGAAATGGTTTTTAAGGCATACCGTCGCGTCGGAAGCTTCCATCAAGCGGATGCAAATCGGCTGCTTTTCGCTACCAGTTTGCGTGCCGTCGGTAGTTTACCTCCCAGATGCTCCTCTTCTCAAAAACAACCGTCCGAAGTTACCCAATTTTCCAGATTTGACCAAGAACGGTTGACAGCCCATTAAAACTGTAGTACCCTCAAGCTAGTCTAGTCTTTGCATCAGCAGAGCTTGGCTGGAACGCTAGTCTGAAGGTTGTGAAGCATGTAAAATCTGGATTGATTTTTGTCCCACTGGTATGGTAAAATATATTGTGTTTCTATCGCTTTGCGCCAGAATCGAGAAAGGAGCGGCAGGCCTGCCATGAAATTATTGCGCAGCATTGCGTATTTCGCCAGTATCGGGGTCCTCTCTCAGTTAATCGGGCAGATATTGCCGCGGCACTGGTTTCACGAAACCTCCTTTTTTTACCGGCTCCGGCGCTGGGAGCAGGATGGGCGGGTCTATCTGAAGCTGCACATTCAAAAATGGAAGGACCACGTGCCGGATATGAGCCGCCATGTCCGGAGTATGACGCCAAAGCGGATGGGCGGCGGCATGACCTCCAACCAGGTCCAGCGTTTGATCCAGGAAACCTGTGTAGCGGAGCTCATCCACAATCTCTTATGTATCTTTGGCGCCGGCGTGCTGAATATTTGGGAGGACGCCGCGGGCTTGCTTCTCTGGATGCTTTATATTTTGGGTAACCTTCCCTTTATTCTCATCCAGCGGTACAACCGGCCTCGGCTGATCCATTTGCGCGAAACGCTGAAAAAACGAGAGGAGCGTAACAATCCATGCGTATCCTGATTCTCTCCTGCAACACGGGAGAAGGGCACAACTCCGCGGGAAAGGCCATTCAGGAGGTCCTCACTCCCCTGGGCGTCTTCAGTGAAATCATGGACGCCCTTTCCTTTTGGTCCCCAAAGATCTCCAAGTTTATCTGCAACTGGCACGTTCGTCTGTATACGCGGGCACCCCTTCTGTTCAATGCTGGATACCGCATGGCTGAGGATCACGACCCAGAGCCCAGTGACGAATCAAAAATTTATGAGATGCTGTCTCAGGGGGCAGAGAAGCTATATGAGGCACTGGAAATCGGAGTTTACGACGCTGTAATTTGTGTGCACGTATTCGCGTGTCTGATGATGCGGCGGGTGCGGCGGGACTACCCGATCCGCATCCCCACCTATTTTGTAGCCACAGACTATACCTGCAGCCCTTACGTGGCGGAGGCGGAGGCGGATGGCTACTTCATCCCGGATGAAAAGCTGGCGCCGGAATTCACGCGCAGCGGCGTTCCCGCAAATAAACTTATCCCTACCGGTATTCCCATACGGCAAGTATTTTTTCAGCCGAAGGATCCAAAATCAAGTCGGGCAGCGCTGGGAATCGCACCCGACAAAAAGGTGGCGCTCCTGATGTGCGGCAGTATGGGCTGCGGCCCCATCAAGCGGCTGGCCAAACGTCTTACAGATACCTTGCCGGAAAACGCCATGCTCATCGTGGTCTGCGGCCACAACGAAAAGCTTTACGAGGACCTATTGGAGCTAGGGAACCATGCCAACCTGCGGGTCCTAGGCTTTGCCAAAAATATTCCCGTTTATATGGACGCTGCGGACCTGATGATGACTAAGCCGGGAGGGCTGAGTTCCACGGAGGCGGCTGCCAAGGGCCTACCTATTATTTTTATCGACGCCGTAGGGGGCTGCGAGGGGCGGAATTTGGAATTCTACACCCGGTATGAGTTAGCTGAGACCGCAGACTCTGTGAATAGACTGGCAGAACTGGTGTGCAGTAATCTGGCAGATCCAGAGAAGCTGCGCCGCATGTCCGAGACACTGCGGGTCAATTTCCCTCACAACGGCGCGCAGGAAATCTGCGCCCACGTCATGCAAAATACGGAGGCCGGCCTGTGATCGATTATCGAACCTTCCGTTTTTCCAAATTGAATACGCCCGATTTCTCCCATTTAAAGCTGCTCCTATTCTGGCCGATTTACGGATTGGTTTTTCTATCCTTAGAACGGTTTATCCAACTGGACTACCACACGATTTATACGCCTTTTGACGATAAAATTCCGTTCTGTGAGTATTTTCTCTTTGCATACCTGTTTTGGTTTGTTTTTCTTATTGGCATGCATCTGTATCTTCTGCTGTTCGATGTGGAAGGATTTCGGAAGTTTATGTGGTTCACTATAATCACCTATTCCGTCACCTGTCTGATTTACATGGTTTATCCCAGTCAGCAGGAACTTCGGCCCGTGGCGTTCCTGCGTGATAACGCCATGACCCGTTTTATGGCATGGTTCTACAACTTCGATACCAACACCAATGTCTGCCCCTCCCTGCACGTAATTGGCTCTATGGCAGTGCTCTTTGCCGCGTGGCACACGCCGCGATTTGCCAATCTCCCCTGGCGGATCGCATTCACCCTGTCTGCCGCGTTAATTAGTGTCTCCACGGTGTTCTTGAAGCAGCATTCCATCTTGGACATCCCTCCAGCCCTTCTGCTCAGCTTCTTGGGCTATTTTATTGTGTACAAGTGGTGGCCGGCTTATAAAAGGCGAAAAAACGGCTATCTTAAGTCATAAGGATCCAGAAACGGCGGGAGCTTTCTACGAGCTACGAATGCAAAACAAATGCCGGGATACGCTGCGTAAAATGGTGCAGCGCGTCCCGGCAATTTTTAATGGTGCGAAGCGGCTTTTTTCCAATGTCCTGATTAGGCCTTGCCCGCGGATTCGCCGCACTCCCCGGCCCTTCCCCGCAGAATCGCAATCCCGTGGGCCAGTGCGGGCATCACTGCAGCCAAGCACTCCCGAACGGCCTTTTCACTGCCGGGCAGGTTGACCAAAAGCGTTTCACCCCGAATCCCGGCCGCTTCCCGCGAGAGCATCCCCATGGGAGTAATGCGCAGGCTTTCGGCGCGCATAGCCTCTGGGATGCCCGGGGCCTCCCGCTCCAACACGGATTTGGTTGCCTCCGGTGTGATGTCCCGGGGTGAAAAGCCTGTCCCGCCCGTGGTCATCGCCAGGCACACCCGCAGGTCGTCGCAACAGGTCAACAGCTCCTGCCGGATCAGCTGGTATTCGTCTGGGATCAGCTTGGTATAAACCACCTGCCAGCCCGCGGCCTCCAGGAGCTCTTGTACGGCCGGCCCGCTGGTATCCTGGCGCAGGCCCTGCGCCCCCTTGTCGCTAATTGTTAGAACTGCAGCCGTCAGCACCATATTTCATTCCTTTCGCAGATATTTCCCGTGTCTGCCGCCGGTCTTCTGCAGAAGGCGAATGCTGTCAATGACCATGTCCCGTTGCATAGACTTGCACATGTCATAAACCGTCAGGGCTGCCGCACTCACCGCCGCCAGCGCCTCCATCTCCACACCGGTAGGTCCAGTACAGCGGGTGGTCGCCAAAATTTCCACCGCAGGAACCGACGTATCCAGCTTGAAATCCAAGTCAACCCCAGTCAACTGGACCGGGTGGCACATCGGAATCAGCTCCCAAGCGTGCTTTGCCCCCTGCACTCCTGCAATTTGCGCCGCCGCCAGCACGTCCCCCTTCTGAACACCGCCGTCCCGAATCCGCTGCAGAGTATCCTGACTTACCACCACCCGGGCCGCAGCCGTAGCAACACGAAACGTTGCCTTCTTTTCAGAGACGTCCACCATATGAGGCCGGCCCGCTGCATTAAAATGCGTCAATTTTTCCAAGCCTCCCCCTCCTTTCGTGCATGACTTGGTTTATTCTCTTGTTATTCATTATAGCATGCGGGTCTGCCAAAAACAAGCAGCGGTTGCGTTCCCGCTTTTTTTCCACTATAATGGACAGCAGTGTTTGCTTTTCGTATAGAGCAGGCAACACTGCTTGTCTCTTTTCCTTTATACCTAAATATATAAACTCTGTTTGGGAGGTTTTTATATGAAAAAAATTGGTATGCTGGTAGCCGTGGAGCTGGAATCCATACTGGGCCGGTATCCATTGGCCCAAGCGCCGCAGATAATCTCCGGTTTTCCTGTCTATGCGTATCGCATGGGGGAGGCGGAAATCTTTGCCATCCACAGTGGGGCGGGTGAAATCGCCGCCGCTGCCGCAACACAGCTGTTGCTCACCGCTCTGCAGGTGGAAGCCGTTGTAAACTATGGCGTCGTTGGCGGCTTAACAGAGGAAATGGCCCTCACGCGAACCTGTGTGGTTGAAAAAGTGGTTCACTATGATTTCGATACCTCTGCCGCCGACGGCTATCCCGTGGGCCAATATGCGAATTACCCGGACGTCTATCTCCCCACGTCACCTGCTCTCGTGCGAAAGGCACTGCAGGTCGCCCCCACACTAAAGCCTGTCATCTGTGCATCCGGCGACAAATTTATTGATAAGGCGGAGGAAAAGCGACGGCTCCATGCGGCCTTCGGCGCGGACATTTGTGATATGGAGTCCGCCGCCATCGTCCTGACCTGCAACCGAGCCCAGATCCCCTGTCTTTTAATCAAAACGGTATCCGACAGCATAACCGGCGGCGCCGAGGAGTTCAATCAGTCCATTTTGCAGGCCTCCAATGTCTGCCTCGCCATTACGGAGCAGATCATTCAGGCCCTTTGACCGACTTTTCCAGGATAGGAGGCGCGCACGATTTGTTGGCACTCTCTTTTCAGCTTGTCCCCCGGTCCTCCCCTTTTTAAGAGAAATTTAAGGTTTTTTATTTGATTCCGCCTGCGCTTTGTGGTATGATAAGAAGCGATTTGAGGTCCGTGTTCGGTACCTCATTGGCTGATACGCAGGAGGTCTCATGGTCTATGAGTGCAAATAAACTATTCGGGAATTCGGCATCCGCCAAATTCTTAACCACAAAGCAAACTGGCGTCGGTCTGCAGCAGCCAGAGCCGGCGCAAAAGCGGCGCAAATCCCGGTTTCGTCCGCTAAAGATTTCCTTAATTCTTCTGGTCATTCTGGAGTGCCTGTACTGCATTGCTATTTTTTCCAACATTCCGTTTATCGTTCGTCTTCGGAACATGTACATTGAAACCGCTATGTCCACTATGAGTCACCACTGGCTGGCGGAGGCATTTATCCCGAAAGATATTATTGACGCAGTGGTGGCCGATATGGCTGCGGCACGGGACGCGCAAATGGGTATTTCCTCTACCTGGACCAAGCCCACTGCACCAACAGGCCCAGAAAATACCGGTCCTACACCACCGGCGCACACCAACCCCGCGCAGACGGAACGGACTCTGACAGCGGAGCAAAGAGCTTTTTTTGAGCTTTACTGGGAAATCGACCAGGACTCCATGTTTTCATATGTGGAAAAGAACCCTGCAGCCGTCGCGAAGGGCTGGGATCGGATTAAAATCAACGAGGCCGGGTTGGATGACAGCGGCACCTCAATTCGCACTACAATGGGCGAACAAGTCCTGGCGATTGACGTGGAGAATCAAATCCTTTTGGTGCGGGTAAAAGGTGCGACCTATCGCGGCGTGCTTGCCATTGCCAAGGATCCTTCCCGGTTACACCTGTTCCCATCCAGTAGCATCGGCTCCTATGGGCAGAGAGCCGGTACCATCGCCGCCAATAACGGCGGCATTCTCGCCATGACCGGCTCCGGTTTTATTGACGAAGGCGGTACTGGCAACGGCGGAGCTCTGGCAGGCGCCGCAATGTGCGATGGGAAGAAATATGGCAAGCATTTTGGCTGGGGATACAAACGCATTGAGCTTCGGGAAGACGACCGGATGTACATTACCGACGCCTCCAACAGCTACAGTGACGGTACCACAGATGCTGTGGAATTTACGCCGGCGTTGATTGTGGACAGTGAGATCATTGTCGACGCCAGCAGCGGTTATACCTCCATGAATCCCCGGGCTTGTCTGGGGCAATCCAATCGGGGTGAGGTTCTTATGCTGGTCATTGAAGGCCGATTCCTGAATTCCATGGGAACCGACGTCATGGAATGCGCCGATATTCTGGCCCTGCATGACTGCGCGCAGGCCCTCAATCTGGACGGCGGCACCAGTGCAATTCTGTGGTATGACGGCGAGTACGTGACTCGGTGCTCCAACACCGCTATCCCAGAGGGACGCACCCTGCCCAACGCCTGGGTTTATACGGGCGAATAACGATAAAAAAGGCTCGGAGCGGCATTCGCTCCGAGCCTTTTATCCGTTTGTCGGCAGCAGGCGCAAGACATCGTACTCAAAGTTTGAGCGGCTGGGCCTACTTTCTTGATTGTGCGCTATAGGGAACGACCTGTGGTCGTTCCGTGGGGGAGCACAGCTCACCCCTACGGGGGTATTTCGTCTCTGCTCTGCGACTTAAACAAGCCTTTATTTAAGCCCGATATACTGACTTTGTAGTAACTTGTTAAGTTTTCTGTCTAGAAAAAAGGAGCCGTCGGCCCATAAATGAATTAAATACTATTAACTAAAATTTACTCATTAGTTAAAGAGAATGACTGTCCATTTACAGTCAAGCTGTATTGATTATCCATTTTTTGAATGTACGCGCAGTATGTGTAAAATATTTCATTAAGATACTCGTCACTTACACTTAAATAAAAAAATTTAGAATTGCAATTATCAGCTATTTCTAGCGGGCCCCCATTTGTGTTCAAAACTGTTATGTAATAGTCATCTATATTTTTATATTGATATACATAAATAACAACTCCATTCCATACCTTTTGTATTAAATTTTTTGTGTCGAATCCCACACCTAGTTTCCATCCTTTTTCTGTTTTTGGAATAATTGAGTAAATACTTATATCACCTTCTTCTGCAACTACAAAATTTGTTTTTGAGCCGTCTATAATAAGTTTGATATCACCTGAGTTAGTATATGAAAAAGCGGATTCTGGTGTGGAAAATGTAACAAACGCATTTTCAAAAGGGAATAGGAAAGACAATGTTGAGCATAAAATTGCAAGTACAAGCGAGATCATATAGAAACGACGTTTTCGATTAGTTTTTGATACTTTAACTATAAAAAGGAAAGCAGCAAATATAAAAAAACCAAGAATAATGCGAATTGTTCCAAATAACATTCGCTTCTCCCCTTAATTTATGGTTTGTGTACGTAATCTAATGCCGGTGCTAATTATCCCATCATCCCATACCAAACAGACGATAACCAAAACTTCAATTACTAAAATCCCTGCTGCAATCCGCCCAATCTGAAATGTAGAACCAATCGGCAGAGGCACACTAGTGATAGCATTAATCGCTTTCATTGCATACTCTGCATTTAGTTTTATATACTCATATCCCAAGAAAACCAATGACCATGTTATCACACCGCCACCACCGCCGCCATAGCCGGCATCCGCCATCTGCTTTATGGCATTAAAATTGGGGTCTTCACCGGAAGGATCCGCTTGCATAACTGGGTTGTTATTGCAGTAGGCAAACATATTGCAACCTAAGAAACCCAATCCGGTAGAGGCATACTTATCCGCATTGATAAATCTGCAAATTTCCGGGTCATAGTATCTGCTTTGCAGGTAGTAGAAGCCGGACTCCGTATCGTAATAATACCCACGGTAGCGGAAGGGATTATAATTGGCCACGTTCGCAGCGGTGGCGGAAATGGCCGTTCCGGTTGCGTTGGTTACGCTCAACACCTGCCCGAACGGGTCGTAGGCGTACTTCGCCACCAGGGTCCCCGTGTAGCTCCCGCCGCTTGCGTCGCTGCGGTAGATGGCCGTCACGTCCCCTTGCAGGTTTTTGGCGAAATAGTAGTTCGTCCAGCCTGTCT
>CATXTO010000049.1 GCA_958402445.1 uncultured Eubacteriales bacterium
ATTTTCGAAACAAAGGGGTTCCGGCAGGGCCAGGGTCGCTTGCACCCTGGCCAACTGTGAGGCCGGGCAGGCTAACAGGGGACGGAGGGGTTTCCCAAGGGGGCGTCTGGTAAAAAGCCCCCTTGGGTGCCCTTCTTTTCGTGTCTTTTCTTGGGCATTCAAGAAAAGACACCCGCCGGAGGCGCGTCGGGGCAAAGTCCGCTTTTGTTCTGGCGGCTATTCGCCGCCATCCACACCGCTGCCTTGCCTCTCCTCTCCCCACAAAGGCTTCGCCTTTGCGGGGGCCCCAATTGCGGGCGAGCGCAGCTCGCCCCTACGGGAAGAGAATTGGTGGTGCGGTGTAGGGGCGACCTGTGGCCGCCCGCTGGGATGCGCCATCGATGAAGGGTGTAGGGAACGACCTGTGGTCGTTCCGCGGGCGTGCACAGCACGCCCTTACGGTCCGTTGATTGTAGTTCCACTCTGGGAGGCGGCCTAGGCGGGCGTGCAAAGCACGCCCCTACAAGGAAACGGCGGGCGAGCGCAGCTCGCCCCTACAGGGCGCGGCAGGCAACCAGACGTGCGGAAAATGCTGTCGGCTGTACCAGGCTTCTCACTCTGGCAGATGTCCGCCGGCGGCATTGCGCCGCAGAACAGAAATGAAGCCGCTCATGCATAGATTTGCCAATTCCAGGGTAAGCTTTGTCTAGACTGAAAAACGGAGGAGCGTTACCATGGAATTCATGCAGTCTGAGACCCGGGTCAACCTGGCCCGAGCCTTCGCCGGGGAATCCCAGGCCCGGAACCGCTATACCATTTACGCCAAGGAGGCCCGGAAGGAAGGGCAGGAGTATTTGGCCCGCATTTTTGAGGAAACCGCGGACAATGAAAAAATCCACGGCGAGGAATTTTTGGAAATGCTTGCAAAATACTCCCCGCAGCCGCCGGAGAACATCCGCATCGACGCTGGTTATCCCTACGTGCTGGGCAATACCGCCGAGAACCTGGCCTCTGCGGCGGAGGGGGAGTATGAGGAGTTCGCCAGCGCCTATCCCGCCTTTGCCGAGGTGGCCCGTCGGGAGGGATACCAGGATGTAGCCCGCCTGTTCGACCAGATTTCCACCATCGAGGGCCTGCATCACAACGTGTTTCAGCAGGCTCATCAGCAGCTCACCCAGGGAACCCTCTATGAGAAGCAGGAGCCCATTATTTGGCGGTGCATCAACTGCGGCTACAGCTATGTGGCGGAGAAGCCGTACGAGCAGTGCCCGGTCTGCAAAAAGACCAAGGGTTGGGCCGAGGGCGATATCAACAAAAAGCAGATCCCCTCTAAATCCCAGCGTCAGGCATCCAATAGCTGAGTTCTTCTGGGAGACTCCGTCCACAGGCAAATGACCGCCCCAGACTGCCCCCCAAGGCCCCATGGTCCTTTTTGGGTGAGGCATGGGGGACGGCAACGGGTCCGCTCCGGATACGAATTCCGTGGGCGGACCATTTCTATTCTTCCCGCCTTCCCACCCACCCCGCAGCCTGTGGAGAGCCGGCCACAGGTCGGCCGCCTTTTCCCACCTGGGACTTGCAGCCAAGCGAAAACTTCCTGTTTACAGCACGTGCCGGGATGTGGTATGATAAACAAAGCGCAAAGCTGACAGACAGGAGTCGTTGCCCGGATGGATTATATCATATTGGATATGGAGTGGAACCAGCCCTGGCCGGGCTCTCCCTCCGCGAAAAAGCCGCTGCCCGTGGCGATTCGCGGTGAGGTCATTCAAATTGGCGCCGTGCGGTTGCGCCAGGACCAGACCTTGGCAGATGAATTTCAGATTTTAGTGCGTCCCAAGTATTACAGGCATTTAAATAAGCGGGTGTCCAAGCTCACCGGGATTAAAGAGGCCAGGCTGCGGGAGGAGGGCGTTCCCTTCCCGGAGGCCATGGCCCGCTTTCAAGCCTGGTGTGGGGAAAACGCCGTTTTTCTCACCTGGGGGTTTGACGACATCGCTATTCTGCGGGAGAATCTGGCCCTGTTCGGCCTGGACGCGGCCTGGACACAGCGGTGGTATAACGCGCAAATGATGTTCAATGCCCAGACCGACGGCTCCAACGCCCAAAAGGCCCTGAAAACCGCCCTGGAGCTCTTTGAAATCACGCCCTCCCGCCCCGCGCACGATGCCCTGGGCGACGCCTACCACACGGCGCTCATCTGCGCCAGGCTCAATCTCACCCGGGGAATCCAGGAATACGAACAGGCCCTGAAAAATCATGAAAATGGATTTCATGGCGCGGAGCTCCCCGGCTGCCTGACCCGCCATGTGTATTACGGTTATTCGGATAAGGAAGATGCCCTGACCCATATGGGCGGTGCGGACAACCTGTGTCCGGAGTGCGGCGGGCAGATGACCTGCGCCCGCTGGTTCGCCCAGCCGGGTCGACGTTACATGGCCATGGCGCAATGCAAGGACCACGGCGCGTTTCTCATTCGGGTTCGGCTGGCGCAGGAGACGGACGGTACCCTGCGGGTCAGCCGCCTGACTTACCAGGGGGATTCCGAGGCCGCCGCCGCTTATGCCCAGCGGGCTGAGCGCGCGGATGTGGCCCGCCCGATTCGTCGGCGCCGGCGCCGGCCGACTAAAAAGGTTTCGGTGCAGGTATCGGAGCAGCAGGCGCCACCGGATCGCAAGCTAGAGTCCTAGCAGAGGTTCCGCCCAATCCCGAAATTACTGTTATCATGACAAAAAGTGGTTCACTTTCTCCTAAAATCTGACAAAAATTTTCTTTTGGTTACTATTCATAGACAAGTTTTGCCCTTCTCTGCGTTATGTTAAAGAGAGAGAAAGGGCGGTGATTGCATGCAGTTTAACCACAAGGCCGTTGGTGCAGTAATCCGGAAACTGCGGTTGCAAAAGGGCATGACCCAGGAGCTTTTGAGTGGTTTAGCCGGAATTGCGCGCACGCATTTGTCCATGATTGAGGTCGGTAGCAAGCAGGCGAACGTGGCGACTCTTTGGCGCATTGCAGACGCCCTGGGCTTGCGGCTCAGTCAGCTGATTGCCATGTCGGAACAGGAAATGGATGAAGCGGAAGCGAGCTAAGACGGTTATCCCTGGATAAATCCCGTGCGCGGTACACGCCGCGCGCGGGATTTTCCATTTTGCGGTATTCCGGGTTGCTGCGATATAAATGAGAAAATTGCATTGACAAAGCCCGCGGCGGTATTTTACAATGTTCTTGCATTTTACGGATGGGAGCGGCTTATGAAAAGCGAGTTAGAACAATTGCCCCGGAGGCTTTTGCCCTGGTTTGAGGAAAACCGCCGGGACCTGCCCTGGCGCCGGGATCGGGAGCCCTACCATATCTGGGTCTCGGAAATTATGCTGCAGCAGACCCGGGTGGAGGCGGTGAAGGGTTATTACGCCCGTTTTTTGCAGGCGCTTCCCACCGTCGAGGCTCTGGCCCAAGCGCCGGAGGATCAGCTGCGGAAGCTCTGGGAGGGTCTGGGCTACTATACTCGGGTCCGGAACCTAAAAAAGGCGGCGCAGGTCCTTGTGGAGCGGTACGGCGGCAGGTTCCCCCAGGCCTATGACCAAATTCGCTCCCTGCCCGGCGTTGGAGATTACACCGCAGGCGCTCTGTGCTCCATCGCCTTTGAGCAGCCCGCGCCGGCGGTGGATGGGAACGTGCTGCGGGTTTTGGCGCGGCTGCGGGAAGACCGGGAGGCCATCGACCTGCCTGCTGTGAAGAAGCGGGTGCGCCGGGAGCTGGAGCAGGTCTATCCCGCGGGGCGATGCGGGGACTTCACTCAGGCCCTCATGGAGCTGGGCGCAACCGTGTGCCTGCCCAATGGCGCGCCGCTCTGCGACAAATGCCCTCTGGAGGATTTGTGCCGGGCCAAGGCGCACAGCTGCACTGCGGCCCTGCCGGTGCGCCTGCCCAAGCGCGCCCGCCGTCTAGAGGAAAAAACGGTGTTTGTCCTGCGGTGCACGGACCGCTTTGCCTTGGAGCGAAGACAGGACCGGGGGCTCCTGGCGGGCCTTTGGCAGTTCCCCAACGTGCCGGAAAGGCTGGACGCCCAGCAGGCGCTGGAGGCTGTGGAGGCGTTTGGCCTGCGTCCCTGCGACTTGGGGCGCTGTGTGGAAAGGACCCATATTTTTACCCATGTGCAGTGGCAGATGCGGTGCTATTTTTTGTCCTGCCAGTCGCCTGAGGGGCCCTTTATCTGGCTGACGGCGGAAGAAATCGACCGGGACGCGGCCTTGCCCACGGCGTTTCGGATGTTCTGGGAGGAACAGCGGGCGTCTGGCCTGGAGCAATTGGAATTTGATGCGTAGGGAGGCTGCGTATGTTTGATTTTCATCTGCATTCCCGGGTGTCCTTTGACAGCCGGGCGGAGCCAATGGATATGGTCCGGGCCGCAGCCCTGCGGGGCCTGCGGGAGATTTGTTTTACAGATCATCTGGATTTTAAGCCGGATTTAGAGCCGGGACAGTCCGAGCCCATGGCCTTCACCCCTGCCGCCTATGCGGCGGCCTATGACGCCCTGGAGCCCCTGGGTGTTACGGTGCGGCTGGGCGTGGAGGCCGGCCTGTTGCCTGAAAATCAGGCGGCTTTGCGGCGGGAGCTGAGCCTGCGGGCCTATGATTTTGTCATCGGCTCCGTCCATTTCGCCCAGGGCCTCGACCCCTACTTTCCCGCATTCTGGGCGGGGAGGTCCCAGCAGGAGGCGTACCGGGCCTACCTCCAGGAGGTACTGCGGTGCCTGGGGACGCACACGGATTTTGACGTGCTGGGGCATCTGACCTATCCCAGCAAGGCCCGGTCCAACCCCTGTAAGGCGCCTTATTCCATGGCGGATTACGGGGACTGGGCTGAGGAAATTTTCAAGCGGCTCATCACCCTGGGCAAGGGGCTAGAGGTCAACACCAGCGGTGTGGACTGCACTGGGGAAACCCTGCCGCCGCTGCCCTTTGTGCGCCGCTATGTAGAGCTGGGTGGGGAGATTCTCACCATCGGCTCCGACGCCCACAGCCCGGAGCAGGTGGGCCTGCACGTGGCCGAGACCCTGGCCCGGCTGCGGTCCATCACGCCCTACGTCTGTACGTTTTCCGGGCGCAGGCCAGTGTTTCACCGGCTTGAAAGGGAGTAACTTGACAAAAGAAAGGACTTGTTTTCATGGAGCGGAAAGCCAGTGAAGTGCAAAAGGAGCGAATTCGGGAGATCGAGGAAAAGGCCAATCTGTTGCTGGCGCAATGCGAGGTAATGACGTTGGCCTCTGTAAATGAACAGGGGTATCCGCGCATTTGCGCCTTGTCCAAGGCCATGGCGCCGGATTTTCATACCATATATTTTGTCTCATCCAAGCGATCGGAAAAAGGCGGAAAGGTCACGCATTTTGAACAAAATCCCAAGGCCAGCGTGTGCTACCACCTGGGCGGGGACAGCGTGACGCTCCTTGGGACGGTGGAGTTCGTAACCGATCCGGCGCTGCAGGAACAGGTGTGGAAGGAAACGGACCGGAAGTTTTTCCGAAAAGGGGTGGACGACCCCAAGTTCCGGCTGCTGCGGTTTCATACCCTAGAGGCCACCTTCTGGATTGGAGGCAGATTCCGGACGGTACGATATTAAAGTACAGCGGTATATCCAGCCTCGCCGCCTGACGAAACTTCGAACCTTTCGTTAGGTTTGGCATGTTGCTACGGCGCCCCCATTTTTGTGGGGGGCGCCGCTTTTTGAGTTTTTAAGGCGGTTCCCTATCTGGCATATTAAAAGCGCGGATCTCCTCGCTTTTGCCCGCGCAGCAGGTTTGCGCCGCCATGAGCTGGCAGCGGTGAAGCCGGAACAGATCCGGCGGAACGCAAACGGAAATGTGACCCTGTGCGACGTGAAGGGCAAAGGCGGCAAAGTACGGGATAGCGACGTTTTACCGGGCACGGAAGCCGCCGTGCTGAAATATGCCGGGAATATCTGAAAAATAGATCTGTCGAAACGACAAACGCGGCGTCGTCTTCGACCGCCGCGCCAGGTTGCAGGTATCCCGCCAGTTAGGACACAACCGGATTTCTGTGATTGCCGGACGCTACCTGAACGGGTAAAACGCCCCTTTATATCTGTTTGCCGGTATCCCGAAAGGTGAAAATGCCATCATAATCGCAATCCAGTGCGTTAGCTATTTTCTTTAATTCTTCTTCCGTCAACCTATCACGGGATAGTTTATTGTAAAGATATGACCCCTCATATCCTAATTTCTCGCTCAAATCTTTTATGGTCATATCTCGTTCTAATAAAATAGCTTTGATTTTTTTGGACATACTCATTGGTTTTCACTCTCCTCATATAAAATAATTGTACCTAATATGGAGTAAAAATTCAAACATCAAATCAATATTACTCATATGTGATGGAAATCCCTCTTGACTTTTTACTCATTTAAGAGTAAAATATCTCGATAGAGATAGTATTGCCACAATATAGAGTAAAATGGGAGATGTTAAATTTTTATGAACTACTTGGACGAAATCTTTAAGAGGGGTGATGTCCAGCAAATCCGGGAGTTTTTGTTGCATGGCGTGGAGAGCAACACAGACCCGAGCCCCTACAAAGAACGGGTTGAAAGCGCCCAAAAGCGCGTAACTGCCCGGCTGCGTGAGGAATACCCGGACAGCAAGGACTACGAGGAAATACTCGGGCTTGTCTATGACTATGTGACTGTGGTTGAAGCCATATACATGGAAATCGGCATGCAACTGGACACGATACTTGCCGCGCAGGTATGTCAAAACCTGATAACGGCGTTTGAGGGGAATGAGTAATGGAAAACCTGACAAAGAGGGATAAACAGACAGTCCGCTTTTTGAGATGGATAAGGCAATATTCCGGCTTGTGGTATCTCATTTGTACGCCCGGCGACGAGCACATGACTTTTTCCATGATGAAAAAGCTGATTGAGCGGCTTGCAAAGGAGCAGTTCTATGAGATCATATTCGTGCTTCTCATGGTACATAGGAACGCGGAGTTTATGGACAGTGTTTTCAAAACCATGCTTTTAGAAATGATGCTTGCCGGGTGGAAAGGAGAGGTCAAAGACAAGGAACAAATGATACAGGATTTAACAGATTTGCTGACTTGATCGGATAGACTTTGTGTCCGTCCAGCTTCCGTCATACTGCTTGTATGGGGTTTTGCCTCAAAAACAAACAGCCGGAAACCTGAACGAAAACCATAGAACGACAAAAAAGACCTTTTCACGGAAACACAGGGAAAATGAGTCCGTCGGAAAGGTCTTTTTATGAAGAACACCAAGCCAGCCGCAGGAACAGGACTACCGCCTCTTTGACAGCATGGAAGTCAGGAAAGAGGGCGTAACCCTGCAAGCGGAGCTGTACGCTTGGAAGCAGATGAAAAAACGGCTTGCGGAGATGGACAACCTGAATGCCGCCAGAAAAGCTGGCGACCGGGATTCTTAGCGATGAACCGTTCAAACAACCCAACGGGCGGTATCCGGCGGAGCAGGAAGGGCTGAAAAGCCGGAGTTCCGCACTGGAA
Organism: uncultured Eubacteriales bacterium; assembly: GCA_958402445.1. Classification (GTDB taxonomy): domain Bacteria; phylum Bacillota; class Clostridia; order Oscillospirales; family Oscillospiraceae; genus Faecousia. The sequence continues at coordinate 7,516 of CATXTO010000049.1, forward strand.
ACAGAGCTTTCCAAAGGGCAGGACGAGCTTGACAACGTGGTGGATTTCCTCGCCGTTGTTGACCGCCATTTGGAAGTGCCGGAGCTGACCCCGGAAATCCTGCGGGAGTTTGTTCACCATATCGTGGTGCATGTCAACTATACATCCTTATCACGCCGGGCCTATGTTGGCCCGCCGGTTTTCGCATGATAAAGAGGTAAGCTGGGCCTCAATCCTGGAGAAATTTTGCAGGTGCCGGCCGTAAAAGGTATTTCCCAGCTCCGACCCCAAGGCGTCCAGCTGTTGCGCGGAAATCCAACCCTCCAGGTAGGCCAGCTCCTCAATGCAGCCCACCAAGAGTCCTGTGTCCTCTTGAATACGCCGGATGGTTTGCGCCGCGTCCAACAGGCTGTCCGCCGTGCCGGCATCCATCCACTGGGTCTTTTTGTCCAGCGGGATGACATGTAAATGCTGCCGGCGCAGATAAGCCAGGTTTACGTCCGTGATTTCCAGCTCTCCCCGGGCGGAGGGGGTGAGGGTGGCGGCAATCTCCATCACCTGACGGTCATAAAAATAAATGCCGGGGACGATGTAGTTGGATTTTGGGTATCGCGGCTTCTCCTCGATGGAGATGACGTTCCCTTGCTCGTCGAATTCCACCACGCCGAAGGGTCGGGGATCATCCACATAATAGCCGAAGACCGTCGCGCCCTGATTTTCCGCGGCGGCGCGCTTCATGGTCTGCCCCAGGCCGGGCGCATAAAAAATATTATCTCCTAGGACCAGGCATACGTCGTCGTCTCCCACAAAATCCCGGCCGATGAGCAGCGCGTCGGCGATGCCCCGGGCCACGGGCTGCACGGCGTAGGAGATGGACATGCCCAGCTTTCCACCGTCGCCCAAAAGAGCGGAGAAGGTCTCTACCTCGCCGGCGGGGACAATCAGGAGCACCTCCCGGATGCCCGCCTGGATGATTAACGAGAGAGGGTAGTAAATCAGGGGCTTGTCGTAAATGGGGAGCAGGGGCTTGCAGACGGGTTTCGTCATGGGATACAGCCGCGTGCCGCGGCCGGCAGCCAAAATGATACCTTTCATAGCGCCTCCAGTCCGTGATTGACAAGCCCTGCCGCCTGAATGCCGCAGCAGGGCTTTCGTTTTCAAAAAAGACCCGTCGGCGGCGCAGGACGCATCCCGCGCCGCCGGTGGGCACATAGATGCTATAGCTTGCTGAACTGGTCTTTGCCCACGCCGCACAGCGGGCAGACGAAATCCTCCGGCAAATCCTCCCAGCGTGTGCCGGGAGCGATGCCGTTGACGGGGTCACCGGCTTCCTCGTCGTACAGATAGCCGCAGACGTCACAGACATATTGATCCATGGTTATAGCCTCCTTTGTAAAAGCTAGCACGTTTTATTCTGCCGCGGGCCGGATGGATTATTCTTCGGGCCCGTCGGACTTCCTAGTTTGTATTTTAGCAGAATGCGGCGGGAAAAGCAAGGCATACAATGGGATGTTGACTCGGGTAAGGGGACTCAAGCAGAGATTGTGTTGAAATTTCTACAAATTTCATTGAAAAATGGGACCTGCTGTGCTATTGTTACAGGAGAGAATCGGCAGCCTGCTACGGGGTGTACGCCGATGCCTATTTTTGTTCAGAAGACAGGAGGTCGCATCTTTGAGCAGACTCGAAATCAAAACACCCAGCCAGGCTCAAACCATCGTGGAGGGCCTGTACCGTTCCATGGAGCGGCGGATCGCCGCCAGCCCTCCGGGCCTGTGCCCTGTGGATATGGCGCTCAACTTCCTTAATTTGTGCCACGCCCAGTCCTGCGGCAAGTGCGTGCCCTGCCGTATCGGCTTGGGACAGCTCTCCAGCCTGATGGAGAAGGTCCTCAATGGCAAGGCCACCCTGCGGACTCTGGATACCCTGGAACAGACTGCGCAGACCATTGTGGACTCCGCTGACTGTGTGATCGGCACCGACGCGGCCAACCTGGTGCTTCTGGGGCTCAAGGGCTTCCGGGAGGACTACCTGGAGCATGTAAAGCATCACCGCTGCCTGGGGAACCTGAAGAACCCGGTGCCCTGCGTGGCCCTGTGTCCGGCGGAGGTGGACATCCCCGGTTATGTGGCGCTGGTTTCCCACGGCCGGTATGCCGACGCCGTGCGCCTGATCCGCCGGGACAATCCCTTCCCCACCGCCTGCGCCTACATCTGCGAGCATCCCTGTGAGGCCCGGTGCCGCCGGAGCATGATTGACGACCCCATCAACATCCGGGCGCTGAAGCGGTACGCCGTGGATCATGCCGGAGATGTGCCCAATCCGCCCCGGGCGGAGTCCACCGGCAAAAAGGTGGCGATTATCGGCGGCGGCCCCGGCGGCCTGTCCGCTGCGTACTACCTGTCCCTCATGGGGCATCAGGTGACCCTGTTTGAAAAGCGCAAGCAGCTGGGCGGCATGCTCCGCTACGGCATCCCCAGCTACCGGTTCCCCCGGGAAAAGCTGGACGCGGAGATCGCCTCGATTTTGTCTGTGGGCATCCAGGTCCATACGGAGGTGGATGTGGGCAACGACATCACCTTTGAGCAGCTAAAATCGGAGTACGACTGCCTGTACTTAGCCATCGGCGCGCAGACCGACAAGAAAACCGGGATTCCCGGGGAGGACAGCAAGGGCGTGGTCTCCGCCGTGCAGCTTCTGCGGGAAATCGGAGACAACCAGATGCCCGACTTTACCGGCAAGCAGGTGGTGGTGATCGGCGGCGGCAACGTGGCCATGGACGTAACCCGCAGCGCCCTGCGCCTGGGCGCGGACAAGGTGTCCTGCGTCTATCGCCGCCGGCAGGCGGATATGACCGCCCTGCCGGAGGAGGTGGAGGGCGCCGTGGCCGAGGGCGCGGAGCTGCTCACGTTGCAGGCGCCTCTGCGGGTGGAGGCCGACGAGGACGGCAATGCCGTGGCCCTTTGGACGCAGCCCCAGGTAATCGGCGTCATGGACAGCGCGGGCCGGCCCCGGCCTAATAACGCGACCGTGGAGCCTCTGCGGATTCCAGCCGATGTGGTCATCATCGCCATCGGCCAAGGCGTGGAGTCCCGGGGCTTTGAGCAGTCCGGCGTCCCAGTGAAGCGGGGCACCCTGGTGGCCATGACCAGCAGCCAGCTTCAGAATATGGAGGGGGTCTTCGCCGGGGGCGACTGCGTCACCGGGCCGGCCACCGCCATTCGCGCCATCGCAGCCGGCAAGGTGGCGGCGGCAAATATCGACGAATATCTGGGCTTCCACCACGAGATTGACGTAGACGTGGAGGTTCCCAGTCCCAAGTTTGACAATAAGCCGCCCCATGGAAGAATCAACACCACGGAGCGGGAGGCCAGCGTCCGCAAAGACGATTTCCAGTGCATCGAGTGCGGCCTGAGCCAGGAGGCGGCGGGGCTGGAGTCCTCCCGGTGCCTGCGCTGCGACCACTTTGGCTACGGTAACTTCAAAGGAGGCAGAGTCGGAAGATGGTAAGCTTGACAATTGACAACCGAAACGTGACGGTGCCCGAGGGCACTACCATTATGGAGGCCGCCAAGGCTGCCGACATCACCATCCCCAGCCTCTGCTATCTGAAGGGCCTCAACGAGATTGGAGCATGCCGGATTTGCGTGGTGGAAATCGAGGGCATCACCCGCCTGGTGCCGGCCTGCGTGAACGTGGTTTCCGAGGGTATGGTGGTCCACACCAACAGCGCCCGGGTCCGCTCCGCCCGCCGCACCAATCTGCGCCTGATTATGTCCCAGCACGACTGCCGGTGCGCCGTCTGCATCCGCAGTGGCAACTGCAACCTGCAAAAGCTGGCCAACGACCTGAATTTGTTTTACCTGCCCTACCCCACCAAAATTCCGGAAAAGCGCTGGGGTTATGACGCTCCCCTGATCCGGGACGAGAGCAAGTGCATCAAATGTATGCGCTGCATCCAGATTTGTGATAAGGTCCAGGGCATGCACGTGTGGGACGTGTCCGGTACGGGCTCTCGCACCACGGTAGACGTATCTTTAAACCGGAGCATCACGGAGGCGGACTGCGCCTACTGTGGCCAATGCGTGACCCACTGCCCCACAGCGGCCCTCAGCGCTCGAGACGACACGGAAGCGGTATTCCAGGCGCTCAACGACCCGGAAATCACGACGGTGCTGCAAATTGCCCCGGCTGTGCGGACGGCATGGATGGAGTCCTTTGATTTAGCCCCGGAAAAGGCCACGGTCCGCCATCTGGTGGCCGCTCTCAAGGCCATGGGTTTCGACTATGTGTTCGATACCAATTTCAGCGCGGACCTGACCATCATGGAGGAGGGCAGCGAGTTTTTGGAGCGGTTTACCCATCGGGAAAGCTACGCCTGGCCCATGTTCACCTCCTGCTGCCCCGGTTGGGTGCGGTTCCTCAAGTCCCAATATCCGGAGTATACGGATCAACTATCTACTGCGAAGTCGCCCCAGCAGATGTTCGGCGCCGTGGCCAAGAGCTATTTCGCGGAAAAGGTTGGGGTAGATCCCCATCGAATGCGGGTGATCTCCGTGATGCCCTGCGTGGCGAAAAAGAGCGAGTGCGCCATCGGGTCCATGAACGACGCCTGCGGAGACCCGGATGTGGATATCGTCATCACCACCCGGGAGCTGGTGCGGATGATGCGCAGCGAGCACATCAATCCGGAGCGCCTGGAGCCTCAGAATTTCGACAGCCCTCTGGGCACCAGCACTGGCGCCGCGGTGGTCTTCGGCGCCACCGGTGGGGTCATGGACGCGGCCCTGCGCAGTGCCTATTACCTGGTGGCGGGCAAGAACCCGGACCCCGACTCCTTCGTGCAGGTCCGCGGCATGGACGGCTGGAAGGAAGCGGTGTTTTACATTCCCGGCGCGGGGGACATTCATGTGGCAGTGGTCAGCGGCCTGGGCAACACCCGCAAGTTGATGGAGGCCATTGAGAAGGGGCGGGTCAGCTACGATTTCGTGGAGGTCATGGCCTGTCCCGGCGGCTGCGCCGGCGGCGGCGGGCAGCCCATTCACGACGGCTGCGAGTTGGCGGGTCGGCGGGGCGAGGTGCTCTGGCGGCTGGACTCCCAGTCCAGTCTCCGCTTCTCCCATGAAAACCCGGATGTTCAGGCGCTCTACCAGGATTACCTGCAGGCGCCGCTGAGCCATGAGGCCCACCATCTGCTGCACACGGACCATCATAGCTGGGAAATGCCCCTGAAACCAACGCGATAAACCGTGAGATCGCCCGGCCAAACGTGGCCGGGCGATTATCAATGCGAGCCCCAGCCGAGCCCTATAAGGGCGGGCTATGTTTGTCCCTACAGGTGAAGCATCAGCAGAATCTGGTAGGGGCGAGCTTCGCTCGCCCGTCAAACCCTACCGGTCTGGAAAATTCTCAGGCGGGCGACCAGAGGTCGCCCCTACGGATGCACCATCGGTAGAATCCTGTAGGGGCGAGCTTCGCTCGCCCGTCAAACCCTACCGGTCTGGAAATTTCCCCAGCGGGCGGCCAGAGGTCGCCCCTACGGATGCACCATCGGTAGAATCCTGTAGGGGCGAGCTTTGCTCGCCCGCAACCCTACAGGTCTGGAGAATTTCTAGGCGGGCGACCAGAGGTCGCCCCTACGGATGCACCATCGGTAGAATCCTGTAGG
>CATXTO010000050.1 GCA_958402445.1 uncultured Eubacteriales bacterium
AGGTCGCCCCTACATCCGGGTATCGGTGAAATTCCCTGCGGGCGACCACAGGTCGCCCCTACATCCGGGTAACGGTGAATTTCCCTGCGGGCGACCACAGGTCGCCCACACATCCCCGATATCGGGTCACACCTATGGGCCCTGGATCGAGCAGGGGGAAAAAACGATTGTGCAAAAATGGTCGAGAAGTTTTGCTGCCAGGGTGTTAAAATAGGGATGTGAGGAGGGATGCGTCATGCAGGAACAGATTTTAGCGGTGCAGCGCATGCAGGAGTACATCGAGGCCCACCGATCAGAGCCCATTACCCTGGCTGACCTGGCCGGAGCCTCCTGGTACTCCCCGTGGTATTCCCATCGCCTGTTCGTCCGACACACGGGCTTGACCCCCGCGGACTACATTCGAAGGCTCCGCCTGTCCAGGTCCGCCCTGCGGCTGCGGGACGGCGGAGGCAAGGTCGCGGAGGTGGCGCTGGAAATGGGGTTCGGCAGCGTGGACGGATATCAGCGGGCGTTTTTTCGGGAATTTGGCTGCAATCCCCGGGAATACGCGGCCCGGCCGGTTCCGATATACCTCTTCACCCCCTACGGGGTAAAATTTCGGCATTTGGAAAGGAGATCGGCCATGGAACCAGTCAAGCATGTGTTTTTGCAAGTGGTCAACAAGCCCGCGCGCAAGGTGATCCTCAAACGGGGCGTGGTGGCCAGCGAATACTTCTCGTACTGCCAGGAGGTGGGCTGCGAGGTGTGGGGCCTGCTACAGAGCATCCGCTCCATCAGCGGCGAGCCGGTGTGCCTGTGGCTGCCCGCCGCGTACCGGAAGCCCGGGACCTCGGAATATGTACAGGGGGCGGAGGTGCCGCCGGATTACGACGGCCCCGTGCCGGAGGGCTTTGACGTCATCGATCTGCCCGCCGCGACTTATTTGCTGTTTCAGGGGGAGCCGTTTGCGGAGGAGGACTACGCCCAGGCCATCGAGGAGGTGTCCGCCGCGATTTCCAAGTACGACCCCTCCGGCATCGGATACGCCTGGGACCGGGAAAATCCCAGGATTCAATTGGAGCCCATTGGGTCGCGGGGCTATCTGGAGCTCGTGCCCATCGTGCCCATGGAACACAGGTAAGGGCGGAGGTCCTGGATGCAGACTGTGGGAAAGGACGGACCCTTTCCCACAGAGGCGGCCTGTGGCCGGTTAGGTATGAAGGGCCCCAACTCCCACGCTTATCAGCGAAAGCGGATGTTCAGAAACATACGCGCCGCGGCAAAATATGTTTTTATGCAGATGATTGGTATGGATGCGCGCATGGTTCGGCTTAATGCCGCCGTCCATATGCTCCATGATCAAGAATTGCTTCGGCAGAATATCTCTTCCATATCCTCGCCCTCTCCGCAGGTTTCTCCTGTTGGGGTGAAACCAGCGCTCCTGTAAATATGTTTGCCTTTCTCGCTGTTGGGTGAGGTGCTGAGGTAGATTTTATCACATTTATAACAGCGGAGCATTTCTGCGATGATAAGCTGCAAGGCGCGCTTTCCGTCGCCATTTCCCTGGTAGCGCTCGTCAATCATAAAACGGCAAATTTCATACGCCTTCCATTCCTAACGGAATCCGTACATCGTAAAACCGATTAAAAGATCCGCATTTTGAATGCCTTTGATGACCCAACCATTCTCAAAAACGGACTGCGCAATCGAGAATGCGCTACTCGCAACAAATTCACTGCCGGCGCTCCCGGGATTGAGGCAGCATATCTCTCCCAGTTATTTGCTGTAATATCAACAAGTCTAATGTCGTTCAACTTACATACCCTTTCGTACCCGATATTTCATTTTTCAAGCTGCTTTATGTGCAAAGTATCAACCCCACTGATAATACGCCAATCGGCCTCGGACGGCTACCGTCCGGGACCTTGCCGGCCTGCAAAAAGCCTCGCAGAGTTCGCCGCCCGCAGGCGGCGAAAAGATGCGGATTATGTTCCGCCGCGACATGTGCGTGGCGGAACATACCTTACAGGCTGCAAGTGTACAAGTTGCGCGCCGCAGGCGCACAGCGCGTGCATGCAGCAGACTGCAAGTCCTTTGTCGAAAAGCCCCGCAGGGGTTTTTCGACAGTTTAGGCCCCGGACGGCTACCGTCCGGGGCCTAGCTTTTGGGGTTAAATTTCCATGATGACAGGCAGGATCATGGGATTGCGCTTGGTGGTTTTGAACAGGTAGCCGGACAGGTCGCTTTTGATGGAGGACTTGATGGTGGCCCAGTCCCGGACGCTTTTCCGGCTGCACCGCTCGATGGACTCGATAGCCAGAAGCCGCAGATCCTCCATGAGAGTCTCGGACTCCTTCACATAGACAAAGCCACGGGTGATGATGTCCGGCCCGGACAGGATGGATCCATCCTGGCTGGACAGATTCACGCAGACCACCAGCATGCCGTCCTGCGCCAGGTGCTTCCGGTCCCGGAGCACCACGCTGCCCACGTCTCCCACGCCGGTGCCGTCCACCAGGACCTTGCCGGCGGGAACCGTGCCGCCGGGCTTGCAGCTCTTTCCGGACAGCTCCAGGACCTGACCGATGTCCGAGACGAAGATGTTTTTGGCGTTCATGCCCATCTGCTTGGCCAGCTTGGCGTGGATCTGCAAATGCCGCTGCTCCCCGTGAACCGGAATGAAAAATCTGGGCTTGCACAGGGCATGAATGATTTTCAGCTCCTCCTGGCAGGCGTGGCCGGAGACGTGGAGCCCCTCGGACTTCTCATAGAGCACCTCGGCGCCCTTCCGGTACAGTTCGTTGATAATCTTGGAAATGGCCTTCTCGTTGCCGGGGATGGCGGAAGCCGAGATGATGATCCGGTCGCCAGGCTGGATTTCCACCTGCTTGTGGGTATTGAACGCCATGCGATACATGGCGCTCATATTCTCGCCCTGAGAGCCTGTGGAGACGATTACGATTTTGTCCTTGGGCAGGCTCTTGATGGCGCTGATGTCCACGATGGTGTTGGCCGGGGCTTTGAGATAATTGAGGTCCGTGGCCACCTTGAGCATGTTTTCCATACTCCGGCCTGTGACGGCCACCTTCCGCCCGTAACGGTGGGCGGTTTGCAGCACCGCCTGGATCCGATGCATGTTGGAGGCGAAGGTGGTGACGATGATGCGCTGGTTGCAGCCCTTGAACTGCCGATCCAGCCCCTCGGCCACCAGCTGCTCCGAGGGGGTGTAGCCCGCCCGCTCCACGTTGGTGGAGTCGCACAGCAGGGCCAGCACGCCTTCCTGCCCCAGGGTACCCAGCCGGCCCAGGTCCATCATGCCGCCCTCTGCGGTGGGGTCGATTTTAAAGTCGCCCGTCATGACCACCTTGCCCACCGGGGTGTGGATGCAGAAGCACACGGCGTCTGCGATGGAATGGTTGACGTGGATGAACTCCACCTGGAAGCAGCCGGCCTTGACCACGTCGCCGGGCTTGTGGGTCAGCAGCTTGACCTTGTCGGCCAGGCGGTGCTCCTCCAGCTTCAGGCGAATCAGGCCGTTGGTCATAGCGGTGCCGTGCACCGGAGCCAGCACCTGGGCCAGGGCGTAGGGCAGAGAGCCGATGTGATCCTCGTGCCCGTGGGTGATAAAGAATCCCCGCAGCTTCTGCTGATTCTTGACCAGGTAGGTGAAATCGGGAATCACCAAATCCACGCCGTACATGTCGTCCTCCGGGAAGCCCAGACCGCAGTCCACGACAATCATATCCTTGCCGTATTCCAGGACCGTCATATTCTTTCCGATCTCGTTTAAGCCGCCCAGGGGGATAATTTTCAGTTTTTCAGCCAAATGATATCACAACTCCTTTTGTTCAATAAAACGCCGGGCTGAACCGGCTTTGGGGTAAATACCCCGAATTTTTGCCTTATGGACTCTGAAAACGGGTCGGCGCGCAAAAGGCGCAACAAAACCAAGCAACCGCCCGCCCGCCGTAAGGCCCCGATACGCCTTTTTGCGGGAAAACGCCTGCTTCCGCCCTCATTCAGAAAAGCAATCACCAGCGATCACAAACTATATCCAGTGCAAACGCACGATACGCCGAACCCGTTTCGCGTCAAAAATACGCTCCATTAGAATACAGTATACCACAATTTTCCGAAAAAGTATACTTCTTTTTTCAAAATGCAGGCTGCTAAATTCTGGAGCAAAGAAACAGGGCCTAAATTTGGTCTTTTCAGCCGCTGGGCGGGCGCAAAGGCTGCTTTTTTGCGGAAAGCGTGGGGAGATTTGGAATTTGCCTTGATAAAGGCGGGGGCGTTTGCTATAATAAACCTTAACCTATCCCGCAAAAAGGGCCGGCGCGCCAGGGACTGCGCCAATTTTAGCCCGGAGTCCGGTCCGGGAACCGGGAGGAGTGGATTGCGTGAACAAAAAACTGGGCCGTCTCATTGAGCCCGGTATGGGCCTGTATTTTGTGGTCATGCTGGCCTTTGCCGTGGCGGCGTTTGTGTTGAATCAGCCCATTGTGGCTGCCGCGGAGGCCGGCACCACCACCTTGCTGTTTGCCTTTTATCAGCTGAACAAGGTCCGGCGCCGCCGGGAGATCGCCGCTTATATCCAGTCCGCCACGGATACCGTGGAGACTGCCTCCAAGGGGGATATGCCCCTGCCCACGGCCCTGATCCGCCTGGCCGACGGGGAGATCATCTGGACCAACCGGCGCTTTTCCCAGGTCTCCGGCATGCGGGACACCTTATTTGAGCAGAAGATCGGCAATGTGCTGCCGTCGTTCTCCACAGACTGGCTGGCGGCCGGCAAGCCGGAATGCCCCTATGACCTGACCCTGCGGGACCGGCGCTATCGGGTGTACGGGTCCACCTACCACGCCGACGACCCGGCTAAAACTCTGCTTGCCACCCTATACCTGGCGGATCTGACGGAGCTGTACCAGGTCCGGGATGAGTACATCCGGTCCCGGCCCGTGGTGGCCATCATTTTGGTGGACAATTACGACGAGCTCACCAAAAACCTGCCGGAGAGCGCCATCTCCAATCTCAACGCCCAGATCAACGACATCATCACCCGGCGCATTGAGAGCTATCACGGCATGCTCCGCCGTCTGGAGCGGAACCGGTTTTTGTTTGTGTTTGAGCTCCGGGACCTCAAGCGGTCTATTGAGAGCAAATTCCCCCTGCTGGAGGACATCCGCCAGGTGGTGAGTCCCACGGGCGTGGCGGCCACCATCTCTCTGGGCGTGGGCAGGGACGGCGCCAGCTTTGAGGAGGCTTATGATTTCGCCGCTCTGAGCATTGAAATGGCCCTGTCCCGGGGCGGAGACCAGGCCGTCATCAAGGACCGGTACAACTTCTCCTTTTACGGGGGCCGGACCAAGGAGACCGACCACCGGTCCAAGGTCCGCTCCCGGGTCACCGCCAACTCCCTGTCGGAGCTCATCAGCCAGAGCAGCCACGTGTTTGTCATGGGGCACAAAAATGCGGATTTGGACTCCGTAGGCGCGGCGGTGGGCATCTGCTGCCTGTGCCGCAAGAAGGGCAAGCGGGCCCGCATCGTCCTGGATGTGGAAAAGAACGCCGCGGGCAAGCTCATCAGCCAGCTCCAGGGGACGCCGGAATACGCTGAGAGCATTGTCTCCGGACAGGAGGCGCTGCTGCTGGCGGACAACAAGAGCCTTTTGGTGGTGGTGGACACCAACCGTCCGGATCAGGTGGAGTGCAAGCCACTTCTGGAGGCGATTTCCAAGGTCTGTGTGGTGGACCATCACCGTAGGGCCGCGGATTATATCAACCCGGTGGTGGTCAACCTTCACGAGCCCTACGCCTCCTCCGCCTCCGAGCTGGTGACGGAGCTGCTGCAATATTCCGTAGAGCGCACCGACGTGCTGCCCATCGAGGCCCGTGCGCTGCTGGCCGGCATCGTGCTGGACACCAAGAATTTCAACGTCCGCACCGGGGAGCGATCCTTTGAGGCCGCGGCCTTCCTGCGGCGGCTGGGCGCGGACACGGTGGAGGTCAAGAAGCTGCTGCAAAACGATTTCCAGGCCACCCTGGCCCGGTATCAGATCATCAAGTCCGCCCGGCTGTACAAGGAGCAGATCGCCATCGCCGCGCTGAACACCACCACCACCCGTACCATCGCGGCCCAGGCGGCGGACGAGCTGCTGAACATTCAGGGGATTCTCACTTCGTTTGTGCTCTATCCCAGCCAGAACGAGGTTATTATCTCTGCCCGCTCCATTGGGGAGGCCAACGTCCAGGTGATCTTGGAGCCCCTGGGCGGCGGGGGTAACGCGGCCACCGCCGGGGCGCAGATTCCAGAGTGCGATGTGAAAACCGCCTTGGACCGCCTGGTGGCCGCCATTGACCAGTATTACGAGACCTGATGGCGGATTGGGCAGTGGATTTGGATCAGAGGAATCGCATGCAGTCTATCGTACACGTGGCGCTGGTCGTCCGGGATTATGACGAAGCGATTGAATTTTATACCCAAAAGCTCCGTTTTGCCCTGGTGGAGGATACGTTCCAGCCGGAACAGAATAAGCGGTGGGTTGTGGTGTCCCCGCCTGGGGGTGGGACCACCCTGCTTTTGGCCCGGGCGTCCGGGCCGGAGCAGGTCCAATGCGTGGGGAACCAATCGGGAGGCAGGGTGTTCCTGTTTCTGGGAACCGATGATTTTCAGCGGGATTACCAGGCTCTGCGGGAGGCCGGCGTGTCCTTTGTCCGGGCGCCCAAGGAGGCCGAATACGGTACGGTGGCGGTTTTTCAGGATTTATATGGAAATCTATGGGATTTGGTCCAGTTCCGGCAGGGCCACCCCATGGCAAAACGAGTTACGCCGGAGCGTTGCGCGATAAGCGATTAAGGAGGCTGCGTATATGAAAGTAATTCTATTGCAGGATGTGAAGGGAAAGGGCAAGAAGGGCCAGCTGCTGGAGGTCTCCGACGGCTACGCCCGGAACTACATGCTGCCCCGGAAGCTGGCCATGGAGGCCACCGCCGACGCCGTCAACACCATGCGCATGAACGACAGGGCCGCCCAGGAGCGCAGAACCCGGGAGCGGGCGGAGGCGGTGGCCCTGGCGGAGCGGATGAAGGCCATGACCCTCACCGTCACGGCCAAGGGCGGCGGCGCCGGGCGGCTGTTCGGCTCCGTCACCAACCAGGAGATTGCCGACGCCCTGCAGAGTCAGGCGGGCATCGCCCTGGACAAGCGGAAAATCGTCATCGACGAGCCCATCAAGACCGTGGGCACTTATACCGTCAAGTGCAAGCTGGGCTTTGAGATCACCGCCCAGCTGGCCGTGCGGATTCAAGAGGCGTAACAAGCCCAGGCTTCCGCCCAGGCGGGCGGCGGGGCCCTGGAAGGAGAGAGAGAACCATGGACGAAGCCCTATTGGCCCGGCAGGCGCCTCATTCCCTGGAGGCGGAGCAGTCCGTTCTGGGCGCCATGCTCATTGACAGCCGGTGTATCCCGGACGTGATCGGCATGCTGCGGCCGGAGGATTTCTATCTGTCCCAGAACCGAGACATTTACGAGACCATCTATGCCATGTTCAACTTCTCCCAGGCCGTCGACCCCGTGACCGTGCTGGACAAAATGCGGGAGCGGGGGGTCTGGCAGGAGAGCTCCACGGACTATATCATGCAGCTCATGGAGATCACCCCCACCGCAGCCAACGCGGGCCGTTACGCCGCCATCGTCCGAGACAAGGCCCTTTTGCGGAACCTGGCCGGGGCTGCGGAGGAAATCGGACAGACCGTGTACGAGGGCGTGGGGACTCCGGCGGAGATCCTGGAGGCCGCGGAGAAAAAGATTTACGCCCTGCGGAAGGGTGAGCGGGGGGACAGCCTGGAGCATGTGGGACTGATTCTGCAAAAGGTCTTTGACCGGCTCACGGAGCTGGCCCAATCCGACAGCGAGATTCCCGGCCTGTCCACCGGCATTCGGGACTTAGACCGGAAGATTAACGGGCTGAATAATTCAGACCTTTTGCTCATCGCCGCGAGGCCGGCCATGGGAAAGACCGCCTTTGCCCTGAACATCGGGCTGAACGTGGCCAAAAAATACAGCAAAACCGTGGCGATTTTCAATCTGGAGATGTCCCGGGAGCAGCTCACCATGCGCCTATTGTCCGGGGAGAGCTTTGTGGACAGCCAAAAGCTCATGACTGGCCGGCTCAGCGAGGAGGAGTGGGGCAAGCTGGCCCTGGCCTCCGCCGCTCTGAGCCAGACGGACATCCGGGTGGACGACAATCCGTCCATCACCGTGGCGGAGATGAACGCCAAGTGCCGGCGGCTGGACAATTTGGGCCTTGTGATTATCGATTATTTGCAGCTCATGACCAGTTCCGGCTACGGCCGGGGGGGAGAGAACCGAGTGACCGTGGTCTCGGAGATCTCCCGGGCCCTGAAGATCATGGCCAAGGAGCTCAATGTCCCCGTGATCTGCCTGAGCCAGCTCTCCCGCGCCAACGAGAGCCGCCAGGACAAGCGGCCCATGCTGTCGGATTTGCGGGAATCCGGCGCCATCGAGCAGGACGCCGATGAGGTGCTGTTTTTGTACCGGGACGAATACTATAATGAGGACACAGAGGAAAAGAATGTGGCCGAGTGCATCGTAGCGAAAAACCGGCACGGGGAGACCGGCACGGTCCGGCTCCAGTGGCTGCCGCAGTATACCACCTTTACGGACCGGGAGTGGAGGCATCATGAGAGCTGAGGTCTTGTCCTTCAGCCGGACCTATGGGCTGCTGGAGACCGGGGACCGGGTGGTCTGCGCGGTGTCCGGCGGGGCGGATTCCATGGCCCTTCTGTGGTGCCTGCATCTGCTGCAGGAGTCCATGGGGCTACAATTGTCCGCGGCCCACTTTCATCACGGGTTGCGGGGTCCGGAGGCGGACCGGGACGAGGCATTTGTCCGGGCCTTCTGCGCTCGTCACGACATTCCCCTCTCCGTGGGCCGGGGACAGGTCCGGCGACAGGGCCGGGGTCTGGAGGACGCGGCCCGGCAGGCCAGGTACGACTTTCTTCTGTCCGTGGACCCGGCGGCCAAGGTGGCCACGGCCCACACCGCGGACGACAACGCCGAGACCGTGCTGCTGCGCTGGGTACGGGGGACCTCTCTGCGGGGCCTGGGGGGTATCCCACCCTGCCGGGGCCGGATCATCCGGCCCATGCTGTCCGTGACCCGGGCCCAGGTTTTGTCCTTTTTGGATCAGTGGAATCTGGATTATGTGGAGGACGGCACCAATGGGCAGGATGATTTCCTGCGTAACCGCCTGCGGCACCGGATCATTCCCGCCCTGGCGGGGGAAAACCCCCATCTGATCCAGAGCGTCAGCACTGGCGCGCTACGGTTGCGGCAGGACGAGAACCTGCTCCAGAGCCTGGCGGAGCAGGCTCTGGAGCAGGTTAGAGCCCCGGAGGGCCTGGATTGCCAGGCCCTGCTGGCCCAGCACCCGGCCCTGCGGAGCCGGGTGCTGGAGCGGTTTCTCCGGGATGCCGGAGTGCGGGAGCCCCAAGCCGCCCACATTGCCCAGGCGGAGGCGCTGGTACGCTCCAGCCGCCCCGGCGCCTGGGCTCGTTTTCCCGGGGGCGTGGTGCTGGCCCGCCGTTACGGCCGCCTGGTCTGCCCGCCTGCCGGGGAGCCGTTTGTCCAAACTCGGCTGCAGGTACCTGGGCTCACCCTGATTCCCCAACTGGGCATGGAGGCGCGCTGCAGATTTCCAGGGGAAGATGAAAAAATTGAAAATAACGCGTTCACATTTACGGTCGGCTGTGATACAATGAAAGAACTTGTTATTTGGCTCAGGCCTCGGCGGCCAGGGGACCAAATCCGGCTCCCCGGCGGGCACAAGAGCCTGAAGAAGCTGCTCATTGACCGGAAGGTCCCCGCTTTGTGGCGGGACCGAATTCCGGTGGTGGCGGACGAGGCCGGGGTTTTGGCGGTTTTCGGCGTGGGCGTCAATTTAGACCGCAGGGCGGAGCCCGGCAGCCGGGCGCTGGAGATCGCGCTTTGTTTGGAACATACAGGAAGTGAGGTAGCTTGCCATGCACCAAGATATTGAACGTGTCCTTCTGTCCGAAGCACAGATTCAGGCCCGGATCACGGAGCTGGGCGCGGAGCTGGCCGCTGATTACGCCGATAAGAAGCCCATTTTTGTGGGCGTTTTGAAGGGCGTGGTGGTCTTCTTCGCGGATATGGTCCGGGCGGTGCCCATTCCCTGTCAGTTTGACTTCATGTGCGTCTCGTCCTATGGGGCGGGGACGCAGAGCAGCGGCGTCATCCAGCTGAAAAAGGATATCTCCACGGACATCGCCGGCCGGCACGTGGTGATTTTAGAGGACATTTTAGACTCCGGCCTGACCCTGCGGTACACCGTGGACCATCTGCTGGCCAAGGGCCCTGCCTCCCTGCGCATCTGCACCTTCCTGGACAAGCCGGAGCGCCGGCGAGCCCAGGTGGAGGCGGACTATGTGGGTTTTACCATCCCGAACCTGTTCGTGGTGGGCTACGGTTTGGACTATGACGAGGAATACCGAAATCTGCCGTATGTGGGCATTCTGAAGCCCGAGGCGTATTCCAAATGATTGGGTAAGGAGAACTCCCTTGAGACGACAAAAATTCCTCAGCATCCTGGCTTACACGGCGGTGCTGGCTTTGCTATTTTTTCTAATTATGGCGTTGATCCGGGCCAACCAGCCTAAGGGCCTGGATTATTCCAAAGTGGTCTCCCTGTTCGAGGACGAGCAGGTCAAGTCCTTTACCGTGCGGGACGGGACCCTGCGTCTGGAGCTCTATCAGGAGCTGGACGGCTCCACCAAGCAGGTTTCCTATCTGTCCAGCACGGACGCGTTCCGGCAGGATCTAGGCGAACTGTTCCGGGAGCAGCTCCGCAGCGGCGTTTTGCAGAACTACACCTTCTTTCCGAAAGGAGAGCCCTCGATCTTCTCCAAGGCCGCGCCGTATTTGCTGTCCGGCTTTGTGCTTTTGATCCTGTGGGTCTTCCTGGCCAACCGGGCGGGTTCCGGCGGCAACCCCATGAGCGCCTTTGGCAAGGCCCGGACCAATCTGGGCACCGGCGGCAAACGGGTGACCTTCGACGACGTAGCCGGCGCGGAGGAGGAGAAGGCGGAGCTTCAAGAGCTGGTGGAATTTCTTCGGGACCCGGAGAAATTTACCCGCATGGGGGCCAAGGTCCCCAAGGGCGTGCTGCTGGTAGGCCCGCCGGGCACCGGCAAGACCCTGCTGGCCCGGGCGGTGGCCGGCGAGGCGGACGTGCAGTTTTTGTCCATCTCCGGCTCCGATTTTGTGGAGCTGTATGTGGGCGTGGGCGCGGGCCGGGTCCGGGATTTGTTTGAGCAGGCCAAAAAGGTGGCGCCCGCCATTGTGTTCATCGACGAGATTGACGCCGTGGGCCGGCACAGAGGAGCCGGTCTGGGCGGCGGCCACGACGAGCGGGAGCAGACCCTCAACCAGCTTTTGGTGGAGATGGATGGCTTTGAGAAAAATGAGGGGGTCATCGTCATGGCCGCCACCAACCGGAAGGACATTCTGGACCCGGCGCTGCTGCGGCCGGGGCGGTTCGACCGGCAGATTTATGTGGGCGTTCCCGACACCGCGGGGCGGGAGTCCATCTTAAAAATTCATGCCCGGAACAAGCGGCTGGGGGAGGATGTGGCGCTGCGAACCGTGGCCCTGGCCACCTCCGGTTTTACCGGGGCCGATCTGGAAAACCTGCTGAACGAGGCGGCCATTTTGGCCGTGCGGCGTGACCGCACGGTGATCGATATGGAGGACCTGAACGAGGCCATGATGAAAATCATCGCCGGCCCGGCCAAACGCAGCCGGGTGCAGCTTCAGCGGGACCGGCGGGTCACCGCCGTCCACGAGGCTGGGCACGCGGTGGCCATGTACCATCTGCCCAACCATGACCCGGTGCATCAAATCACCATTATCCCCCGGGGGCAGGCCCTGGGACTCACCGTCAGCCTGCCGGAGGAGGATTCGGAGCACTTGACCCGAAACCAGATGTATGAGACCATCGTCTCCCTTCTGGGGGGCCGGGCGGCGGAGGCCCTGTTCCTGCAGGATATCTCCACCGGCGCTTCCTCCGATATTCAAAGGGCCACCCAACTGGCCCGGGACATGGTGAGCAAGTACGGCATGAGCGAGCGCATCGGCACCATCGCCTATGGCAGCGACGAGGAGGTCTTCATCGGCCGGGATTACGAAAAGACCAAATCGTATTCCGAGCGGGTGGCCAGCGACCTGGACGCTGAGATCAAGGCTCTGGTGGACCGGGCCTATGCCCAGTGCAGCCAAATCCTCACCCAGTCCAAGGATAAGGTTCTGGAGGTGTCGGATTACCTGCTGGAGCACGAAACCATGTCGGGGGCCCAGTTCCGGGCCTGCATGGAGGGGCGCGCCATTGATTGGAAGGACCAGGGCGGACTTTTCGACCCCACCTGATTAAAAATGTTTCCCTGCCCGGGCTGTACGCCCGGGCAGGGGTTTTTTGTGGGGAAAGGATAGACCCAATTCGCGCCTGTGTGGGCGGCCATAGGCCGTCCCTACATCTTCCGATTCCGCTTTTTAGACCCTGTAGGGGCGAGCTGTGCTCGCCCGCCGTTTCCCCTGTAGGGGCTGCTTCCCACGCCCGCGGAACGACCATAGGTCGAACCCTACACC
>CATXTO010000051.1 GCA_958402445.1 uncultured Eubacteriales bacterium
GGCCCGAACCCGGGGGCCCTTCCCAACGGGCGACCACAGGTCGCCCCTACATCCCCGTATCAGACTGCAACCTGTAGGGGCGGGCTTCGCTCGCCCGCCGTTGCCGTCGGCATTTCCCGGGCGTCACCCAGGCCCGAACCCGGGGGCCTTCCCAACGGGCGACCACAGGTCGCCCCTACATCCCCGTGTCAAGCTGCACCCTGTAGGGGCGCCCTACATTCCTTGGCAAATACCGTAGTTCAAACCGGGGCCCAGCGACCGCGGGTCGTTCCCAACACCCATGGCCGTAGAAATCCCGTAGGGGCGGTCATTGGCCGCCCCTACGGGATTTTTGTCAGAATGGGACCTAGGGTTACGCGCCCTCCGGCCCGGAGGATTCCGGAGGCCGCTGGCCCTGGGGCTTCCTGGGCTTGCCGCCCCGGCTCCGCCGCCGGGCGCCGCCGGACTTGGGCTTGGTGGCCGGCCGCGCCTCCGCCCCGGAGGCCTCCCCCGCGGGCCGGGACGCCGGGGGCTCTGCCCGTCCGCCCGGCTTCGGCCCCCTGGGCTTCCGCTGGCGGGCCTTCGACCCCTCCTGCTTGGCCTCCTTCTGGGGCGCCGCCTCCTGCCTGCCGGGTTCCGCCGCCTCCGCCCGCTTGGGCCGTCCGCCCCGTCCTTTGCGCCGGGCGCCGCCCGCGGGCCTGGCCCGTTCCGGCGCTAGGATCTCTTGGGCGGTCTCCTCCAGGGCGGGAAGCTCGGTATGGGGTTCGGGCTTTCGCCTCCGCCGGGACCGGCCGGCCGGCTCCTCCTGGGGGGCGGGCTCGTCCACAATGTCCTCCGGCCGGTACCGGAAGCGGATGGGGTCCAAGTGCATGGGCGGCTCCTCCGACGCCATGACCGGCTTCTGCCGCTTGCCGCTGCCGGAGATGGGCGCCAGGTCCACCGGTACCGGCGGGTCGTTTTTCTTGGCCTTGCCGTTGCGCAGGACGCAGATATCGCAGTTTTGGTAGCAGCCGATGGTATCGGGCTGCTCCTCCATCCGGACCTTCACCCGCTGCCGCAGCAGGTTCACGTCCACCACGGTGCCCCGTCCGTCCGGCGTGTCCACAAAGGACTCCGACTTGGGGCTGGTCCGCAGCAGGTCCTCGTAGGCCTCCTGTTCGTATTTCAGGCAGCACATCAGACGGCCGCAGGTGCCGGAAATTTTGGTGGGGTTCAGGCTCAGGTTCTGGGTCTTTGCCATCTTGATGGAAACCGGCTGAAAATCGTCCAGGAACTGGGCGCAGCAGAAGGGCCTGCCGCAGATGCCCAGGCCGCCCACCATCTTGGCCTTGTCCCGCACGCCGATCTGCCGCAGCTCGATGCGGGTCCGGAAGACGCCGGCCAGGTTCTTGACCAGCTCCCGGAAGTCCACCCGGTCGTCCGCGGTAAAGAAAAAGAGGATTTTGCTGCCGTCGAAGGCGTACTCCGCAGAGACCAGCTGCATGTCCAGCTTGTGCTCCTGGATTTTTTGCTGGCAGATGTCAAAGGCCCGCTTCTCCTTGGCCCGGTTGTCGCTGACGGTTTTTTCATCCGCCGGCGTGGCCAGGCGGAGGACCCGCCGCAGAGGGGCGACGATGTCCTTGGGGGAGACCGAGTGATTGCCGGCGGTGCAGATGCCGAATTCCGGTCCCCGGGCCGTCTCCATAATCACATGGTCCCCGGGCTGTAAGGTCAGGTCCCCGGGGTCAAAATAATAGACCTTGGAGCCGGTGCGGAACTGGATGTCCACCACGGTTACAGGCGCGGGCTGCTCCGGCGCAGGTTCCGCCGGGAGCTCCTCCGCCGGGAAATCCGTACGTTTTTGTTCGTCCATAGGGTTCTCCTTTCGCCCCGCGTCGGGGCGGTAAAATGGGAAAGGCAGTCGCTCACCGGAGCCGCCAGGCCAGGTCCCCACAGATGGCGCCGGGGGAGACGTTACCCTGGGCGTATAATAGGGCCTGATAAAGCGCGTCTATCGCCTGGGCCAGTTCCCGGGCCGTCCGGGCCTTGGCCAGAGCCTGCGCGGGGCCCCCCAGGGCGGGGCTTCCCGCCCGGCCTGCCAGCGCGGCGGCCAAAAGCTCCCGCCACTGGGTCAAAAGCTCCAGGAGCTGATCTCGTTTCAGACGCTCCATGGGGGCGAGCACCTGCAGCAGCGCCACAGGATCCCGGGCGGCATAGGCCTGGCCAAACGCCAGGGTCTGGGGCAGAAGGCCGCCGCCCTCCCGCATCAGGGCTAGGGCTTGTCCCAGCCAGCCGCCGCTGCGCCGGGCGGCCGCCAGCCGCAGACTGGGCTCCGCTGCGGGAAACGACTGGGCCAGGGCCTGGACCAGCGTGGCCTCCGGCAGGGGCCGCAGCTTGAGCTCCACGCACCGGGAGCGTACGGTGGGCAAGAGCCGGTGCGGATTGTCCGCCAGCAGTAGAAACACGCCGTAGGACGGGGGCTCCTCCAGCACCTTCAGCAGGGCGTTTTGCCCCGGCAGGCCCAGGTCCTGGGCCCGGGGGACAAAGTAAATTTTTCGGACGCCCTCGTTGGGCCGGACGAACAGATCCGCCCGGGCCCGGCGGACCAGCTCCACGGGAACGGTCTTTTTCTCCGGGTCGTCCACGGTGATAACATCCGGGTGCGTGCCGGAGAGCGCCTTCCGACAGGCGGCGCAGCGGCCGCAGGGCTTCTCCCCCGGCTCCCGGCACAAAAGAGCGGCCGTTAAAATCCGAGCCAGGGTGCGCTTCCCGGCGCCGGGGGGACCGGACAGGAGATAAAAATGGGCGAAGCGGTCCCGCTCCGCCGCGGCGGTCAAATTTGCCTTCAGTTGTTCGTTCCCCAAAAAGCCTTCGAACCGCATGGTGCTCCCCCCGCTGGTTTTTTGCATGTCACGAACCTATTATAGCACATATTTTTCAATTTTCCACGCCTTTTTTCCGGAAACAAAAGGCAACCCTATGAAAAGCGGCCCACTTGCGCCGGGCACCGGTTTGGGTTACAATATGCGGGAATGAATGTGGGAACGGCCTCGTCGGGGCAAAGACCGCTTTTGCTCCGGCGGCCTGCTCGGCCGCCATCCGCTTGCCGTCTCGCGGGCGAGCGCAGCTCGCCCCTACAGGAGGAACGGCAGGCGTGCAAAGCACGCCCCTACAGGATGCAGTCTGAATTGGGGGTGTAGGGGCGACCTGTGGTCGCCCGCAGGGAAAGCCGGCGATTTCAGGATGTAGGGAACGACCTCAGGTCGTTCCCGGCGCGCAGCGGTTTGTCAGCCCCGGGCGGCGCCCAGCAGCTCCAGATAGCGGCGCGCACCCCGCCGCTGCTCCTGCAGCAGCAGGGTGAAGACCTGCCCGAACACGGGATGGGCGCAGGCAGGCTCATAAGCGGCCATGGCCTGCCGGGACCGGTCGTACAGCCGGCGCAGGACCTCCTGGGCGGGCTCTTGCCGCCCAGGTCCCGGAACCGGCTGGTTTCCCAGCGTCTTTCCAGCCGCCAGCCGGTACATCCCCGCCAGACAAGCCGCCCGGCTTCGGGCCTCCTGCCCCAGGGTCCGCAGGACCGCCGCCTCCGCGCCGTTCATCCGGCGGGCCAGGGCCAGGCAGCTCTCCGCCATGGCGCGTTCCTCTGTCCAAAGCGATTGCAGCCAGCCGGCGGACCAGTCCAGCCCCCGGGCCTCCGCCGCCGGGGATGCGGGCGCCGGGTCCAACGGCGGGCGGTCTCCCCGCACACGCTGCCACACGGCGTCTGTCTGCCGCTTGTCAAATGGATCCATGGTGGTTCCCCCTTTCCTCCAAGCCTATGCCGGGGCGCCTCCATTCGTGCATGCGAAAGGACCGCGCCTGGCCCGGCGCGAAAAAAGTCCAAAAAAAATTCCACTTCGTTGCAGCCCGGATGCAGATTGGATGCAAAGGCCATGTATCTTGAAGACAACTTCCAGAAACGCCGGCTTCCGGCGTAGGATGAGAAGAGCGGTAAAATTTCGGCGCAATGCGCCAAACGAGGAGGAGCTTTCAATGAAGCTATGTTACTGGTCCCTATGGCGAAGGGGAATCTGTCTTCTTCTTCTGCTTGCGACGCTGTCCGCCGGAATTGGGGCGGTGGAGCCGGAGGGAACGATTGAAATGCAGCAGCCGACCACCCAGGACCCTGCCGCCGTGCCGGGTATGGACGCGTTCGCGCTGCCGGACCCCCTGCCCCAGCCCCCCTTTACGGACGTGGCGACGACGAGCTGGTATTACAAGTACGTCCAGGCCCAATACGCCCTGGCGCTGATGGAGGGCACGGGAGAAGGCCGCTTCACCCCGGAGGGCACGGTTCCCCTGGCCCAGGGCATCACGGTGTCCGTGCGGATTTATGAGAAGTACCAGGGCATCCCGGACCAGTCGGAGGAAGATGAGGGAAGGAATTGGTACGACTACTACATAGACCGGGCCAAGGCGTATGGCATCCTGCCGGAGAGCCTGTTTGAGGCCTCCCCCACCCGCCCCGCCACCCGGGCGGAGCTGGCGGAGCTGCTGTACCGCAGCCTGCCGGAAAAGGAGCTGCCCGCCATCAACGACGTGGAGAACCTGCCGGATTACGGTCCGGAGGACCTGTACTGGACCGGCGTGCTGGTTCTATACCGGGCAGGGGTGCTGACGGGCAACGAGCTGGGGACCTTCCGGCCGGACAGCAACTGTAAGCGCTCGGAGCTGGCCGCCATGCTCACCCGGCTGGTGTGCCCTGCGTACCGGGTGGCCCTGGAGCCGGAGCCCACGGATCCGCCGGATCCCACGGACCCGCCGGACCCCACAGACCCCACGGCGCCCCCGGAGGCGCCCGGCATGGACGCGTTCGCGCTGCCGGAGCCTCTGCCGGCCATGCCCTTTACCGACGTGGCCGCCACCATTTGGTACCGGGAATCGGTACAGGTCCAGTTTGCGCTGGGGCTGATGGAGGGCACGGGAGGCGGCCGTTTCTCCCCGGCGGGCACCGTGCCGCTGACCCAGACCCTGGCCGTGGCGGTGCGCATCTATGAGAAGTATTGGGGCATCCCGGACGGCTCGGCGGACTACGGCGGCGCCCATTGGTACAATTATTATGTGGACCGGGCCAAGACCTACGGCATCTTGCCGGCGGAGCTGGCGCAGGAGCGGCTGACCCGGGCGGCCACCAGAGCCGAGGTGGCGGAGATTCTGTGCCGCAGCCTGCCGGACGCGGAGCTCCCCCCGGTCAATCGGGTGGACCGCCTGCCGGACTACGGGCCGGAGGACCGGTACTGGAGCAGCGTGCGCAGGCTCTTTCAGGCCGGCGTCCTCACAGGACACGACGCCTACGGCACCTTCCGGCCAGACACCAGCATCAAGCGCTCGGAGCTGGCCGCCACCCTGACCCGGCTGGTTTGCCCGTCCTACCGGAAGACGTTCACCCTGCAGCCCTGGGTGGTGGAGGCCATGGTATACGGCAAGAGCGGGGCGGGCCGGGATCTGACGGCCTACCGGTTTGGCGACGGCGACAACGTGCTGGTGGTGACCTTTGCCATCCACGGCTGGGAGGACAATTTCAATCGGGACGGGGAGGCCCTGGTGGGAACGGCCCGAGCCCTGATGGAGGCGCTGAAAAAGCAGTATCAGGACCTGATTACGAAGCGGAACTGGACCGTATACGTGCTGCCCTGTCTGAACCCGGACGGCCTGTACGACGGATGGACTCACAACGGGCCCGGGCGCTGCACCACCTATTACCTGGATGAAAAGGGGAACAACGTCTACGGCAATGGCAAGGGCATTGATTTGAACCGCAGTTTCCCCTACAAGTACCGCTCCTTTACCAGTGGCCGGAATTTCAACGGCACGGCGCCCCTCCAGGCCCGGGAGGCCCGAGCGCTGGCGGAATTCACCCGGAACGTAAAGGGGACCAAGCACAATGTGCTCATCGATACCCATGGTTGGTATCAGCAGATCATCGTCACAGAGGACCAGAATAACCCCATTTACCGGACCCTGAAGTCCTATTTCCCCAACAACCGCTACACCTATATGGCCAACGGCGAGGGCTACTATTCCGCCTGGGCCGGGTTTGTGCTGGGGTACGACGCCTGTCTATTTGAGTTCCCCAGCGTGTCCAGCCAGGCCCAGTTCGTGTCCCGGGGCTATGAAAAGGCCTATGTGGACGCTATCTGCCAGCTTCTGCGGACCTATGCTTAAAATATGAATGACCCGGAAGGGGCGGCGAAAAGCCGCCCCTTCCGGGCGTTGTTGCCTTCGTGCGTATCTCTCTCGTAACGGAATGTGGGCGCGTGGGGTGATCCGGGGGGTGTATGGGACGACCCGCGGTCCACCCAAACGTAGGGGCGACCTGTGGTCGCCCGCCGGGAAACCCATCGATAACGGGGGTAGGGAACGACCTGTAGCCGCCTGTTTGAATGCACCGCCGATGTCGCGGGGTTGCGGGCGAGCGCAGCTCGCCCCTACAGGGTGCGGGGTGTTTCGGGGGATGTAGGGGCGACCTGTGGTCGCCCGCCGGGAAAATCACCGATTTCGGGATGTAGGGGCGACCTGTGGTCGCCCGCATGGGAAACCCATCAATAACGGGGGTAGGGAACGACCTGTAGCCGCCTGTTTGAATGCACCGCCGATGTCGCGGGGTTGCGGGCGAGCGCAGCTCGCCCCTACGGGGGGAACGGCGGGCGTGCGAAGCACGCCCCTACAGGGCGCGGGGTGATTCAGGGGGTGTAGGGGCGACCTGTGGTCGCCCGCATGGGAAACCCATCGATAACGGGGGTAGGGAACGACCTGTGGTCGTTCCGCGGGCGTGCGAAGCACGCCCCTACAGGGCGCGGGGTGATTTGGAAGGTGTAGGGGCGGCCTGTGGCCGCCCGCCGGCAGGAAAACGCAGTCATTCGGCCGGCTCCTGGGAAACCGGCGACCAGGCGGGGGAACTCTGAAGGCAGAAATGGTTTTTATGATAGTCCAGAATCCCCTCCCGCCGCAGCTTGCTCAGCTCCGCGGACAGGGCGCTGCGGTCCACGGACAGATAGTCCGCCAGCTGCTGCCGGTTGAAAGGCAGGTCAAACCACGGCCCGCCCTGGCGCTGGGCCTCCCGGGAGAGATAGGACAATAGTTTTTGCCGGGTGGTCCGCTTGGTGAGATGGTTCAATTTGTCGCTTAAGGTCAGGTTGCGCTGAGCCAGGGCGGACGCCAGATTCCGGATCAGCCGCCCATGAAATGCGCACTGTGACGAGCAGGGAGCGAGGATACGCCGGACCGGGACCCATAAAATTTCGCAGGCCTGGGCCGCCTCCACCCCCACGCCCAGGGGAGCTCCGGCGCAGGCGTAGCTCTCGGCAAACGCCTGGCCGGGCCCCGCCTCTGTGAGCAGGTTCCGGTTGCCCCAAAAGTCCGCCTGGATCACATGGACCCTGCCCCGCAGCACCAGGCCCACGGCCTCCAGCCGGTCCCCGGGCTGCAAGATCTGCGCCTGGTTTCCATAGCTGCGCCGCTCGGCGCCCAGACAGACCAGCATGGCTGCGATGTCTTCGAGCGCTTGGCCTTGAAACAGGACCGATGTCTGTAAAGACAGTAAAATTTCCTCCATTGCGCCACCCCTTTGTTGGATTTCCAACCGACGGATGGCTTCTATGGTACTACAATTTAGAGAGAATAGCAAGGGGCGGCTGCAGGGCCGGTCCCGGGTCATCGCCATAGGAGGAAACGATATGCATCAAGCCATCATTCAAATTGAGGATTCAAAATGCAACGGCTGCGGCGCATGCGCCGCGGCCTGTCACGAGGGGGCCATCGGCATGGTGGGAGGAAAGGCCAAGCTGTTACGGGCGGAGCATTGCGACGGCCTGGGGGACTGCCTGCCCGTGTGCCCCACCGGGGCCATTACCATCTCCAGGGAGGAGGCGCCCCAGACGGCGGCGCGGGAGCCTAGGGCCTGCCCCGGCCTCCGGTTCCAAGCCGGGGGAGCCCTGGCCAATTGGCCCATTCAGCTCCGGCTGGTCCCTGCGGGGATGCCGGAGCTGGATGGGGCGCGGCTTCTGGTGGCCGCGGACTGCGCCGCCTATGCCTGTCCGGGTTTTTACCAGAGGTTTCAACAGGGGCGGGTGACGCTCATCGGCTGCCCCAAGCTGGACGACGCGGACTATGGGCAGAAGCTGGCGGCGCTTTTGCAGGCGCATCAGGTAAAGAGCGTGACCGTGGCGCGCATGGAGGTGCCCTGCTGCGGCGGGCTTCAGCATGCGGTGGTGGAGGCCCTGGCGCGCAGCGGCGCGGAGGTCCCGGTTCGGGTGGTCACCCTTGGCGTGGACGGTGCGATTCGCCGGGAGGAGGGAGCTTGCCATGATTTTTGAGGGCTGTCAGGGCGCCGCACGGCTGAAAAACCCCACGCTGGAGGAGCGGGTCTGCCCGGTGTGCGGCAATCTCATCGAGATATTTTCCGTGGACACGGAGGTGGCATGCGAGAACTGCGGCTTTGTGGCCTATAACGACCAGCTGACCTGTGTGCAGTGGTGCAAATACGCAGAGAAGTGCGTGGGGCCTGAGCTGTACCAAAAGCTAAAGCGGCAGACGGAGTAGTGCCGCACCCCGACCCGCGCGGGCCCTCCTCGGCAGACCGAACCCGCTGGCGCTGGGCTTCGGTTTGGTCATGATATTTGGCAATGAATGTAGGGGCGACCGGTGGCCGCCCGCTGGGAAAATCACCGATTTTGGGATGTAGGGGCGACCTGTGGTCGCCCGTCTGAATGCATCGCCGATGTCGCGGGGTTGCGGGCGAGCACAGCTCGCCCCTACGGGGGAAACGGCGGGCGTGCAAAGCACGCCCCTACAGGATGCGGGGTGATTTGGGGGTATAGGGGCGACCTGTGGTCGCCCGCTGGGAAAATCACCGATTTCGGGATGTAGGGGCGACCTGTGGTCGCCCGTCTGAATGCACCGCCGATGTCGCGGGGTTGCGGGCGAGCGCAGCTCGCCCCTACAGGGCGCGGGGTGATTTGGAAGGTGTAGGGGCGACCGGTGGTCGCCCGCAGGGAAAATTACCGATTTCGGGATGTAGGGTCGGCCTTTGGCCGCCCGCGGGCGAGCGCAGCACGCCTCGTCGCAGAGGACTGCGCTGCCGCAAATCCGCGCCCAGACGGGCGCGGATTCTTGTCCGCTGCGTCTCTGCTCCTCTCCCCGCAAAGGCGAAGCCTTTGCGGGGACCCCTTATTTCTGTTTTACCGCCATCGGCACCGCTGCCTTTTCTCTCCTCTCCCCGCGAAGCCCAAGGGCTTGGCGGGGTCTTCCTAATTACCCGCCGGGTTTTATAGGGAACGGCGGGCGTGCAAAGCACGCCCCTACAGGGCGCGGGGTGATTTGGAAGGTGTAGGGGCGGCCTGTGGCCGCCCGCATGGGAAACCCATCGATAACGGGGGTAGGGAATGACCTGTGGTCGCCTGTCTGAATGCACCGCCGATGTCGCGGGGGTTGCGGGCGAGCGCAGCTCGCCCCTACAAGGGGAAACGGCGGGCGAGCGCAGCTCGCCCCTACAGAAGAAACGGCGTGCAAAGCACGTCTACACTCCTCTCTAATTTTATATTTATAAAAATAGAATTGACATTTTAGAATTATAGATATAAAATAGGATTATGGAGGTGGGATCAATGGATAGAGAAACCATACAGAGAATTGTCAAGGCCAGCGGCGTGACGGCTGGGGAGCTGATCCTCATTCACTTTTGGGGAGAGGACGCCGAGCGGGCAATCGCAAATGATTTTGCAATTGCGGTTTCCGCCTTGGGCGCGACGCCGGTTGTGTTGCAGGAGGCCAGATCCGTCAACCGCGACATGTTTCAGGCCGCGACGCAGACCAGCTTTGGAGAGCGGTTCTTTTCCCTGTACGCAGGCTGCGACGCGGTGTTGGACGTGTTTGCGTATCAGCCGGTGGTGCTGGGCTATGAGCTGGAAGCGGAGCAGATGGAACACTATCGCCGGTATATGGCCCGGCTTTTTTCTGCGCTCATGGGGTGCAGACGGTTCACACAAATCCGGATGCCGACCCGGGCCAACGCCGGGGAATCCGGACTGGAGCCGGAGGCGTTCATCCGCAGAATGACGGACGCATACCAGGTTGACTATGATTTGCTGCAAGACAAATGTATGCAGGCGATACAGGGTTTTCAAGGGCGGGACCGGCTTGTCCTGCGCACGGGAGAGGAATGCGCGCTTGCTTTTGATCTAACCGGCAGGCAATGGCACGCGGACGCGGGGGACGGCGACTGGCCTTGCGGCGAGATCTACATCGCACCCAACGAGGCCGGGACCAATGGGACCGTATTTTTTGAAACCCTTTATCTGGAGGACGCGGGAAAATACCAGGACGTGAAGCTGGATATCAAAGACGGAAAGGTCGTCGGAAGCAGCCACCCGGCGGTCACCGCCTATTTGCTGCAATTGCCGGCCGGCGGTTCGGTGGTTTGTGAATTGGGGCTCGGCATGAATCCCAAGGTGACGGACCTGTGCGGATATCCGGTTTTGGATGAAAAGATGGCCGGGTCCTTCCATATTGCCCTGGGCGCCAACACCATGTTCGGCGGGCAAAACGAGGCCCCCATGCATATCGATCTAGTGGGAGCGGAGAGCTTTTCGCTGCTCCCGCCGGCGTGAGGTGTCTTTATGCGGCACGATCAACAACAAGTCCGCGCCTATTTCCAGCGGCGCATTTTAGAATGTACGCGGCGGGAACGGGAGCTAGCGGCCGACGACCGAGGAGACGAGGCGGTCTTCGCCCGGGTTCAGGCCAATGTATTTCAGATTTTTCAAACCGTTTTCCATCGGGTCATGGCAATGGAGAATGAAAAGCAGGCCGGGGCTTTATTTCTTGAGAAGCTGGCGCAGATTCCCCAGGCCTGGAGGGATTCCTATGAGACAGCCAGCGGATACGGGAAATCAGATCGGATGCATCTGGAGGCGGTGAAGCTGGAAACGGCGGCGGAAATCAAGAGCGCGTTTCTGCGGATTTGGGGGGACATCGATGACGGAGGCTGAGGCAGTAAAACGGTTTAAGTGCCTGTCCGACAAGTCCAGGCTTCAGATTCTAAAGTCCCTTACCATGGAGGACATGTATGTGGAGCGCCTGGCGGAGCGGCTGGGTCTTGCCCCGCCGACGGTGTCCTTTCATCTGAAAAAGCTGCAGGACGCCGGTATGGTCCGCTCCTATAAGAGTCAGTATTACACCATGTACGCGATTTGCCGGGAGGCCTTCCAAGTTTCTCTTCTGGATATCATCAGCGAGAGATCGGATGAAGCGGGGCTCCAGGAGCAGCGGGAGGCCGCGTACCGGCAACAGGTGCTAAGCGCCTTTTTTGAATACGGAAAGCTGAAATCCATTCCCGCCCAAAGGAAAAAAGAGCGCATCATCCTGGAGGAGATCGCCAAGTCCTTTGAGGCCGGGCGGCGTTACCCGGAACGGGAGGTCAACTGGATCATCGCGGACTACCACGATGATTTTTGTACCATCCGGCGGGATATGGTGGCGGAGAAAATACTATGCAGGGATCAGGGCGTTTATTGGTTGGCGACACCTGGAGGCCTTCCCCCAGACGAGCCGGAGCATTCATAAACGGAGACGTGAAGAGGCTTATGGTCGTACCCAAATTAGGAACGCGGTCTGTTTCCGGGATGCAGGGTGATTCGGGGGGTGTAGGGGCGGCCTTTGGCCGCCCGTCTGAATGCACCGCCGATGTCGCGGGGTTGCGGGCGAGCACAGCTCGCCCCTACAAGGGGAAACGGCGGGCGAGCGCAGCTCGCCCCTACAGGACGCGGGATGATTCAGGGGGTGTAGGGGTGACCTGTGGTCGCCCGCTGGGAAAATTACCGATTTCGGGATGTAGGGGCGGCCTGTGGCCGCCCGCAGGCGAGCATAGCACGACCCTACAAGGGGAAACAGCGGGCGAGCGCAGCTCGCCCCTACAGGGCGCGGGGTAATTCGGAAGGTGTAGGGGCGACCTGTGGTCGCCCGCTGGGAAAATCACCAACTTCGGGATGTAGGGGCGGCCTTTGGCCGCCCGCGGGCGAGCGTAGCACGCCTCGTCGCAGAGGACTGCGCTGCCGCAAATCCGCGCCCAGACGGGCGCGGATTCTTGTCCGCTGCGTCTCTGCTCCTCTCCCCGCAAAGGCGAAGCCTTTGCGGGGACCCCTTATTTCTGTTTTACCGCCATCGGCACCGCTGCCTTTTCTCTCCTCTCCCCGCGAAGCCCTAGGGCTTCGCGGGGTCTTCCTAATTACCCGCGGGTTTTGTAAGGAACGGCGGGCGTGCGAAGCACGCCCCTACAGGACGCGGGGTGATTCAGGGGGTGTAGGGGCGACCTGTGGTCGCCCGCGGGCGTGCAAAGCACGCCCCTACAGGG
>CATXTO010000052.1 GCA_958402445.1 uncultured Eubacteriales bacterium
CCCTACAGCCTGCGATTTTGGGGCGCACCCTGTAGGGGCGAGCTGCGCTCGCCCGTTAAGCCGCACAGGCCCGGGGAATTTTCCGCCGGGTGACCAGAGGCAGCTCCTACATCCCATAATCAATCAATTTTTCATGTGAGCAGGCGGAGGCCGCCGCTGCAGTGTCGGACCAGAGCGGCCTATGACCACGAGAAGTGCGAAGCCCTTACCGCCGGAATTCTGCGGCGGGAAATGAGCCCTGTTCACAAATTGCCCGGGAACTCTTAACAATTTGTTCACTCCAAATCGGAGAAAACGGCTATAATGTCAATAAAGGCAAAACGAATCGGAGGGAGCTGCCATGGCGGTATCTGTTTTAATCGTGGAGGATGATAAAAATATCGCGGAGCTGCTGCAGATGTATTTGGAGAAGGAGGGCTATGCCGTCACGGTGGCCCCGGACGGTGGCCAGGGCGTCACCAAGTTCCGGGCAATTCAGCCGGATTTGGTCCTGCTGGACCTGATGCTTCCCGTGCTGGACGGCTGGGGCGTGTGCCGCACCATCCGGGCTGAGAGCCAGGTGCCCATTATCATGCTGACCGCCAAGGGGGAGACCAGCGACAAGGTCTCCGGCCTGCGTACCGGCGCCGACGACTATATTACCAAGCCCTTTGAGATGAAGGAGGTCCTGGCTCGCATCGAGGCGGTGCTGCGCCGGTCTGGGGCCGCTGGAGAAAAGAAGGCCAATAAGTTGGTTTTTGACAAGCTGGTCATAGACATGGACGCATTCGAGCTCACCGTAGACGGGAAGAAGGTGGAGGCGCCGCCCAAGGAGATGGAGCTGTTGTACCACCTGGCTTCCTCTCCCAACCGGGTCTACACCCGCAATCAGCTGCTGGACGAGGTCTGGGGCTTCGACTATTTCGGAGATTCCCGTACGGTGGATGTACATGTCAAGCGCCTGCGGGAAAAACTGGAGGGCGTGTCCAGCCAGTGGAGCCTGAAGACCGTTTGGGGTGTGGGCTATAAATTTGAGGTGGTATGACCCATGAAAACCACATTCAGCCGCCTGTTCACCACAACGGCGCTGATTATCCTCTTCGCTGTAACGCTACTGGGCCTATCCTTCCGGGCCATGGTGAAGAGCTATCTGGCGCAGGAGAAGGAGGACAGCCTGCAGGCCAACGCCACCGCAGTGGCCGGCCTGGCTGCTTCTTATAGTCAATCAACGGTCACGCTTGATAGCAGTATGGCTTTTCGGGTTAACCTGTCGTTCTCATCCCAAGTGTCCGGAACTGATGCCGTAATTTGCGATGAAAATGGCATTGTGGTGTTGTGCTCCTGCTCCGATTTGTTCTGCGAGCACGTAGGCCGGCAGGTGGACGCAGATTATCTGCAACAGGCTCTGCAGCGGGGCAAGGCCCAGACCGGCGCTGTGAGCGGCCTGTACCAGGATACCCGCTACGCTGTGGCCATGCCCATCGTCCTGTCGGACGGCAGTACCGTGGGCACGGTGCTGGTTTCCGAGCCGCTCAAGGGCACGGAAGCCATTCTCACGCAGATTACCCAAATGTTCATTTTTGTGGCCCTGATTGTGCTGATGCTCACCGTTCTGTGCGTGTCCGTCTTTACCCAGAATCAGTGCCGGCCCTTGAAGGATATGGCCGACGCCGCCAAGGAGTTTGGCCATGGGGACTTAAAAACCCGGGTGGAAACAGGCGGGAACCACACCCTGGAGATTGATGAGCTGGCGGTGGCGTTTAACAACATGGCCTCCTCCCTGGAAAAGAGCGAGTACCAGCGGCAGGAGTTCGTGGCCAACGTGAGCCATGAGCTGAAGACGCCCATGACCACCATCGGCGGATATGTGGACGGAATCCTGGACGGCACCGTCCCCCCGGAAAAGGAGCGGCATTATTTGGCTCTGGTCTCCGATGAAATAAAGCGGCTGTCCAGGCTGGTGCGCAGCATGCTGGACGTATCCCGGCTGCAGGACCAGGGGATTCCCCCGGAGAAGATGGTCCGGTTTGACGTGACCGAGAGCATGGGGCAGATCCTCATCTCCTTTGAGCAGAAAATCAATGACAAGGGCCTGGACGTGGAGGTGGACTTCCCAGATCATCCAGTGTATGCCCGGGGCGAGCTGGACGCCGTCACCCAGGTGATGTACAATCTCATTGACAACGGGGTGAAGTTCTGCGAGCCCGGCGGACGGCTGGGCCTGCGGATCCGGGAGTCCGGTTCCAAGGTCTATATCTCCGTATCCAATACCGGAAGAACCATTCCCCCGGAGGAGCTGCCCCTGGTGTTCGACCGGTTCCACAAGATTGATAAAAGCAGGAGCCTGAACCGGGACGGCTGGGGTCTGGGCCTGTATATTGTCAAGACCATTGTCTGCAGTCATGGCGAGGACATCTCCGTCACCAGCCGGGATGGAAAAACGGAGTTCACCTTTACCCTGACCAGGGTCAATGGGCTTTAGGGCCCGGCCATGGATGCGTTTGAAGAAGGCAGGCAAAACGCCTGCGGCGGCCCCTGATTTTTCCTTTGCGAGGCAAGCATTATGAGTATGGATAAAAAAATTCCTCTGGAGCCGGAATACGTGCCGGTATCCCAAACGCCCGAGGAGCGGTATAGCGGCTTTTATGAGACCGGCCCGACCCGTCCGCCAAAAAGTCACGGCGGCCTGGTGGCGGCGGTGCTGCTGACCTGCATCTTCTTCAGCGGCGTATTCGGCGCTTTGACGATTCTCAATCTGCGGCTAAAGCAAATGACCGGGCCGTCCGGCCCCAATCCCGGGGGCAATTCCGCTCTGGTGGATACGGAGCCGACGCAGACGGAGCCTCCGGAATCCACAGGGACCACGGAGCCCATTGGGCCTGTGGGAGCGGGAGACGGAACGGCGCTGGTGATCAGCCCAACGCCGGATTCCGTGCCCAATGTCACCCAGGAGGGCGGCCTGTCGCTTCAGGAGATCTATAAGAAGGTCAGCCCGTCAGTGGTCTCCATTACCGTAAGCCAAAGCGCAGGTACGGCCTATGGCTCCGGCATCATCATGTCGGCGGACGGGTATATCATCACCAACTGCCATGTCATTGAGGACGCTTGGGCGATTTCCGTGTTGCTGCCGGATCAGAGCAGCTACTCCGCCGCCCTGATTGGCAAGGACGCAGCCAGCGATTTGGCCGTGCTCCACATTGACGCGGAGGGCCTCGCCGCCGCGGAGTTCGGGGACTCCGGCTCAGTCCAGGTGGGCGACGCGGTGGTTGCCATCGGCGACCCCCTGGGGCAGGAGCTCTCCGGCACCATGACCGATGGCATTATCTCTGCCATCAACCGAAATCTGTCCGTTCAGGGTCGGAGCCTGACCCTTTTGCAGACCACCGCCGCCCTAAACGAGGGCAATTCCGGCGGCCCGCTGATTAACTGCTATGGGCAGGTCATCGGGGTGAACACCGCCAAAATCGGAGATTATTACAGCAGCGCCGGGGTGGAGGGCCTGGGGTTCGCCATTCCCATGAAGGCGGTCAAGGAAGTGGTGGATCAGCTGATCTCCACGGGCTATGTGCCTGGCAGGCCCTCCCTGGGGCTGAAAACGGCTGTATTGGGACCGGAATATCTGGCCTATTACCGCCTGCCGGAGGGCGCCTATGTCACGGAGATAGACCTGAATTCCGACGCCTACGCCCAGGGGGTGCGGCCAGGAGATATGATTCTATATCTGGGAGAGCAGCGCGTGACTTCCCCGGATGCCCTGAGCACAGCGCTGAGTCAATACGAGGCCGGCGATTCCGTGACGCTTGTCTTCTATCGAAAGCAGCAGCAGATTCAGGTGGAAATTTTACTGGCTGACGCCGGGGCATAGGAGGCGGGTATGATACAGATACGGAAGATGGTTCTGGATGATTACAATCCGGTTTTTCAAATATGGACCAGCACAACCGGGATGGGCTTGAATGAGTTCGACGACTCCAAGGATGGTATCGCGAAATATTTGAACCGAAATCCAAATACTTGCTTTGTGGCACTGGAGGGAGGGCGAATTGTCGGAGCGATCCTCAGCGGCCATGACGGGCGGCGGGGATATATCCACCATACGGCAGTTGCTTCCGGCAATCGCGGACAGGGGATCGGAACTGCTTTGCTCCGGGCCGCTGTAAACGCCCTGGAGGAAGAGAACATCCGCAAGGTTGCTCTGGTCGTATTTGAGAAAAATCAAATTGGCAACGAGTTTTGGGAGAACCGGGGGTTTCAGGCTAGAACAGATCTGATTTATCGAAACAAGCAGCTGAAAGAAACCAAAAAGTCCGGTGGTTGATCTCCATGCACCTTGGGAAACGCCCTGGGGTGATTCCTTTGTGATGCTTCCCAGCCGGCGGGCAGGGCCGGTGCAGACCCACTTGCAATTTCTTGCCTTTTGCTGTAGGATAGAGGCTGAAATTCTGGTTGCTGAGACGCCGTCCCCAAATCCCGGGTTCGCATTATTTTGACGGCGGCTGCGCTTCCTGATGAAAAACAAAAAAATGGAGGCTTTTATGCTGCAGGATATTGAGCCCCATGTCTATCACAATGCCATGTCGTTCGACCCGCCGGCGCCGGACGACATCGGTCTTCTTTGCCAGGCGGGAGGAATTCTGGCGCGGCAGGAGGATGGGGCGCTTCGTCTTCCGCCGGTCCGGGCGTGCGACAGCCCCGCCGGCTGGGTGTACGGCTTTCAGATTGACGGCGTTCGCTATTATCTGCCCCTGGGCCCGGCGGAAGCGCCGGGCTTTCTCCCGGTTGCGGCCCGGCGGTATCGGAGTCTGGGTCCCAGGCAGACGGTGTTTGCCTGCGCCGTGGGGGAGAGCCTGAGCCGCTGGTACGCGGGGAACCGCTTCTGCGGCGGCTGCGGCAGGCCTATGCTTCCCAGCTCCCGGGAGCGGGCGCTGGTCTGTACGGCCTGCGGTCGGACGGTCTATCCCAAAATCTGCCCCGCTGTGATTGTGGCCGTTTGCGATGGGGACCGGTTGCTGCTGACCAAATATGCCGGCGGGGAATTCCGGCGGTATGCCCTGGTGGCGGGCTTCAATGAAATTGGTGAGGCCATCGAGCAAACCGTGGCCCGGGAGGTCCTGGAGGAGACGGGCCTGCAGGTTCAAAATCTGCGGTTTTACAAGTCGCAGCCCTGGGTGGTGACGGATAGCTTGCTGCTCGGCTTTTTTGCCGATTTGGCCGGCTCCGACCAGGTGACCCTTCAGCTCGACGAGCTGTCGGAAGCGGTTTGGGTTCCCAGAGACCAAATACCCGCCAATCACAGTATGGACAGCCTGACCGGCGAGATGATGGAGCGATTCCGCGCTGGAAAAGAGCGATAAGGAGAGAAAATGGAAGAGAAAAAGCAAGAATTAGAACAGCCCCAATCGGAGGCCCCGGCGGAGCCATCCGAGCAGGAGCCGCAGAAGCAGGGAAATACCCTGGGCGCTGCCATCCGGTGCGTTGCGGCGGCTTATCTGCTGTATCTATGTTATCAGCTGGGCGGTTCGCTGGTCCAGGGCCAGGTGGAGCGGGTTTGGGAGCGTTGGCTGATGGGCGCGGCGGTGGCGGTTTTTGCCGTGGCTGCAGTTTTTTTGCTGGTGAGGGAGCTGCCGAAGCTGATTCGAAAAAAGAAATGAAAGGGAGTCCCCCCAAGAGGGGCTCCAGTTTGCCAAACCGGACCTCACAGGGGTTCGGCTTGGCTTTTATTTGCTATCGGGGTCCTTTGGCTGCGAAATGCAGGGGGGAGCCGCGGCAACGGTATATAGGGGCGGCCTGCGGTCGTTTTGCGGGCGTGCGAAGCACGCCCCTACAGAGTTCGGTTGGTTGCAGGATGTAGGGGCGACCTGTGGTTGCCCGCGGGCGTAAGCACACCCCTACAGGATGCAGGCTGGTCCGGGGCAAGGGATTCCAAGACCATCCTGTTCAGGAGAAATCTGGGGCATGTAGCCGAATCAACCGGCTGTTGCGGCGAAAACAACCAGCCGTTGTAGGGGAAAATAGAAAAAATGAACGATTGGGTGATAGCTTTTTTCCGCCTTTTGTGGCATAGTAGGGGCAGAACAACTGGGAGGTATGAAGTATGGAAGATACAGCCAGCCTGACGCTGGGAAAACGCATTCTCTATCATCGAAAGCGGCTGGGCTTGACCCAGGACCAGCTGGCCGAGCGCATGGGCGTCACGGCCCAGGCGGTGAGCAAGTGGGAAAATGACCTGTCTTGCCCGGACGTGACGACCCTGCCCAAGCTGGCGGAGCTCTTCGGCATTTCCACCGATGAACTCCTGGGGGTGGTCCGGCCGGAAGAACCCCGGAAGGTACATGTAGGCGAGGTGGTGGAAGAAAAACCTCGGGAGGATCGCACGTATACCTTTGAAATCAAGCAGGATGGAATTTGGTTCGCCGCGTTTCTTTTGCTGACCGGCGTTTTATACCTGGTTGCCAGTCTCTTGCAATGGAAGGTGAGCTTCTGGTCCCTGCTCTGGCCGACGGCGCTGCTGTGCCTTGGTCTCAATGCCTGCTGCAAGCGGTTTTCCGGCTTCGGCATCGGGGCGTCCCTGGCAGGTTTGTATTTTCTGCTGGTGAATCTGGACTTGATTCCCAGCATCCTCTCCTGGCCCATCGTGTTGGCGGCGCTGCTCATTCTCTGGGGAATCAGCATTCTGCTGGACCACCAAAAGAAGGCCCGCCGCCGGGGATGGCGGCACGCTGAATTCCACCAAGACGGCGGCGACGGAAAGATTCGCCGGGACTACCAGAACACCTCCGGCTACATTCACGGGGATTTTGCGTTCTGCTCTGAGCGAATCACCGTCCACACGGAGGAGCTGCAGGGCGGTAAGGTGGAAGTCGCATTCGGGAGCCTGGTTCTGGATCTTACCCAGTGCCAGAGCGTGGCGCGGGACTGCTGCCTGGAGGTGGACGCCTCCTTTGGTAACCTGGTACTGCAGGTGCCCCGGCGGTTCCGGGTGGAGTCCCGGATGGAGCACATGGGCGGGGGCACCGATATGTCGGGCCAGCCGGACCGGGAAACGGCAGGTATCATCCGCCTGGAGGGCGATGTGAGTTTTGGCTCCCTGAAAATTCAATATGTATAAAAATATCCTCCCGCGGCGCGCCACGGGAGGATATTTTTATCTTCACAGACGCAGAAAGCCCAACAGCAGCATATGCAGGGGATAAAAGGCATAAAACGCGGTCTGGACGGCCAAACTGCTGGTGCGCTTTCGCCCATGATACAGGCCGATGGGCAGCAGGGCCAGCGCGCTCAGCGCCTCCAGGGGGATGGGCAGCCCGGGCAAAAAGACCGGTCTTCGCAAATAGGACCCCAAAACCATGGCCGCACCTTGTAGCGCCGGCCCAGAGGGGGAGCGCCTGGTTTCCGCAAAGACCGCGCAGAGCAATACGCCGAATGCGCCGTAATCGGACCGGACGGCCTCCGCCAAACAGCCGAAGACCAAAAGGCTGACGACTGTGGCCGCGGCCCGGGGCGCTGGGGACAAAAGGCGCGCCCTGCGCAGACATTGAATCAGCGCCAAGCCCAAAGCCAGCGTCACCATCACATTCTGGCAGGACCAATCCATCCATCGCCCGGTGCGCATGAAATCAAAGGGGAGCTCAGACACGAGCGCCAGAAAGATCAGTCTCTGCGCATACCGGCTGGGACTGCGGGTGTACCCTGCGCCTTCGGCCAGGAGAAAGGCGTAAATGGGAAAGGCCAGCCGGCCCATGGCCCGCAGAAAAAGCTGGCTGCCGAACAGGCACAGGCCCAGATGGTCGATCAGCATAAGACAGGCCGCAAGGCCCTTTAACCCCTCCTGGGACAGCCCGCGTCTTCTTGGTTGCTGTGTCATGGAGACCGCCTCAGTCCAGGGGAACGGGGGAGACTTCCTCCGCTCTCTGCCGCATCGGGGCATTGGGACTGCCGCCGAAGCGTTTTTTATAGGCCCGGGCAAAGGAAGAGTAATCGCCAAAGCCGCACAGGGCGCTGGCCTGGCTCAGGCTTTCCCCGCCGGCGATTCGCTCCCGGGCCAACAGCAGGCGCTTTTCCGTAAGATATTGATGAATGGTGTAGCCGGTCTCAGCCTTAAACCGGCGCATCATATAGTATTTGCTGATGTAAAACTGCCTGGAGAGGGAATCGATGGAGTGCCGCTCCGTCAGGTGAAGATTGAGGTATTTCAGCAGCGCCACAATTTTTCCATCACAGGCGCTGGAGGTGACGCAGTGGAACTGATGCGCCTCCAGATCCCGGGTCACAGCCACGAGAAATTGCAGCAGTAGGGCCTGACACAACACGTCCTGTCCGAAGCCCGGGCGCGCCAGAGCCCGACGAAGCTTTAAAAGCAGCTCCGGCAGCCGCGGGTCTTCCCGGTCCGGCCGCAGCACGTAATGATCCCGGCTGCAGGCCAGTTGAAAACAGGTGCTCAAATCACAGTCCTGCGTGGAGCAGCGGCGGAGAAACGACGGCGCAAGGTAGAGAACAAAGCGCTCATAAGGAGCGCTCCCCGTTAGGACAGGCCGGTGCATACAGCCCCGGGGCACCAGCACCAGATCCCCTGGCTCCAGAGGATAGCTCTGCCCCTCGATGGCGTAGCTGGCCTGGCCTGCCAGAAGCACTAGGATTTTATGAAAGCTGTGATAGTGCCAGCGCACCGGCTGCATGGCGTCGTCCCTTAAATGAAACAGGCGGTAATCCTCCTGCAAGTAACCGCGGTGCTGGGCGGGTTCCTGGTCCATGGTATTCCTCCTTTGCTTCTGGCGTTCGTTTCAGTATACCACGGTTGCCGGGGCATGCGCAAGCCGTTTCTCCCGATTTCCATAATCCGGAGCGAAGCCGGGAGTGCGGGAAAAATTGGACTTGAATTCCTACTAATCCTATCGTATTATACGGAAAGAGGTGAGTATAATGATGGTATCCACAAAAGGGCGATACGCCCTGCAAGTCTGCCTGGATTTGGCCCAGCAGGACCCGGAGGCGTACATCTCCCTGCGGGAGGTGGCACAGCGGCAGAATATCTCCATGAAGTATTTGGAGAGCATTGTGGCCATGCTGAACCGGGCGGGACTGGTGCGGAGCTTGCGGGGCAAGGGGGGCGGCTACCGGCTGAACCGAAAACCGGAGGACTGTTCCGTGGCGGAGATTCTCCAGCTGACCGAGGGCAGCCTGGCGCCGGTGTACTGTCTGGAGCCCGGGGGGACCTGCGCGAAGGTGGGCAGCTGCATCACCTATCCCATGTGGCACCAATTGGACCAGCTCATCGACGGTTATCTGCGGCGGGTGACCCTGACAGACCTGTTGGAGGGTGGATTTCCCAAGGAGATTACAATTCCTATTGACTAGATAGGAATTATGTGGTAGAATCCAAAACAGGAGGGGATGGTATGGGGATCTATGAGTCTGCGGAGGCTTTGGTAGGGCGTACGCCTCTGGTGCGCCTGGGCCGCTTTGCCGCCGCCCGCCAGCTGCCCGCGGGAATTTTGGGCAAGCTGGAGCTGGCAAATCCCGCCGGCAGCGTGAAGGACCGGGTGGCCCTTGAGATGCTGCGCCAGGCAGAGAGAAGGGGGCTGCTTTCCCCTGGTGGAACGGTCCTGGCGCCGACCTCCGGTAATACGGGCATTGGTCTGGCGGCGCAGGGCGCGCTGCGGGGGTACCGGGTCCTGGTGATCATGCCGGAGACCATGAGTCCAGAGCGGCGCAAGCTCATCCGGGCCTTCGGCGCGGAGCTGGTGCTGACCCCCGGGTCCCAAGGCATGGCCGGGGCGGTTGAGAAGGCCCGGGCGCTGAGCCGGACCATTCCCGGCGCGTGGATTGCCCAGCAGTTCGAGGATTCCGCCAATCCTTCGGCTCATTATCGAACCACTGGGCCGGAGCTCTGGTCGGACACCGGGGGCCGTCTGGATTTCTTCGTGGCCGGCGTGGGCACCGGCGGTACGATTACCGGCGCCGGCCGGTTTTTAAAGGAAAAGAATCCCGCCATCCAGGTGGTGGCGGTGGAGCCTGCGGCTTCGCCAATGCTTTCCGGCGGGCAGGCGGGACCGCATGGGATTCAGGGCATCGGCGCGAACTTTGTGCCGGATACGCTGGATTTGCGTGTGTGCGATGAAATTATGCAGGTTACACAGGAGCAGGCGTACCAGGCCTGCCGGGACCTGGCCCAAACGGAGGGCTTGTTGGTAGGCATCTCCGGAGGCGCCGCCCTGGCTGCCGCGGCGGTTTTGGCTGAAAGGCCGGAGAATCGAGGCAAGGCTCTGGCGGTGATTCTCCCAGACGGTGGGGAGCGGTATTTGTCCACGGATTTATTTGAGGCATAAGGCCCGAGCTCCGGCCGTCACGGACAAGGAAAAATCGGGAATCCCCCGATTCACATACCATTTTCACAGTGATTCTAAGGATATAAGGGTGATTGCATGAAACGAATTTATGCGGACAACGCGGCCACCACGCCGGTCAGCCCGACGGCCCGGCGGGTTTACATGGAGACCATGGACCAGGCCTGGGGAAATCCCTCCTCCCTGCACACCACGGGACAGAAGGCGGCGGAGGTGCTGCTGCAGGCCCGGCAGACCGTGGCCCAGTGCCTGAACGCCGCCCGGGAGCGGGAAATTACCTTTACCTCCGGCGGCAGCGAGGCGGACAACCAGGCCCTGCTTACAGGAGCCATGTTGGGCAGAAAAAAGGGAAAGACCCACATCATCTCCACCAAGTTTGAGCACCATGCGGTGCTGCACGGCCTGAAACGCCTGGAAAAAGAGGGCTTTACCGTGACGTTGCTGGATGTGGGCCGGAAGGGACTGGTCACCCCGGAGCAGGTGGAGGCGGCCATCACGCCGGAAACCTGCCTGGTGTCCATTATGTTTGCCAACAATGAAGTGGGCACCATTCAGCCCATTGCGGAAATCGGCGCCGTGTGTCAAAAGCACGGGGTTTTGTTCCACACGGACGCAGTCCAGGCTGTGGGCCACGTACCCATCGACGTGCAGGCCATGCACATTGATCTGCTCTCGTTGTCCGGCCATAAGTTTGGCGCACCCAAGGGGGTGGGAGCTCTTTACGCCCGGACCGGCGTTTGGCTCACCAACCTCATTGAGGGCGGAGCCCAAGAGCGGGGCAAGCGAGCCGGTACGGAAAACGTGCCGGGGATTGCCGCCTTGGCTGCGGCGCTGCAGGAGGCCTGCAGCCGGATGCCGGAAACTGCAGCTCGGGTGACCGCTTTGCGGGACAGGCTCCTGAATGGCTTATGCAAAATCCCCATGACGCTGGTGAACGGGGACACGGAGCACAGGTTGCCGGGAAACGTCAACGTGTGCTTCCAGGGCATCGAGGGCGAGTCGCTCCTGCTGTTGCTGGACGCGAAGGGCATCGAGGGCTCCTCCGGCTCCGCCTGCACCTCCGGGTCCTTGGACCCCAGCCATGTGCTTTTGGCGTTGGGCCTGCCCCATGAGGTGGCCCACGGCTCCCTGCGGCTTACCCTCAGCGATGAAAACACGGAAGCCGACGTGGATTATATGATAGAGCAAATTCCGCAGGTGGTGTCTTACCTGCGCTCCATCTCCCCGGTGTGGGAGGCCATTCAGAAAGGAGAGATCCACTATGCTGTATAGTGAAAAGGTCATGGACCACTTTACCCATCCAAGAAATTTGGGAAAGATGGACGATGCCGACGGCGTGGGCGAGGTGGGCAACGCCAAATGCGGCGACATCATGAAAATTTATATCAAGGTGGACGATGGGATTATCACGGATGTGAAGTTCAACACCTTCGGCTGCGGTTCCGCCATCGCTTCCTCCTCCATGGCCACGGAGATGATCAAGGGGAAGCCAATTGCTCAGGCGCTAGAGTTGTCAAATCAGGCCGTAGTGGAGGCATTGGACGGTCTACCGGCCCACAAGCTCCACTGCTCGGTATTAGCGGAGGAGGCGGTCCGGGCCGCGGTCAAGGATTATTACGACCGCAACGGCATTCCCTACGACAAAAAGCAATTTAACGCAGATTGCGCCTCGTGCCACGAGGCGGAGTGCAATTGCGGCTGCGGTTGAAGCTCATCATTCAGGGCGCGCGGGGTCACCGCGCGCCCTGATTTTTTGCGTTGACATCTGGACCGCCTCCCGTTAGGGGCGGGCGACCGCAGGTCGCCCCTACGCCCCCGAATCAGGCCGCGCCCTGTAGGGG
>CATXTO010000053.1 GCA_958402445.1 uncultured Eubacteriales bacterium
GGACCTTGGGGTGTAGGGGCGACCAGTGGTCGCCCGCAGGGGGCGCGGTTGTTTCTCGGGATTTGCGGGCGAGCGCAGCTCGCCCCTACAGGGTGGGCCGAAATCTGGGTTGTAGGGGCGACCTGTGGTCGCCCGCAGGGGGTGCAGTTGTTTCGTGGGACTCGCGGGCGTGCGACGCACGCCCCTACAGGGTGGGGGGACCGAAATCTGGGTTGTAGGTGCGACCTGTGGTCGCC
The DNA here is from genome assembly GCA_958402445.1 of uncultured Eubacteriales bacterium. Taxonomy (GTDB): domain Bacteria; phylum Bacillota; class Clostridia; order Oscillospirales; family Oscillospiraceae; genus Faecousia. The sequence continues at coordinate 237 of CATXTO010000053.1, forward strand.
CGCGGGGGGCGCGGTTGTTTCCCGGGTTTTCGGGCGAGCACAGCTCCCCCCTACAGGATGTATCCGGACCTTGGGGTGTAGGGGCGACCAGTGGTCGCCCGCAGGGGGCGCGGTTGTTTCCCGGGGTTTGCGGGCGAGCACAGCTCGCCCCTACAGGGGGCGAAGGGCTTCGGTTCGGCTTTCATATGCCTGGGATATCTTTCGGCACAAAATGTAGGGGCGACCAGTGGTCGCCCGCAGGGGGGGCAGTTGTTTCCTGGGGTTTGCGGGCGTGCGAAGCACGCCCCTACAGGATGTATCCGGACCTTGGGGTGTAGGGGCGACCAGTGGTCGCCCGCAGGGGGCGCGGTTGTTTCCCGGGGTTTGCGGGCGAGCACAGCTCGCCCCTACAGGGTGGGCTGAAATCTGGGGTGTAGGGGCGACCAGTGGTCGCCCGCAGGGGGGCAGTTGTTTCCTGGGGTTTGCGGGCGAGCACAGCTCGCCCCTACAGGGGGCGCGGTTGTTTCTCGGGATTTGCAGGCGTGCGAAGCACGCCCCTACAGGATGTATCCGGACCTTGGGTTGTAGGGGCGACCAGTGGTCGCCCGCAGGGGGTGCAGTTGTTTCCCGGGTTTTCGGGCGAGCACAGCTCGCCCCTACAAGTGGGACCGAAATCTGGGTTGTAGGGGCGACCTGTGGTCACCCGCAGGGGGGCAGTTGTTTCCCTGGATTCGCGGGCGAGCACAGCTCGCCCCTACAGGGTGCGAAGGGCTCCGGTTCGGCTTTCATATGCCTGGGATATCTTTCGGCATAAAATGTAGGGGCGACCTGTGGTCGCCCGCAGGGGGCGCGGTTGTTTCTCGGGGTTTTCGGGCGAGCGCAGCTCGCCCCTACAGGATGTATCCAGACCTTGGGTTGTAGGTGCGACCTGTGGTCGCCCGCAGGGGGCGCGGTTGTTTCCCGGGGTTTGCGGGCGAGCACAGCTCGCCCCTACAGGGGGGAGCGCAGGCGGTGGGGCACAGGGAACGGGGAATGCGGAAACGACCTGGGCCCGCAGGGGGCGGGATAGGTCGGCCAAGGAGGACCCCGGGCGGAGAAACGGCACCGCCGCCAACAGAGCCGCATAGCATAAGGGGCAATCGATTTGGCCGCGGCGGAGCACTATTTTCCAGTGTGGGTGGACAACAGCGGCGAAAGATGCTATACTGAGAGCGTTCGTCCCGGTCCCCGCCGGGCTTACGCCGTGGCGTCCAGCGGTCTGAGGGACCGGCTGGACTGGAGAAGGGAGTTTTGCTATGAAATTACATACCGTTGCCATCCTCGGCGCCACCGGTGCGGTGGGCCGGGAGATGATGAGGATTTTGCAGGAGCGCGACTTTCCCGTGGGCCGGCTAAAGCTGCTAGCCAGCGCCCGCAGCGCCGGCATGGGCCTTCCGTTCCGGGAGGATACGATTCCCGTGGAGGAGGTCTGCGAAGAGGCCTTTTCCGGCGTCGATCTGGTGCTGGGCGCGGCGGAGAATTCGATAGCCCAGCGCTGGGCCGCCACGATCCGGGCCGCCGGCGCGGTATTTGTGGACAATTCCAGCGCCTTCCGGCTGGACCCCCAGGTCCCCTTGGTGGTGCCGGAAATCAATCCCGAGGACGCCGTGCGGCATCACGGCTTGGTGGCCAACCCCAACTGCTCCACCATCATCGCCCTGATGGCGGCCAGCGCCTTGCATCAACGCCGGACCATTACCTCCATGGTGGCCAGCACGTATCAGGCGGTGTCCGGCGCCGGCGTTGCGGGCCCGGCGGAACTTTTGGAGCAGACTGCGGCGCTGGCCGCGGGCCGGCCTGCGGAGCCCCGGGTATTTTCCCATCCCATTGCCTACAATCTGATCCCCCAGATTGGCGCGGCCCAATATCAGGGGTATACCAGCGAGGAAATGAAGTTGCAGAACGAGGGGCGGAAAATTCTGCACCTGCCGGAGCTGCGGGTGAGCTGCACCTGCGTCCGGGTGCCTGTCATTCGCAGCCATTCCATTTCCCTGACGCTGCGGTTTGACCGGCCCATGTCCGTGGAAGAGGCCCGGGCGGCCATTGCGGAGGCCCCCGGCTGCCGTCTGGCGGATGATTTGCCCGCGGGGCGCTATCCCATGCCGCTGGACGCCTCGGACCAGGATCTGGTGTTCGTGGGGCGCATCCGGCCGGATTTGACGGATCCTTTGGGGCTGTGCCTGTGGTGCTGCGGAGACCAGCTCCGCAAGGGCGCCGCCACCAACGCTGTACAGATTGCAGAGCTGTTGGTCAAGTAGCAACGTGAAAACTGTCGGGGCGGCCAGTGGCCGCCCCGGTTTTTTGTCCGCAGCGGGGCGGGGAGGATGTAGGGGCGACCTGCGGCCGCCCAGGCTGCCCCCATGACGGAACCCCGGCGGGCGTGCAAAGCACGCCCCTACATCGTCGAGGCAAAGTCCGCTCCTGCTCCGGCGGTCTCAGGGCCGCCATCCGCACCGCTGCCTTGCCTCTCCTCTCCCCACAAAGTCTTCGCCTTTGCGGGGGCCCCAATTGCGGGCGACCACAGGTCGCCCCTACGGTCCGTTGCTTGCGGGTCCATTCGGGGAGGCGGTGTATACGGGCGAGCGCAGCTCGCCCCCACAGAGGGAACGGCGATGGCGGGGTGCAAGGATGGGGAAGCGGCGGGCGTGCAAAGCACGCCCGTGGGCGACCACAGGTCGCCCCTACGGTCCGTTGCTTGCGGGTCCATTCGGGGAGGCGGTGTATACGGGCGAGCGCAGCTCGCCCCTACAGGGGGACGGCGATGGCAGGGTGCAGGGATGTGGAGACGGCGGGCGTGCAAAGCACGCCCCTACAGGGGGACGGCGATGGCGGGGTGCAGGGATGTGGAGACGGCGGGCGAGCGCGGCTCGCCCCTACAGGGTATTCATGGGTAAAAAGAGGCCCCCGGGAGCTGGCCTCCCAGGGGCTACTTTGCAAAATAAGCCTGCTTATGTATGGATCCGGGTGCCTGTTTTGCCCGCGATGCCCTCCTTGGCCTTTTGCAGCTCGGTAATGAGCGCGGCGCGGCCTGGCGCGGACCGGGCGAACCGCACGGCGGCCTGGACCTTCGGCAGCATGGAGCCCGGAGCGAACTGCCCCTGCCTGATGTACCGCTCCGCCTCCTCCGGGGTCAGCGACGACAGCCACTGCTCGTTTTCCTTCCGGTAGTTTATCGCCACCTGCTCCACGGCGGTGAGGATGATGAGCAGGTCCGCGTCCAGGGATTCTGCCAGCAGCTCCGCCGCAAAATCCTTGTCAATGACCGCCGCGGCCCCTTTCAGCCGGTTCCCCTCCCGGAACACGGGGATGCCGCCGCCGCCGCAGGTCACCACAACGTGGCCCGCCTCAGCCAGGGTCCGAATGGAGCCCAGCTCCACAATTGCCTTGGGCAGCGGGGAGGCCACCACCCTGCGGTAGCCCCGTCCGGCGTCCTCCATCACGTCGTAGCCGTGCTCCGCCGCCAGGCGCTCCGCCTCCTCCCGGCTCATAAACGAGCCGATGGGCTTGGTGGGGTGCTGGAACGCCGGGTCCTGGGGGTCCACCTCCACCTGAGTCAGCACTGTGGAGACGTCCTTCCGGACGCCCCGGGCGGCCAGCGCCTCCTGCAGGGCGTTTTGCAGATCGTAGCCGATGTAGCCCTGGCTCATGGCCACGCAAACGGACAGGGGGCAGGGGACGTATTTCTTGGGGTCGCTGCGGGTCAACTCCGCCATGGCCGACTGGATCATCCCCACCTGGGGCCCGTTGCCGTGGGCGATGACCACCTGATTGCCGCCGGCGATCAGGTCCGCGATGGCCGACGCCGTCTCCCGGACCGCCTGAAACTGCTCGGTTAAGTTCTTGCCCAGGGCGTTGCCGCCCAGGGCCACCACAATACGCTGGGACATGAAGTTTCCACACCTTTCTGCTTGCTCCGGTCCCGGGGCTCGGAAAATACGGGAAAGAGGCGGCCCCGGACACAAGAAAAACCGATGCCCGGGGCGCTGCTAGCTTTATTCTACCTGATATATGCAAAAATGCAAGAAAAATTTTCAGTTTAACTGGAAAATCTCTCCGCCACCGCTTAGAACAGCTTTCGCAAGCCGTCGCCTCCGTCCAACGCCCGCAGCGCGCCGGCGGGGTCCCGGACCTTGGCCAGAAAGATCATGGCCGCGATGATATAGGGCTTATAAGAGGCCTGCTTGTACAGCGGCACCAGATACCGGTCGAACACGGAATTGTCCACTTCGCCCCGGGCGCAGCTCAGGCCTGTGATGTCCGCGGGCAGGCAGTGCAGGTACAAAGCCTTTTCGTCCCGGGTCAAATGCATCTTCTCCTCGGAGCAGGTCCAGTCCTGATGCTTCGCGTTCTGGGCCAGGAGCTCCTGCTCCAGCGCGTCGATCCCCCGTTTGTCTCCGGCCTGGTAGAGCTGGGTTCTGCGCTCCATGGCGGCGAAGGGGGCCCAGCTCTTGGGATACACAATGTCCGCGTCCCGGAAGGCCTCGTCCATGGACGAGACCTTGGCAAACGAGCCGCCGGAGGCCGCCGCGTTTCGCTGGGCCAGGGCCTCCACCTCCGGCATGACCTCATAGCCCTGGGGATGGGCCAGGGTCACGTCCATGCCGAACCGGGTGAACAGGCCGATGACCCCCTGAGGCACGCTCAGGGGCTTGCCGTAGGAGGGGGAGTAGGCCCAGGTCATGGCCACCTTTTTGCCCTTGAGATTCTCCACGCCGCCGAAGTGGTGGATCACATGCAAGAGGTCCGCCATGCACTGGGTGGGGTGGTCCACGTCGCATTGCAGGTTCACCAGGGTGGGCCGCTGCTCCAGGATGCCGTCCCGGCGGCCCTCGGCCACCGCGTCCATAAAGGTCTTCTGATATTTATGGCCCTCCCCGATGAACATATCGTCCCGGATGCCCACCACGTCGGCCATGAACGAGACCATGTTGGCGGTCTCCCGTACGGTCTCCCCGTGGGCGATCTGGCTCACCTTCTCGTCCAGGTCCCGCACCGTCAGGCCCAGCAGGTTGCAGGCGGAGGCGAAGGAGAACCGGGTCCGGGTGGAGTTGTCCCGGAAAATGGAGATGCCCAGGCCAGAGTCGAAGACCCGGCAGGCGTGGTTCCGCTCCCGCAGGTCCCGCAGGGCGTCGGCCACGGCGAAGACCGCCGCCAGCTCCGGGTCTGTCTTGTCCCAGGTCCAATAAAAGTCGTTGTTGTACAAGTTCAGGTCCCCCAGGCCCTCCAGCCGGGCGGCCAGCTCTGCGGCCTTGCTCATTGCGCATCCTCCTTGCTGTTGCAGTACAGGGCGGGCACCGCGGCGTACACCGCGGCGCAGCGAACCAGATCGTCCTTCCAGGTGATCTCGTTGGGGGCGTGGGCCTGGCTCTCCGCCCCGGGGCCGAAGCCCACGCAGGGGATGCCGTACCGGCCCTGGATGGACACGCCGTTGGTGGAGAAGGTCCATTTGTCCACCAGAGGGCGGTTCCGCTGGGCCATGGTCTGGGGCGGGCCCATACGCCGGTCTCCATAGAGGGCCTTGTGGGCCTCCACCAGCGCCCGCACGTGGGGCGCGTCCTCCCGGTTGACCCAGGCGGGGAAGTAGCACGCGGTTTCATACACCAGCCCCGTCCAGGCGGGCCGGTCGTAGCGGTACAGGCTGACCGTCACGTCCGCGCCATATTTTTTGCAAGCGGGCAGGCTCCGAATCTCCTCCAGGCAGGACTCCCAGGTCTCCCCGGCGGTCATGCGCCGGTCCAGGGAGACCGCGCAGCCGTCCGCCACGGCGCAGCGGGAGGGGGAGGTGTGGAAAATCTCCGACACGGTGACGGTGCCCCGGCCCAAAAACCGGGCGTCCTCCCAGGCGGGGTTAAACGCCGGCTCCAGCATTTTGCACAGGCCCTTGATCTTTTCGTCCGGGCCGCAGCCGTTCTGGTTCAGGGCCCGCACGTCCTGGAGGATGTCCGCCATTTTGTAAATCGCGTTGTCCCCCCGCTCCGGGGCGGAGCCATGGCAGGACACGCCCTTCACGTCCACCCGAATCTCCATGCGGCCCCGGTGGCCCCGGTAGATGCCGCCGTCGGTGGGCTCCGTGGAGACCACGAACTCCGGAGTGAGTCCCTCTACCTCGTGGAGGTACTGCCAGCACAGGCCGTCGCAGTCCTCCTCCTGGACCGTGGCGGCGACCAGGATGGTCACGTCCGGGGGAATCAGGTTCAGGTCCTGCATGATTTTGGCGCCGTAGATCATGGAGACCACGCCGCCCTCCTGGTCCGAGCCGCCCCGGCCGGCGATGACCTCCTCGGTCTCATATCCCTGATAGGGGTCGAAGGTCCAGTTGTCCCGGTTGCCCACGCCCACGGTGTCGATGTGGCCGTCGAAGGCGATGAGCCGGGGGCCTGAGCCCATGTAGCCCAGGGCGTTGCCCTGGGGGTCGATCTGTGTCCGGGTGAAGCCCAGACGCTGCATCTGAGCGACGGCCCGGCGCACCACGCCCTCCTCCTGGCAGCTCTCGCTGGGAATCGCAATCAAATCCCGCAAAAAGCGGGTCATATCCGCCCGGTAGCCCTCCGCGGCGGCCCGTATGGCAGCAAAGTCCATGGAACATCCCTCCGTCAGCAGTTTTGGGGCCGCAGCCCCTGTGTGCTTCCATTGTAGCATAGGCGTCCCTGTTGTCAAACAAAATTTGTGTTTACCAAAAAATTTTTTAGGTTCCAGGTTGATTTCCAGGGAATCTATGGTATCATGGAGCTAGAAACCGAAACGGGCATGGGGCGTTGTACCAATATCGCACGATGGAGATTCCTCCTGTAGGGGCGAGCGCAGCTTGCCTGCCGTTTCCCTTGTAAGGGCGAGCTGTGCACGCCCGTCGGAGTTCCGTCCCGGCAGGTAGCCTAAGCGGGCGACCGCAGGTCGCCCCTACGGTCCGTTACCGGAAGGCCTCCGTAAAAAACAAAAAGCCAAACCGGAGCTCAGCGCGGCGGGCTGCCCCGGCGGGCGACCGCGGGTCGCCCCTACAGAGGCGTGACGAGAGAAAAATGTAGGTGCGAGCGCAGCTTGCCTGCCGTTTCCCTTGTAGGGGCGTGCTGTGCACGCCCGCGGGCGACCGCAGGTCGCCCCTACAGAGGCGTGACGAAAGAAAAATGTAGGGGTAAGCGCAGCTTGCCTGCCGTTTCCCTTGTAGGGGCGTGCTGTGCACGCCCGTCGGAGTTCCGTCCCGGCAGGTAGCCTAAGCGGGCGACCACAGGTCGCCCCTACAGTCAACAATTCCATTTTATTTTCATTCGGCCAGGAGGGAAAACCATGCTGAAACCAGAGGAAATGGCCCTGCTGCGGCAGCTGGCCCGGGGGATCGCCGCTCAGTTCGGCGACAGCTGCGAGGTGGTCGTCCACCAGCTTGGCCGGGACAGCGCGGAGCACTCCGTGGCCGCTATTGAAAACGGCCACATCACCGGACGCCGGGTAGGCGACGGTCCCTCCCAGGTGGTCCTGGAGCAGCTCCAGACCGGCGGCAAAACCGCCGAGGACCAGTACGGCTACCTGACCCGGACCCCGGACGGGAAGCTCTTAAAATCCTCCACCATGTACATCCGGGACCAGTCGGGCCAGGTGGCGGCCATCTTCAGCATCAATTTCGACATCTCGGCCCTGTCCATGGTGGAAAGGGCCCTGGGGGACTTTCTGGCCCCCCGCAGCGCCAGGCCCCCGGAGCGCATCGCCGCCAACGTGACGGATTTGCTGGAGGACCTGCTGGAGCAGTCCGTGCAGCTGGTCGGCAAACCCGTGGCCCTGATGACCAAGGACGACAAGGTCCGGGCCGTTCGCTTTCTCAACGACAAGGGGGCCCTGCTCATCACCAAGTCCGGAGACAAAATCGCCAAATTTTTCGGCATATCCAAATACACCTTGTATTCTTATCTCGACATGAAAGCAGGAGGAGAGCACCATGATTGATCTGACCATTGAAAAACAGGGCCTGGCCCACAACATCCGAAAGGCACGGGAGAACGGCATCATCATCCCCACCATCGCCCAGATGCAAGACCCCCAGACGGTTCCCAGCCCCATTGTGGAGAAGCTGCGCCACACCGGTCTGTGGGACGTGGACCCTGTGAACCTGTTCCGGATCACCTGGAAAAACGAGCCCAAGGAGTCCGGCGGCGTGTTCCAGCGGGTACCCAACTACATCGAGCTCCCCTCCTCCCTCACCGGCGTCAAGGCCCGGATTCTGTGCATGGTGGGCAAGTGGTTCCCCACGGGCTGCCACAAGGTGGGGGCCTCCTTCGGCTGCCTGGCCCCCCGCCTGGTGACGGGCCAATTCGACGCCACCTATCACAAGGCGGTCTGGCCCTCCACGGGCAACTACTGCCGGGGCGGCGCCTTCAACTCCAAGCTCCTGGCCTGCGGCGCCGTGGCCATTTTACCCCAGGAGATGAGCCAGGAGCGGTTCGACTGGCTCCGGTCCATCGGGGCCGAGGTCATCGCCACCCCGGGCTGCGAGTCCAACGTCAAGGAGATCTTCGACAAGACCTGGGAACTCAAGCAGCAGAAGCAGATCATGGTCTTCAACCAGTTCGAGGAGATGGGAAACCCCCTGTGGCATTACAACGTGACGGGCTACGCCCTGGCCGACGTGTTCGAGGCGGCCAAGGGGCCCGGGGACCGGTTTGCCGGCGCCTGTTTCACCTCCGGCTCCGCGGGGACCATGTCCGCCGGGGATTATCTCAAGGAGCGGTATCCCCAGCTCAAGCTGGCGGTGGGAGAGGCCCTGCAGTGCCCCACCATCCTGGAGAACGGCTTCGGCGGGCATAGGATCGAGGGTATCGGCGACAAGCACATTCCCTGGATTCACAACGTGAAGAACACGGACATGGTCATCGACATCGACGACGAGGACAGCCAGCGCCTACTGCGGCTGTTCAACACCCAGGCGGGCCGGCAGTACCTGGGGAAAACCCTGGGCCTGGACTCGGAATTGGTGGAGAAGCTGTCCTGGCTGGGCATCTCGGGCATTGCAAACGTGCTGTGCTGCATTAAAATGGCCAAATACTACGAGCTCACGGAGCAAGACGTGGTGGCCACGGTGCTCACGGACTCCGCCGCCATGTACGGCTCGAGGATTGCGGAGCTCAACGAGCTGCACGGGGCCTATTCTGTGGGCGCGGCGGAGTTGGACCACAATCTGCACATGCTGGGGCAGAAGACGGATTACATGATGGAGCTGAACTACCAGCAGCGCAAGCGGGTCCACAACCTGAAGTATTACACCTGGGTGGAGCAGCAGGGACGCAGCGTTCAGGAGCTCAACGACCAGTGGTACGACACCGCCGGGACCTGGGACGCCGTGCATCGGCAGGCGAAGGACCTGGACGATCTCATCAACGAGTTTAATGAGGAAGTGGGGCTGCTGAAAGCCCTGTGATTGTGGGGCGCGACCCCCTTTGGGTTCGGCGGGGGCATGCGAAGCATGGCCCCGCATCCCCGCCCTCTGTCGGGGCAAAGTCCGCTCCTGCTCCGGCGGCCGGGTGGCCGCCGTCGGCGCCGCTCCCTTGCCCCTCCTGACCAAACCGAACCCGCTTACGCTGGGCTTCGATTTGGTTTTTAGGCCCATAAAAGGAAATGTAGGGGCGTGCTTTGCACGCCCGCGGGCGACCGCAGGTCGCCCCTACGGTCCGTTGATTGCGGGTGCATTCCGGGAGGCGGCGTATACGGGCGAGCGCAGCTCGCCCCTACAGTGTCGGGGCAAAGTCCGCTCCTGCTCCGGCGGCCGGGTGGCCGCCGTCGGCGCCGCTGCCTTGCCCCTCCTGACCAAACCGAACCCGCTTACGCTGGACTTCGATTTGGTTTTTGGGTCCTTAAAAGGAAATGTAGGGGCGTGCTTTGCACGCCCGCGGGCGAGCGCAGGTCGCCCCTACGTTCCGATGGTTAGGCGGCCAAGGCCGGCTCTACATTCCGTTCTCTGTAGGGGCGTGCTTTGCACGCCCGTGGGCGACCGCAGGTCGCCCCTACGGTCCGTTGATTGCGGGTCCGTTCTGGGAAGCGGCGTATACGGGCGACCGCAGGTCGCCCCTACGGTCCGTTGATTGCGGGTGCATTCCGGGAGGCGGCGTATACGGGCGTGCGCAGCTCGCCCCTACGTTCCGCTTTGCGGACGGCCAAAGGCGACCCGCGCAACCTCGACCCTACATTTTAAAACCAAATCTTGCAAAAACCAAGGAGGTCTCTGCATGCGCTATGTCAAGTGCGCCAAATGCGTCCGCTGTGGGCGGGAATACCAGGCGGTCCCCCGCCTGACTACCTGCGCCTGCGGCGGCATTCTGGATCTTGTCTACGACTATGCCTCCATCCGCCGGGACCTGGGCAAGCAGGACCTGGCAAGCCGCCCCCAGGACATGTGGCGGTACCGGGAGCTGCTGCCGGTGGAGGCGGATACCCCGTGCCCTCCCCTGCGGGTGGGCTGGAGCCCCCTGTATGAGGCGCCCCGCCTGGCAGGTGAATTGGGCCTGGGACGGCTATGGATCAAGGACGACGGCCAGAACCCCACCGCCTCTCTGAAGGACCGGGCCTCCGCCATGGCCGTAGCCAAGGCCGTGGAGGCCGGCGCCGACACGGTGGCCTGCTCCTCCACGGGAAACGCCGCCTCCTCCCTGGCGGGCGCGTGCGCCGCTGCGGGGCTGGGGAGCTACATTTTCGTGCCCAGCCGGGCCCCCAAGGGAAAGGTGGCCCAGTTGCTCACTTTCGGCGCCACGGTGGTCTCCGTGGAGGGCTCCTATGAGGACACCTTCGAGCTGTCCCGGGCTGCCATCGACCGGTGGGGCTGGTATAATCGAAACGCCGCGGTGAACCCCTATCTCCTAGAGGGGAAGAAGACCGTGGCCCTGGAGGTGGCCGAGCAGCTCTGCTGGCGGGCCCCGGACTATGTGGCGGTGTCCGTGGGGGACGGATGCACCATCGCCGGGGTCTGGAAGGGCTTCCAGGACCTGTACGCCATCGGCTTTCTGGACCGACTGCCCCGGCTGATCTCCGTCCAGGCGGCGGGGTGCTGCCCCCTGAACCGAGCCGTGGAGCTGGGGCGGCCCTGGGCGCCCATGGAGGAAAACACCCTGGCTGACTCCATCGCCGTGGGGGTGCCCCGGAACGCGGACAAGGCCCTGAAGGCCATCCGGGACTCCCGGGGGCTGGTGGTCAACGTGACGGACCAGGAGATCATGGAGGCCCAGGGGCATCTGGGCAGGACCTGCGGGGTCTTCGGGGAGCCCGCGGGGGTGGCGGGGACCGCGGGGGTGGCGAAGCTCTGCCGCCAGGGGATTCTGGGGCCGTCGGACACGGTGGTTTCCCTAGTCACAGGCAACGGCCTCAAGGATGTGGCCAACGCCATCGCCTACGCCGGCGAGCCCATTTCCATTCCTGGGGAGCTGGAGCGGCTGCTGGAGGCCTTCCGGGACCGGGGCATCCCGCTTTCCTAGCGCGCTCCGGACCGAGGCAAAAAACACCGCCCCGGTTATGAAGAGACCCCAAAAAGTTAGACAAAGATATTGAATAAGCAGCCAAAAGGGCTTGCTGTCTGTGAATCGCAGGCGGTAAGCCCCTTAGCTTTGCCTTGGCACGCCTGTTGTTGTAGGAGTCCAGGTACTCAATAAGTTCGGCCTTGCCCCTCCTCACCAAACCGAACCCGCTGGCGCTGGGCTCACGTTTGGGTTATAAATATTCGGCAATGGAATGTAGGGGCGAGCTGCGCTCGCCCGCTGGGAAAACCCATCGGTAAAGAAATGTAGGGGCGACCTGTGGTCGCCCGCAGGGATGCGCCATCGATGAAGGGTGTAGGGAACGACCTGTGGTCGTTCCGCGGGCGAGCGAAGGTCGCCCCTACAACCATATTGGGGGGAATTTTCGAAACAAAGGGGTTCCGGCAGGGCCAGGGTCGCTT
>CATXTO010000054.1 GCA_958402445.1 uncultured Eubacteriales bacterium
TTTCCTACATCAAGGGGGCTTTGTCTATTGTCCGTTTTTTCTGGTCCTGTTCAGTCCTGCGGGTTCCTTTTTTATTTGCTGTTGAAGGCCTGCTTTTGATGAGGCATTTTCGTCGTGTGTCCGCACACCATCCCGATGGAGGCCACGAAAATGTAGGGGCGAGCTGTGCTCGCCCGCGGGCGGCCAAAGGCCGCCCCTACAGTCGCACCCCAGGAGATATCCCGTAGGGGCGAGCTGTGCTCGCCCGCGGGCGGCCAAAGGCCGCCCCTACAGTTGCACCCCAGGAGATATCCCGTAGGGGTGAGCTGCGCTCGCCCGCGGGCGGCCAAAGGCCGCCCCAACAGCTGCACCCCAGGAGATATCCCGTAGGGGCGAGCTGTGCTCGCCCGCAGAACGACCACAGGTCGGTTCCAACCTTCCGTTGTTTTGGTTCCATACAGATAAGGACCTGAGCGGGCGACCACAGGTCGCCCCTACATTTTCTGAACCCAAACGCCCCTTGCACGGGTGAGCGCAGTTTTACCTGCAAGGCCGGACCTCAGCCGGCCACTGCGTCCAGCCCGTCCGCCACAAAACGAATGACCAGCCGGTTGGGCAGGCATATAATGGCCCGTCCGCCCTCCTGCCAGCCCTGGGCCATGCAGTCTCCTCCGGGACAGTCGGACCGGGTCACGGCGATTTTCCCGTCCCGGATTGTCACCGTGTTCTCCCCGGCCTGGGAGCGCACCACAAAGCTCTGCTCCTGGCTCAGGGATACTGTTTTCACCAGTACCCCGTCGGACCAAATTTCAGCTTGGTCGGCCCGAGCTCCCGGCAGCAGGCTCAGGACCAGACTTATCAGGAACAGGGCTCCCAGGGTCCAGATCCAGGTCCGCGTTTTCATGGCCGAACCACCTCATATGTACAATCCGTCAGCGCCGAGGAGATGCCTTGGGTGGCGTAGACGGCGCCGGCGTCTGTAATCCATACGGCTTCAAAATCACCGGCGTCCCGCCAAAAGTCCTCGCCCTGCTCCAGGCCCATCACATACAGGGCGGTGGAGAGCCCGTCCGCCATAAGGCCGTCCCGCGCCACGATGGTGACGGAAGCCAGGCCGCTGTCTGCCGGGGCGCCGGTGGCTGGGTCCAGGATGTGGCAGTACCGGCGCCCGTCGGACTCAAAATACCGCTGGTAACCCCCGGAGGTCACCACCGCCCAGGTCCCCTCCAGCCGCAGAATTCCGGCGGTCCCACTGCCAAACGGGTCCTGGATGCCGATCTCCCAGGGGCTTCCATCCGGCTTGGTTCCATAGGTCTGGACATTGCCTCCCAGGGCCAAAAGGGCGCACTCCACGCCGGTGAGCCCCTCCAGCAGGTTCACGGCCTGGACCCCCGCCCAGCCCTTTGCCACGGCGCCCAGGTCCAGCATGGCGCCGGGCGTTAAGGCGGCGGAGCGGTCCGTCAGCTGGAGCTTGTCCAGCCCGGTGCGGGATAGGGCCTCTTGGATTTCCGCCGCATCCGGCACCCGATAGCTCCCGGTGGTAAAGCCCCAGAGCCGGGTGACGGGGTACAGCGTTGGGTCCAGAACCCCGCCAGTCCGTCGACTCAGCTCCAAGGTTTGCGCCAGAAGCGCGACCTGGTCCGGCTCCAGCTCCACGGTTTGTCCCCCGTTGAGCTGATCCAAAAGACTGCCCACCCGGGTGACGGAGTACTGGGCCTCCAATGTCTGAAGCAGCTGCTCCAGCTCCAGGCTGGCCTGCGGAGCCGCCGGCCCCCAGAGCCGCAGCCGCATCACCGTATCCATGGCAAACAGCTCCCGCTCTACCGGCGCAGGTCCGCCGCAGCCGGTCAGGCAGAGCGCGGCGCCCAGGACCAGAACAAGGATACGCCGGAGAGGGCCCAGGGGACCTTTCATCTCATCCCGCCTTTCATGAAAAAAGACACAAAAATAAAGAGCGAAGGGTAGCGAGCGGTAAGGAAGAAGCGAAAGGGAACCCCGTCGGTTCCCTTTCGCGTAACATAGTTCGTCTGGCCCCGGTTAGAGGCTGGTCAAGCGGGAATTGTCTCCCGCACAATCACGAAACCATCCACCAGGTTGGCCTCCTGAAGCTGGCCCTCGATGGCCACTTGCCGCTCCATCAGGTCCGTCAGAATGATCATGCCGTCCTGGCACTCCACCTTCATGACGTTTTTCATCACGATGGCCTCCGGCGTTTTCTGGTTTTTATAAACAGTAGAAAGACACATGACCATTACTCCTTGTCCGTTTGCTGAAGAGATTGCAGAACCGTTCTCAAACGCAGGTTACCCTTTTCAAAATCCGAGACCGCCAGCATCACCTGATCGTAGGCCGCGCGCTGTCCGGCTTCCTCCAGCTGCTTGGCCAGTCCCGCCAATTCCTGCGCGTGGGCGGCGTTATGACCCGCCATATACTGCATGAGCGCCAGGAGCTCCTCCATAGGCGTGTGCTCCCCGCAGCCGGGACAATTGTCGCAGGCGCCTGCTTCGCATGCGTCGGCATGAGCATGGGGCGCCGCCCCGCCGGTATGGCTGTGGGTATAGCAGTGGGTGTGTGGATGGGTATCGCCCTGGGTGTGTGCATGGTGGTCGTGGGTGTGGTCATGGGGATGGGTATGGGTGTATTCGTGGGTGTGCTCCACGGAAGCTTCAGTTTCATCGTGTTCTGTATGCATGGCAATGCTCCTTTCCTTGCTTTGTTCCCATTATAGCGCAGATCCCGTCGGCTGTCAAAGCCGATTCCGGAGAAAATATCCCCTGTGGGGCCTTGCGCCCGTCAAATTGTGTGGTATAATAGCTTTGAATGGCCGGGATGGCAATGGACGGCCGATTTCTGCGGCTGTCTGGGGATTATTCTTATTATGACCGGTTTTCACCTCGGCACCCGACAAAATTACAGCGGAAGGAGCGGCCCAATGGGACACGAGCATACGGGAAAGGAACGTTCGGTGCCTGCATGCGGCCCGGAGGCGCAGGGGCACCAGGACCACGCCTATCTGCACGCCCACGGCATCGCCCACTCTCACGGCCATGTGCATGAGAATCAAAAGGCGGTGATCAACCGCTTGGCCCGGGCCATCGGCCACTTGGAGAAGGTCAAGCGCATGGTGGAAGAGGGCTACGACTGCTCCGAGGTTCTGGTCCAGCTGGCGGCGGTCCGCTCCGCCGTGGACAACACGGGCAAGGTCATTTTGCAGGACCACCTGCGGCATTGCATGGTGGATGCGGTGGCAGCGGGAGACCAGGGCGCCATCGACGACCTGTGCCAGGCTGTGGAAAAATTTATGAAATGAGGGCCGGCCATGAATTGGAGAACCTGTAAGCTTGTTTCGCGCCTACTCAATATCGGCTCCATTGCGGCGGTGCTTTGCTCTTTGCTGTTTCAGGGGACGCTCCGGTGGGTGCTGCTGGGCGCGGCGATTGCGTTGATGCTGGCCAGCGCGGTGGTGGTCAGTCGATTCTGGCGTTGCCCAAAATGCGGGGAGCTGCTGGCCAAGGGCCGGAGTCCCCAATGCCCCCGGTGCGGCTGGCGGTTTGAGCCGTAGTAGCCTGGCTGAACCGAGGAAGGCGCAGGAGGCTATTTCCTGGCCCGGTGATATGGGGCCGAATGGATGAGCGACGCGCACCTATTTCAGACTGTCAAAAAACCCCTACGGGGCTTTTCGACAAAGAAATAGCAGGCTGCCACATGCACGCGCTGTGTGCCAGTGGCCCACAACTCGTACACTTGCAGCCTGAGCGGTATGTTCCGTCACGCACATGTCGCGGCGGAACATGATCTGGATCTCTTCGCCGCCTGCGGGCGGCGAATTCTGCGAGGCTTATTTGACACGCGGGAATGGGTGAGCGATGCTCACCCATTTTTAATTGCACCATGGAGCGGCAGGTCCTTGGATAGGACGTTCACAGTTGAATGGCGGGTCCAGTCGGCACCGTGGGGTCGGCCAGCTGGTGAAGCCGGACGGCGATGGATTCCATGCGCCGATCCGTGTCCGCAATCACGGCCGCGCACTGGGCCAGCTCCTCGGAGACACCGTCCGGAATTTGCTCGGAGGATTTATAGTGCAGCTCGTGCTCCAGGCTGGCCCAGAAGTCCATGGCAATGGTGCGAATTTGAATTTCCACCCGGACCTGCTGCGTGGACTCCGAGAGGTACACAGGCACCTCCACCACCAGATGCAGGCTTCGATAGCCGTTGGGCTTGGGTTTCCGAATGTAGTCTTTTTCCTGATGCAGCGTCACGTCCGCCTGGGACAGCAGCATATCGCGCACAGTATAAATATCGCTGATATAGGGACAGATGACTCGAATTCCGGCCACATCGTTGAGATTGTCGATGATGGAGGCAATGGTCAGGGGAAGGTCCCGACGGGCCAGCTTTCCGGCAATGCTCTTGGGCGTTTTCAACCGGGATTTCACGGACTCAATGGGCGTCCGCAGGCCCCGGACCCGGTGCTCCCGGTTCAAAATGTCCAATTTGGTCGAAATTTGTTTGATACCGCCCTCGTAGAGCAGCATAAGCTGCTGGTACTGGGTTGCGAAGTGGATCAGCTGCTCCTGCGGCAGGGCGATATTGGTGTTTTCCTCCATGAAACATTCTTCCTTCTATGTGCTTTTTATATATTTTACCAAGCCCGGCCGGAGGAATTGTGACGAAAGGGTAAATTTTTCAATTGGAGCAGAGCGCGGTGGGGAGGGCTGTCGAATAGGCCGCCCCTACCCCTTTTGAATTAGACCGCACTCTGTAGGGGCGTGCTTCGCACGCCCGCAGGCGACCACAGGTCGCTCCTAAAACCTCCGAACCAGAGCGCACCCTGTAGGGGCGTGCTTCGCACGCCCGCGGGCGACCACAGGTCGCCCCTACCCCCTCCGAAATAGACCGCACCCTGTGGGGGCGTGCTCCGCACGCCCGCGGGCGACCACAGGTCGCCCCTACATCCTCCGAATGGGGGCGTGCTCCGCACGCCCGCGGGCGACCGGAGGCTGCCCCTACCCCCTCCGAACCAGAGCGCACCCTGTGGGGGCGTGCTATGCACGCCCGCAGGCGACTAAGGGCCGCCCCTACATTCCGTTCCCAAAAGGTTTTACAGAAGTATAAATACCAAACCGAAGCCCAGCGAAACGGGTTTGGCTTGAAGCGGGGCAGAGGCACAGCGAACAAGAATCCCCGCCCCAATGGGCGGGGATTTATAGGGTGTCGTTCTATACAACGAGGCAGTAATTTGGGCCGCCAGAGATCCACATTACTTCGGCTGTTAAGGACCGCCGGGGCAATCAATGTCTGCCAATAGGGCGGCAATGGCCCGCCCAATCTCGCAGGCGCAGCGGTGCGGGCAGCTCTCATAGCTGCAGTCCACATGTTCCAGCCTTCGTCTCTGGGCGCCGTTGGTATATTCCACAGTCACCATCCGGCTCTGGTCCGCCGCCCGGCAGAACCCGGTCAGAATCTTTTCCTCTTCCATCTGTCACTTCTCCAGAACGCAGAAGCCGCCGGGCAGCAGGCACAGGGCGTTCGGCGCGCAGGTCTCCAGCCTATGCCCCAGCAAAAGCTTCCCTGGAGGCACCTCCCAGGAATCCCGGCTCCGATTTACATAGACCTCCACCCGCTGTTTCCCATAGGCCCGGAGAAACGACACGCGCCCTCCCTCCACGGTGAGAAACGCAATGCTTCCCGTCCGCAGAGCCGGTGTTTCCCGGCGCAGACGGCCAAGCCGGCGGTAGTGGGCCAAAAGGGTCTGATCTTCCCGCCCCCAGGGATAGGTCCGGCGGTTGAAGGGATCGCTGTATCCCTCCATCCCGACCTCGTCGCCATAGTAGATGGATGGGGCGCCAGGCAGGGTGAACTGCAAAAAGGACGCCATTTTCAGCCGTTCCCTGGCCACCGGCAGCTCGCCGGCAGACAGGTGCCGCTGGGCCTTCTCCGCCCGGCCTCCGTCAAAGTCGTCCAATAGGGCGGTGAGAATCCGCGGCGTGTCGTGGGTGCCCAGCAGACCCATGCAGCAGTTCAAAACCTGAGCCGGATAGTGCTCGGCTAAGGTGAGCACGGTCTCCCGCAGGTCGGCCCCGTCGTCCCGCTGCCGCAGGAAGTCCACAATGGCCTTCCGGAAGGGGTAGTTCATCACCCCGTCCAGCTCCCCGTCCACAAAATATCGGCGGCGCACCCCGTAGGCGATCTTGTTGGAGGCGTCCTCCCAGACCTCTCCCAGCAGCAGGGCGTCGGGCCGGAGCTCCCGGAGACGGCGCTTGAGCCGGAGAAGAAAGGCGTCGGGCAGCTCGTCGGCCACGTCCAGCCGGAATCCGTCGCAGCCCAGGGCCAGCCAATGGGCCACCACGCTGTCCGGTCCGTCGATGATATACTCCAGGTAGCTGGGCTCCAGCTTATTGAGGCAGGGCAGGGTGTCGAAATCCCACCAGCAGTTGTAATCGTCGGGGTAACGCCGGAATTGATACCAGGCCCTGTAAGGGGAATTGGGGTCCCGATAGGCTCCGTGGCCGCCAAAAGCTCCGTACTTGTCGAAATACAGGCTGTTGGCTCCGGTGTGGGAGAAAACGCCGTCCAAAATTACCCGAATGCCCAGCCGATGGGCCTCTTGGCATAAGGCCTGAAAATCCGCCTCCGTTCCCAGCATAGGGTCCGGGGTCTTGTAATCCCCGGTGTCGTACCGGTGGCTGGAGAAGGCCTTGCAGATGGGGTTCAGATATAAAATTGACACCCCCAAAGAGGCGACGTAGGGCAGCTTCTCCGTAATGCCCTGGAAGTTACCGCCGAAGAAGTCGTTGTTGAGCACCTCGCCCCGGTCCGTGGGCCTCCATTGGACCTCCTCGTCCCAGCTTTCGTGCACCGTGTAGGGCTCCAGCTTGCCCCGCAGATCGCAGCGCCCGGCCTTGGCAAAACGGTCTGGGAAGATCTGGTAAACCACCGCGCCCTGAGCCCAATCCGGCACGGTAAAAGCATCTGGGACACAGCTGAGCTGCCAGCGGTCCCCGGCCTCCATATTGGTCTCTTCCCCCTGGCGCAGCAGGCGAAAAGATTCGTTTGCGGTGGTGATGTGAAAATAGTAAAAATACAACCCTGGCTGGCACAGATTAAACCGGCACCGCCAGGTTTCGTAGGGACCCTGGACCTGATCCCGTTCAAAGGAGAAGGCGCCGGCAGGGGCTCCGTCCTCCTGCTCTAGGACCAGCGCGACGGACTGGGTCCGGCAGGACTTGGGAATCTGCACGTGCAGGATACAGGGGGTCTCGGGGGTCAGGGTGCCAAAGGGCTCCTTGTATACGGGGCTGCGGCTGTTATACAGAATACGCATAGACTTGGGCTCCTTGTGTGGAAAATGACGGATGGATGTAGCTGGGGCTATAGGGAACGGCCTGTGGTCGTTCCGCGGACGAGCGCGGTCCGCCCCACCAGGTGCGGAGTGAATCGGAGGGTGTAGGGGCGACCTGTGGCCGCCCGCAGGGGGCAATCCACCGATTATGGGTGTAGGGAACGGCCTGTGGTAATTCCGCGGGCGTGCAAAGCACGTTCCTACATTTTTAATGCAAAACCTGCGGTGCAGCACGTCCAGCTGGTTCAGTCGCCTTTAAGGCGGCGAAACAGCTCCATATATTTGGCCGCGGGCTTTTTCCAGCTGAAATCCTCCTGCATATCCCGCAGAATCAGCTCCCGCCACAGCGCCCGGTCATGCCAATACAGGCCCAGGCACCGGTCGATGGCGCCCCAGAAGTCGTCGCCGTTGTAGCTCTGAAAGGTGTAGCCCAGCCCCCCGTCCTCGGAGCCCATCGGGCGCACCGTGTCCTTCAGGCCGCCGGTAGCGTGGACCACCGGGACCGTGCCGTAGCGCATGGCATTCATCTGGCTCAAGCCGCAGGGCTCTGCCTTGGAGGGCATGAGATACACGTCGGCCCCGGCGTACACCCGGCTGGCCAGTCCCAGGTCGAACTTCAGCTGGGCGGAAACTCTGTCTGGGAATTCCGCCGCCAAACCCCGGAAGAAGTTCTCGTAGTGCTCCTCTCCCGTGCCCACAATCACCAGCTGCACGTCCAGACTCAGAAGCCGGCGGGCGATATAGCAGAGAAGGTCAATGCCCTTATGCCCCACCAGCCGGGTGACCATGGCCAAAAGCGGCGGCTCCGGCCGCTGGGGCAATCCCAGCTCCTGCTGCAGGGCTAGTTTGTTCTCCGCCTTTCCCACTTCAAAGTCAGAGGCGCTGTAGTTTCGGACCAGGGCGGGGTCTCTGGCCGGGTCGAACACCGACGCCTCCACGCCGTTGGTGATGCCCGTCAGCTTGTACCAGTAGCTGGACAGGACGCCGTCCAGGCCATGGGCATAGTAGGGGTAGCGGATCTCCTGGGCATAGGTCTCGGAGACCGTACTGACCATGTCGGCACACTCGATGGCGCCCTTCATCACGTTCACGCCGCCATTTAAATCCAACACACCCCGGTACTGCTCCGGCAGACTCAGCACATTGTCGAAAAAGTCTGGATTGGCCCAGCCCTGGTACTCAATGTTGTGAATGGTGAAAACGGCTTTGGTAAAGGGGAAAATCCCCCGGTAACAGGCGCTGAGATACACGGGCACCATGGCGGTCTGCCAGTCGTTGCACTGAATCACATCCGGATAAAACTCCAAAACCGCCATGGCGTCCAGCACGGCCTTGGAGAAAAAGGCAAACCGCTCTCCGTCGTCCAGGTAGCCATACAGCCCGCCGTCCCGGGCAAAATAATACTCGTTGTCAATGAAGTAAATTTGGAGTTTTTTTCGCCGGGTTTTCAGTCGGTGGACCCCGGCGTACTGCTCCCGCCAGGCCAGACCAACTTGAAATTCCGCGCACAGCTCCGTCTGCAGGGCGGGGTTTTCCTTCATACGCTTGTAATAGGGCACAAAAAGGCAGACCTCGTTGCCGGGCAGCCGGGCCAGCTCCGCCGGCAGCCCCTCCATCACGTCTCCCAGGCCGCCCGACTTGGCGAAGGGCGCCGCCTCCGAGGCCGCCATGGCGATCTTCATACGACTTCCCCCCGCTTGACGACGATGGGGTTCTCCTTGGTTCCCACCAGCCGGACGCCGGGGCGGACCACCACATCCTTATCCAAAATGGCGCAGGACAGCTCCGCCCCGGCGCCGATGGTGCAGTCGTTCATGATGACGCAGTGTTGTACCTGGGCGCCCTCCTCCAGGCGCACCTGCCGGAACAAGACGGAATGCTCCGCCGACCCCTCCAGCACGCAACCGTCGGCCACCATGCAGTCATCGATCCTGGCGTGCTCGCCAAAATAGGAGGGGACCCGGTCCCGGACCTTGGTATAGATGATCCGATCTCCCCGGAACAGGGCGTGCCGGATCTCCGGGTCCGTCAGGGCCAGGTTATTGCGGTAGTACTCCTGGGTGCTCTCGTTGAACATGGCTACGCCGGGGAAGAGATACACGTTCACCGTCAGATTTTTTTCATTGAACTGCTTCAGGAGGAAGTCCCGCTCAAAGCGGTACCGGCTCCGGGCTACGCTCTCCTTGACAAAAAAGATCAAAAGCTCCCGGCTGATGACAAAAATGCCCATGCTGGCCAGGTAGTCCGGCTTGGCGCAGTAGTCCACGGCCATGTCCGTCACCTGTCCCTTCTTATCCAGTTTGATGCCCAGATCCAGCTGCTTGACCCCGTTGGCAATGCCCTCCTTGACCACCACCGTCACGTCCCGACCACTGTCCACGTGGTTTTGCAGCACCTTTTCCAGGTCGATGTTGCACAGCACGTTGCTGTCGGCCAGCACCACATAGTCCTCCAGAGCGTTTTCCAGATACTTGATGGCGGAGTTCAAAGCCTCGATTTTGCCCCGGTAGCTGCCGTTGTGCCCCATGGCAAAGGGCGTCAGGTACTCCAGGCCCCCCTCCTCCAAATCCAAATCCCACTCTTGGCCGGAGCCGATGTGGTTCATCAGGGATTGGTAGTTGTACTTGGTGATGATGCCGATGTGCCGGATTCCGGAATTGGACATATTGGACAGGGTGAAATCGATCTGCCGGTACCGTCCCCCGTAGGGCAGGGAGGCGATGGTGCGCTTGTTGGTGAGCTCTCCCAGAGAGCTGTCGTAAATATTGGCGAAAATGATGCCCATTGCCTTCATAGCAGCTACCCCCTTCAGCGGACCTCGCCGGGCAGGACCACGGCGTTCTCCGGCAGTACTTGATTTTTCCCCACCACGGCGATTTTTCGCTTGGCGCCGGGGGAAAAGGCGCCGCCGATCACCGCGCCCTGGGATACGGTACAGCCCTCCCCCACGATGGCGTGGCGTAAAATGGCGCCGGGGGCCACCGTGACGTTGGGCATGAGCACGCTGTCCTCCACCAGAGCTCCCTCCCCCACGTTGCAGCCAGTGGAGATGATGGAGTGGCGCACGGTGCCGTAGATCTCGCTGCCCTCGGCAATGAAGCAGTTGATGGTCGCTGCGTCTCTGGACAGGTAGCTGGAGGGCAAGGCGTTGTTCCGGGCGGAGATTTTTTGATCCTCGGAACCGCGGATATCAAATTTGGGCTCGCTGCCCAGCAGGTCCATGTTGGCCTCCCAGAGAGAGTCGATGGTCCCCACGTCCTTCCAATAGCCCCGAAAGGCATAGGCAAAGAGCTTGTGTCCGGAGCCCAGCAGGGCCGGGATCAGATTCTTTCCAAAATCGTTATCCGAGTGTGGGTCCTCCTCGTCGGCAATCAAAAACTTTTTCAGGATATTCCAGCGGAAGATGTAGATGCCCATGGAGGCGTTGTTGCTCTTAGGCTTGGCGGGTTTCTCCTCAAATTCATAGATGGAGCCGTCCTCCTTGGTATTCATGATGCCGAAGCGGCTGGCCTCCTCCATGGGCACCGTCCGCACGGCGATGGTGCAGTCGGCGTTCACCTTTTCGTGATAGGCCAGCATGGCGGCATAATCCATGCGGTAGATGTGGTCTCCCGAGAGGATGAGCACGTTGTCCGGATCGAACCGTTCGATAAACGGGATGTTCTGATAAATGGCGTTGGCCGTCCCCTTATACCACTCGGATTTTTTGCTCCGGGCATAGGGCGGCAGAACCTGGGCGCAGCAGTGAGACTTGTTCAGGCCCCAGGGCTGTCCATTGCCGATATACTCGTTAAGCTCCAGGGGCTGATACTGGGTCAGGATTCCCACGGTGTCAATACCGGAATTGACGCAGTTGGACAGGGGAAAGTCGATAATTCGGTACTTGCCGCCGAAGGGCACCGCGGGCTTGGCGGTGGACTCCGTCAGGACCCTGAGCCGGCTGCCCTGCCCCCCGGCTAGCAGCATGGCGATGCAGCGTTTTTTCTGAAAATACATGATCCCTCTCCTTTTTCAGCTTTGAATTTCCTAGAACATCTTCCGATAACAAAATGTAGGGGCGACCTGTGGTCGCCCACGGGCGTGCGCAGCACGCCCCTACAGGGTACGGACCAACTTAGAGGATATAGGGGCGACCTGTGGTCGCCCGTGGGCGTGCGCAGCACGCCCCTGCAGGGTGCGGACCAACTTAGAGGATATGGGGGCGATCTGTGGTCGCTTGCGGGCGTGCGCGGCACACCCCTACAGAGTGCGGACCAACTTAGAGGATATAGGGGCGACCTGTGGTCGCTTGCGGGCGTGCGCAGCACGCCCCT
>CATXTO010000055.1 GCA_958402445.1 uncultured Eubacteriales bacterium
GCACGCCCCTACAGGGTGCGGTCTGATTCGGCGGATGTCGGGAACGACCCACGGCCGGTTCGCGGGCGAGCGCAGTTCGCCCCTACAGATTTCTGCCGATGGTGCTAGGTAGGGGCGACCTTTGGTCGCCCGCGGGCGTGCGAAGCACGCCCCTACAGGGTGCGGTCTGATTCGGCGGATGTCGGGAACGACCCACGGCTGGTTCGCGGGTGAGCGGAGCTCACCCTTACAGATTTCCACCGATGGTGCTAGGTAGGGGCGACCTTTGGTTGCCCGCGGGCGTGCGAAGCACGCCCCTACAGGGTGCAGTCTGATTCGGAGCCCAACAAGGTGCGGCCTAATTTGTACAAAGATATCGATATAAACAGATTTTTATAGGGTTTTTCGTATAGAATGCCGAATAAATTTTTAAAAACCATGGACAAATGAGGCAATAAGCGGTATAGTGTAAGAAAGGGCAGGAGCTAGGCCTGTGCGCGTCGTTTCTTGGTCCACACAGTTGCTTTTGCTGAGGCCGGGCCCGCGCGGGCCCGGCCTTTCCTGCGAATTTAGAGAGGTGATACCGTTCATGGCATTTTCCTTTTTTGGCGGCGTCCATCCCAAGGATTGGAAGGAGCTGGCTCGGGAACAGCCCATCCAGATTTTCCCCGCGCCTCAGACCCTGGTAATCCCCTTGTCCCAGCACATCGGCGCGCCCTGTAAGCCTCTGGTGACCCGGGGAGACCATGTGGACTTGGGACAGAGAATTGGGGACGGTTCTGGGCTGTGCGTTCCAGTGCATGCTTCAGTGTCTGGCACGGTCAAGGCAGTAGAGGCCCGATCTCATTCCAGCGGTACCACAGTCCCGGCGGTGGTGCTGGAAAACGATTTTTTAGAGACCCTTTCCCCAGAGATTCGGCCCCGCCGGAATCTGGACGGGTTGAGCGCTCAGGACCTCATTGATCTCATCCGGCAGGCCGGGGTGGTGGGCATGGGAGGCGCCACCTTCCCCACCCACGCCAAGCTGGCCTCCGCTCTGGGGAAGGTGGACACCATTTTGGTCAACGCCTCTGAATGTGAGCCTTACATCACCGCCGACGAGCGGCTGCTGCGGGAGCAGCCCCATCGGGTCCTGCGGGGCCTGGAGGTGCTGATGCGAATTTTGGGCCTGGAGAAGGCTGTAGTGGCCATGGAGGACAACAAACCCCAGGCTGCCACCGCGGTGCGCGCTGCGCTGATGGACCATCCGGGTGTCCGGCTCCGGCTTTTGCGGACCCGGTACCCCCAGGGGGCGGAAAAGCAGCTCATTCAGTCCATCACCGGCCGACAGGTGCCGCCGGGCGGCCTGCCCGCCGCCGTGGGTTGCGCCGTGTTCAACGCCGCCACCTGCGCCGCGGTGTGCGACGCCGTGTGGGACGGCATGCCCCTGGTGCAGCGGGTGGTGACGGTGTCCGGCGACATCGCCATGGAGCCCCGGAACCTGCTGGTGCCCATTGGGACCCCCTTTACGGATATGATCGACGCCGTGGGCTTCCGGCAGAATCCCTATAAGGTCCTGTCCGGGGGACCCATGATGGGCCTTGCCCAATTCGACCTGACTGTGCCGGTGACCAAGGGCACCAACGGCGTAACCATTCTGGGGGAGGCCAACCGCTTCGCGGCGGCGCAGCCTCACTGTATCCGGTGCGGTAGGTGCGTGCAGGTTTGTCCCATGCATCTGATGCCTTTGTACTTATACAGTGCCGAGCGGCGGTCAGATACCGGGGAGCTGTCTCGCTGCCACGTGACCGACTGCGTGGAGTGCGGGAGCTGCGCCTACACCTGCCCCGCCTGCGTGCCCCTGGTCCAGAGCATCCGGACGGCCAAGCAGAAGCTGCGGGACGCGCAGCAGGCGGCCAAGCCCGCTGCCGAACCCGTTCGGACCTAAGGAGGAAGCGGAATCATGCCGACGAAAATTAGGTATTTTTATGAGCTGACCGTTTCCAGCTCGCCCCATATGCACAGCCGCCTGGGAGTGCGGCGCATCATGCTGGATGTGGTGCTGGCCCTGGCCCCGGCCCTGGTATGGGCGACAATGCAGTTCGGCCCCCGGGCGCTCACCGTGTCCGCCCTGTCCGTGGCCGCGTGCGTGTTTTTTGAGTGGGCATACCGGAAGCTGCTGCGGCAGGACTGTACGGTGGGCGACCTGTCCGCCGTGGTCACAGGGCTGCTGCTGGCCTTTGTCTGCCCGGTGACCATCCCGTATTGGACGCTTATGGTGGGGGATTTCTTTGCCATCGTGGTGGTAAAGCAGCTCTTTGGCGGCATCGGCAAAAACTTTATGAACCCGGCCCTGGCGGCCCGGGCGTTTCTGTTCTCCTGGCCGGCCCTGATGACCACCTGGGTCCGGCCCGGGGTTTGGCCTGCGGTGTTTGGGCCCAACGTGGACGGCCTCACCGCCGCCACGCCCCTGGCCAGCTTGCACCAGGGCGCTCTGCCCCCGGAGAACCTGTGGACCCTGTTTTTGGGAAAAACCGGCGGCTGTCTGGGGGAGACCTCCGCGCTGCTGTTGCTGGCGGGGGGCGTTTATCTTCTGGCCCGCCGGGTCATTCGGGCCCGGATCCCCCTGGCGTATCTGGGCACCGTGGCGGCTCTGACCCTGCTGTTTCCCCGGGGAGGCGACCCGCTCGCCTGGATGGGGAGCCAGGTCCTGTCTGGCGGCCTGATGCTGGGCGCTTGGTTCATGGCCACAGATTACACCACCTCTCCCGTGACGGGCTGGGGGCAGGTGCTCTACGGCGTGGGCTGCGGCGGCCTAACGGTTCTCATTCGGTATTTCGGCTCCTATCCCGAGGGCGTCAGCTACGCGATTCTGGTGATGAACGCCTGTGTGGTCCTGCTGGACCGGGTGGGGCTGCCCCGCCGCTTCGGCGCCGCCCGAAAGGGGGCGCGGGTATGAGGACGAAAACCAAGGGAGCAGGGCCGCAGGCGGTCGTTACGCTGTTTCTCATCACCGCGGTGATGGCGCTGCTGCTGGCCCTGGTCAACGGGGTCACGGCAGAGCCAATCCGCCGCGCCACGGAGGAAAAAACCCAGAAGGCGTTCGCCGCGGTTCTGGCGCCCGGAGTCACCCTGGGCCAAAAGCTGGAGGAATTCCAGGACGATACGGGGCTGGTCCAGGCGGTATATGAGACCTCCGACGGGTACGTGGTGGAGGTAGCCCCCGCCGGCTACGGCGGGGAGATTGACCTGGCCGTGGGTGTCAGCGGGACCGGTGCGGTGACGGGCGTGGCCATCATCCGGCATACCGAGACCGCCAGCCTGGGGGCCAACGCCGCCAGCGACGGGGCCGCGGGCCGGCGGTTTCGGGATCAATATTTAGGCGCCACAGCGTCCGACAGCCTGGCCGTCACCAAGGACGGCGGTACGGTGGAGGCCCTGACCGGGGCCACCGTGACCTCCCGGGCCGTGACCAAGGGCGTGGCTGCTGCGCTGCACTGCGTAGCGGCGCTGGAAGGAGGGGACGCAGCTTGAACTTTCGCAAACAACTCAAGGAGGGCCTGCTCACCAAAAACCCGGTGCTGGCGCAGCTGCTGGGCATGTGCTCTACCATGGCCATCACCACGACGCTGTTTAACGGTCTCGGGATGGGCCTGTCTGTGACGCTGATTTTGATTTGCTCCAATGTGCTGATTTCCCTGCTGCGGAAGCTCATTCCCAGCAGCATCCGCATCGCCGCCTACGTGGTGATCATCTCGGGCTTTGTGACCATGGTGGACCTGCTGCTGCAGGCCTTTCTGCCGGAGCTGTCCGAGGGCCTGGGGGTTTTTATCCCGCTGATCGTGGTCAACTGCATCATCCTGGGCCGGGCGGAGGCATTCGCCTCGAAGAACGGGGTCCTGGCCTCGGCGGCGGACGGCCTGACCCAGGGCCTGGGCTATACGGTGGCCCTGGTGGCCATGTGCGTCCTCCGGGAGCTGCTGGGCAGCGGTACCTTCGGCGCGGGGCTGCTGGGCGGCGGCGCTGGGGTCCGCATTCTGCCGGAGCAGGTGCCGGCCATGCTGCTGATTTTGCCCTTCGGCGGTTTTTTGACCCTGGGCTGCCTCATCGCCTTCTCCCAATGGCTGACCAAGACGCTCAGCCGCCGGGAGCAGAAGCGGCTGGCTGAAAAACGGAAGGAGGCCGCCGCCCTATGAATGTGACGAAGCTGCTGGAGATCGCCCTGGGGGCTGTTCTCATCAACAATTTCATTCTGGTAAAGTTTTTGGGCATCTGTCCCTTTTTGGGCGTGTCCAAACGGACGGACACCGCGGTAGGCATGGGCGCGGCCGTAACCTTTGTCATGGCCCTGGCCGCCGCGGCCACCTGGGCGGTGGATCACTATGTTCTGACGCCTCTGGATCTGGGCTACATGCAGACCGCCGCGTTCATCCTCATCATCGCCGCCATCGTTCAGGTGGTGGAGATGTTCCTGAAAAAATGCGTGCCCGGCCTGTATCAGGCTCTGGGGATTTACCTGCCGCTCATCACCACCAACTGCGCGGTGCTGGGCGTGGCCCTGCTGAGTGTGCAGGAGCGCTACAATTTCCTGGAGTCCGTGGTTTACGGCATCACCGGCGGCCTGGGCTTCACCCTGGCCATCGTCCTGTTCTCTTCTGTCCGCCAGCGTGTGGAGGACGCGGACTGCCCTGAGAGCTTTCGGGGCTTCCCCATCGCTCTGATTTCCGCGGGCCTGCTGGCCCTGGCGTTTATGGGCTTTTCCGGTCTGAAAATTTTTTAAGGGGGCGGGAAGATGGAGATTCTGAAAGCCGTTGTGGTTTTGGGCGGCCTGGGGGCCCTCTTCGGCCTGGTGCTGGCCCTGGCCAACCGAATTTTTTACGTGAAGACCGATCCCCGGCTGGAACCCCTTCAGCAGGCCCTGCCCGGCGCCAACTGCGGCGGCTGCGGCTACTCCGGCTGCGGCGCGTACGCTCAGACGGTACTGGAGGGAAAGGCGCCCGTGGGCCTGTGCGTCTCCGGCGGGGACGAGTGCGCCCAGGTCATGGCCCGGATTCTGGGGGTCGAGGCGGAAAAGGTGGCCCGGCAGGTGGCCTTTGTCCGTTGCAGCGGCGTTACCGCCCGGGACAAGGGCATTTATGAGGGGATCCAGGACTGCCTGGCCGCCTCCAAGGTGGCGGGCCGGGGCCCGCTGATCTGCAAATTCGGCTGCCTGGGCTTTGGCAACTGCGTGAAGGCCTGCCAGTTTGGCGCCATCGGGCTGGAAAACGGCGTGGCAAAGGTGAACCCGGACCTGTGCGTGGGTTGTATGCGCTGCGCCGCGGCCTGTCCGCGGCATATCATCGTGCCTGTGCACTACGGCGCCCACATCACCGTGGCCTGCTCCTCCAACGCCCGGGGCTCCGTGACGCTGCGGGGCTGCGACATCGGCTGCATCGGCTGCAGCAAATGCCAGAAGACCTGCCCCAAGGGGGCGATCCGAGTGGAGAGGAACCTGGCTTATGTGGACTATAGTCTATGCGACGGCTGCGGGCTGTGCGTGGAGGTCTGCCCCCGGCATCTGATCTCCAACTCCCACCTGACCCCGGCGGACGCCGGGCTGGTGGTGCAGGCTGGCCCCCGCGATTTGTAAGGAAATGGAAGGGCCCCGGCACGCCGGGGAGAAAGGAGCGCAAGATGGACGAGGCGATGGGAAAGGCGCTCGTTGCCATGAGCGGCGGCGTGGACAGCTCCGTGGCGGCCTACCTCATGCAGCAGGCGGGCTATTTGTGCACCGGCGCCACCATGCGCCTGTACCACAACGAGGATTTGGCGGTTCCCCGGCCGGGGACCTGCTGCTCTCTGGAGGACGTGGAGGACGCCAAGACCGTGGCGGCCCGGCTGGGTATGCGGCACTATGTGTTTAACTTTTCCGCGGAATTTCGCACCCAGGTCATGGACCGGTTTGCCCGCGCCTATGAGGCCGGCTGCACCCCGAATCCCTGCATCGACTGCAACCGGCATCTGAAATTTGACCGGCTGTACCGCAGGGCTCAGGAGCTGGGCATCGGTTATGTGGTCACCGGGCACTACGCCCGCATCCAGCGGGGAGAAAACGGGCGGTATTTGTTGAAAAAGGGCCTGGACACAGGGAAGGATCAGAGCTATGTACTCTATGCCATGACCCAGGAGCAGCTGGCTCACACGCAGTTTCCCCTGGGGGAGCTGCACAAGCAAGAGGTCCGGCGCATCGCCCAGGAGCAGGGATTCCTCAACGCCCGGAAGCGGGACAGCCAGGACATTTGTTTCGTCCCGGACGGGGACTACGCGGCCTTTATCCGCCGGCATCGGGGGCGGGACTACCCGCCGGGGGACTTTGTGGACCAGGCCGGCCGGGTGCTGGGCCGGCATCGGGGCGTCGTCTGCTATACGGTGGGCCAGAGACGGGGCCTGGGCGTCTCGGCCTCCCAGCCGCTGTATGTCCGGGAGATCAGACCCCAGGACAACACGGTGGTTTTGGCCCCGGAATCCCAACTATACAATCGAATCGCTCTGGTTTCGGATTTTAATTGGATTGCCTGCTCCGCGCCGGCTGGCCCGATTCGGGTTTTGGCCCGGGCCCGCTACCATCAGCCGGAGCAGCCCGCAACGGCACAGGCGCTGCCGGACGGTCAGGTTCGGGTGACCTTTGACCAGCCCCAGCGGGCCCTGACCCGGGGGCAGGCCATGGTGCTCTATGACGGGGACAATGTGGTCGGTGGCGGGACCATGACTGCCGTGGAGCCCTGAGCTGCGCTTTGGGCAGAATACGCAAAAAATCCGTACCGGAATAATGGTCGGAATTTCATTTTGATGGACTGTACAACCCCCGCTAACTCTTTTATTGTGTAAAAAGAGGGGGAATTAACGTGAAACTAGCCAAAACTTTGTCGAATTCCATTCTTAGCGCGCAGGCCCGAAGCGAAAAAACAGCGGTTTCACCTCCTGGCAACTGTCGGCTGGTCCTGAGATGGGAAAACGGGCACGTTTTTCAGCCACGGCAAATTAGCGGATGGGGGGCGAACTTATGATTCGGCGGGTCTACGACTTGCTGGGCGCCCTTGGCGTCACTGCAAATTACAGCGGATTTTTCTACGCGGCTTATGCAGTTCTCCTTTCCCTTGAGGATCAAGGACGTCTTCTGCTTGTGACCAAACGGCTCTACCCCGAGGTTGCTGAGCATTATGAGACCACGGCAAGCTGTGTGGAGCGGAATATCCGCACGGTGGCCTCCCTTGCCTGGGTGCGGAACGCGGCGATGCTTCAGCAAATCGCCCGGGACAGGCTTTGGGAAAAGCCCACGGCCTCGGAGTTTATCGCCATTCTCACGGCTTATTTCCTGCGGCAAAGCGCGCCGGAGACGTTGCTGCAGGACCTGCCCTCCCCGGTCTCCGCGCTTCCTGCCTTCGCTGGAGTTCTGCGCGCCGCCCGGTGAAGCGCGTCCAAAAAGGACGAAAAAATCGTTCGACACCAAAGCGCGGGATTTTATAACATTCCGGGAGGAAAAGCAGGAACAACTCCAAAAAGGGCAGAAAAAATAAGACCCGCCCCTGGGGGGCTGTCGGATTTTGCGGTATTTTTCTCTGTTCAACGCCTGTAAACTGTGGTTCAATAAAGGCGGAGGCGAGGAAAATGACACGAAATATGCTGATGTATGAGCGGTATTTTCATGACGAGCAGAGCCGAAGGTATCATTTGCAGTATTTCCTGCTGATCGACGAAGTGGTGTTTGGCTGCAACACCCTGGAGGTCTACGGCGCTGAAATACGGGCGTTTCGGGACGGAACGTTTTACGACAAACGGGTCATTCGGGGCATAACCCCCTTTGGGCCCAGAATTACATCTATTTTAAACTGCCTGGCCGACGGGCTGGTGACCCCGGCTTGCATGCGGGACGTGGTCTGTGACATGCTCTGCGCCTGAAATTCGGGAAAGGACTGGACAGGAACCGGACGTTTTGCTATAATGGACAAAAGCAAACGAGAGGAGCGCGTTCCATGAAATGTCCTTACTGTGGGGATCAAGAGAGCAAGGTTGTGGATTCCCGGCACTCCGAGGATGGTCTCAGTATCCGGCGGCGGCGGGAATGTCTGGCCTGCCAGAAGCGATTCACCACCTATGAGACCGTGGAGAGCCTTCCCGTCATCGTGGTGAAGAAGGACGGCAGCCGGCAGTCCTTTGACCGGAATAAAATTCTCAATGGTATGGTCCGCGCCTGCGAAAAGCGGCCGGTGCCCTTGGCGGAGCTGGAAAATGCGGCCTCCGAGATCGAGCAGATTCTGCAAAATTCTCTGGAGCGGGAAGTGAGCTCCGAGGATATCGGGGAGCTGGTGATGGAGCGCCTGAAGCGGCTGGATGAGGTGTCCTATGTGCGGTTCGCTTCCGTGTACCGGCAGTTTAAGGACATCCGCAGCTTTATGGACGAGCTGAACAAGTTCCTGGAGGAGAAATAAGGGGGCGAAGCCATCATGATCTGGAAGCTCATGTACCTGTTGATGCTGCTGATTCCCCTGGCGCTGCTGGCGCTGGGCCTGATCAGCAGGAAATGCCCGCCCCAGGGGCCCAATTGGACGCTGGGCTACCGGTCCCGCCGAGCCCGGGCCAGCGACGAGGCCTGGCTGTTCGCCCAGGCCTATGTGGGACGGATTTGGTTTTGGATGGGCGCTGCCCTGCTGGTTGTGGCGCTGGTTCTGGGCCTTGTCCTGCGGGGTAGGAGCATAGAGACCATCTGTAGAGCGGCGGCCATCTGCATTGGGGTGCAGGATTTTTGCGTACTGGGCGCGGTCATTCCCACGGAGATAGCGCTGAACCGGCGTTTTGACCGGTATGGAGTCCCCCGGGTTTCCGCCCAGGGGCGGTCTGGTTCCTCCCAAAGTGGAGCGGTTCCGTCGGAAGCCGCATACATAGAGCAGCTGGAGGAGCTGGAATCTTAACCGCATGCGGCGGCAAAAGGAAAAGTGTGAGGGCGGGCCCTGCCTGGATGGGGGGCTCGTCCTGATTTTATCGCCTCAGGGTTGACAGCACCGATAGTCCGGAATTGACATTTTTGGCCAAAGCCTGTATGATAGAGGCAAACGAAGCGGGCCGCGCTGCGGCTCTTTGTAAAGGATGTGCAAAGATGAAAAAATGCATGGCGACGGTGCTTACTGTTCTTCTGCTCCTGACCGGCTGCGCCAAGGGGCCGGAGCCGTCGGAGACTGTGCCGGTTACGCAGACGAGCCCCTCCACGGCACCGGTAACCACCGCTCCGGAGATCACCACCCCGGAAACCACCGCGCCGGAGCCCGCGGGACTGGATCCCCTCACCGGACAGGCGCTGGAGGCGCCTTATGACAACAGCCGTCCCTATGCCGTGATGGTGAACAATATCAAGGTGGCGCAACCCCAGTGCGGCATCAGCCAGGCCGACATCCTTTATGAGGTGCTGGCCGAGGGCGGTATTACCCGGACCATGGCGATCTTTTCCACGATGGGGGATCAGCCCCTGGGCAGCATCCGTTCCCTGCGCCCCTATTACCTGAGTATCGCCCGGGCCTACGACGCCATCGTGGTACATGCCGGCGGCAGCGAGCAGGCCTACTCGGACCTGTCCTCCTCCGGCTGGGACCACATCGACGGGGTACGGGGCGCAAACTCCGGCAGCTACTATTACCGGGTTCAGTCCAGGATTGACACGGCGGGCTATGAGCATAGCCTGTTTATTGACGGTGACGATGTCAGGGAATACGCCACATACATGGACTGCCGGTTCCTCCATGATGAGGATTACAGCAGCGGTCTATCCTTCTCCCAGGACCCGATGGAACAGGGGGACCCAGCCACTGCGGTGACGGTGCACTTCCGTACCAGCAAAACAACCTCCTTTGAATATGACAGCCAGACCGGTCTGTACAGCGCCTCTCAATATGACAAGGCTTATGCCGACGGAAACAACGACGAGACGCTCACCTTCCGCAACCTGCTGGTGCTGTACGCCGAGACAAAAACGGTAGACGATTATGGCCGCCTGGCGGTCACGCTCACCGGCCAGGGGGAGGGCTACCTGGTGCGGGACGGCAAATGCATCTCCATACTCTGGTCTCGGACTGGAGAGGACGAGCCCTTCCGGTATACCAGTGCAGACGGAACCCCGGTGGACCTGGGGGTGGGGAAGACCTATGTGGGCGTTACGCCGCCGGGCAGCGACCTGGATTTGGCGTAAGGATATCCCCCCATGGGGCTTGCGGGGCGAAGCTCGATCTGCTATGCTAGAAACACAGGTCAGATAACACGCGAACCCAATCAAGCTGGCGCCGGTCCCTGGGGAAGAGGGACCGGCGCTTATCCTTTGCCGGCAAAAACCGCCAAAGGGAGGCACGACCTGCTCCGAGGTAAATACTTGTAGGGGCGCGCTTTGCACGCCTGCGGGCGACCGAAGGCCGCCCCTACAGCCTGCGATTTTGGGGTGCACCCTGTAGGGGCGAGCTGCGCTCGCCCGCAGGCGACCGAAGGTCGCCCCTACAGCCTACAATTTTGGGGTGCACCTTGTAGGGGCGTGCTTTGCACGCCCGCAGGCGACCGAAGGTCGCCCTACAGCCTGCGATTTTGGGGCGCACCCTGTAGGGGCGAGCTGCGCTCGCCCGCGGAACGACCACAGGTCGTTCCCTACGTCTTTATTGTTTAAAAATCCCTGTAGGGGCGCGCTTTGCACGCCCGCGGGCGACCGAAGGTCGCCCCTACAGCCTACAATTTTGGGGTGCACCTTGTAGGGGC
>CATXTO010000056.1 GCA_958402445.1 uncultured Eubacteriales bacterium
GCGGGAACTGCCCCCCGGGATAGCCCCTCGACGGGCGTGCAAAGCACGCCCCTACGTTTTCTTTCGATACGCTTCTGTAGGGGCGACCTGCGGTCGCCCGCGGGAACTGCCCCCCGGGATAGCCCCTCGACGGGCGTGCAAAGCACGCCCCTACGTTTTCTTTTCGACGCGCTTCTGTAGGGGCGACCTGGGGTCGCCCGCGGGAACTGCCCCCCGGGATAGACCCTCGACGGGCGTGCAAAGCACGCCCCTACGTTTTCTTTTCGATGCGCTTCTACACCTTCCTCCCGCATCGCCCCCTTTCTTCCGCCCCGCGCCGTTCGGCGCGGGGCGTTTTGCGTCCCCGGGTCAGTCCAGCTTCCGGTAATAGCACTCCGGCGCGCGCTCCTCCGCTGAGAGGCCCGACTCCCGCAGCAGCTCCAGCATCCACTCGTAGCCGCCCACAAAAGCGTACCAGAATACCTGCCGCACCTCCTGCCGGGCCACGGCGTGGTACTCGGTCAGCGCCTTCCGCCGGTCCTGGGGCAGGGCCAGCCGCACGCAGGTATAGAAGTCCTTCAGCTCTTCCTCCTCGGCTGGGCACCGGACCGCTCTGGGACCCGGCGCGGGCTTTGCCCCGCCCCCCAGATAGGCCGCGCCTGCCGCCGCCACCCCCTGGGCCCAGGCCGCCCGGGCATAGGCTCCCTCCCAGACGTACAGCGCCTCCTCATAAGCCGGAAAGAGCTCCGCCGCCGGGCCGGGAAATCCCGCCCCCGCCAGGGCCTCCCGCCTTGCCTGCAACGCCTGGAACCGGGGGGAGTTGGCCTCCCGCCAGCGGAAAACGTCGCAGCTGGCATCCACAAACGTGTCCCTGGGCCGGCACAGCCGGTCCTGGTCCCCAAACGGGGCTGGTTCTCTCTGAGATTTGGTTTGTTTGTTCATGTGATCTCCTCCTGATTTCATATAGTATGCCTGAGACCTTTGACCGTCTCTGCAAACATGCCTGCCATGACCAGCATGACGAAAGACCAATAATGTAGGGGCGAGCTGCGCTCGCCCGTCAGTTTAATATGCTAATTAGAATGTAGTCACATTTATCAGCATATGAATTTTTGTAATATTCCACTATAATCTATAGGTAGCTTGCGGGCGTGCAAAGCACGCCCCTACAGGAACGTTACGATAAGATAATGTAGGGGCGAGCTGCGCTCGCCCGCTAGGTGATTCAACGATGGAGGTGTAGTCCTCGGAGTTAACTATCAAAAATGAAAAGAAACCGCAGTTTTCTAATCAAATTGACAACAAATCTCACCTATTTTGTCGAACACAACCATTTTTATAACTAATCACGGTTCTATTTTCTATGCTCAAAAGTGGTTACAATAACAACACACAAGAGAGAAAAGGGTGGTGTCGGTATGTTTCAGGTTGACAACCAATTTTCCAATGCAAATATTCCCAGGACCATGAGATTCACAGACAAACTATTTGAAAAATTGACCGCCGTAGCCACTGCGAACGACGTTTCCTTCAATATGTTGGTCTTACAATGCTGTCAGTACGCTTTGGACCATATGCAGTCAGAGAAAAGCGACGCATAGTATTTATCCCCTCTGACGGCTATACATAAAAAGTGGGCGGTCCATGACCGCCCAACATCGTTATACATTATATATAAGGAGAAAACGGGCGAGCGCAGCTCGCCCCTACAGGCCCTTTCCTATTCTGCCTCTGTAGGGGTGACCTGCGGTCGCCCGCCTTGTCCAGTTATCTATTAAATTTAATGAATGTAACCACCTTACGTAACCAGAACGAGGTTATAGCTTTTTTTATGGGAAATCGATTACAATATCAGTACCAGTGAGGTGGTATTGATATGCTACATATTAACAAAGAATTTTCAAATATAAATGTGGCCCGCACAATACGGTTTACGGAAACGCTTTACCACGAGCTTACAAACGTTGCAAATGCAAACGATGTATCCTTTAATATGTTGGTGTTGCAATGCTGCCGGTACGCATTAGACCATCTGGAACAAGAGGATGGGAAGGGGTCGGAATAAAACATAAAACCCGGGCGGTCCAAGACCGTCCGGGTTGGGTTATACATTATAATATATATATCATGTAGGGGCGGCCTATGGCCGCCCGTTTTTCATCCCGATACATTATATATATATATATAATGTATCGGCGGCCTATAGCCGATGCGGGCGAGCGCAGCTCGCCCCTACGTTTTCTTTTCGATACGCTTCTGTAGGGGCGACCTGTGGTCGCCCGTCGGAACTGCGGGCTAAGACGGAACCTTGACGGGCGAGCGCAGCTCGCCCCTACAGGAAGGGTAGAAAACAAAAAGACCAAACCGAAGCCCAGCGCCAGCGGGCTTCGGTTTGGAGAGGAGGGGCAAGGAAGCGGTGCGGATGGTGGCCGAAAGGCCGCCGGAGCAGGAGCGGACTTTGCCCCGACGAGGCGTGCAAAGCACGCCCCTACATTTCCCTCTTCCAGACAGATATCTATATATATAATGTATGCTCGGCCTGGGGCGGGACTCCATTTTTCGGCGGAATATGGGGACAATTCGCCGAAAATCTTGTAGTTCGGCAAATTTTGTGCTACAATCTGGATTATAATTCCAGAAATGGGGGGATTGAGCATGGAGCTGCCGAAGCGGAAGCGAATCCGGCTGGAGGGGTTCGATTACGCCTCCAGCGGCGGGTATTTTGTGACCATGTGTCTGGCGGGCCGCAGGCCGCTGCTCTGGGAGGACGGGCAGGGGCGGGGCGCCAGCCCGGAGGCGCCGCCGGAGCTGTCCCGGATCGGCAAAATCGTGGAGCAGGAAATCCGGAGGTGGAACGGGCTTTTCAAGCAGGTCCGGATTGACCCATACCAAATCATGGCCGACCACGTGCATCTGGTGATTTTCATTGAGGCGGGGGGCGAGGAGCCGCCGCCAACGCTGTCCAGGATGGTGCAGCAATTCAAGGGGGCGGTCACCAAACGGGTGGGGTTTTCCATCTGGCAGAAATCGTTTTATGACCATGTGATTCGAAACGATGAGAGCTACCTGGGGGTGTGGCGCTACATCGACGAGAATCCGCTGCAAGAGCGGGAGCCATAGGGGACGGTCCATATCCTTTTCGATACGCTTTTGTAGGGGCGACCTGTGGTCGCCCGTCGGAACTGCGGGCTAAGACGAACCTTAGCGGGCGAGCGCAGCTCGCCCCTACAGACGCACGACGGCAAAACGATGTAGGGGCGACCTATGGTCGCCCGTCGGAACTGCGGGCTAAGACGGAACCTTGACGGGCGAGCGCAGCTCGCCCCTACAGACCCATGACGATAGAACGATGTAGGGGCGACCTATGGTCGCCCGCGGGAACTGCACGCCGGAATGGAACCCTAAATAACGGAATGTAGGGAACGACCTGCGGTCGTTCCGCGGGCGTGCAAAGCACGCCCCTACGTTTTTCTTTCTATACCTTAGCGGGCTACGTGTTCCCCTACATTTTCTTTGCAATGCGGCTTTTTGATCCACGCTAGATTTTTTCACGGACAGGCGATATAATGAAATACAGAAAAACGCAAGGGCGATATTTCGCGGCGAAATCACAGAGCTTTTGACCAATTTTTGACGATTCTCCATTATACTGGGATGGATTGGAGGGAGCGCTATGCCGTATAAAATACTGATTGTGGACGATGAAGCGATGCTGACGCAGCTCCTTGCCGATCATCTTCAAAACAATGGATATCTGTCCTACGTCGCCAATAGCGCCGAAGCGGCGCTCAAGCAACTGAAGGCCTCGCCGGACCTGATTCTGCTCGACATCAATATGCCCGATATGGACGGGCTGGAGCTCTGCAAAATGATCCGGGCGCACGTGGCCTGTCCCATTGTTTTTCTTACCGCCCGGATCAGTGAGCAGGACAAGATCAACGGATTTCTGACCGGGGGCGACGATTACATCACAAAGCCGTTCAGCCTGCCGGAGATTACGGCGCGAATCGGGGCCCATCTGCGGCGGGATGAACGGAGCAGAAATTCTCAGGAGCTGCTGGCCTCCCGGGAGCTGCTTGTGAATCTCTCGCAGCGCACGGTTTTTTATAAGGGAGCCGAGATTCCTTTTTCCAAGCGGGAATTTGACATCATCGAATTTCTGGTCACCAACGCGGGGCAGGTGTTTGACCGGGAGCGGCTGTATGAAGCGGTGTGGGGACTGGAGGCGGAGGGCGATGGCAGCGTAATCAAAGAACACGTCCGCAAAATCCGGCAGAAGCTGCACGAGGCAACCGGGAAAGACTATATTGAAACGGTCTGGGGGGTGGGATACCGATGGAACCAAAAAAGGCAAGAATAAAATCCATGCCGCTGCGTAAGGCATTCATTTTATATGTATTAACTGCCTTCGCGTTGGTGGTTGCGGTGTCTGGCACCGTCATTTGGGGCTGCCTTTCCGTGCAGAAGTGGCTTCTTCCCGACTCCAACGAGGTGTTTTTAAACATTGAGCAAACCTTTACGGACGGTACAAAGGCCACAGGCGGCACCCGGATCAAGATTGGAAGCGAGCCCGGCTCCGTTCCGATGATCATGGCTGAAGGGCAGGAAATGACAACGCTGGACGGCGCAAAATTTTCGATCACGTCGGTGGAATCCGGCGTTTCCCTTCTGTCCCCCAAACGGCGGCTTTTATACCAGGGCTGCAGCGTTGCCATGGTTGCTGTTCCAGTTTTTCTTTCTCTGTCCGGGATTCTTTTTTGCGGCTTTGCCTTCTATAAGAAGAAGCTGAAAACACCAATTGCGCTTCTGGCCCGGGCAACGGACCAAATCACCAAACAGGATCTTGATTTCAAGATTTCTTACCCGGCCGGCGATGAACTCGGCGCCCTATGCGTCTCTTTTGAGCAAATGCGCTTAGCCTTGCAGGAAAACAACCGAAAAATGTGGGAAATGCTGGAGGAACGTAGACGCCTGCAGGCGTCCGTCGCACACGACCTGCGAAACCCCATTGCCATCATAGAGGGTCATGCGGAATATTTGCTGCTCAATCTTCCCACCGGCAACCTCGATTCCGAGAAAATAGCTTCGATTGCCGGAAACATCGGAAGCGCGGCAAAACGGCTGGAGGGCTACACGGAATCCATTCGTACCATCAACCATTTGGAAGAGCTCGAGCCGGTGCGCAGGCAGGTGGACTTCACAAAGCTTCATGATGATATGATCGCCGATTTTGTCAGAATGGCGGAGCCGCGGAACCTTGCGCTTCGTTCGGAAAATCTCGTTGCCGATCGATTCCTGTCTCTGGATTCCCAAATGCTGTACCGCATCTTGGAAAATCTGATGGGAAATGCCGTCCGGTATGCGAAAAACGAGATTTTTCTATCCTTTTCCCATGCAGATCAAAAGCTTAGCGTAAGCGTTGCGGACGATGGCCCCGGCTTTTCAGAGAAAATTCTGAACCCGAAGCACCGTTGCTTTCTTGCCGACTGTGAAAATAGTCCGCACACCGGTATGGGGCTTACCATTTGCCGCATCTTATGCAATAAGCACGGCGGCTGTCTGTCGCTTGCAAATAGGGATTCCGGCGGCGCCTGTGTGAGATTTACCCTTGCGGTTTGACCGAATTTTGACCAATACCCGATATGATCTTCTTGAAATCAGTTCTGCACTGTTTGCAGAGCATTACAGGGAGGTCATATTTTTTATGAAAAAGCTTACCGCACTTCTTTTAACGACACTTCTCATGCTCTCGCTGGCTGCCTGCGGCAAGGGACCAGCCGATCGAAACGCAACAGAGCGCACTCAGCCGCAAAGTGAGCCCCAAACAACCCAGAGCGGCAAGCAAGACGATCCGCAAAGCAACGGAATCACGCTCTTATGCGACGACAGCTCCTCTTTTTCCAGTCATTTTGGTACCGCGAGCGGTTACTATTATTTCACGGAAAGCGGCAAAATCCAGGGGGAGAAGAGCGGCCTGCATCTGATGTATATCGACTATGCCACAAAAAAGGAGGTCTATCTCTGTTCCGACAGCGGATGTCAGCATAACAGCGAGACTTGCACCTCCGTTTTTTCCATGGAAGAATTCGGAACGGACTGCTTGCCGTTTGTTCACGGCAATTGGCTGTATGTTTTGAACCGGGAGTTTGATCAGGACGGCAGCACGGCGATGGATCTGCAGGGCGGCACGGACGACGTGAAAACGGAAAGCATGCCTGTCAGTCTGTACCGGATGGGCTTGGACGGATCCGTACGACAAAAGGTCTTCACCTTCCCGGAAAATACGACCGCGGAAAAGCTTGTTTTCAGCGATGGAGACGACCTGTGGTTTGTGACAAAGAAGCTTTCCTTTCAGCAGGACGGCAACGCCACCTATACAACCTCCAGTGACCGTGCGCTTTCCCGGCTCGATCTTTCCGAAGGGAAAATCGTAAGCACGATACCGCTGGAATTTGGAGATCATATGCACCACAAGGTAATCGGGGGAACCGGATCTCAGTTTATCCTGTGCAGCGTGGAATATCCCCAGGGCATGAGCGAGCAGGACGTCATGAGACTAACCGATGACGACTGGAAGAAGCTTTACAAAAACAGCAGCACCGTCTGCTCCGCTTTGGATGTAACCAGCGGGGAAAAGAAGGAGATCTACCGTCAGGCAAACCGGTCGCTCAGCCCGAGCTTCGCCGTTCGCGGCGGGTATCTGTATGCTTCGGACTATGAAAATAACGGGATTTTAAAAATTGATTTAGCCTCCGGCGAGAAAACTACCTTGGCCGAGCTTTCCCAAAATTACATCTATGATACCCTGGGGGATGCCCTGTGCTGCGTGAACGTGAACGAAAGTCAGGATTCTACGCTGTACTTTGTGGATATGGAAACCGGAGAGGTCCGGCACAGTACCCTGACCAACCAGTCGCTTGGCTGGCAGCTGGATATTCTGGCGGATGCGGGCGATCAGGTTTTGGTTGTCTATGACTACGAGGCAATCCCGCGCAACGACGGCTCCTATGAAATCCTCCAATTTCAATACGGCCTCATATCCATATCAGATCTGTATCACAGCAACGAGAATTATGAGCCGATTGCCATGGTCGGGAGTGGAAAATGATGAGGTTGGAGCTTCAAAATATCACCATGCGGTATGGCGATAAAAAAGCCCTGGACGGCGTATCACTGACGCTGACTGCGGGTATCTACGGACTGCTCGGCCCCAATGGGGCGGGCAAATCCACCATGATGAATCTCATCACCGGCAACCTGAAGCCAACCGCCGGCCGGCTCCTCTGGAACGGAAAGGAACCGGCCGCCCTCGGCGCCGCTTACCGCGGCCTGCTTGGATATGCGCCACAGCAGCAGGGACTGTACGACACCTTTTCCGGCAGAAGATTTCTCTCCTACATGGCGACGCTGAAAGAGATCCCTAAAAAGGAAATAGGCGCGGAAATTGAACGGGTCCTCACCTATGTCAATCTGACTGATGCGGCGGACAGGCCCATCGGCGCCTATTCCGGCGGCATGAAACAGCGGATTCTCATCGCCCAGGCGATCATAGGCGACCCGAAGCTTGTCATCCTCGACGAGCCCACCGCAGGGTTAGACCCTAAGGAACGCGTGCGGATCCGAGAGAAAATCAAGGATATTTCCGGGGATAAAATCATTTTGGTATCCACGCATGTGGTCTCGGACATTCAATCCATAGCCAAAGAGATCCTTCTTCTAAAAAGCGGACATTTAGTAGACCGTGGCGAGGTGTCCGTTCTCTGTCAAAAGTATGGAGACGCAAGCGATCTGGAGCAGGTTTATATGCAAATTTTTGGAGAGGACGAGCGCCATGTTTAGACTGATACCCTACGAACTGGGCAAAATATGGCGAAAGCGAAGTTTTCAGGCGTTTTCCTTGATTCTTTTGTTGTTGAATCTCTTCCTGCTTTGGTATTGGAACAAACCGGGAGAGGATACGCCGC
This sequence comes from uncultured Eubacteriales bacterium, assembly GCA_958402445.1. Classification (GTDB taxonomy): domain Bacteria; phylum Bacillota; class Clostridia; order Oscillospirales; family Oscillospiraceae; genus Faecousia. Next base: position 7,944 of record CATXTO010000056.1, read on the forward strand.
CACTTTCGGCTTATCATGCAATTTGCGCGGATGTATCCGGCATGCGTGAGGAGGAAAAGCTTACTTATATTGCCAACCTGAAAGAGAGAATCAGCGGTGTCGCTCTGATCAATGAGGTCATGAATCTGCAATCCCTTGGCGACGAGCTGGGACAGACGCTGGCAGAACAAATGCGGGTGGAAAATCCTGACGTTTTCGAGAAATATATGGACGACTATCTCGACGGCGGGTATCTGACCTACACAGATTCGCTCTATCAGGAAAAGACATTGCTGGATGCATTGTATGATGAAGTTGAAAAGGTTTCGGGATACGATCAATATCTTGCCTCCGTGCAGCAGAGCAAAGAGGATTTAAGCGGAATCTCCATTTTTGCCGGTGCCGAAAACGACTCCTACAGCAGCCGCAATCTCATAAAAAGCGCAGAAGATCACGCCGGCCGTTCGTCGGCCGGCATCCGCTGGTTCCCGGCGAAAGGCTTCCTGATGGCAACGGAGACCAGCATGACGGATCTTCTCCTGCTGCTTTCCGTATTCCTCTTTGTAGGAGGCCTGATCACCGAAGAAAAAGAAAAGGGCCTGTTCTTTTTTACAAGGGCTACAAAAAAAGGGATCGCCTCCTGTATCGCCGCGAAGCTCGCCTCGTTATGGATCCATTGCCTGGCAATCAGCGCCTTGCTCTGCGCATCAAATTTTGTATATGCATATCGAACGGCAGGGCTTGGCGATCTTACGGCGGCGCTGCAATCGATTGCGCCGTTTCTGGAAAGCAGTCTGTCAATATCCCTTCTGGATTATGCTGTGCTGGGTATCCTGACCAAGGCAATGGTTTTGTTTTGCCTGGGCACGGCGCTTACGCTAATCTCCATCTGCAGTGCAAAGAGCTTTTTGCCGCAGTTGGCCGGCGTCGGCTGGCTGGCGGCCAACTGGCTGGCCTATACGCTGATTCCGGCATATTCGGCCCTGAGCCCGCTGAAATACCTCTCCTTCTTTGGTTTGATGAAGCCGAAGCACCTGTACGGCGAATACCTTAACTTTAACATTGCGGGGTATCCCGTACCCCGGCTGACCATGGCTCTTTCGCTGATCGGCACAATCTGCGCCCTTGGAATCGGTTTGGCTTTCCTACTGTTTAAAAAAGGAAAAAGCCTTGAAATTCGCAAAGCACACATTTCTTCCTTCCTTCCCTTCCGGCCCCATGGGCGTTTCCTGGTCCACGAAGGCTATAAGATTTTGTTTACAAGTAAGGCAATCCTCGTTTTTCTGCTGTTCGCAGTTCTGATTGGGGCCGTGGATCTGGGTAAGGAATATTCGCCTTCCGTCCATGAGCAGTATTATCGGAATATGATGCTGACGCTGGAGGGTGATCTGACCACGGAAAAGGAAACCATGATCGCAGCGGAACAGGCTCGTTACGATGAAGCCTTTGCTCAACTGGACCGCATTGACGCCATGGTTGCCTCGGGAGAACTTGACAAGAACGCCGGGGAGGATTTAAAGACAAGATGGTACGGCGTACTAACCTTCTATCCCTCCTTCCAGCGGGTCCTGCAGCAATATCAGCATGTCCGGCAGGATGGAGGCGTCTTCATTTACGATACCGGTTACCGCTATCTGTTCGGCACAATGGACCACAGCTATCTAATTGACTTTTTGTTGCTGTCTTTGTGCATGGTCTTTGCCTTCGGCAATATTATAGCGATGGAATATCAGAAGCAATCGTGGTATCTATTGTCTGCAACCGCAAAGGGAAAACGGAAGATCCTGCAAAAGAAACTTCTTGTCTGCACCTTATGTGCCGCAGGAATCGCGTTACTGCCGTGGATATTCCGAATGATCTCCATTTCAAGCGTCTATCCCTTACACGAATGGTGCCGTTCCATCCAAAGCATACCCATGTATTTTACTTTCGGCGTTGGACTTCCCATCTGGGCCTTTCTCATACTCGCCTGTCTGTCCCAAATCTGTGCTGTCGCATTGGCCGGGGCCATTGTATTGTTCTTCTCGTGGCAGCGCAGAAACTATCTGCAAACTCTGTTCCTCGCTCTGCTGATTCTTGTCGTTCCGCTGGTACTTACCGTAATGGGAATTGATTTCGCAAAATGGTTTTCCTTATATCCATTCTACGGCTGGGTCAGCAGGCTATAGAAATCGTCCAAGGCCGCACGACAAAAAACATGACTTTTCCCAAGCTATAGCTTCAAGTCGCTGCACTTCTATAGGGACGACCTGTGGTCGCCCGTGGGCGTGCAAAGCACGCCCCTACATTATTGCAATGCGCTTTCATTGGACAGTTGTGATCGCCCTCTGGCACCTCCTGCCAGGATGGAACCCCGACGGGCGAGCGCAGCTCGCCCCTACATTTCCTTTTCGATACGCTCCTGTAGGGGCGACCTGTGGTCGCCCGCGGGCGTGCAAAGCACGCCCCTACATTATTGCAATGCGCTTTCATTGGACAGTTGT
>CATXTO010000057.1 GCA_958402445.1 uncultured Eubacteriales bacterium
ACCTATCGTCTTTCCCGCATTCTTGAGGTGGGACGCTCCCCGTAGGGGCGAGCTGTGCTCGCCCGCGGAACGACCGCAGGTCGTTCCCTACAGTCCCATTTTCGAAAAGTCACCTATCGTCTTTCCCGCATTCTTGAGGTGGGACGCTCCCCGTAGGGGCGAGCTGTGCTCGCCCGCGGAACGACCGCAGGTCGTTCCCTACAGTCCCATTTTCGAAAAGTCACCTATCGTCTTTCCCGCATTCTTGAGGTGGGACGCTCCCCGTAGGGGCGAGCTGTGCTCGCCCGCGGAACGACCGCAGGTCGTTCCCTACAGTCCCATTTTCGAAAAGTCACCTATCGTCTTTCCCGCATTCTTGAGGTGGGACGCTCCCTGTAGGGGCGAGCTGCGCTCGCCCGCGGAACGACCGCAGGTCGTTCCCTACAGTCCCATTTTCAATAAATCACCTATCGTCTTTTCCGCATTCTTGAGGTGGGACGCTCCCCGTAGGGGCGAGCTGCGCTCGCCCGCAAACCCCGCAAGACCGAAGAATTCCCCCAGCGGGTGGCCGCAGGCCGCCCCTATATTTCTTACTAAAAAAGTGGGGCCAGCTTCCGGCAGACCGTTTGGCGCAGCAAACGGTGTCCTTGGGCCGTGGGATGGATTCCGTCGGCGCAGAGGAGCCGCTCAAAATCGTGGCTGATCATAAAATCAGTTCGGGTGTCCACCACAAAGCAGCCCTCCTCCCGGGCCACCTCCATAGCTACATCGTTGTAATGCTCCTGCCAGCGATAGAGTATCCCCACATCCCCCAACCAGCGCAATATGCGCTCATAGCTGTTGCCACGGGAAATGAAGCTCATAAACTTATTGGAATCCAGCGGCGTCAGGGTACAAACCGCCACGGTATGGGCAAGCTGCTTGGCTTTGGCGATTGCCCGGCGGTAACAGGCGACAAATTCGTCGATGGTGACAATTGGATGATGCTCCCGCTCCGGCGCCTCAGATACGGACTTCCAATCGTAATTGCAATCATTGCCGCCATATTCCAGCAGCGCCACGCTGGGGCCCGGGACTGCGGGCAGCCGGTCCAAAAGCTTGAGTCCCTCTCGGATGGTGGCCCCCATTTTGGAACGATTTTCCACCGTCACGCCCTGCTGCTCCAGCGGGGAAAAGTCCGCCTCCCGGCAAAGGTGGTAACGGTTTTGTTCCTGATCGAAGACCACGCCTTTCAGAATGGAATCCCCAAAAATCATCAATTCTTTCATGCTGGTCACCCCTTGACTCGATATGATATGATAATAGCATAAGTCGCGCCGGTTGGCACCCTACCCTTGTTTTCACTGCCCTACCGGCGCATTCATCTCAGTAGAGCCCTCTACCGGCCGCTCTACTGCCGGTAGAGTTCATGTTTCAGGAGCTGTTTCTATGGATAACGACCTGGTAAAACGCAATATTTCCAATAATATTGTGGTAAATCGAAAAAGGCTTCAGTTGACCCAGGCGGACCTGGCGCAGCGTCTAAACTACTCGGACAAAGCCGTTTCCAAATGGGAGCGGGCGGAGTCCGTGCCGGATGTGACCACCCTGGTACAGCTGGCGGACCTCTTCGGCATCACGGTAAACGATCTGCTGGCCGAGCCGGGCGCGCGCCCGGCTGTACCGGAGCCAGACTCTCCCGCCCAGGCTGGAACGGTCCAGCAGCCCGTGAACAAAACGGTCATCGGCTGGCTCTCCTCCATCCTGGTCTGGTTTATCGCGCTGCTGGTGTTCGTGGTGCTCTCGTACTGCGAGATATCCGGCTTCTGGATCGGCTTTGTGGTGGCGGTGCCCGTGAATGCAGTGGTGCTGCTGTCCTTGAACTCCGCCTGGCGGAACTTTCGATGGCACCGTGTGCTGATCTCCTGCCTCATGTGGGGACTATTACTGACCCTGTTTACGGTCCTGGCGGTATATGCCAAGCTGTGCCTGCCCCGGATTTTTCTCCTGGGGCTTCCCGGTCAGCTGGCCATTGTGCTCTGGTCCCGCCTCTACCGGCCGTCCCGGTCCAGAAAGACCCGGGAGCAGAACGGCCCATAGCTTTTACAGGAGGCGCCCTGCGGGCGCCCGTCCCAAGGCCGAACGCCCCGCCTGAAACCCATCGGGAAACCGTTCGCGTTACAGTATTAGGAGGAAAGATGGACAAACAAGCGCTGCGCGCCTGGGTATCGGCCCGAAAAAAAACCATGCGCGACTCCCAAATTGAGGCCTGCAGCCGGGATTTGGCGGCCCAGCTGGAGGCGTGCCCCCTGTATCAGAGGGCCCGCGCACTTTACGGATACCTGCCCTTTAACCAGGAGGTCCGCACCCTGCCCATCTTGCAACGTGCCCTGGACCAGGGCAAACGGGTGGCAGTGCCCAAGGTGTATGGGCGCGCCATGCGGTTTTTATGGCTGGAAAATCTGGCTCAGGTAGCACCCAGCTCCTACGGTATTCCAGAGCCGCTGGCGGACGAGCCCGAGGCGGACGACCCGGAGGCGCTGGTTCTCCTGCCCGGCCTAGCTTTTGACCGGCAGGGCCAGCGGGTGGGCTACGGCGGCGGCTTTTACGACCGGTTTCTAGTTCGGGAGCCCTCCCATCCCACCCTGGCGCTCTGCTACGATTTTCAGGTTTTTGACCGGCTGCAAACCGAGGCGTTTGACATCCCCGCCGACCTGGTGCTTTCGGCGCGGGTCCCGGAGGATGTGTAATGCAGTACTTTTTTTTAATTCTCTTCGCCGGGCTGGTCTTTGGCCTGTGCTTCCTGATTGACCGTGGCATGGGCCGTCTGCGCCGGCGTCTGGCGAAGGCCCCGGTGGTCCGGCCCCCGCTGGGGTACCCAATCCTGGCGGCGGCCCTGCTTTTGGCCGCAGTTCCGGTGGTCTACTTCAGCCTCCGGGCGCGCCAATGGCTGTTCCTGGGCGTCGCCGCCCTGTTTCTTCTCTTTGCCGGCTACGCCATGTTTCTATTTTGCAGCGCCGCGATTTTCTATACGGAGGATACCTTTACCCTGCCCGGATCCAGCAAAAACACCTATCGCTACGAGCAAATCCAGGGCCAGCGGGTGGGTATCTCCCGGCGCGCCGTCTGTCTGGTGCTATGCCTGGGCCAGGAGGAGGTCGTCCTGCGGGGCAATATGCTGGGCTTTGGCTCGTTTCTGGATACAGCTTTTGCCGGCTGGTGCCGGCAAAAGGGTCTAGACCCCACCGCGCAAGCCTGGCACGACCCAACAGCCTATCAGTGGTTTCCGGATCAGGTCCCGCCGGAGCCCCCACGGAAGGAGGACTAGCATGCGGCACATTCCCAAAGGCTCCACCACGGAGGTGGAGCTTCTGCCGTTCCCGGCGGCTCTGGCCGCTGCGCTGCGTTCAAGTCCCGATTACGACGCGGACCGCTGGCTGTACGTGCCCAACACCTATGCCGAGTACCGGTACATCCTGGGAACCCTGGGTCGGCGGCCCCTTCTTTGCGTGGGCGTCAATCCCTCCACGGCGGCGCCGGACCACTTGGACAATACGCTGCGGTCTGTGGAGCGGGTGGCCCTGCGCAACGGCTACGACAGCTTTCTCATGTGCAATCTTTATGCGCAGCGGGCCACGGACCCGGACAGCCTGGAGCAGAGCTGCAACCGGGCGCTGCACCGGGAAAATCTGGCTGCGTTTCAATACCTGCTCACCCGGTGCCCCCAGCCCACCGTCTGGGCCGCCTGGGGCGCAATCATTGAAAAGCGGGCGTACTTAGGGCATTGCCTGGGGGATTTCATCGCCCTGGGGGCAGAATACGGTGCGCGGTGGTATTGCGCCGGTCCGCGCTCCAAAAAAGGGCACCCGCACCACCCCCTCTATCTGCGCAGGGATGTCAAATTGGAGCCCTTCGACGCGCAGCAATACGGCGCGGCATGTCTTACCGCCGCACGGTAGTTATCCATAGCTTTCCCATTTGGCACATACGGCATAAGCGGGCCAGGCGGGTTTTGCGAATAAAAAATGCAGGCTGTCGGGGCGAGCAAAGGTCGCCCCGACATTTACGTGAGGTCCCTCATGGTTTTCCCCACATTCCCGAGGCGGGACTCTCCCCTGTAGGGGCGAGCTGCGCTCGCCCGCCAAACTCTACAAAACCAGAAGATTCCCCCAGTGGGCGACCGCAGGCGGCCCGCTATCCGCACCGTCGAGCTTCATCCCGTAGGGGCGAGCTGCGCTCGCCCGTGAACCCCACGATATACGCGGTACCTACAGGCGGGCGTGCAAAGCACGCCCCTACATTTTAGTAATCAAATTTCGGGCCCAAACCGAAGCCCAGTGCAGCGGGTTCGGTTTGGAAAGGAGGGGCAAGGGAGCGGCGCGGATGGTGGCGAATCAGCCGCCAGAGCAGGAGCGGACTTTGCCACGACGATGCGCGGGTGTCTTTTCTTGCACGCCCAAGTAAAGACACGAAAAGAAGGGCACCCAAGGGGGCTTTTTACCAGACGCCCCCTTGGGAATCCCCTCCGAACCCTGTTGATCCGCCCGGCCTCACGTATGGCCAGGGTGCAAGCGACCCTGGCCCTGCCGGGGCTCCGTTCGTTAGAAAATTCCCCATAATCCGACTGTAGGGGCGTGCTCCGCACGCCCGCAATTGGGGCCTCCGCAATGGCTCCGCCTTTGTGGGGAGAGGAGAGGCAAGGAAGCGAAGCGGATGGTGGCCGAATAGGCCGCCGGAGCAAAAGCGGACTCTGACCCGACCCGGTCGCCTCTACATTTTTGAGAGGTCCCTCAGGTCGTCCCCTATGGCCCTTTGCGCCTAATTCTATTTCCCCCTGGCAGGGTCCCGGAGCAATTTCTTGCTCCGGGGCTTTGTTCGTCTGTTTCTGTTCCACGGCTGGATGGGGCCGCAGTAACGTACGGTACCCTGCCCCGCGCAAAGAACCACCTATGCACTCCCAGGGACCGAGTAGGAAAAAGCGGTGGAAATTCCAGGAGAAGTCCTCTATACTGAGATGGAAACAGGGAGGTGACGGCATGAAAATCGAAATCAAACTGGACAATTCCTACCAAGAGCCCAGCGTCATCATTCTGGCTGATAAAATGACAGACGAGGTGCGGTCCATCGTGAAAAAGCTGTCCGACGATACGCCGCAGATGCTGACCGGGTTTCGCAGGGAGCGGCTGGAAATTCTGAATCAGCAGAGCATCATCCGCATTTATACGGCTTCAGGAAAAGTGTACGCCAGCACAGAGGAGGGGGAATACACCCTGCGACTGCGGCTTTACGAGCTGGAGGACCGCTTGGACCCGAGCAGCTTTGTACGGATCTCCAATTCAGAAATCATCAATCTGCAGAAGGTGAAGGGCTTCGACCTTCGTCTATCCGGCACCATCTGCGTGTCCTTCTCAAATGGAGCCGTGACCTATGTCTCCAGACGATATGTTGCCAAAATTAAAAAAATCTTGGGTATATGAGGTGACGCAACATGAAAAAAAGGGTACTTCTGCGCTGCTTGCTGGGCGCGCCCCTGGGCCTGGCCATCAGCACTCTGATCACCATCGTCATTTCTCTCACCGTGGGGGACGGAAGGTTTTACCCCGTCGTCCCGGAACTAATTACCGACTGTGGCAATGAGATAAATGCGGTGCTGCTGCAGACGGTCTGTTCCCTGCTCTACGGCGCCGCCTGGGCCGGTGCTTCCGCCGTGTGGGACAACGAGCGTTGGAGTCTCCTGCGGCAGACCATAACTCATCTTCTGGTCTGCTCCCTGGCCACGTTCCCCATCGCCTATTTGATGCGCTGGATGCCCCACAACATACAGGGCGTGCTTCTGTACTTCGGCATTTTCTTCGGCATTTACCTGGCGATCTGGGTCACGCAGTACGTCATTTTGAAAGGGCGCGTGCGGCAGATTAACGATCGCTTCCAAAAAAATGGGGACCATAAAGACGACTGATAACGAAAGCGGAACGGGCCACCGCGCGTCCCGTTCCGCTTTTTTACTATCTCATTTTCTCTGCCGCTCCAGATACCGCAACATCTTCTTCATCCTTCCGGCTCCAGGGGTATCCTGGGGTCCAAAAGGGTCTCGTCGTCAAAGACCCAATCCTGAACATTGAACACGCAATAGCGGCCGTTGGAGTTGCGGACTACCATTTTGCTCAACCCGGCATTAATAATCATGCGCCGGCACATCGGACAGGGGTCCTGCTGCTCGATGAGCTCGCCTGTGGCGGTATCCCGGCCCACTAGATAGATGGTTCCGCCGATGCATTCGCTTCTGGCGGCGGAGATGATGGCGTTGGCCTCGGCGTGGACGCTGCGGCACAGCTCATACCGCTGGCCGCGGGGGATGTTCCACTGCTCCCGAATACAGTATCCCAGGTCAATGCAGTTGGCCCGGCCCCGGGGCGCGCCGTTGTACCCGGTGGAGACAATCTCGTCATTGCGCACGATCAGGGCGCCATAGTGGGCCCGGCGGCAGGTGGAACGCTCCATGACGGTCTCCGCGATATCCAAATAGTAGTTTTCCTTGTCAATGCGGCTCATAAGATCCCCCTCCTCCGCCTGGCAGGTTTTTCTGCATTATACCCCATCTCTCCCAAAACTTCAAGCATTTTTCCGAAATTTTTACACCCGGACCCTTAATTCGACAATATTTTCGCCTTTTTCCTCCACTTCCTTCCCCAAAAGACACCGGAAATCACTTTTGCACACCAAGCGGGCTGGGTCTTCAGGTCGCTGCCGGCCCGCTGGGACCGGGAAAACGCCGTGGGCCGGGCTCCGCGGTCCGCGGAGCCCGGCCTCAAAGGGAGGAAGCTGCGAAAGGCTGGACGGCGCCTTACCGCCGGTCCAGATAGGCCCGCAGCGCAAGACTCAGGTATTTTGCCGCGCCGGGCCCGTACTTCTGGTCGGTGACGCTGACAAACGTCGGATTGGACCCGTAAAACTCAGCCATAAACCGCCAATAGTTTTCTCCCACATCGAGGCCTTGATTGCCTTCCTCGATTGAGCAGACCAATTCCGCGACGATTGCCTGAATCTCCGGGGACGTAACATCCTTGCTGAGATCCTTTGTGAGCCTTCTGGTCAGGGCCTCTGTTTTCTCAATCCGCCCGCTCACCTCGGATTGGGGAATTGTGGGACCATGGGACAAAAAATTTTGTACGTTTTTTTCCGTGGCCTTGGTGTAAGCCTCCAGACTGCCGTACTGCTTTTCCGCCATCGCCGCAAGCTCCCTTTCTTGGCCTCTTAAACCGTCCACCATCTCATCAAAGCTTGCAACGCTTCCCAGCCGCTGCACAATTTCGTCCGTGTGGGTCTTTTTAAAGTCAGTCAACATGCGAAAGTACTCGCTCATATCGAATTCCTGGAACTCCATACACGTTTCTCCTTTGATTAATCTATCCAGCAGCCCCAACAGGCCGTTGTATCGGTCCCGCTTGATCTGAATTAGCTCCCGCTGTTTCTCCATAGCGGCTTTTCGGTCAAATTGCGGGCTCTTCATAATTGCCTTGATTTCCTTCAGCGTGAAATCAAGCTCCCGAAAAAATAGAATCTGCTGCAACACCTCCAGAGCGTGCTCATCATACAGCCGGTACCCGGCCTGTGTTACCTCTGTGGGCTTTAATAGACCGATTTCGTCATAAAATCGGAGCGTCCGAATGCTGACGCCTGTCAGCAGGGAAACCTGTTTTACCGTCCTCAGATCCATCCTATTCCCTCCTGTCCTGTGCGTTCGGGCGCCGCCGCGCCGACCCATCCATGGAATTTCAACGGCGGCCTCCCCCGTGGCTATTACAATACACCATTCCGTAACGGGAGAGTCAACTCATTTTAATCATTTTTTACACAGATTGAAAAATAAAATACCCGAAGCGGCTTCCTGCCCCATGGAAAGACCATAGGCAGGAAGCCGCTCCGGGCAAGGATGCTTTTATCAGGCAAAATTAAAATCGCATGAGGACACGGCAGGCAGACACAGGCTCAAAGCCAGCCCAGCTCCCGGCGGAGATAGCGCCCCTCCGGCTCGGCCACCAGGCGGCCCGCCTCCACAACCAGCTGTCCCCGCAAATAGACCTGCCGGATGCTTCCCGCCGCCTCATAACCCTCCAGCGGCGCGTAGTCGGCCGCGCCGGCGCTGTCCGCCGCGGTGATCACGGTGCGTCCCTGGGGGTCGAAGACCACCAGGTCCCCGTCGAAGCCCGGGGCGATGGCGCCCTTCCTGCCCCACAGGCCGTAGAGCTTGGCGGGGTGCTCGCACAGGACCTGCACCATGGTCTCCAGAGAAATCCGGCCCGCCGCCACGCCCCGGTCGTACAGCAAAAGCCCCCGGGTCTCCACACCGGGCATGCCCCCGGGAATTTTGGTGAAGTTACCCCGGCCGGCGTCCTTTTGCGCCAGAGTAAAGCTGCAATGGTCCGTGCAGACGGTCTGCACCGCGCCGTCAGCAAGGCCCCGCCAGAGCCGATCCTGGTCCGCCCGCTTCCGCAGGGGCGGGGAACACACGTACCGCGCCCCCTGAAAACCCGGCAGGCTGTAGACGCTGTCGTCCAGACACAGGTACTGGGGGCAGGTCTCCACCCACACCTTTTGGCCGCGCCGCCGGGCGGCATCCACCTCCGCAAGGCCAGCGGCAGAGCTCAGGTGGACAATCATCACCGGCGCCTGGGCCGCCTGGGCCAGCTTCAGCAGCCGCCCCACCGCTTCCGCCTCCGCCACGTCAGGCCGGGTTTGGGGATGGGCCGCGGGCTCCATCCGGCCCGCCGCAAGGGCCTGAGCCTGCAGGGCATCGATGAGGCCTGCGTTTTCGCAGTGGACCCCCACCACGGCTCCCAGGTCCTTCAGCTGGCACAGCGCCAGATACAGGTCCCGATCCCCCAGCATCATGGCCGGATAGATCATGTACATCTTAAAAGAGGTTACACCCTGACCGATCATGGCGGGCAGCTCCCCGGCGATGGCAGGGCTCCAGTCGTCGATGGTCATATGAAAGCCGTAATCGCAGGCGGCCTTGCCCCGGGCCTTTTGGTGCCACAGGTCCAGGCCGTATTGCAGGCTCTGGCCCTTCTGGGGGCAGGCGAAGTCGACGACGGTGGTGGTGCCTCCCCGGAGGGCCGCCCGGCTCCCGGTGGCAAAGTCGTCGGCGGTGGTGGTGTTGGACACGTCCAAATCAAAATGGGTGTGGGCGTCCACAAAGCCGGGCAGCAGCAGCATACCCGAAACGTCCACCACTTCCGCCTCCGGGCAGTTCAAATTCCGGCCCACAGCCTCCACCCGTTCATCCCGGAGCAGGACGTCGGCGCGAACGGCCCCCGTACCGGAAACCACGGTGCCGCCCTGGAGCAAACGTTTCATAAAAATCCCCCTTTACCAGCTTTTTTCTATTGTAACACGGCTGGGGCGAAAAGGAAACCGGAGGACGGCTTACGGGCCGAATTTTTCCGCATCTGCCGCTGGACTCCGTTCTGGTTTATAATTACGAAATGTAGGGTGGCCTGCGGGCGTTCCGCGGGCTCATTCAGGCCTGTAGGGGCGACCTGCGGGCGACCTGCAGGCTCATTCAGCGAATGTAGGGGCGACCTGCGGTCGCCCGCTGAAAGTGCATTCCGACTCGTGAAAGCTGCGGGCGAGCACAGCTCGCCCCTACAGGGAGACAGCGGGCGTGCAAGGCACGCCTCTGTAAGCTGCAAGCTCATTCAGAGGATGTAGGGCGACCTGCGGGCGTTCCGCAGGCTCATTCAGGCCTGTAGGGGCGACCTACGGGCGTTCCGCGGGCTCATTCAGCGAATGTAGGGGCGACCTGCGGTCGCCCGCTGAAAGTGCATTCCG
>CATXTO010000058.1 GCA_958402445.1 uncultured Eubacteriales bacterium
CCATCCCGTAGGGGCGTGCTTTGCACGCCCGCGGGCGACCACAGGTCGCCCCTACGTTCCGTTCGGAGGAACATCCGCAGAAAAACAAAAACCCAAAGCGAAGCCCAGCGCAGCGGGTTCGGTTTGGAGAGGAGGGGCAAGGGAGCGGTGCGGATGGCGGCGGGGCAGCCGCCGAAGCAAAAGCGGACTTTGCCCCGACGCGGTCGCCCCTACATCCGCGCCATCGACCTCCATCCCGTAGGGGCGTGCTTCGCACGCCCGCGGAACGCCCACAGGTCGTTCCCAACATCGCACAATTGCTTCTTTTTTGACCGCTCCTTACATAATCGGCCTGCCCCGGGACACACTAGCCCCGAGGTGTCGGACATGATATTATCCTATCTTCGGACTATTTTTCTCTATCTTATTTTAATTGTCGTGGTGCGGCTCATGGGCAAGCGCCAAATTGGGGAGATGGAACCGGCGGAATTCGTGGTGACTATGCTCATCGCCAATCTGGCGGCCATCCCCATGCAGGACAGCGGGATTCCCCTGCTGTCCGGCCTGGTTCCCATCCTCACGGTTCTGGGGGTGGAGCTGATTTTGGCGGTGGCTTCCCTGCGCTGTATCTCCTTCCGGCAGCTGTTGTGCGGCAAGCCTGTCATTTTGATGCAGGACGGAAAGATCGACCAGCGGAACCTGCGCCGGGCCCGTATCACCCTGGATGAGCTTACGGAGCATCTGCGGGAGCAGAACGTACTGGACCTGTCCCAGGTCCAGTATGCCATCCTGGAGACCAACGGTCAGATCTCCGTGTTCCCCTACCCCCAGTACAAGCCCGCCTCGGCCAAGGATGCGGGCATCCAGGCCAAGGAGCAGTATCTGCCTGTGACGCTGATCAGCGACGGCCGGCTTCTGACCAAGAACCTGAACCTGTCCGGCCGGGACCGGCCCTGGCTGGAGCAGGAGCTGCGGAAGCGAAGCTGTACCCTGGAACAGGTGTATCTCATGACGGTAGACAAGAGCGGCACGGTCTTTTTCGTGCGGAAGGAGGCGCTGGCATGAAGCACCTAGCCCTTGGCATCGGTATTTTGGCAGCGCTTCTGGCGCTCTCCCTGTGGGCAATGGCGACCCTGGACCGGACCGCCGGCCAGGTGACGGAGCTGCTGGAGAGCGCCTGGGAACAGGCCTCCAGCGGGTCCTACGACCAGGCCGCGGAGGACGCCCACCGGGCGCAGGCCGTCTGGGAGAAGTCCTACGGCCTGGCGGCGTCCATGGTGGACCACGAACGGCTGGATAAAATCAGCCAGGGATTCACGGATCTGGAGGCGTGGGACAGTCTGGCGCAGCGGGAGGAGTTTTCCCGCCAGTGCCTGGCGCTGGCCGATCTGGTCCGCAGCATGGCGGAGGCGGAACAGCCCTATTATTATAACATCCTGTGACCTGAGCTCCCTGGGAAGCCCCGCCTTCCCAGGGAGCTTCATCCGTCCAGCCGGGAGTGAAACCGCAGAATCCTTGACAAATCCCCGGCCTCAAGATAAACTGGTTCCAAAGGCCCTATGCCGCAATTGGAATTGGATTTTACATAAGGGGGACGTTTTATGGCATCTAAGGTGTATTTCGCGGACTTCCACGCCACGGTGGACGAGTCCATCCCAGCCAAGCTGGCTCGGCTCATGCTCACCGCCGGCATGGATCAAATCGACTTTCAGGACAAATATGTGGCCGTCAAGCTCCATTTCGGGGAGCCGGGAAACCTGGCCTTCCTGCGGCCCAATTACGCCCGGGTGGTGGCGGACGTGGTCAAGGACCTGGGCGGAAAGCCCTTCCTCACCGACAGCAACACCCTGTACATAGGCGGGCGGAAGAACGCCCTGGACCACCTGGACAGCGCCTACCGCAACGGCTTTGTGCCCTACGCCACGGGCTGCCACGTGCTCATTGCCGACGGCCTGAAGGGCACGGACGAGGTGGACGTGCCGGTGGAGGGGGGCCGGTATGTGAAGAGCGCCAAAATAGGCCGGGCGGTGATGGATGCGGACATCCTCATTTCCCTGACCCATTTCAAATGCCACGAGGAGGCGGGCGTCGGCGGGGCCATGAAGAACATCGGCATGGGCTGCGGCTCCGGGGCGGGCAAGCGGGAGATGCACGCCGACGGCAGACCGGTGACGGACCGGGACCTGTGCGTGGCCTGCGGCGCCTGCGCCAGAATCTGCGCCCACGACGGCCCCAAGCTGAGGGATGGAAAAATGGAAATCGACTGGACTGCCTGCGTGGGCTGCGGCCGCTGCATCGCCGTGTGTCCCGTGGGGGCCATCCGAACGGCCTACGCCCAGTCTACGGAGATCTTAAACTGTAAAATCGCGGAATACACCAAGGCGGTGCTGGCGGGCCGACCCAGCTTCCACATCAGCCTGGTGCAGGACGTGAGCCCCTACTGCGACTGCCACGGGGAGAACGACGTGCCCGTGGTGCCTGACGTGGGCATGTTCGCCTCCTTCGACCCGGTGGCCCTGGACCTGGCCTGCACGGAGGCGGTGCTGCGGCAGAAGCCTCTGGCGGGCTCCATGCTGGAGCCGGTGGCGGGTCGGGGCCCGGACCACATCGCCTCGCTGTTCCCCATCACCCAATGGCGGGCCCAGATCGAGCACGCCAAGGAGATCGGCCTGGGGGAGGACAGCTATGAGCTAATCCGCATCTGATCCCCTGACCCGGCGTAGCGCGGAAACGTCTACGCAGCTCGCCCCGACAGGAGCGGGCCGAATCCATGGGGTGTAGGGGCGACCTGTGTCCACCCGCGGGCGTGCGAAGCACGCCCCTACGGGGGAAACGGCGGGCGGGCGCAGCTCGCCCCGATAGGAGCAGGCCGAATCCATGGGCTGTAGGGGCGACCTGTGGTCGCCCGCAGGCGTGCGAAGCACGCCCCTACGGGGGAAACGGCGGGCGAGCGCAGCTCGCCCCGACAGGTGCGGGCCAAATCGATGGGGTGTAGGGGCGGCCTGTGGCCGCCCGCGGGCGTGCGAAGCACGCCCCTACAAAGGGACCAGCGGACGAGCACAGCTCGCCCCGACAGGTGCGGGCCGAATCCATGGGCTGTAGGGGCGACCTGCGGTCGCCCGCAGGCGTGCGAAGCACGCCCCTACAAAGGGGCCAGCGGGCGCAGCTCGTCCCGACAGGAGCAGGCCGAATCCATGGGGTGTAGGGGCGACCTATGGTCGCCCGCGGGCGTGCGAAGCACGCCCCTACAAAGGGACCAGCGGGCGCAGCTCGCCCCGACAGGAGCGGGCCGAATCGATGGGGCGTAGGGGCGACCTGTGGTCGCCCGCAGGCGTGCGAAGCACGCCCCTACGGGGGAAACGGCGGGCGGGCGCAGCTCGCCCCGATAGGAGCGGGCCGAATCCATGGGCTGTAGGGGCGACCTGTGGTCGCCCGCGGGCGTGCGAAGCACGCCCCTACAAAGGGACCAGCGGGCGAGCACAGCTCGCCCTGATCGAACCGCGTCCGGGGAAGACTTTGCGCCCGTGGGCCTCGCAAAGTTACAAAATGACTGCGAACCCTCGTCCATTTTGCATAAATCTCTTTTTTTAAAAAGAAAAAGATTCATTCAGGATTGACAAATCCAAATTTTCTGTTATAATATGCTTCTAGATGAAGCCTTTTTTGGGCGGCTTCCCTTTCTCTTGACCATCGGCCACAGCGCGTAACCCCTCTTTGTGTGAATCTGTCTCCACAAGCTTCGCTGCGTCTGTTCAAGAGCTCTCCGGTCTGCGGCGTATCTGCAGCCGGCTACCATCAGCGAATGCGGCATTGCCGTTCGCATAGATCCCTGAATGACGGACCAGCAAATTACTTGGTGGGAGCTTTACGGGGCTATTCACAACTAACCAAAGAGAGGTAACAGCAAAATGTACGAAGACAAAACTTTAATCTGCAAAGAGTGTGGCAAGGAATTCATTTTCACCGCCGGTGAGCAGGAGTTTTACGCAGAGCGCGGCTTCCAGAATGAGCCCCAGCGCTGCAAGAACTGCCGCGACGCGCGGAAGAATGCTGCCCGTGGCCCCCGTGAGTATTTCACCGCCACTTGTGCCCGCTGCGGCGGCGAGGCGAAGGTTCCTTTCGAGCCCAAGTCTGACCGGCCTGTGTACTGCAGCGAATGCTTTGCGCAGATGCGTGGCAACGGCTAATAGTTGTAGGATAGGGGCTGCCGCTTATTGCGGCAGCCCCTTGTCTTTTTCTTTCCTCACGCCGGTGGGTGCGGCGTCGATACCCAGCCTGTAGAGGCGTGCTTTGCACGCCCCTGTTCCCCCTGTAGGGGCGAGCTGTGCTCGCCCGGGGAACGACCACAGGTCGTTCCCTACATCCTATCATCGATGGCGCGCTCAGCGGGCGACCCCAAGCCGCCCCTACAGTCTTCAAATCACTGCCGCGCCATTGAAAAAAACGACCAAACCGAAGCCCAGCACAGCGGGTTCGGTTTGGAGAGGAGGGGCAAGGAGGCGGTGCCGATGGTGGCGAGTTAGCCGCCGGAGCAAAAGCGGACTTTGCTCCGACGAGGCGAGCTGTGCTCGCCTGGGGAACGACCATAGGTCGTGCCCTACATCCTATCATTGATGGCGCGCTCAGCGGGCGACCCCAGGTCGCCTCTACATTCTGTTCCCTCCAGCTCTTTGACCGAAGGCGGTTCAATGCTATGTATCCCTTTTCAAGTGTAGAGAAAGGAGGAATCCGATGCTTCGTGTGGCGGGAATATCCACTGCCGGCAACGCCGGCGGCCGGGATGCCCGGAGGCTCCTGGACCAGCTCTACCGGGAGCAACTGGGTACGCCCATGCCCAAACTGCTGCGGCATGGCCGGGGCAAGCCCTATTTTGAATCCGGAGGACTGCACTGCTCCATTGCCCACACCCGGTTTATGGCCTTTTGCGCCTTGTCGGATTTTTCCCTGGGGCTGGATGCGGAGGCTCTGGACCGGCCTGTGCGGCAGGGCCTTCCGGAGAAGGTCCTCTCCCCGCAGGAATACAGGGCCTGGCAGCAGGCCCAGCGGCCCGACCGGTTTTTTCTCTCCCTCTGGACGCTGAAGGAGGCCTGCGTGAAATACACCGGGGAGGGCCTGCAGGGCTTTCCCTCCCATCTGAGCTTCGACCTGTCGGGTCCCCGTCCGGTCCTGGAGGGCAGCGGCCTGTATTTTGCTCTGCAGAACTGCGCCGGACATGTCGTCGCGCTTTGCGCCCAGCAGCCGATTGACCTGCGGGTGGAACTCCGAAGATTTGTTTAAGATTTCCCCAGCGGCTTGACAGGCCGCCTAGGTTTGCTATACTAAAATCAGCGGAGGGTGCTCCGCAGTATGTAAGGAGGTGGCTGTTTTTGATACACGCGGTTTATCAAAAGGCCTTTGCCATGCTGAAAACCAAGCCGGTTCGGCTCTGGGGCATCAGCCTGCTGAGCCTTTTTCTGACGGGCGTGGCGTGCGCGGGCTTTATCGGCATTCCCGCCGTGTCGTTCGTGCTGGTGCTGGCGCTGCAATCGGCCATGAACCTGCTGTTTCTCCGGGCTTACCGGAAAGAGCGGGTGGAAACCGAGGACCTGTTTGCAACCTTTACCAAGGAGCGGTTTTTCCACGTGGTGGGCGGTATGGCGTGGATGTACCTGTGGGTGGTTCTGTGGGCGCTGATCCCCATTGTGGGCGTGGTGTTCGCGGTGATTAAGCTCTATACCTACCGCTTTGTCCCCTATATCCTGCTGACCCGGCCGGAGGTGAAGGCCACGGAGGCCATTAAGGTCTCGGAGCGGGAGACCGCCGGCTATCGGGGCAAGATGTTTTTAGCGGAGCTGCTGTTCTGGGGCGTGATCGTCTCGGGGTTCCTGGTTTTGTCGGCGCTGGCCTGGACGCCCTTCCTGGGCTGGTTTTTCGCCCTGGCGGACGTGGCGCTGGCGCTGGCCGTCTGGGCCTTTGGCGGCCTGATCCTGGGCCTGCTGCAGGCGATATTCTATGATGAAGTACAGCGCTGCAACGCCGATCCCTCGTACCGCGCCCAGTACTTCCCACCGGCGCCCCAGGGCTTCCCCTATGACGGCGGCCCCCAGGCCCAGGGTGGGACGGCCTGGACCCAGCCCGGGCCCGGCGGTCCGCAGGAGCCCTCCGCCCGGCAGGGGCAGACGCCGCCCAGCCGGCCGGCGCCGCCTACCGCGGAACCGGAGCAGGGGGATGTGACCCGCTGCCCGGTGTGCAACACGCCAGTGGCCAGGGATTCCAAGTTCTGCTATAACTGCGGCACGGAGATTCCAAAAAATCCGTAACGCCTGCCTTGTCGCAGAGGACTGCGCTTTTGCAAATCCCCACCCGCATGGGTGGGGATTTTTGTCCGCTTCATCTCCCCTCCGCTCCAAACCGAACCCGCTGCGCTGGGCTTCGCTTTGGGTTTTTGTTTTTCTGCGGATGTTTCTCCGAACGGAACGTAGGGGCGGCCTGTGGCCGCCCGCCGGGATGCGCCATCGATGAAGGAATGTAGGGGCGGCCTGTGGCCGCCCGCCGGGATGCGCCATCGATGGAGGGATGTAGGGGCGGCCTGTGGCCGTTCCGCGGGCGTGCAAAGCACGCCCCTACAAGGGAAACGGGCGAGCACAGCTCGCCCCTACAGAGGAAATGGCGGGCGTGCAAAGCACGCCCCTACAAGGGAAACGGGCGAGCACAGCTCGCCCCTACATCGTCGAGGCAAAGTCCGCTTTTGCTTCGGCGGCTGCCTCGCCGCCATCCGCGCCGCTGCCTTGCCCCTCCTCTCCCCACAAAGGCTTCTCCTTTGCGGGGGCCCCAATTGCGGGCGGGCGCGGCCCCCCTACAGGATTTGCAAATAGAAAAGAGCCGGTCCCAATGGTTTTGGGACCGGCTCTTCTGCTTTGGCGCAATCGGTCTGGACTCAGCGCTTGGAGAACTGAGGTGCGCGACGTGCGGCTTTGAGGCCGTATTTCTTTCTTTCCTTCATTCTGGGGTCCCGGGTCAGGAACCCGGCGGCCTTCAGGGTGGGACGGAACTCCGGGTTTACATTCAGCAGGGCCCGGGACAGGCCGTGCCGGATGGCGCCGGCTTGACCAGTGACGCCGCCGCCGGCCACGGTGCACACGATGTCCACCTTGCCGCCCATATCCGTGGCGTTCAGGGGCTGCCGGACCAGGAGCTTCAGGGTATCCAGGCCGAAGTAATCATCGATATCCCGGCCGTTGATGACGATGGAGCCGGTGCCGTTCTCATAAACGCGGACCCGGGCGATGGAGGCCTTCCGCCGGCCGGTGCCGTAGGCATACTTTTTCTTACTCTCGTACATATTGCGTTACACCTCCAAATCAGTCCAGGGTCCAGGGTTCGGGCTTCTGCGCGGCGTTGTTGTGCTCCGGGCCCTTGTAGAGCTTCAGCCGGGTCAGGGCCGCGCGGCCCAGGGAGTTCTTGGGCAGCATCCCCTTGACGGCCAGCTCCATGGCGTAGTCGGAGCGCTTTTCCATCATCAGCCGGGCCTTGGTCTCCTTCAGGCCGCCGATCCAGCCGGAGACCCGGCGGTACAGCTTCTGTTCGCCCTTGTTACCGGTGAGGACGGCCTGGTCGGTGTTGAGAATGATGACAAAGTCGCCGCAATCGACGTTGGGGGTAAAATCGGGCCTGTGCTTACCCCGCAGCAGCTTGGCCGCGACCACCGCGGTCCGGCCCAGCGGCTTGCCCGCCGCGTCGAGCACGTACCACTTGCGCTGTACGGTCTCCTTCTTGAGAAACGTTGTGGACATGGTTGACTTCCTCCATAGGAAGGGGCGGACCCCTCCGAAAAAATTTTGACTTTTCCAGCGCCCTGGCGTACAATAATCCAGACACGCTTGTCTTTTATATCACAGGAAAAAAGCGATGTCAAGTCCAAAGCGGAAAAAATAAATTTCCGCTGGAATAACCTTCTGAATACTCTTATTTCCTCTTTTAAACTCCCTTATACTCTCGTTCTATTTTTCGCTGGAAAGGTTGGAATTTCATGCAAAAGCTCGTGGGTTTGGTCCGCCGGTGCGTGGACGACTATCAGATGATTCAGCCGGGGGACCGGATTGCGGTGGGCGTTTCCGGGGGAAAGGATTCCCTGACCCTGCTGGTGCTGCTGGCGGAGCTCCGGGCCTACTACCCGAACCCCTTTGAGCTGGAGGCTGTGACCGTGGACCTGGGCCTGCCGGGCATGGACTTTGAGCCGGTGGAGGCCCTGTGCCGGGAGCTCCGAGTGCCCTATACCCGGGTGCCCACGCAAATCGGGCCCATCCTGTTTTCCCACCGGCAGGAGAAAAACCCCTGCTCCCTATGCGCGAAGCTCCGGCGGGGCGCCCTGCACCAAACGATTTTGAAGCGGGGCTGCAACAAAGTGGCCCTGGGGCACCACTACGACGACGCGGTGGAGACCTTCCTGCTGTCTCTGTTCTATGAGGGCCGGATCAGCTGCTTTCAGCCGGTGACGGATTTGGACCGGACGGGCCTGGTGCAGCTCCGGCCCCTGCTGTACCTGCCGGAGCGGACCCTGGCGCATTTCGCCCAGCAGGCGGCCCTTCCCGTGGTCCACAACACCTGCCCCAAGGACAAGAACACCAAGCGCCAGGAGGTCAAGGAGCTGATTTACACCCTGTCCGCCGCCTACCCGGACCTGAAGGAGCGGATTTTCGGGGCTATGCAGCGGCTGCCCCTGCCGGCCTGGGAGCCGAAGGGCCGGTATCGCCGGCCCAAGGTGCACGAGGAATAACGGCACGCCTCGTCGGGGCAAAGGTTGCTCCTGCTCCGGCGGCTAACGCGCCGCCATGCGCGCCGTTTCCTTGCCCCGCCTCTGCAAACCGAACCCGCTTCGCTGGGCTTCGGTTTGGGTCATGTTTCCCAAATGAAATGTAGGGGCGACCTGTGGTCGCCCGGCGGGAATGCGCCATCGATGATGGGATGTAGGGAACGACCGTTGGTCGTTCCGTGGACTACAGGGGAAACGGCGGGCGTGCAAAGCACGCCCCTACAGGACGCGGTGTGGTTTGGGGAATGTAGGGGCGACCTGTGGTCGCCCGCGGGGGATGCGCCATCGATGATGGGATGTAGGGAACGGCCTGTGGCCGTTCCGCGGACTACAGGGGAAACGGCGGGCG
>CATXTO010000059.1 GCA_958402445.1 uncultured Eubacteriales bacterium
GGGCGACCGCAGGTCGCCCCTACGGTCCCGAATTAGGCTGTACCCTGTCGGGGCGTGCTTCGCACGCCCGCCGGGGCTCCGTTGTGGGAAGCAGCCTAGGCGGGCGACCGAAGGTCGCCCCTACGGTTCCGTTCCGGAGAGGTTTCCAGACGGTCGCCCGCAGGTCGCCCGTACAGTTCTGAATTTTACATTGAATCTATAACACAGGAGGCAAGCCATGAGCAGCGTATACGGCACGCTCCTTCAAGTATCCATATTCGGCCAGTCCCACGGCCCGGCGGTGGGGGTGGTGCTGGACGGCCTGCCGGCGGGGCTGCCCCTGGACCTGGAGCGGCTCCAGGCCTTTCTGGACCGGCGGGCCCCCGGGCGGAGCCCCTGGACCAGCTCCCGGCGGGAGCCGGACCAATTGGAGGTGCTGTCCGGCCTTTTGGCGGGGCGCACCTGCGGCGCGCCCCTGGCCATGCTCCTCCGAAACGCCGACCCCAGGCCGGCGGACTATGTGGACCAGAGGACCTTGCCCCGGCCAGGTCACGCGGATTACCCGGCCTCCGTCAAATGCGGCGGGTTCCAGGACGCCGCGGGGGGCGGCCATTTCTCCGGCCGGCTCACGGCCCCCCTGTGCGCCGCCGGGGGCGTCTGCTTGCAGGCGCTGGAGCGGGTGGGGGTCCGGGTGGGCGCGCACCTGCTGTCCGTAGGTCCCGTGGAGGACCCGGCCTTCGATCCCCTTGCCCCGGAGCTGGAGGCGCTCCTGGGCCGGGCCTTTCCCGCCCGCTCGGAGCAGGCGGCATCCGCCATGCAAAAGGCCATTTTGCAGGCGGCGGAGCAGGGCGACAGCCTGGGCGGCGTCATCGAATGCGCCGCCACCGGCCTAGCCGTGGGTCTGGGCGAGCCCCTGTTCGGCGGCCTGGAAAATCGGATCGCCCAGGCGGTTTTCGCCATCCCCGGGGTCAAGGGCCTGGAGTTCGGCAGCGGCTTCGCCGGGGCCCACAGCCGGGGCAGCGAGAACAACGACGCCTATTGCACGGACGGAAGCCAGATTCGGACCCGCAGCAACCGGGCCGGTGGCATCCTGGGGGGTCTGGCCACGGGGATGCCCCTGGTGCTCCGGGCGGCGGTGAAGCCCACCGCCTCCATCGCCCTGCCCCAGCAGACCGTGGACCTGGCCACAGGCCGGTCCGCCTGCCTGGAGCTCCGGGGTCGCCACGACCCCTGCATCGCCCCCCGGGCCGTGCCCTGCGTGGAGGCGGCGGTGGGCCTGGCCCTGTACGACGCCTATCTGGAGCTGAGGGCCCGGCCCGTCACGGATTAGGTAGAGGCAAAGGATTCACAATGTAGCTTCAGGTTTTTGGAGGAACAGGAGGGAGAAGGCCCATGGATTTACAGGATTTGCGCCGGGCCCTGGACCAGGTGGACGGGGAAATCACAGCCTTATTTTGCCGCCGCATGGAGCTTTCCAGTCAGGTGGGCCGGTGGAAGCGGGAGGCTGGGGTCCCGATGTGGGACCCGGCGCGGGAGGGCGAGAAGCTGGAATCCGTCTCCGCCCAGGCGGGGCCAGAGCTGGCGCCCCAGGCCCGGGCTCTGTACCGGCTGCTGTTTGCTCTGAGCCGGGGCCGGCAGGCACCGGTTCCTGCCGATTTGCCCGCCGGGGCCGTGGGAAGGATGCGACTGGCTCTGCTTATAGACCCGGCGGCCCTGCCCGCCCTGCTGGCCCAGCTCTCGGCCCTGGACGGGACGGTGGCGGAGCTGACCGTCCGGCCCTGCGGGGTCGGATACCTGGAGGCGACCCTGACCCTGGAGGAGCTTTCCGGCCCGGAAGCGGCCCGGCTGCCGGGTCTGCTGGCCCAGCTATGCCAGGTGCAAAGCCTGGACTTTGCCAGGGAGGCGCCGTAATGCGGTGCGGACTCCTGGGCCGCCGCCTGGGCCACAGCTACTCCCCCCAGCTCCACCGGTTTTTCGGGGACGATTCCTATTCCCTCTGGGAGGTGGAGCCCCAGGACCTGGAGGACTTTCTGCGCAAGGCGCCCTTCCACGGGCTCAACGTGACCACCCCCTACAAGAGGGCCGTGGCGCCGTTTTGCCAGGCTCTGTCGGAGACCGCCCGGCGGACCGGCAGCGTGAACACGATCCTGCGCCGGCCCGACGGGACCCTGGAGGGGCACAATACGGACTGCGCCGGTTTCCGGGCCGCCCTGGACCGGTGCGGCGTAGAGCCGGCGGGGAAGAAGGTCCTGGTTCTGGGCAGCGGAGGCGCCGCCGCGGCGGTGCTGGAGGTCCTGCGGGGCCGGGGCGCCCGGGCGGTGTGCATCTCCCGCCGGGGACCCGACCACTACGGAAATCTGGACCGGCACCAGGACGCTGGGCTTCTGGTCAACGCCACGCCGGTGGGCATGTTTCCCCAGACGGACCGGGCGCCCCTGGACCTGACCTGCCTGCCCCGTCTGGAGGCGGTTCTGGACCTGATCTACAACCCGGCCCGCACCCGGCTGCTGGCCCAGGCGGAGGAGCTGGGCCTTGCCTGGGAGAACGGCCTTGCCATGCTGGCCCAGCAGGCCCGGCGCAGCGCGGAGCTGTTCACCGGGCGGCGCATTCCGGAGGCCCAGGGGGAGCTGGCCCGGCGGGCCCTGTCGTGCCAAATGGAGAACTGGGTGCTTTTGGGTATGCCCGGCTGCGGCAAGACCACCCTGGGCCGGGCCCTGGCGGCGGAAACCGGCAGGCCCTTTGTGGACACGGACCAGGCCCTGGAGGAGAGAACCGGCCAAAGCATTCCGGCGCTTTTGGCCGCCCGGGGGGAGGCAGCCTTCCGGGACCTGGAGACGGCGCTTTTGGCGGAGGTGGGCCGGGGCTCCGGCCAGGTCATCGCCACGGGGGGCGGCTGCGTGCTGCGGCCGGAGAATCTCCCCCTTTTGCGGCAGAACGGCAGGCTTCTGTGGGTGCGACGGCCCCTGCAGCTCCTGGAGACCCGGGGCAGGCCCCTGTCTCAGGGCGGGGACCTAGAGGCGATGTACCGCCGCCGGCGGGATCGGTACGCCCGGTTTTGCAGTCTGCAAATGCAAAACACAGACACCATCGCGGCGGGCGTCCGCCGGGCAAAGGAGGCGTTTTTGTGCAGTTTCTCGTGCTCAATGGACCTAATTTAAATTTTCTGGGTCACCGGGAGCCCCAAATCTACGGCATCCAATCCTACGAGGCCCTGGAGGATTTTGTCCAGGCCGCGGCCCGGGAGGCGGGCTGCCAGGTCACAATCCGCCAGACCAACCACGAGGGGGTTTTGGTGGACTGGATTCAGCAGGCTTGGGGCTCGTATGAGGGCATTATCCTGAACCCCGCCGCCTACACCCACACCAGCGTGGCCATTCTGGACGCCCTGCGGGCGGTGAATCTGCCCGCGGTGGAGGTGCACCTGTCGGACGTGGGCCGGCGGGAGGCCTTCCGAAGGGTCTCCTACCCAGGGCTGGCGTGCCTGGCCTGCTTCCAGGGCCTGGGCTTCGAGGGCTACCGCCGGGCCATCTACTTTTTGCGGGACCACCTGCTGGCCCGGACCGGCGGCCAGCTGGAATCAATGGAACGGCCCTTGTAAAAGGCGGCTGGGAGCCGGACCAGGGGGAAAGGAGGCGCGGCCATGCGAAATATTCCCGTATTTACCTGCCCCGCCGGGACCGCCACCCTGGTATTGCAGGAAATCCCGTTTCGGGGCCTAGCCTATGTTCAAATCCGGGGGGCGGAGCCGGGCCGGCTGGGGGAGCTGCTGAAGGACTGCGCGGCCTTTTGCCGCGCGGCGGGCGCGGAACGGGTGCTGGCCGCCGGACATCCGGGGCTGGCGGCGTATCCCCTGTACACGGAGCTCTGGCGCATGCGCGCGCCCCGGTCCGCCGTGCCGGAGACCGACGCGGCGCTGCGGCCCTTGCTCCCGGAGACCGGGGAGGCGTACCGGGCGCTGTACAACCGGGGCATGGCCCAGGTGCCCGGGGCCGTCACCTGCAGGCCGGAGGACCTGCCCCGGCTGCTGGAGCAGGGCGGCTGTTATTTCGTGTATCGAAAAAGTCTGCTTTTGGGTCTGGGGCAAATGGAGGGAAACCGGCTGCTCAGTCTGGTTGCCGCCCGCCCCGGAGCGGGAAGCGACGTGGCGGCGGCGCTGCTGAGCGCGGCGGACGCGCCGTTTTTCGAACTGGAGGTGGCGGCCCAAAACCGGCGGGCGGTGGCGCTTTACACCCGCCTGGGCTTCTCTTTTGTGGAGCGGACGGAGCGGTGGGTCGAGCTGCCGCCGGCCGTTGGGCAGACAGACGCCCCTGTTGCATCCTCTGAATCTTAATGTATGTCATAAATAATTTAACGATAAACGTTAAAAATAGGTTGACAAACAGGACGGTGAGGGCTATACTGGGTTCCATCAGAGTCGACTGCGAAATTCAGTACGCCATGAGAGGATGTTGGATATGAAGCAAGTAAATCGTTTGGCCCGTGGGGCTGCAAGGATCTTAGAGGTGGTCCACTGGAGCGGCGCGGCGGCGGCTTTTGCCGTGCTGATCGTTTCGATTGTCGCCCGGGGCTGGTTATGCACGGCCCTGACGCCCCTGGCGCCGAAATTGAGCGACGGCCTGTCTGTCTACGGCTTTTCGCTGCTGGTAACCCAGGCGGATGGAGCCATCAGCCCCCTGGCAATCACCCTTTTTTCCCTGACTGCGGTTCTGCTTTTTGCGTTGATGGCTATGGTGTTTCGAAATGTGTCCCTGATTTTTCAGACGGCGCGGGGGAAAACATGGTTTGCTAAGGGCAGCACCCCGTTTCAGGGAGATATCACCAGAATGGTGCGGGAAATGGGGATCTTTTATCTTGGAATACCGGTCCTAGGCTTTTTGATGAGCATTCTATGCCGGTTGCTCCTGGGCCCGGAGGGCGCAGAGGTCAGCGTGAATCTGCAGGGTTTTGTAACGGGGGTTCTGCTGCTCTGCCTCTCCCAGGTTTTTGCCTACGGCACCCGGCTCCAAAATGACGTGGACGGACTTCTGTAGGCCGGCGGAATGGGAAAAATTGTGCTGCGGCTGGACCGCAAGATGGTGGAGCGAAGAATCTCTTTGCAGGAGCTGGCCGACCAGGTCGGGATCTCCAACGTCAACCTATCGAAAATTAAAAACAACCGGGTCACCGCCATCCGCTTTTCCACACTTGCCGCTATCTGTCAGGCCTTGGATTGCGAGGTGGGCGATATTCTGGAGTTTCAAAGGGAGGATGTGTAAGCGGCGCATTGGCATGGACGAGTCTGTCGCCTTTGGAGGATTTCGTATAATTTCCCTCTGATTACAGATACTAGGTTCGGAAAAGGGCAGAACACCAAGAAGAAATCTGGAGGCGAAAGTGATATGAAGGCAACAGGCATCGTCCGCCGCATCGACGATTTGGGGCGGGTGGTGATCCCCAAGGAAATCCGCCGTACCCTGCGGATTCGGGAGGGAGATCCCCTGGAAATTTACACGGAGAAGGACGGCGGCGTCATTTTTCGGAAGTACTCCCCCATGGGAGATTTGCAGGACTTCGCGGCCCAGATCTGCGAGTCCATTGGAAAAAACACCGGCCGGATTGCGGCGGTGGCGGATCGGGATTCCATCATCGCCCTGTCCGGCGCGCCCCGGCGGGAGCTCATGGACAAGCGGAATTCCGCGGACCTGGAGAACCTGATGGAGCAGCGGAAAAGCTACCGCTACATGCCCGGAGACGTGAAGCTGCGGGCCGTGGACGGCTCCGACAAGTACCATCTGGGCGTGGCCGCCCCCATTCTCTCGCAGGGAGACCTGATGGGCTGCGTCATGCTGCTCATGGACGAGACCGAGGAGCCGCCTGCGGAACCGGACCAGAAGCTGGTTTTGACCGTGGCCGGCTTCCTGGGAAGGCAAATGGAGACCTAAGTGCGCAACAAAGCAAGTCAAGCAGGGGCCGGAACGCCATGCGTTCCGGCCCCTGCTGTTGTGGAAGAAGTTCGCGGCGCAAAGGGTTCGGAGGGAAGGAAGGAGCCGAAGCGACCTTTGCCCGCCGTGGCGGCGGTCTAGTGCAGGAGGCGTAGGGGGCGGCCAAGGGCCGTCCCTACGAAGGATTGGCGGGCGTGCAAAGCACGCCCCTACGGGGGAAGCGACGGGAGAGCGCAGCTCGCCCCCACAGGGGAAGCGGCGGGCGAGCACAGCACGCCCCTACAGGGGAAGCGGCGGGCGAGCACAGCACGCCCCTACGGGGGAAGCGACGGGAGAGCGCAGCTCGCCCCCACAGGGGAAGCGGCGGGCGAGCACAGCTCGCCCCTACAGGGGAAACGGCGGGCGAGCACAGCACGCCCCTACGGGGGAAACGACGGGCGAGCACAGCTCGCCCCTACAAGGGAAGCGACGGGCGAGCGCAGCTCGCCCCTACAGGGGAAACGGCGGGCGAGCACAGCTCGCCCCTACAGGGGAAACGACGGGCGAGCACAGCTCGCCCCTACAGGGGAAACGGCGGGCGAGCACAGCTCGCCCCTACGGGGGAAGCAGCGGGCGTGCAAAGCGCGCCCCTACAGGGAATCTGTAATGGCGCGGCAGTAGGGGCGCAGCCGCAGGGTCAGGCCGTAGGCCAGGGCCAGCTTCCCCCCGTCCGGCAGCAAAAAGGGAACCACACACTTGCCCAGCGCCCCAGCCAGGAAGACCGAGCCGGCCTCCCCCAGACTCATCAGCAAGAACCAGCCGGCGCCCACGGCGTAGCAGCTCAAAAGGCCCAGGAGCATAGCCGCAAGCTGGACCCCGGGCCGCTCGCCCAAAAGTCCCGTCAGCAGCCAGTATAGAGCGGCGGACAGCAAAAAGCCGAACAGATACCCACCGGTGGGACCCAACAGCACGCCGAAGCCGCCCCGGAAACCGGAAAACACCGGCAGCCCCAGAGCGCCCAGAACCAGATACCCACCCACGGCTGCGGCGCCCCGCCGCCCCCCCAACAGGCCCACGACCGCAAATATCCCCAGGGTTTGCAGGGTGAAAGGCACGGGACCTGGGATGGTAATCCAGGCGCACAGGGCCAGCACCGCCGCGCATGCGCCGCACAGCGCCAGGTCCCGCAGCCGGGTTTTGGCCCGCCGTTTTTTTTCCACCACCACACCTCCGTTTCAGATGAGCTTTCGGACAGACCCGGCTAGCTGAGGCGGCCGGACGCCGGTTTTTGGCCGAATCTGTCAACCATATCATAAAATTAAGTTAACAAGCGGGAGAAAAGAAACCGCCTTCTCCCGGGGGGCATCTTGTCCGGGCGAAAGCGGCCGGGGCCGGAAAAGCGGGAAACAAGACCCCGTTGCAATCTTCCGCAAAAACCGCTATAATAAGCAAAACTCAGCTTTCCGCGTCTCGGACCACCAGCTGCGCGCTGCGCAGGACGCACCGGTGCAGCAGTGCCGCGAACCGGTCCGCCGACATACAGGTGCGGCTGGAGAGCCAACGCAGGATAGAGACGATGAACGCATCCGTGAAGAAGGTCACAAAAAAGGCCGTGTCCTCGTCGTCGCCCTCAAACAGATCCTCAGCGTAGGCCCGGACCACGGGGTCCAGCACCTCCCGGAAGTAATCCCGGAAGGAATTCTGCCCCTCCACGGACAGGGCGTTGGAGTAAAACGCCCGATTTTCGTAAAAATAAGTACACAGGTCTCCAATGAGGGCCCAAGTGTTCTCAAAGGGTTTGCTCTGGACCGTGGCGATGAATTCCGTCTGAAAAATCCAGTTCACCAAGTCGTACTTGTCCCGAAAATGATAGTAAAAGCTTTTGCGGTTCATCTGACAGACCTGACAGATGTCGCCCACGCTGATTTTAGAAAAGGGCTGGCAGCGCATGAGCTGCTTCATAGCGTCGGCCAGCGCCCGTTTGGTCAGGTTGGAATCAGCCAATCGTGGACCCCCTTTTTTCCGAAGCTTGCCATTACGATTCCAATATTATACCACATTGGGGCAAAATTTGTCAACAAATTGCCCTGGAAAGGAGCCGGCAGTGAGATCACTCGACGGAAAAGGCGCCCGGCTGCTGCGCATTGCGCCCCTGGCTTTGTGCGTGGGGCTGGTGGGAGCCTATATCATCTGGGGCCGCGACCTCAGCGTGGACCAGCTCCTGGCCTGGACCCCGCAAAATCCGCTCCTGGCGATTCTGGTGCTGCTGGGGATGTACGCCCTGAAGGCCCTGAGTCTGGTGTTTCCCATCCTGATTCTCCACGTGGTGGGCGGCTCTCTGTTTCCCACCTGGGCGGCGCTGCTGATCAATCTGGCCGGCACCGCCCTGGCCATGGCCGTGCCCTATTGGGAGGGAAGGCTCTCCGGCGGCGCGGCCGTAGAGCGGTTTATGAAAAAGCATCCCAAGGTCAAGCGGGCGGTGGACCTGCAGCGGGGCAGCGATTTGTTTCTCTGCTTTGTTCTGCGGGTGGTCAACTGCCTGGCCCTGGACGTGGTGAGTCTGTATCTGGGGTCCCTGCGGGTGCCCTTCGGGCGGTACCTGCTGGGGAGTCTGCTGGGCATGCTGCCCTGCACCGTGGCCGCGACCCTGGTGGGCACCACCATGACCGATCCCAGCTCCCCGGCTTTTCGGATCTGTCTGACCATCACGATCATTCTCGCGGTGGCGTCCACGGCGGGTTATATCTTTTATGTAAACCGAAAGCTTCGTCAGGATTCCGCCAGCCAACGGGCCGCGGAATAGACCGCCCCAACGTCTGATTTTGGATATCTAATGTAGGGGCGACCTGTGGTCGCCCGCGTGGAAGATCCAACGAATGCAGATGTAGGGAACGACCGATGGTCGTTCCGCGGGCGAGCACAGCCCGGTCTACAGAGGACGGCGTAATTCGGAGGGTGTAGGGGCGACCTGTGGTCGCTCGTGTGGAAGATCCACCGAATGCAGGTGTAGGGAACGACCGATGGTCGTTCCGCGGGCGAGCACAGCTCGGTCCTACAGGGAACGGCGTAGTTTGGAGGGTGTAGGGGCGACCTGTGGTCGCTCGTGTGGAAGATCCACCGAATGCAGGTGTAGGGAACGACCGATGGTCGTTCCGCGGGC
>CATXTO010000060.1 GCA_958402445.1 uncultured Eubacteriales bacterium
CGCCCGTGGTTTTTCACCGGGAGGCACCTGCGAAGGTGGGCGGGGGTACGCGGGCAACCACAGGTCGCCCGTACAAGGCGCGCCGCCGATTAAAACTCTGTAGGGGCGTGCTTCGCACGCCCGCGGGCGACCACAGGCCGACCCTACAACCCGTTATCGGAAAGACACCGTAGGGGCGTGCTTGCACGCCCGCGGGCTACAACCTATTATCGGAAAGACACCGTAGGGGCGTGCTTCGCACGCCCGCGGGCGACCACAGGTCGCCCCTACATTGCAGTGCTAGGCCGGTCAAAGACTCCCCAGAAACGCCTCCATCCGGTCCAGCCCCAAGGCCAATTCCGCCATGCTGCAGCAATAGGACAGCCGCACATATCCCTCCGCGCCGAAGCAGGTGCCGGGCACGGCCGCCACGCCGGCCTCCTGAATCATCCGGGTGCAGAAGGTCTCCGCATCCAGGCCATACCCCGCGATGGAGGGAAAGGCGTAAAAGGCCCCCGCCGGCGGGACAAAGGGCAGACTCATCTCCGCCAGACGCTGGCAGAGGAAGGCCCTGCGGGCCTCATAGGCCCGGACCATCTCCCCGGGGTCGTAGGCCAGAGCCGCCAGGCACGCGGCCTGGAGCATGGCGGGGGCGCAGGTGAGCACGTGGCCGTGGAGCGCCGTGAGCGTTTGGATCAGCGCCCGGTCTCCCAGAAGATACCCCACCCGCCAGCCGGTCATGGCATAGGGCTTGGAAAAGCTCTGCACCGCCAGGAGCCGGTCTTGCAGGTCCTGATATTGCACGAAGCCGGGACAGGGGCCCAGGCCCCAGTACACGTCGTCGCACAGAATGTAAACGGGCAGGTCCTTCACGGTCGCGTAGATGCCCGCCAGGGTCTCTGGGGTGTATACGGCGCCGGTGGGATTGTTGGGGGAGTTCAAAATCAGGACTTTGGTCCTAGGGCTCAGGGCCGCCCGCAGGGCCTTTTGCGGGAGCTGGAAGCCGAAGGGTCCGGTGTCCACCGGCACCGGCACGGCGCCCGCCATCCGGGTCACGGTTTCGTACAGGCCGAAGGCGGGGACGGGGATCACCACCTCGTCGCCGGGATTCAGAACGCCGGTGAGGGCCGTGTAAACGGCCTCCGTGGCCCCGGCGGTGATGAGGACCTGGTCCGCCGTGTAGCGCAGGCCCCGGCGGTCCCGCTCAAAGGCGGCGATAGCCTCCCGAAGCCGCAGGTCCCCCTGATTTTCCGTGTAGTGGGTGAGGCCCTGGTCCAAAGCCGCTTTGCAGGCGGCCCGGATGGGCGCCGGGGTGTCGAATTCCGGTTCCCCCAGGGTCAGCTTCACGCAGTCTCCCCGGGCCTGGGCCAGGGCGGTGTAACGGCGGATGCCGCTGAGGCGCAGGTCCTGTAAATTTCGGTTTAATTGCATGGCATGCCCTCCGCAATGGCCCGGAACAGGTCCAGTCCCACGGACAGCGCGCCCTCGTCAAAATCGAAGTCCGCCGCGTGCAGGGCCGGGGCCGGGCCGCAGCCCAGGAAGAAGAACAGCCCGGGCAGGGCCTGCTGATACCAGGAGAAGTCCTCGGTGATGAGGGCGGGCCGGGCCAGAGGCGCTACGGGGTAGAGCTTTTGCACCTGCTCCAAAAGAGCCGGCGGATTGATCAGGGCGGGATACCCCTCGCTGAAGCGCACCGCCACCTGGCAGCCGGTTTCCCGCTCCACGTGGCCGCTCAGGTCCTGGAGCTGCGCCTGAAGCCGCCCATGCAGCTCGTCCTGGAAGGTCCGCAGGGTTCCCTCCAGCCGGGCACTGCCGGCCACAGCGTTGCGGACCGTGCCCGCCTCCATGCGCCCGAATTTCAGAAGCCGGGGCGTGTCCTGGGGCAGGCTCCGCTCCAGGGCAGCGGCCCCCTGGTACCAGGCGGCGCAGGCGGCCAGGGCGTCCAGCCCCTCCTCCGCCCGGGCCACGTGGGCCGAGCGGCCCGTGACCTCCACGGTGACCTCGCTGGAGCGGGTCATCATGGGCCCGGCCCGGCTGGCAACCGTGCCCGCGGGCAGGTCGGGCCACAGGTGCAGGCCAAAAATGGCGCGGACGCTTTGCCGGGCGAACACGCCGGAGCGGCAGATGTCCTTGGCACCGCCCCCGGTCTCCTCCGCCGGCTGGAACACCAGCAGCACGTTGTGGGGAAGCTGGGACCGCCCGGCCAGGTCCCGGGCCAGGCCCAGGAGGACCGCCATGTGTCCGTCGTGGCCGCAGGCATGCATCTTCCCTTTGTGCCGGGAGGCAAAGGGCAGCCCGGTGGCCTCAAGGATGGGCAGGGCGTCCATGTCCGCCCGGAAGGCCAGGGCGTCCGGCCGCCCAAAATCGAACAGCGCGCACACGGAGCTTCCCTCCGGGGAGAAGACCCGACAGCCCAGGCCGGAAAGCGCCCGCTCCAGGTAGGCCCGGGTCTCCGGCAGGTCCCGGACCAGCTCGGGGATTTGGTGCAGGGCGCGGCGGTCCTCCACTAGGC
The DNA here is from genome assembly GCA_958402445.1 of uncultured Eubacteriales bacterium. Classification (GTDB taxonomy): domain Bacteria; phylum Bacillota; class Clostridia; order Oscillospirales; family Oscillospiraceae; genus Faecousia. Next base: position 2,492 of record CATXTO010000060.1, read on the forward strand.
CCATGATGCATCCCTCCTGTTGTAATTTTCGGAAAATTGTGGTATCCTAATGCAAAAGAAGCGTTCTGGCCGGAGCCGGTCCGGAACGCGTAAAGGAGCTTACAATATGAACGCCCAGGAACTCATCGAATTCATCCGGACGGCGGAGAAAAAGACGCCGGTCAAGGTCTATATTTGGGAAAAAGAGCCCACGGATTTCCCCGGCGCCAAGGTATTTCCCGCCGGGCCGGGGGCCAAGCTTGTGTTCGGCGATTGGAAGCAGGTGGGGCCCGCTCTGGAGGCGCAAAGGGAGCGCATCGCGGACCTGGTGATTGAAAACGACTGCCGCAACTCCGCGGTGCCCCTGCTGGACAAAAAGGCGGTCAACGCCCGCATCGAGCCCGGGGCCATCCTCCGGGAGCGGGTGGAAATTGGGGACGGGGCGGTGATCATGATGGGCGCCATTGTAAACATCGGCGCCGTGGTGGGGCCCGGGACAATGATCGATATGGGCGCGGTCCTGGGGGGCCGGGCCATGGTGGGGGCCCGGTGCCACGTGGGCGCCGGGGCCGTCCTGGCCGGGGTGATCGAGCCGGCCAGCGCCAAGCCTGTGGTGGTGGAGGACGACGTGCTCATCGGCGCCAACGCCGTGCTGCTGGAGGGCGTGCGCGTGGGACGGGGGGCCGTGGTGGCCGCCGGGGCCGTGGTGCTCTCCGACGTGGCACCGGACACGGTGGTGGCGGGGATTCCCGCCCGGGTGATCAAGCAAAAGGACGCCAAGGCGGCGGATAAGACCGCCCTGGTGGAGGCCCTGCGGGAGCTGTAGCCGCCGCAGCCTCTCTCTACCTCTTATTATACTCTCAGGATTTGCATTGTACAGGAAAATTTATGCCCTGTACAAGGCAAATCCTGCTTTCTTTCTTTAGGCTGCCGGCGTGCGGGTTAAAAAATGCAGGGGGTATGCGCGGTTGTCCACCACTTCCTCTTGTAGGGGCGAGCTGTGCTCGCCCGCTATTCCCCGCCAGGGAGGCGCCTACGAGGGCGGGCAAATTACGCGGGCGGCCGCCGGTCGCCCCTACGCGCCAGAATCGGAGCGTACCCCTGGCGGGGCGTGCTTTGCACGCCCACGGGCGACCGCAGGTCGCCCCTACACCCCCAGAATCAGACCGTACCCCTGTAGGGGCGTGCTTCGCACGCCCGCGGGCGACCACCGGTCGCCCCAACGCGCCAGAATTGGAGCGTACCTTTGTAGGGGCGTGCTTTGCACGCCCGCGGGCGACCGCAGGTCGCCCCTACACCCCCGGAATCAGACCGTACCCCTGTAGGGGCGTGCTTCGCACGCCCGCGGGCGACCACCGGTCGCCCCAACGCGCCAGAATTGGAGCGTACCTTTGTAGGGGCGTGCTTTGCACGCCCGCGGGCGACCGCAGGTCGCCCCTACACCCCCCGGAATCAGACCGTACCCCTGTAGGGGCGTGCTTCGCACGCCCGCCGTCCCCCTACGGCAACCGAACCGGGCCGCAGCATCGAAATACAAAAACCAAACCGAAGCCAGCGCCAGCGGGTTTGGTTTGGGGAGGAGCAGAGACGGAGCGGCAAGAATTCCCACCCTTTTGGGGTGGGAATTTGCGGGAGCGTAGTCCTCTGCGACGAGGCGTGCTTCGCACGCCCACGGGCGACCGCAGGTCGCCCCTTCATTGTAAAAATAGGCCACGCCCCCACCGGGACGGTAAGTTATTTTTCCTCTTGCTTCTGGTTGTCTAGGGCATATTGACAGCATTGTAATATCAGCGTATTGAACGATATCTCATATTGCATCGCAACTGCTGTTAATTTTTGAAATAACTTGTTGGGAAACCGCACGGTGCGGGAAATGTTCGCATTTGTAAATTTTGTATCAACCTGGAACATGTCTACTCCACCTTATATTTTGCTCTTTGATACGTCGAGTTTCACTATTTCCGCTTTCATATTTATTCTATCATGGGACGGCCCATGTTGCTTTATAGACTAGATGTATTCTATCGACTTTAGATATTGTAGGTAAATTTTTTTAAAAAGCTTGTATTGCACCACCTGGTAGGGACACGGGGTAATGCTGAGGGTGTAGGGGCGACCTGTGGTCGCCCGCGGGCGTGCGAAGCACGCCTCGTCGCAGAGGACTACGCTCCCGCAAATTCCCACCCTTTTGGGGTGGGAATTCTTGTCCGCTCCGGCTCTGCTCCTCCCCAAACCGAACCCGCTGGCGCTGGGCTTCAGTTTGGTTTTTTGTATTTCGATGGTGCGGTGTGGTTCGGGAGGCGTAGGGGGACGGTGGGCGTGCGAAGCACGCCTCGTCGCAGAGGACTACGCTCCCGCAAATTCCCACCCTTTTGGGGTGGGAATTCTTGTCCGCTCCGGCTCTGCTCCTCCCCAAACCGAACCCGCTGGCGCTGGGCTTCGGTTTGGTTTTTTGTATTTCGATGGTGCGGTGTGGTTCGGGAGGCGTAGGGGGGACGGTGGGCGAGCACAGCTCGCCCCTACAGAGCGTGGTGTGGTTCGGGAAGCGTGGGGGCGACCTGTGGTCGCCCCTACATCTCCGAATCGGACCGCAGCACGGCGGACGGGTTCGCCTCCGGGTTTCATGGGAAAACGCGGGCGCGCCGTGCTATTATGGACAGGACCGGACGGGCCCTGGGGTAAGATGTCCCTACTTATGCAAATATTTCTTGCAAACAGGCCGGCTGGTCCTTATAATAATCTGCGCAGAAAAGGCCCGCCTGGGCCGCCGGGAGAATGGGAGGAACTACGGATATGCTGTTTGCCATTATTTTGTTCGGCTTGACCTACATCCTGATGCTGACGCTGCCCAAGTACCGCAAGTATGTGGCTTTGGGCTCCGCGCTGATTTTTATTTTGTCCGGCAAGCTGCCCCTGGAGCAGGTTCTCCCGGCCATAGACTGGAACGTGCTGATGATGATTGCCGGCACCATGGGCATCGTGTCTTTGTTCATTGAGTCTCAAATGCCCTCCCGCATGGCGGACATCATTTTGGACCGGGTGCCCAACGTGAAGTGGGCCGTGGTGGCCCTGGCCCTGTTTGCCGGCCTGATCTCCGCCTTTGTGGACAACGTGGCCACCGTGCTGATGGTGGCTCCCGTGGCCCTGGCCATAGCCAAGCGGCTGAAGATCAATCCCGTGCCCATGATCATCGCCATCGCCGTGTCCTCCAATCTCCAGGGCGCGGCCACCCTGGTGGGCGACACCACGGCCATTTTGCTGGGCGGCTACGCGGATATGAACTTCCTGGACTTCTTCGCCTATCGGGGCAAGGCCAGTATCTTCTTCGCCGTGGAGTTGGGCGCCGTCTGCGCCGCCGTAATTTTGCTGTTTATGTTCCGGAAGGAAAAGGCCCCGATCCCCAAGACCCGGCCCACGGTGGTCACCAATTACGTACCCACGATTCTGCTGTTCGGCACCATCGTGCTGCTGATTCTGGCCTCCTTCCTGCCCAACACCCCCCGGAACATCAACGGCATCATCTGCATGAGCCTATTGGCCCTGGGCCTATTGTTCACCGGCCTGACCCAGCGGAGCCTCAAGGCCCTGGTCAAGCCCCTGAAGGAGATCGACTTCGACACCATTTTGCTGCTGCTGGGCCTGTTTCTGGTCATCGGCGGCATCAAGCAGGCCGGCGTCATCGACGCGCTGGCCGCGCTCATCGCCCGGGTGGGCGGCAGCGACCTGTTTGTGATTTACACGGTGATCGTCTGGGCCAGCGTGATCTTTTCCGCCTTTATCGACAACATCCCCTACGTGGCCACCATGCTGCCCGTGGTGCAGAAAATCGCCCTGGACATGGGCGTGGACCCCACGGTTCTGTACTTCGGCCTCCTGTCCGGCGCCACGCTGGGTGGAAATCTCACACCCATCGGCGCCTCCGCCAACATCACGGGCATCGGCATCCTGCGCAGGTCGGGATACGAGGTCCAGAACCGGGACTTCATGCGCATCGGCGTGCCCTTCACCCTGGCCGCGATCATCCCGGCCTATGTGTACATCTGGCTGGTCTACGGCAGGTAGGCCTGAGAATCCGGGCGAGGCCCGGGCCCCGGATGCAAGCGCGGCCTTCCCGATCCAGTCGGGGAGGCCGCGTTCCAGACTGTCGAAAAACCCCTATGGGGCTTTTCGACAAAGGAATTGCAGTCTGCTGCATGCACGCGCAGTGGGCCTGCGGCGCACAGCTCGTACCCTTGCAGCCTGTGAAGTATGTTCCACCACGCACGTGTCGCGGCGGAACATGACCTGAATCTTTTCGCCGCCTGCGGGCGGCGAACTCTGCGAGACTTTTTTGACACGCTGCAAGCGCGGCCTTCCCGATCCAGTCGGGGAGGCCGCGTTTGGATCCGGATTTGTCTTGTTCTCAGGTTCTGCTGCCGTAAGCGGGTATAGAACCTTCCGCCCTGGGGGAAACTCCCAGAGAAGGAGGCGGAAAAGTATGGTAAAAGGCATTTCCAGACAGGTCATTGTGGTCCGCTCCCCGGACCCCAGACTCTTTGAGCAGGCGATCTTCATCCTGCGGGAGGACGCCCTGGGCAAGGGCGGCACCTCGGACCGGGAGATTCTGCGCCAGGCCCAGCAGGCGGCCAGCAGCTTCGTACCGGAGCGGCGGCGGAAACGGCTGCGCCTGCGGGGCCCCGTCTGGGCCGCCGGGGGCGCCCTGGTCACGGGCCTTGCCTGGCTGCTGACGGCGCTGCTGTAGCGGAGAAGGGTTGTCATTCGGGCGGCCGTGTGCTATCATAATCCGAAAAGATGGATAGCGCTCCGCCCCGGCCCCCTGGGCCCGGCGGGAGCCGGGGAGGGATTTTCCTGAACATCGGCAATTTGAAGGTAGAGGGCCCCGTGGCCCTGGCCCCCATGGCGGGGGTCACGGACTGGGCCTTTCGCACCGTGTGCGCGGAGCTTGGCGCCGGGCTCACGGTGACGGAGATGGTCTCCTCCCGGGCCCTCGTGTATCAGGACCGGAAGAGCGCGGGGCTGCTGCGCAAAAATCAGGGCTCTCTGGTGGGGGCGCAGATCTTCGGCAGCGACCCCGGCGTGATGGCCGAGGCGGCGGGCCTGGCCCTTTCGCACTCCGGCTGCGACTTCATCGACCTCAACATGGGCTGCCCCATGCCCAAGGTGGTGGCAAACGGAGACGGCGCCGCCCTGATGCGGAGGCCGGAGCTGGCCGCCCGGATTGTGGAGGCGGTGGTCCGGGCCGTGCCCGTACCCGTGACGGTGAAGACCCGCATCGGGTGGGACCGAGGCTCCGTGAACGTGGTGGAGCTGGCCCGGGCTCTGGAGCAGGCGGGCTGCGCCGCCATCGCCGTTCACGGCCGTACCCGTGCCATGCTGTATTCCGGGGTGGCGGACTGGGATATCATCCGCCGGGTGAAGGAGGCCGTCTCCATCCCCGTGATGGCCAATGGGGACGTGGTCTCCGGAGAAAGCGCCCTGGCCTGTCAAAAGAGGTCCGGGGCGGACCTTTTGATGGTGGGCCGGGCCGCCTTTGGGGACCCCTGGGTTTTTCAGGAGATCCGGGCGGCCCTGGCGGGGGAGCCCGCGCCGCCCCGTCCGCCCCTGGCCCAAAGGGTGGACACGGCTGTTGCGCAGTTCCACCTGGCGGCTTCAGATAAGGGCGAGCACATCGCCTGCCTGGAGGCCAGAAAGCATTTCGCCTGGTATTTGCGGGGCGTGCCGTACAGCGGGTACTATAAGGAGAAAGTCTCCCACATCAGCTCCATGGACGATATTGTGGCCATCGCCGCCGGCATTCAGCGTGACCTGCGCTGAATGCCGGCAAAAAACGGCCATAGGCCGCCCCATTTTGGGGCGGCCTTGCTTTGCGGTTGAATGGCAAAGGGGCCACGGCGGTCGGCCTTTGCCGGACGCGGCCCGGCCCGGGGCTTGGGGTACGGCCTACCGTGGTACCAGGACGTAGGGGCGACCTGTGGCCGCCCGCCGGAGGGCTTTTCGGATGATCTGGGTATGGCGGGCGAGCGCAGCTCGCCCCTACGAGATGAAAATCGATGGTGCGACATGGGAAACGGCCTGTGGGCGTTTCTAAACGTAGGGGCGACCTGTGGTCGCCCGCGGGCGTGCAAAGCACGCCCCTACGGGATAAAAATCGATGGTGCGACATGGGAAACGGCCTGCGGGCGTTTCTAAACGTAGGGGCGACCTGTGGCCGCCCGCCGGAGGGTTTTTCGGACGATCCGGGTATGGCGGGCGAGCGCAGCTCGCCCCTACGGGATGAAAACCGATGGTGCGACATGGGAAACGGCCTGTGGGCGTTTCTAAACGTAGGAGCGACCT
>CATXTO010000061.1 GCA_958402445.1 uncultured Eubacteriales bacterium
CCTGTGGTCGCCCGCCGGAGATTTTCCTGTTTCGTTGGGTTTGCCGGGCGAACGCAGCTCGCCCCTACGGGATATTGATCGATGGCGCGTTGTAGGGGCGACCTGCGGTCGCCCGCCGGAGATTTTCCAGTTTCGTTGGGTTTGTCGGGCGAGCGCAGCTCGCCCCTACGGGATGAAGATTGATAGTGCGCTGTAGGGGCGACCTGCGGTCGCCCGCGGGCGTGCACAGCACGCCCTACAATGGTGCCTGTAGGGGCGACCTGTGGTCGCCCGCCGGAGATTTTCCTGTTTCGCTGGGTTTGTCGGGCGAGCGCAGCTCGCCCCTACGGGATATTGATCGATGGCGCGTTGTAGGGGCGACCTGCGGTCGCCCGCCGGAGATTTTCCAGTTTCGTTGGGTTTGTCGGGCGAGCGCAGCTCGCCCCTACGGGATGAAGATTGATAGTGCGCTGTAGGGGCGACCTGCAGTCGCCCGCGGGCGTGCGCAGCACGCCCCTACAATATTTTTATCGATGGTGCGCTGCAGGGGCGGCCTAAGGCCACCCGTCAGGAAATCTACCTCAGGAACGAAACGTAGGGAACGGCCTTTGGTCGCCCGCAGGGAAGGGGAACCAGAATGGTTCCCCTTCCTTTTTATAGGAGCATTTTTAAGCGCATAGGGTGAGCGGCTCAGGGGCGGAGCGCGCTGGCGGGCTGCGCAGCACCCTCTTTGACCAGCACCGGCAGGCCGTTGGGGGCCAGCTCCCCGGAGTCGGCGTAGCCTAAGTGCGTCCAGAACCCTTGGGCCGGCCCGTAGGCGCTGACGTAAAAGTTCTGGACCCCAGCCTCCCGCATCCGGTCCTCCGCATAGGCCGCGGCCTGGCGGCCCACTCCCTGCTTCCGGTAGGCTGGGTTCACCCCAAACTCCAGAATGGTGCCCCAGCCGGGCCGTACGCTGAACGGGCCGCCAGCCTGATCCACCATCCAGAGCACCGCACCCAGGGTGGTTTCTCCCGCCTGAAGCAGCGCGCCGGAGATGTCCCCCGTCCGGAGCAGGTCCAAGAGCTTCTCGATGAATTCGGCCAGGACCTCCTGGGGCGTATCCGCGTCCTCCGCCTCCCGGTAATAGGCGGTCATGAAGGTCCGGAACGCCGCCTCCTTTTCCAGGCAGACGTTTTCAAATTGCATCGCGGGTTCCTCCATTTCTGCTTCAGGCGCCTGCTCCTCGGGCGCCGGCTCCTGGGCGCCGGGCTCCCGGTTGTAGATGTCCCGAACCGCCCGCCGGTTCCGCCAGATGGTCAAAAGCAGTATGACCATGGCAAGGGCGCCGCACAGGCTCAGGCAGATCCGGTAGTCCAGCACCTCCCCCAGGGCCCCCACGCCCAGGCTGAGGACGCCTGCGGCGGCGGCGCAAAGCACGTCGAAAAAGGCGTTGAGCTTGGCTCGCATGGCGTCGGGGATGTAGTTCTGCACGCTGGCCTCCCGCAGCGCCGCGCTGTTGACCCCCAGAAAGCCGCAGAGCCCCCGGTTGACCAGCATCAGGGGATACCCCAGCCAGAGCAGAACCGTATCCATGACCTCATAGGCCATGTAGACGAAGAAGGCCAGGGAGAACCGGCGCTTTTCCGGTATTTTTACATGATAGTGAAGCAGCCCACCCAGGGTTCTGCCCAGAAACTCCGCCACCGTGAAGGCCGAGTACATGACCACGGAGAGGCCGGGGGTGGTGCGGAAAAAGGCCACCAGAATCGGGCTGTAGCCCTGGGCCACGCCGTTGGTCACAGCCATGTAGCTGTAAATGCTCTGCAAGCCCTTTTCGCGCCGGAGGTAGGCGAAGGCCTCCTTCAGGTCCCGCCACCAGGCCGCCGGGGAAAAGGCGCGGGCTTTTGTGGAGCGCTCCTCCTGAATTTTGATGCGGCTCTCCACCGCCGCCGCCAGCAGGGACAGCCCCGCCTGGAGCAGGCACAAGAAGGCGATGCCCCAGTGCTCATACAAAAAGCCCGCCAAGGGCGTCATGACCACCGTGATGGTGGGATACACCATCTGGGACACGGTATAGCCCTTCTGGGAGAACCCCGGGGGAATCAGCTTGGGATACAGGCTGGTGTAGGCCAAGGAGTCGAAGGCATTCATGCAGCTGAGCACCAGGGAAAACACCAAATACCCAATGTAGGAGAATTGGTAGAAGACCAGATAAACACCGGCGGCCAGATACATCAGCCCGTTGACCGCGTCGCCCCAAACCAAAAAGGGCTTCCTGGGCAGGCGGTCCAGCCAGGGCGCGATGATCAGGGGCAGCGCAGTGGTGGGGATGAGCTGCACCGCCAGCAGCAGCCCCGCTGCCAGGGTGCTTCCGGTTTCGTCGAAGACCAAAAAGGACAGGGCGAACCGAACCGCCACATTTCCGATGGCCCCCAAAACCGTCGCCAGGGTGATCCGCGTGTAGTTGGGCGTCCAAAGGGTCTCTTTTTTTCGCATGGTATGTATGTCCTCCTGTTCCGCCGGCCCTTCCTGTGGCAGCCGTTTGCGGTATCTTCAGTATACCATCCGGGAGAACGGAAAGAAAGCCGGTTGCTTTGGGAAAATTGGGCCAAAGCAACCAGCTTTATAGGAGTTAAAAAGAGATTTCTAGGAAAATTTCTTCCGGAGCTCGTAGGCCTGCTTGTACTGACGGTTTGCCGTATACCATTCTTCCAGCCAGGGCAGGTGGAATCGGGCGTAGCCCATGGGGAGCATTTCCGCCAGCTCCCGGACGCAGCGCTCCAGGGCTTTCCCGTAGGCCTGGTCCCGGAGATAGCCCGGGTGGTCCAGGCGGTACCGGATTAGATCGCACATCTGCACGAGAAGCTCCCTATCCACAGCCCCGTCGGGCACCGCCGCCAGGGCCTGGTCCAGATAGCCCAGGGCCTCCTGGGGCATGCCCAGCTGCTCGCAGCAGATGGCCAGCTTGTGGAAGTACATGGCCCCGGATTGTGGGTGCTCCAGAAAGTGCAGATACGCCTCCTGGGTGCGGCCCAGCTCCAGCTCCGTGGAGGCCAGGTTGTAGGCGATGTCCGTCAGGGCCTCCTCGTCCCCCAGGGCCCGGGCCAGGCGGGTGGCCGCCTGATAATGCGCCTGCATCTGGGAGAACTGTCCCAGATCGCTGTAGCAGTTCCCCAAAAGCAGCCGGCAGTGGAGCATGAGCCAGGGCGCGCCCTCCCGGCAGGCCAGGTCCCAGGCCCGAAGCAAGAGCGCAATCGCCCGGCTGTAATCGCCCTGCTGATAGGCCCGCTGACCCGCCTGAACCTGGTAAAATCCATTGGCGTAATCCCGCAGCAGCTCCTCCTCCCGGCCACTGAGAAACAGATACAGGCCGTATTGCCGGGGGTCCATGGCGGGCACAAACGCCTCCGCCTCCGGGGGAAGCCGGTTTTGCACGGCGCCTGAGAGCAAAAGAAAGTCCAGGAAAAAGGGGGTATCCCGGTACCGGTCCCCGGCCTCGCGCAGATCCTTCTGTTCCTGGCTCATGTCCTCCAGGCTGAACAGCCGGTCATAGCAGCCGTCAAACCAGCGTTGGGACTCCCGGCAGAACGCCGGGTCCTCCCGCCAGGCGATGCCCAGCCGGGCAAAGAGCAGGTCCAGGATCTCCCGGCTGCCCTCCGCCCGCCCCTGCTCGATTTTCGACAGGTAGGACACGGCGCAGATGCCCTGGCACAGCCCGGACTGGGACCAGTTCCGTTTCAGCCGCCGCTGGCGGATCAGCAGTCCTTGCAGGCTTGCATGCATGGGTTCCACGCCTCCTTTCCCAGTCGGAAGATGGCGAGTCCGTCCCGATAGCCCGTGGCAGCGAGCCCCAGGCTCCGCAGCAGCCGCTGGCAGGCCCTGTGCTCCGGCAGGGTTTCCGCCACCACCCCCGGCGCGTCCAGCGCGCCGAAGGCGTGGCCCAGCATCGCTCCGCCGCTCTCCCGCCCGTAGCCCCGGCCCCAGGCCTGCCGGCCCAGGACCCAGCCGATCTCCCAGTCCTCGGCCTCGTCCGGATGAAAAATCACATGGCCCAGCAGGGCCTTCTGTGCCCGGTCCTCCAGGGCGAACACCAGGGAGCGCTCCACGCCGCAGCTCTGGATAAACGCCTGGGTCTGGGGAAGCGAAAAGGGCGGCTCCAGATAGCGCATGACCATGGGGTCCGATAAATAGAGGAAGGCCGCGTGGGCGTCTTCCGCCCGGAAGTCCCGAATCCGCAGCCGCTTTGTCACAAGCTCCATTTTTAGCCTCCAGCCTGTTCGCCGGGACAGCATCCAACAGCATTTCCCAGCCAGATTGAGTATGATAAAGCTATCTTACCACGAAAACGCCCTCATTTCCATCCTCGCTCCCGGCCTTAGGAAAAAACAGTTGACGGCCGCGTTAAAATCCCGTATAATCTGGTTATTATAATTAGGTTACATGGTTTTTGCAATGGAGAAGGAAGGGGTAAGCGTGGAGCTTCGGCGGGCCCAGCAGGCATGGGCGGCGGGAATTCAGAATTTTCACATCGCCCGGTGGGAGGAGCTTTCGGATTTGGAGCTGTACATGGACCAGGTCATCACATTCTTGAACCGGCACCTGGCCCCGCTGCTGGAGGAGGACCGGGAGCTGGTCACCGCGGCCATGGTCAACAACTATGTGAAGCAGGGCCTGATTCCCAAACCGGAAAAAAAGAAATACACCCGCCGGCACGTGGCTTACCTTATGACCATCACCATTCTCAAGCAGGTGCTGACCATCACGGAAATCCGGGACGGCATTGTGCTTTACACGAGACAGATGGGAACGGCCCAGCGCAGTTACGACCATTTCTGCGAGGAGATGGAGCTGGCCCTGGGTCTGGTGTGCAATCAGCTCACCAACGCAGAGCCCCATTTAGACCGCCTGGAGGTCCCGCCGGCGGAACTGGTGATGCTGCGCATGGCGGCGACCTCCTTTGTGTGCAAGCTGGCGGCGCGGAAAGCCATGGCGCTGCAAACAAACTGGTTGAAACAGGAAGAGGCGAAAACATGAATCAGCAAAAAATTTGTATTCTAGTGGACTCGGGCTGCGACGTGCCGGAGGCCCTGCGGCGGCGGTATGATATGCGGGTCATCCCCCTGAAAATCATCTATCCCGAGGGGGCCTATGACGACCAGGTGGATATTACCGCCCAGCAGGTCTACGACCGCTTCCCCGGGGAGATCCCCAAAACCTCCCTGCCCGACGGGCAGACCATCCAGGGGGTTCTGGATCAGGCCCGGCAGGACGGCTATGAGAAAGCCCTGGTGGTGTGCATTTCCTCCGGGCTCAGCGGTACCTGTAACATGCTGCGGGTTTTCTGCGAGTCCTACACGGGGCTGGAGACCTTTGTGCTGGACACCCGGAACATCTCCATCGGCAGCGGGGTGCTGGCTATTCTGGCGGGGCAGTGGATCGACGAGGGCATGGACTGGCAGACCCTGACCCGGGAGCTGCCCAAGCGGGTGCCGGACTCCAAGGTGTTCTTTTGTGTGGATACCCTGGAGTACCTCCGCAAAGGCGGGCGCCTGGGCTTGGTGGCCGCCATTCTGGGCATGGCCCTGAAGCTCAAGCCCATCATCTCCTGCAACCCGGAGGGGGTTTATTATATCGCGGGCAAGTCCCTGGGCAGGCAGAAGTCCATCGCCCGGATGCTGGAGATGGCAGCCGCCTTCGCCGCCACCGGCAGCCGGCCGGCGCTCTCCCTGATGAACGGCGGCGCCCCGGCGGAGGCCGAGGCCCTGCGGCCCAGGCTCCTGACGGCCATGCCCGGCGCGGCACTCCTGGCGGAGGGGCAGATCAGCCCCGCCCTGGTGGTCCACACCGGGCCCGGCCTTCTGGGCATCGGGGTTCTGCGCAACAGCTAGACCTTTGCATAACAAGACCCGCCGGAGAACGTTTTCGGTAACGGAATGTAGGGGCGAGCTGTGCTCGCCCGCCAGGGATGCCCTCCAAAGCTGAACTGTAGGGGACCTGTGACCCCGCGAGCGTGCGAAGCACGCCTCGTCGGGGCATACCCCGCTTTGCGCCGTTTCTCCTGTCGGGGAAACCTCCGCCCGCTCCCTAGCTCCTGCTCTCCCCGCAAAACCCTCCGGTTTTGCGGGGTCCCTTGTTCTTGGTGCGGTCTGATTTGGATGGCGTAGGGGCCAGCTGCGCTCGCCCGCCAGGGATGCCCTTCAAAACTGAACTGTAGGGAGACCTGTGGCCGCCCGCGGGCGTGCGGAGCACGCCTCGTCGCAGAGGACTGCGCTCCCCCAAATCCCCGCCCCAACGGGGTGGGGATACTTGTCCACTCCGTCTCTGCTCTTCTCAAAACCAAACCTGCCGGCGCTGTGCTTCGGCTTGGTTTTGTTTTCCTGCGGCAGCTTCCGATATCGTAATGTAGGGGCGAGCTGCGCTCGCCCGCGGGATGTAGCTCGATAGCGTCTGTGGGGGCGGCCTTTGGCCGCCCCCACAGACGCGTTTCCGTATATTAAATATATTGCTGCTTGGTCACGTCCAGGATGCCCCTGGTGGTAAGTCGCAGGGTGGGGATCACCGGCAGCGCCATAAAGGACAGGGTCATAAACGGGTCAATCCCCTGGCTGACGCCCAGGCTGTGGGCCGCCGCCTTGGCCGCCTCCAGTTTTTCATTCACATGGATCAGGGTGTCTTCGCTCATGATGCCAGCGATTTTCAAAGGCAGGTCCCCCAAAATCCGCCCCTGCTCCACCACCGTGATGCCACCCCGGTTTTCCACAATGTGATTCACCGCGAAGGCCATATCCTGGTCGCTCACCCCCACCACGATGATGTTATGGCTGTCATGGGACACGGAGGTGGCCACGGCCCCGCGCTTGAGTCCGTAGCCCTGGAGGTAGCCGATGCCGATGTGGTGGGTATTTTTGTGCCGCTCCACCACGGCGATTTTCAGAATATCCCGATCCGGGTCCACCTGGGCGGCGTAGCCGCTGTCCGTAGTGGTAATTTCCCCCGCCACCATGCCGATGACCGCCCGGGGCCGGCTGTCGGCAAAGTCCTGGGCAGTCAGCCGGGCCACGTGAAAGGTGTTGTGCGCCCGATCCCGGAGGTACGGCTCCACCACTGGCTCCGGGAAGTCCGCCACCTGGCCGTTCTCATAGACCAGTTGGCCCTTTTTGTATACGGTCTCCACCTGGAATTCCCGCAGATTGTTTACGACGGCGAAATCCGCCAGATAGCCCGGGGCGATGGCGCCCCGGTTGTTTAAAAGGAAATAGCGGGCCGCGTGATGGCAGGCCACCTGCACCGCCATAATGGGGTTGGCCCCCAGGGCGATGGCCCGCCGGACGATGTAGTCGATGTGCCCCTTCTCCAGCAGGTCGCTGGGGTGCTTGTCGTCGGTGCAGAACATGCACCGGTCATAGTACTTGTCGCACAGCAGGGGCATCAGAGCGTCCAGGTTCCGAGCGGCGGTGCCCTCGCGGATCATGATGAACTGCCCCCGGCGGAGCTTGGCCAGGGCGTCGTCCGGGTCGTGGCACTCGTGGTCCGAGTAAACCCCCGCGGCGATGTAGGCGTCCAGGTCCTTGCCCTTGAGGTCCGGGGCGTGGCCGTCGATCTTTTTGTGATGAGCCTGGGAGGCCACGATCTTCGCCACGGTGTCGGCGTCGCCGCCGATGACGCCGGGATAATTCATCATCTCCGCCAGGCCCTGCACCCGGGGGTGCTCAAAAAAGGAATCGATGGCCCGGTAGTCCAGGTTGGCCCCGGCCTCATCCATAGGCGTGGCGGGGACGCAGGAGGGTATCATGAACCGCACGTCTACAGGCAGGCCCTCCGTGGCCTGGAGCATATAGTCGATGCCGTCGGTGCCCATGATGTTGGTGATCTCATGGGGGTCGCAGATCACCGTGGTGGTGCCATGAGGCAGCACCGCCCGAGCAAACTCCTTGGGGCTCACCAGCGCGCTTTCCAGGTGGATGTGGGCGTCGATCAGGCCGGGGCAGACGATCTTACCGGCCATGTCCACCTCCACCGCGCCCTCGTAGGCGCCAAGACCCACAATCAGGCCCTCGGCTACGGCGATGTCGTCCCGGCACAGCTCGTTGGAGAACACGTTGACATAGGTGGCGTTCTTGAGCACCAGATCCGCCTTCTCCCGGCCCGCGGCCACTTCAATAATCCGTTGCTTCTTCAGTAGCTTGCGGCTGATTTTTCCGGCATAGCTCTCCGTGTAGTTTGGCATAGTACCCTTCCTTTCCATTTATTGGCTAATTTGTCCAAAATTTGAGCGGCGTGATGCAAATTTTTTATTCATTAAAACAGGTTAATTAAAGATAATCATAGCATGGGTGCGGAGGTTTGTCCAATTGGGATATTGCACAAAAACAGCCGGTTATGACTCACTTCAACGAGGCGAGCTGCGCTCGCCCGCGGGCGACCGCAGGTCGCCCCTACGCCCACCGAATCGCGCAGAACGATGTAGGGGCGTGCTTCGCACGCCCGCAGGTGACCACAGGTCGCTCCCCACGCCCACTGAATCACACGGTACGATGTAGGGGCGTGCTTCGCACGCCCGCGGGCGACCGCAGGTCGCCCCTACGCCCACCGAATCACACGGTACGATGTAGGGGCGTGCTTCGCACGCCCGCGGGAGGCCGCAGGTCGCTCCCCA
>CATXTO010000062.1 GCA_958402445.1 uncultured Eubacteriales bacterium
ATGTCGTACCATCGATTTTCATCCCGTAGGGGCGTGCTTGGCACGCCCGCGGGCGGCCACAGGCCGCCCCTGCGTTTAGAAACAGCCGCAGGCGGTTTCCCATGTCGTACCATCGATTTTCATCCCGTAGGGGCGTGCTTGGCACGCCCGCGGGCGACCGCCGGTCGCCCCAACAGCCACGAAATTGGGCGGCTCCCTGTAGGGGCGTGCTTCGCACGCCCGCGGAACGACCACAGGTCGTTCCCTACACCCCCCAAATCAGGTTGCCCCTACATTATGAAATAAAATTTGATCGTTCCAACAGCCCGTGACTTGCGCCGCCCCCGCGTTTCTGATCCGGCCACCGGGAACCGGATAGCGGGACGGCTTTTGGGGCAAGGTATTCCAGGTAGAACCTGCCTGGCACGGCTGGAAATCCGTCCCATTTTCCCGGTCCGTGTCGAAACGCCGCCCATGCCTAAAAAATTTCCAATCCGCCCCTTGACAACTGCCCGGGCGGGTTGTATAGTTACCTTAGCACTCCGGGGGATCGAGTGCTAATCGGAGGCGATTACACATGGAACTCACCGAGCGGAAGAAAAAAGTCCTTCGGACCGTGGTGGACCTGTACATCCGCACGGCGGAGCCCGTGGGCTCCAAGGCCATTGCGGCCATGCCGGATATGGAGTATTCCTCCGCCACCATTCGCAATGAGCTGGCCGACCTGACCAGCATGGGCCTGCTGGAGCAGCCCCACACCTCCGCGGGCCGGATTCCCTCCCCGGCAGGTTATCGGCTGTATGTAGATGAGCTCATGCAGGGCTATAAGCTCAGCATGGATGAGACCAAGAGCCTGCACGAGGCCATGGAGCTTCGCATGCAGGAGTTTGACAAGGTGCTAGAGAAGGTGGCAAAGCTGGTCTCCCAGGCTACGGATCTGCCGGCCTATACGGTGGCAGCCCGGCAGGGCGCCGTCACCGTAAAGCGATTTGAAATCCTCATGGCCGAGGCCGGTTCCTTCATCCTGGTGGTGATGACCACCGGCGACGTGGTCAAGAATAAATTGATCAAGCTGCCTCTGAACGTGACGGAAACGGACCTGCGGGTACTCAGCGCGGTGCTCAACGCCAGCATGACCGGCGTGCCTGCGGAGGAGTTCAGCCCGGCGCTTTTAGATCGGGTGACCCGAAGCGCCGGCGCCGCCGCCAGCCTGGTGCCCATTGTGGTGGACTTCACCACCGCGGTGCTCCAGAGCCAGCACGGCGCGGAGGTCAGGCTATCGGGGCAGGCCCGGCTGCTGGGCCAGCCGGAGTACCGGGACGTGGAGAAGGCCCAGGAGCTGCTGAGCAGCCTGGACGAGGAGATGATCGCCAATCTGCCCGCAGTGATGCGGGAAGAAAACGGAACCCAGATTCTAGTGGGTCCGGAAAACGTGGCCGAGCAGCTCAAAGACACCTCCGTGGTCATGACGAAATTCGACATCGGGGAGGGGTTGCAGGGACTCATCGGCGTAGTAGGGCCCACGCGGATGGACTACGCCAAGGTGACGGCCCGGCTGAGCTATTTTGCAGAGAATCTCTCCCGTATGTTCAAAAAGCCGGAGCCCAAGCCGCTGCCCGAGGGCAAGCAGCTCCCCCAGGGAGAGGATACAGAAACATCACAGGAGGCATAATCCATGGCCGAT
Organism: uncultured Eubacteriales bacterium; assembly: GCA_958402445.1. Classification (GTDB taxonomy): domain Bacteria; phylum Bacillota; class Clostridia; order Oscillospirales; family Oscillospiraceae; genus Faecousia. Next base: position 1,664 of record CATXTO010000062.1, read on the forward strand.
CAGGAAAATAAAAAGAAGACAGACAAGAAGGACCGGGCCAAGGCCCAAGCGCCCGCCCCGGAGCCTGCGGCGGAGGCGTCCCAGCAGGAAGCCGCCGGGCAGGAGGATCTGGGGGCGGAGCTACAGAAGCTGCAAGAGCAGCTGGACCAGGAGCGGGAGGCGCATCTGCGCCTGGCCGCGGAGTATGACAACTTCCGCAAGCGGACCCAGAAGGAAAAGGACTGCAGCTACCAAAACGGCCGGGCGGACACCGTGGAAAAGCTCCTGCCCGTCTATGACAATTTGGAGCGCGCCCTGAACCAGCCCACCCAGGACGCCGCCTTCAAAAAGGGCGTGGAGATGACTATGAACGAGCTGGTGAAGATTTTCGCCAGCCTGGAGGTGGAAATCTTCGGCGCGGCCGGGGAGACCTTCGACCCCAATCTGCACAACGCGGTGATGCATACCGAGGACGAGAGCGCAGGGGAGAACACCATCAGCCAGGTCTTCCAAAAAGGCATTAAGGTGGGCGAGAAGGTCGTCCGCTTCGCCATGGTTCAGGTGGCCAATTAGGCCTGCCCACCGGCGCATTTTAAATCTTTATGCTGCGCCCGTATTCCCGGGCCGCGCTTACTATCATTCATTTGTAAATACTGGATTTCATCATAGTAGGAGGATGAGCATTATGGCTAAAATTATCGGCATCGATCTTGGCACGACCAATTCCTGCGTCGCCGTCCTGGAGGGCGGCGAACCGGTTGTCATTCCCAACGCCGAGGGAAACCGCACCACGCCTTCCGTGGTGGCCTTCGCCAAAAACGGCGAGCGTATGGTGGGCCAGGTGGCAAAGCGCCAGGCCGTCACCAACGCGGACCGCACCATCGCGTCCATCAAGCGTCACATGGGCTCCAATTATAAGGTGACCGTTGACGGCAAGAAGTACACGCCCCAGGAGATCTCCGCCATGATTCTGCAAAAGCTGAAGGCGGACGCGGAAAGCTATCTGGGCGGCCCGGTGACGGAGGCCGTCATCACGGTGCCCGCCTATTTTTCGGACTCTCAACGGCAGGCCACCAAGGACGCCGGAAAGATCGCCGGCCTGGACGTGAAGCGGATCATCAACGAGCCCACCGCCGCAGCCCTGGCCTACGGTCTGGACAAGGAGACGGAGCAAAAGATCATGGTCTACGACCTGGGCGGCGGCACCTTCGACGTGTCCATTCTGGACATCGGCGACGGCGTCATCGAGGTCCTGGCTACCGCCGGCGACACCCATCTGGGCGGCGACGACTTCGACCAGCGGATTATGGACCACCTGGTCGCCGAGTTTAAAAAGACCGAGGGCATCGATCTGTCCGCGGACAAGGTGGCCATGCAACGGCTGAAAGAGGCCGCCGAGAAGGCGAAAATCGAGCTCTCCGGCGTCACCACCACCAACATCAACCTGCCCTATATCACCGCCGACGCCACGGGCCCCAAGCACCTGGACGTGACGCTGAGCCGGGCCAAATTCAACGAGCTCACCGCCGACCTGGTGGAGCGGACCATGGGTCCTGTGCGCCAGGCCATGTCCGATGCCAAGCTCTCCGCCGGGCAGCTGAACAAGGTCCTGCTGGTGGGCGGCTCCACCCGGATTCCCGCCGTACAGGACGCGGTGAAGAAGCTCACGGGTAAAGAGGGCTTTAAGGGCATCAACCCCGACGAGTGCGTGGCCGTGGGCGCCTGCATTCAGGGCGGCGTCCTGGGCGGCGATGTGAAGGACATTCTGCTGCTGGACGTGACGCCCCTGTCTCTGGGCATTGAGACCATGGGCGGCGTGTTCACCCGGCTCATCGACCGGAATACCACCATCCCCACCAAAAAGAGCCAGATTTTCTCCACCGCCGCCGACGGCCAGACCTCCGTGGAGGTCCATGTGCTCCAGGGCGAGCGGGAGATGGCCGCCTATAACAAGACCCTGGGCCGGTTCCAGCTCACGGGCATTGCGCCGGCGCCCCGGGGCGTACCCCAGATCGAGGTCACCTTCGATATCGACGCCAACGGCATTGTGAACGTGTCCGCCAAGGACCTAGGCACCGGCAAGGAGCAGAAAATCTCCATCACCGCCTCCACCAACCTGTCCAAAGACGAGATTGACAAGGCTGTGAAGGAGGCCGAGCAGTTCGCCTCCGAGGACAAGGCACGGAAGGAAGAGGTGGACGCCCACAACGCCGCGGACCAGCTGATCTATCAGAGTGAGAAGACCCTAGCCGACCTGGGCGACAAGATTCCAGAGTCCGAAAAGGCCCCCGTCCAGGCCGCTGTGGAAAAGCTCAAGGAGGTCAACAAGGGTAGCGACGTAGCCGCCATCCGGGCCGCCACGGAGGAGGCGCAGAAGGCGTTCTACGCTGTGTCCGAGAAGCTCTATCAGCAGACCGGCGCCCAGAACCCCAATCCCGGCCAGGGCGCCCCCGGCGACGACGGCGTGGTGGACGCGGATTATGAGGAAGTTAAGGATTGATCCCGCTCCGGCGCGTTCCGGGGGGACGGAGGAATTCCGTCCCCCCGCCGCCGCGTCTGGTAGCAATTGTTCCTGCGAGGTGACGGACCATGAGCAATGAGAAAAAAAGGGATTATTATGAGGTGCTGGGCGTGCAAAAAAACGCCGGCACCGAGGAAATTAAAAAGGCGTACCGGAAAAAGGCCCTGGAGTATCACCCGGACCGCAATCCCGGCGACAAGGCCGCCGAGACCAAGTTCAAAGAGGTGGGCGAGGCCTACGAGATTTTGTCCGATGCAGAGAAGCGGGCCCGATACGATCAGTACGGCTTTGCCGGGGTCGATCCCAATTTCGGCGCCGGGGGCGGCGGCTTTGGCGGCTTCGGCGGGTTTGGGGACGCCTTCTCCGGGTTCGGGGACATATTCGGCGACCTGTTTGGCGGCGGCCGCAGGAGCCCCAACGCCCCCCGGCAGGGGGAGAACGTGGGCGCCCGGCTGGAGCTGACCTTTGAGGAGGCCGCCTTCGGTGCGGAGAAGGAGGTCCCCGTGGCCCGCATCGAGACCTGCGCCAAGTGCGGCGGCAACGGCTGCGCGCCGGGCACGACCCCGGAGGTGTGCGCCACCTGCGGCGGCAGCGGCTCCGTGCGCACCACCCAGAATTTTATGGGTATGACCATGCAGTCCACCTCCGTCTGCCCCAAATGCGGCGGAGCGGGCCGCACCATTCAGGATCCCTGCCCCACCTGCCGGGGCAAGGGCAAGGTCCGGCGTTCCACCAAGGTCCGGGTTCAGATTCCCGCCGGCGTGGACGAGGGCCAGAGTGTTCGGGTCCGCGGCGAGGGCTGCTCCGGCACCAACGGCGGGGCCAACGGCGATCTGCTGGTGGAAATCAGCATCCGCAGCCATCCCTTCTTCCTGCGGGATGGGGCCAATGTGCTCTGCGAGCTGCCCGTCAGCTTCACCCAAGCGGCCCTGGGCGCGGAGCTGGAGGTGCCGACCCTGGACGGAAAGGTGCGCTATACCATTCCCGAGGGCACGCAGACCGGCACCGTGTTCCGGCTTCGGGGGAAGGGGATTCCCTTCGTCCATAGCAAGGCCCGGGGCGACCAATTGGTCACCGTGGTGGTGGAGACCCCCACCCGCCTGACCCGGGAGCAAAAGGAGCTGCTGCGGAAGTTTGGGGACAGCGCCAAGGACACCGGCACGCAGCCCAAAATCGCCAAGTTTTTTGAAAAGCTGCGGCAGAATTTTGATAAATGAGCGCAGTAAATCGCCCTGCCGGCACACCGGCAGGGCGATTTTGCGTGGACAGCGGGGGCGTATTCTGTATGCTTGGGAAATAACCGGCGTTTAATTTTACAGCACAAAACGGTAGGGGCGGACTGCGCTCACCCGCCGGACGCGCTCTGTCGGGGCGGGCTGCGCTCGCCCGTAAGCCCGCAAAGAGGAAGGATTTCTCAGCGGGCGACCACAGGTCGCCCCTACATCCCGGGATCGGACACGCCCTATAGGGAAGAGCTGCGTTTGTCCGTCGTCTTCCCTTGTCGGGGCGAGCTGCGCTCACCCGCCGGACGCGCTCTGTCGGGGCGGGCTGCGCTCACCCGTAAGCCCGCAAAGAGAAAGGATTTCTCAGCGGGCGACCACAGGTCGCCCCTACATCCCGGGGTCGGACACGCCCTATAGGGATGAGCTGCGTTTGTCCATCGTTTTCCCTTGTAGGGGCGAGCTGCGCTCGCCCGCTGGACGCGCTCTGTCAGGGCGGACTGCGCTCGCCCGTAAGCCCGCAAAGGAGAAGGGTTTCTCAGCGGGCGACCACAGGTCGCCCCTACATCCCGGGGTCGGACACGCCCTATAGGGAAGAGCTGCGTTTGTCCGTCGTTTTCCCTTGTAGGGGCGGACTGCGCTCACCCGCCGGACGCGCTCTGTCGGGGCGGGCTGCGCTCGCCCGCGGAACGACCACAGGTCGTTCCCTACAGTCCGGTATCGGTGGGATTTTCCATAGGGCGATCACAGGCCGGCCCTGCATTTTAGTGTTGAAAAATGGCGAAGGGTACCAAAATATGCCGTTCCAAGGGATACCGCGGGCCGCCTCTACATTGTGAAGCCCAGGGCGTTTCCAAATGGGCTGTTTTGGTTCAGTGAGCCGCCAGCCAGGCCGCCACCTTGGTTTTTGCCAGGCATTGGATGGCCTCTTGGGCGTAGGCAGACGCGGCGCCGCCCCGAAAATACAAAAAGTACAGGCCGCCGGGGGTTTGGTACAGGGACTCCTCATAGCCCGCGGGGTCCCCAAAGGCGCCCTCCGTGTACTTTTTTATCAGCGCGGCGGTATCGGTATCGTACTCTCGCTTGCAAATTATTTTCTTCATAAAAAACCTCCTTGCCCCCATCCGGGTTTCGTGTTTTTATGCCCGAACCGGCCCGGCCTGGAAAAACCGCAGGGCGGGGCCGGAAGACATCTGTTTCTCATGGAAGCTATTATAATACAAAAGGGCCCCGGTTGCAACCACCGTAGCGCGCTTCTCCTTGCCGGGGTGCGCCAAACTTTTCCCAAAAAAGAAAATTCAGATTCAGCGAACTATACAAAAATGAATGTTAGAATTTAAATAAAACAACGAATTGCGTCGATGGAACCTGGTGAGAGCTGTAAAATACCCGCTTGGCGGGAGGGGAAGGGAGGGAGCCCCGTGTCCCAGCCAGGCGGACAGGGTGCTGCCAGAATCGGCCTGTGCAATATTGACAAGTGTCTTTGAATAAGAAACAAATAAAATAGTGAAATTTAGCAAAAATGTATTGGAAATTTCCCCTGGATATGGTATGATGGGTACAGGAACGAGCGCCGCGGTAAATACCGTGTCCCTATTGAGCATACATTTTGAAAGGAGACTTTAACAATGCGCATTGGTTGTCCCAAGGAAATTAAACCCCAAGAGGGCCGGGTCGGCCTGACGCCCGCTGGTGTGGACGCCTTGGTTCGGGCCGGCCATACGGTCTATATGGAGCAGAGCGCCGGTCTGGGCAGCGGCTTTACGGACCAGGAATACCAGGCGGTTGGGGCCCAGATCCTGCCCACTGCCAAAGACGTCTTCGACACTGCGGACATGATTGTCAAGGTCAAGGAGCCCCTGGAGCCGGAGTACGGCCTGCTGCGGGAGGGGCAAACCCTGTTTACTTATCTGCATCTGGCCCCCGATCCGGCCCAGACCAAGGCCCTGCTGGAGCGGAAGGTCACGGGCATCGCCTATGAGACCGTGCAGCTCTCCGACGGCTCCCTGCCGCTGCTGGCTCCGATGAGCGAGGTGGCCGGCCGCCTGTCCATCCAGGCGGGCGCGCATCTGCTGGAGTCCGCCGTGGGCGGCCGCGGCGTTCTGCTGGGCGGCGTGCCCGGCGTGGAGCGGGCCAACGTGGTCATCATCGGCGGCGGCAACGTGGGCACCAACGCGGCGAAGATGGCCGTGGGCCTGGGCGCCAACGTGACCATTTTGGATTTGGCGGCCAAGCGGCTGGCTTATTTGGATGATATTTTCGGCGGCCGGGTGCAGACCCTGCTGTCCAACCCCTTCCACATCGCCCAGGCCGTGAAGAACGCAGACCTGGTGGTGGGCTGCGTGCTGATTCCCGGCGCCAAGGCCCCCAAGCTGGTCACGGAGGAGATGGTCAAGACCATGCGGCCCGGCAGCGTGCTGGTGGACGTGGCCATTGATCAGGGCGGCTCTATTGCCACCATCGACCGGATCACCACCCATCAGGACCCCTTCTTCGTCAAGCACGGGGTGCTGCATTACTCCGTGGCGAATATGCCCGGCGCGGTGCCCCGCACCTCCACCATGGCCCTCACCGGCGCCACGCTGCCCTACGCTCTGCGGATCGCCAACCTGGGCGCCGAGGCCGCGTGCAAGCGTGACCCCGCGCTCCTGAAGGGCCTGAATACCTACAAGGGCAAGCTGACCTGCCAGGCCGTGGCCCAGGCCCAGAACCTGGAATACACCGACCCCTGCACCCTGCTGTAAGCAATGAACTTGCGCTGGGAAGCCAGCGCAGGGAACAAAAGGCGCCCCGGCGGAATCGTTCCGCCGGGGCGCCTTGGTTGAAAGCTGGCCGCATCCTGTAGAGGTGAGCTGCGTTTGTCCGTCGTTTCCCCTTGTAGGGGCGAGCTGCGCTCGCCCGCCTTTGACGTACGTATGCTGTTACACTGCGCTGTTTCATCCCCAGCGAATTCCCTCAGCGGGCGACCGCAGGTCGCCCCTACGCCTCGGGTCGGGCACGCCCTGTAGGGATGGGCTGCGTTTGCCCGTCGTTTCCCCTTGTAGGGGCGAGCTGTGCTCGCCCGCCTTTGACGTACGTATGCTGTTACACTGCGCTGTTTCATCCCCAG
>CATXTO010000063.1 GCA_958402445.1 uncultured Eubacteriales bacterium
GCTCGCCCCTACGGGGGACGGCGGGCGTGCAAAGCACGCCCCTACAGAGCGCAAACGGAAGTGCAGGCATAGGAAGCAGCGGGCGGGCGAGCGCAGCTCGCCTCGTCGGAGCAAAGTCCGCTTTTGCTCCGGCGGCCCAGCGGCCGCCATCCGCACCGCTTCCTTGCTCCTCCTCTCCCCGCAAAGCCCGTCGGCTTTGCGGGGACCTTTGTTGCTAGGTGCACGGACTGTAGGGGCGACCTGTGGTCGCCCGCGTGGGATATCCATCGATTGCAGGTGTAGGGAACGACCGGTGGCCGTTCCGCGGGCGAGCGAAGCTCGCCCCTACGGGGGACGGCGGGCGTGCAAAGCACGCCCCTACAGAGCGCAAACGGAAGTGCAGGCATAGGAAGCAGCGGGCGGGCGAGCGCAGCTCGCCTCGTCGGAGCAAAGTCCGCTTTTGCTCCGGCGGCCCAGCGGCCGCCATCCGCACCGCTTCCTTGCTCCTCCTCTCCCCGCAAAGCCCGTCGGCTTTGCGGGGACCTTTGTTGCTAGGTGCACGGACTGTAGGGGCGGCCTTTGGCCGCCCGCATGGAATATCCATCGATTGCAGGTGTAGGGAACGACCGGTGGTCGTTCCGCGGGCGAGCGCAGCTCGCCCCTACAGGGGACGGCGTAATTCGGAGGGTGTAGGGGCGACCTGTGGTCGCCCGCATGGAATATCCATCGATTGCAGGTGTAGGGAACGACCGGTGGCCGTTCCGCTGGCGAGTGCGGCTCGCCCCTACGGGGGACGGCGGGCGTGCAAAGCACGCCCCTACAGAGCGCAAACGGAAGTGCAGGCATAGGAAGTAGCGGGCGGGCGAGCGAAGCTCGCCCCTACAGGGGACGGCGGGCGTGCAAAGCACGCCCCTACAGGACGGAACAGCCGCGGGTTGTTTCCGACGGGTTCCTGGGTGATGGATGTTTCGGCGGGGGCAAGTCGTTTTCCACGGAAATTTTTCCGGTTGTACGGCGGCGTGCAACAACCGGCGGGTTTTCCTCCCCGGGTGAGAGGAGCGAAAAGCGAGGTGAGGGAATGGAAGCACAGACGGAGCGGCGCGGGCCCTTGGCGGAGGCCGGGTCGGCGGACTATGGGCCGGAGGATGTGACCCGCAGGTTGTTCCAGCTTGCCTATGGCCGGGCCAACGACTGCGTGCGGCTGGCCATGGCCGGTGCGGAGATTCAGGGGGAGCTGGACCGGCTGGACCTGAGCCTGCTGGCGGAGGTCCGGCGCAGCGAGAAGGGCGCGGTGGAAATTAAGCTCCTGGACCGGCTGGCGGTGCTGGAGCAATTGGACCGGAGGCTGAGCCGGGAGAAGGGCGAGGACCCGGCGGCGGCGCTCTTACAGGCCCTGGGCGCGGCCTGCCAGGGACAGGGGCCCTGAGCGGCGCCGCTTTCTCCCCCAAGCAGCGGGAGGTTTTGACCTGGTGGCTCCCCGGGAGCCCCAACGCCCGGTATGAGGCCATCGTCTGCGACGGGGCGGTGCGGTCCGGCAAGACCCTGGCCATGGGCCTGGGCTTTTTCCTCTGGGCCATGACCCTGTTCGACGGAGCCCGCTTCGGCCTCTGCGGCAAGACCATTGGGGCTCTGCGGCGCAACGTGCTGGCCGAGCTGCTGCCCCGGCTCCAGGCCCTGGGGGCCAACGTCCGGGAAAAGCGCAGCGAGAACCTTTTGACCGTGACCCTGGCCGGGCATCGGAACCAATTTTACCTGTTCGGGGGCCGGGACGAGGGGGCCGCTGCCCTGATTCAGGGCAGCACCTTCGCCGGGGTGCTGCTGGACGAGGCGGCCCTCATGCCCCAGAGCTTTGTGGAACAGGCCTGCGCCCGCTGCTCCGTGGCCGGCTCCCGGCTCTGGTTCAACTGCAACCCCCAGGGCCCCAGCCACTGGTTCTACCGGCAGTGGATCCAGGGGGCCCAGGGGCGGAACTGCCTGCACCTGCACTTCACCCTGGAGGACAACCCGGGGCTGTCGCCGGAAATCCGGCAGCGGTACCGGCGGCTCTACACCGGCGTATTCTACCGGCGGTACATCCTAGGCCAGTGGGTGGCGGCGGAGGGGCGGGTCTACGACTTTTTCGAGCCCGCCATGGCAAAGCCCGTGCCGGCGGGGCCCTTCCAGCAGTGGTACGTCTCCTGCGACTACGGCACCGTGAACCCTACCTCTATGGGGCTCTGGGGCCGGCAGGGGGATACCTGGTACCGGGTCCGGGAGTTTTACTTCGACTCCCGCCGGGAGCGCCGGCAGATGACGGATCCGGAGTATGAGGCGGCGCTGCGGGAGCTGGTGAGGGAGCGGCCAGTGGAGGCCGTGATCGTGGACCCCTCCGCGGCCAGCTTCCAGGAGACCCTGCGGCGGCGGGGCTGGCGGGTGCGTCCGGCGGACAACGACGTGCTCCGGGGCATCCGAATCACCGCCGACCTTCTGAAAAGCGGCCGCCTGGTGCTCTGCGACACCTGCGCAGACTGCCTGCGGGAGATTGAGTCCTACTGCTGGGACCTGAAATCCGGGGACCGGGACCGGGTGCGCAAGGAGTACGACCACGCCATGGACGACATGCGCTATTTCGCCGCCACGGTGGCGCGCCCCGCCGCCGGGGGCTTCGCCGCCCGAGCAGTGGAGCGGCGAAGCTGACCGCCGGAACGAATTTTTAGACGAGGTGAAGACGATGAAACGAAAGAGCAAGGCGCCGCCCCCGGCCCGGGCCCAGCTCCGCACCGGGGAGCGGCACCCCTTCGGCACGCTGCGGCAGTACGTGCCCCTGGGCGGGAACCAGGAGCGGCTGTATCACGCCCTGCGGGAGGCCCTGCCCATCCTGGACGGGGCGGTGGGGAAGCTGGTGCGCCTTACGGGGGGCTTCCGGGTCCGGTGCGGGAATCCCCAGGCCCAGGCCCGGCTACAGGACTTCCTGCGGACCGTACCCTGCGGGCGGGCCCAGCGGGGCATCCACAGCTTCCTGGCTGCCTATCTGGACAGCCTTTTGACCTACGGCCGGGCCGTGGGGGAGATGGTGGTGAGCCGTGGACGGCTGGAAGCGGTGTGCTGGGGGGACGTGCAGGCGGTGCAGGTCCAGGAGGGGGCCTCTCCCCTGGAGGTGGTGCTCTGCGCTCCGGATGAGACGGGGGCCCTGCGGCCCCTGCCGTACCAGAATCTGCTGCTGCTTACCACCTGGAACCCGGAGCCGGAGAACCCCTACGGCGTGAGCCTGCTGCGGGGCATGCCCTTTCTGGGGGAGATTCTGCTGAAAATCTACCACACCGTGGGGGTCAACTGGGAGCGGGCGGGAAACCTGCGCTACAGCGTGGTCTACCATCCCGGGGTCGAGCCCATGGACCGGGCCCTGGCCGCGGAGCGGGGGGAGCAGCTGGCCCAGCAGTGGGCTAAGGCTATGGAGGACGGAAAAAGCGGAACGGTCCGGGACTTCGTGGCCGTGGGGGACGTGGACATCCGGGTCATCGGCCACGACGGCCAGATTCTGGACTCTCAGGTGCCTGTGCGGCAGATTCTGGAGCAGCTGGTGGCCAAGACCGGCCTGCCCCCCTTCCTGCTGGGCCTGAGCTGGTCTGCCACCGAGCGCATGAGCACCCAGCAGGCGGACCTTCTGACCTCCGAGCTCTGGGCTCTGCGCCGGGCAGTGGAGCCGGTGCTGGAGCGAATCTGCCATACCTGGCTGCGCCTGGAGGGCTATGGGGACAAAGCGCAGATCGTCTGGGATGAGATCAGCCTATTAGACATCACGGAGCAGTCCCGGGCGGAGCTCAACCGGGCCCAGGCGGCCAAATGCCGGGCGGAGACCAGGCCTGGCGGACCGGAACAAAAGGAATGAGGAGGATTGTCATGAAAATCAAGAAGGAAGCCCCCGTGAGCCTTGCGGGGACGCCCACCCCGGAACAGTTGGAGGCCATCAACCGGCTGGCCAAGACGCCCCTGACCGCCGAGCAGGCTTATGTTTTCTCCCTGCGGCTGTGCGACGATCAGCCGGACCGGGACTACGAGCGGTTTGACACGGGGGCCTTGCCCCGGCTGGCGGAGCTGTTCGTGGGAAAGACCGGCATCGCGGACCACCAGTGGTCCACCCAAGGCCAGGTGGCCCGGATTTTTGCGGCCCAGACCGTGACCCAGGGGAAAACGACCTATTTGCAGGCCTGGGCCTACCTGCTGCGATGCCCCGAGACCCAGGGCCTCATCCGGGACATTGAGGCTGGGATCAAAAAGGAAGTCTCCGTGGGCTGCGCCATGGGCAAGGCCCTGTGCTCGGTCTGCGGGGAGCCCTACGGAACCTGCGGGCACAAAAAGGGGGAAGTCTACGGGGGCAAGCTCTGCTGCGCGGTGCTCGCCGAGCCCCAGGACGCCTACGAATTCTCCTTCGTAGCGGTGCCGGCCCAGCGGGAGGCCGGCGTGCTCAAGGCCCTGGGGGCCGGAGGGCCGGAGGATTTGACCACCTTGGCGGAGAAGGCCGGGCCCTGGGTCCGGGACCGGCTCCAGGCTCTGGAAAAGCGGGCGGAGCTGGGGGACCGGTACGAGACGGAGCTCCGCCAACAAGTGGTGACCCTGGGACTTACTCTGGAGGCGCCGGAGGAACTGCTTCGGACCATCGCAAAACGGCTTAGCGGCGGGGAGCTGGAGCAGCTCCGGCGGGTTTTGGAGGAGAAGGCGGCCAGCCGATATCCCCTCCAAACTCAATTGCCTGGGACCCGGGACGCGTCGCCCAAGCCGGTGGAGGCTGCGTATTTGATTTGAGCCCATCCGGCCAGGCCGGTGGACAATATGTAGGAGGGGAAATTATGAACGTATCATTTCAGGAGATCGGACAGGTCTGCGCCACCTTTTTGGACGCAGGGGTTTCGGAGGGCCAGGTCTGCAAGGTCTCGGAAGGGGGCACGGTGAGCCCCTGCGCCGCCGGAGACCGGTTCTGCGGGGCGGTCGTATCCCGCCGGGGCGGCTACGCCGGGGTGACTCTGGCTGGGTTCGTCCGGCTGTCCTATTCAGGGCCGGCCCCGGCGGCGGGCTACACCGGGCTGTGCGCCAACGGGATCGGCGGGGTGAAGTCGGACTCCGCCAGCCAAAGCTATCTGGTGGTGGAGGTAGACGCCACCGCCAAAACCGTCTGCTTGTATCTGTAAAAGGAGGTCGCGACAATGGCATACGACAACATCCGGCTGGAAAAGGGCATGTACCGCCAGGCCGGTCAGCAATTCACCCAGGTGCTGGAGTCCCTGGACCCCAGCGAGGGCTACCGGGGCACGGGCCTGGAGGGCACCGACGCCTTCCAGCGGCAGCTCAAGCGGTTCGGCATCCGGGTCAAGGGGCCCGGCTCCTCCCCGGTGGAGAAGTTCTTCCAGACCGTGGACTCGGCGGTTTTGTTTCCGGAGTACATCGCCCGGGCGGTGCGCCAGGGCATGGAGGAAAACGACATTCTCCCGGCCATCACCGCCACCACCACGGTGATCGACGCCATGGACTACCGCTCCATCTACTCCGTGCCCGCCGACGAGGACCGGGCCCTGCGGGCCGTGGCGGAGGGCGCCGCCATCCCCGCCACCCAGGTCAAGACCAAGGAGCATCTCATCAGCCTGCACAAGCGGGGTCGGATGCTTCTGGCCAGCTATGAGGCGGTGCGGTTCCAGAAGCTGGACCTGTTCTCCGTCATGCTGCGGCAGATCGGCAGCTATATTCAAAAGATGCACCTGGCCGACGCGCTGGACGTGCTCCAGAACGGGGACGGAAACGGGAACCCCGCCCAGGTTCTCCAGGTGGGTAAGAGTCCCATCTCCGGCACGGCGGGGAAGCTGGCCTACGACCAATTGGTGGAGTTCTGGGGCCAGTTCGAGCCATATGAACTCAACACCCTGGTGACCAGCAGCGACACCATGACCCAAATGCTGAAGATTCCCGAGCTGCAGAATCCCCTGACGGGCCTGAACTTTCAGGGCACGGGCAAGCTGACGACCCCCCTGGGCGCGCAGCTCCTGCGCACCGCCTGCCTGAAGGATCGGAGAATCCTGGGATTGGACCGGCGCTACGCCCTGGAGCTGGTCCGGGCCGGGGACGTGATGGTGGAGTACGACAAGCTCATCGACCGGCAGCTGGAGCGGGCGGCCATCACCTCCATCGCCGGCTTCGGTAAGATTTGTATGGACGCCGCGAAGGTCCTGGAGATTTGACATGACGGACGCGGAGCGGATTTACGCCCAGGCCCTGCTGCTGGCGGGGCCCCTGGAGCCCCAGCAGGAGGAACGGCTGGGCTTCCTATGCCGGACCACCGCCCGGCGGCTGGCCCGGGACCTGCGCCCGGGGCTGACCCCCAGGGACTGCCAGGCGGATTTTGTGGCGGCGGCGGGGCTTTACGCCCTGGCGGCCCTGGCCCAGCTGGACGAGACGGGCCAGGTGGAGCAGGTCTCCGCCGGGGACTTCACCCTGCGCAGGGCCGCCGGTGCTCCCGCCGTGCGGTGCCTGCTCACCCAGGCGGAGCTCATTATGGCCCCCTATGTAAAGGACGGCTTCTCCTTCCGGAGGGTTTGAGTTGAAGGCGTGGCTGTTTGCCCGGGTCCTGCGCCGGTACGGCACGGCGCTCACGGTGGAGCAGGCTGGCAGGCGCCTGGAGGTCCGGGGGCTGCTGCGGCCCGTGCTCTCCCGGAGCTGGCAGAACATGGAGCACGTGCTGGGCGGGCTGGGCCAGGTGCCCCGGGGGCAATACCTGTACATCGGACCGCCGGTACCCCGGGTGGCCCAGGACGATTTGGTGCGCTGCGATGGGAGGACCTACCGGTTCCGGCGGGTGGAGCCGGTTTTGCTGGGCGACGCGGTGGCCTATCTGTGGGGCCTGTGCGTGGCGGAGGGAGGCGAGGACCAATGGAGCTTCTCATAAAAAAGGTGCTTTGGGCGCTGCAGGGCGCCGGCTATCGGGCGGCCTGGGCCGCCCCCGGGGCGGACATGCCCCGGATCACGGGTCCGGTGCTGGCCGTGGGGCTGGAGTCCGCCACCTGGCCCGCGGGGACCGGCACCCTATGCCTGGCGGTGGATGTGTTCACCCCCCGGGCGGGGGGCGGGCCTCTGTGCAACCAGGTGGCGGCTGCGGTGGCCCAGGGGTTGAGCGAGGGTCTGGAGGGCTTGCCTTCCGCGGTGTGCACCGCGGGGGCGGCGGCCTACTATGCGCCTGGGGATTACTTCCGAGCCCGGGTGCTGGCCCGGTTTCCGCTGGCCCACCAAAAGCTGGTTTTTTTGGACCGGGCCCAGCTCCTGGTGGGGGGACAGGCTCAGGCAGGGGCCTGGACCTGCACGGAGAAGCTGCGGCAGGAGCTGGAGCCCGCGTATAGCTTTGGACAGGCGGAACCGGCGGCCCTGTGCGTGGGCCGGCGGCAGTACGGCCTGCGCCTGGAGCTGCCCCCTACGGCTGGAGCCTTGGAAGAATTGGCCGAATTCACCGTGGAACTCCGGGACGACGGCCAAAGCGTTTTGTACACCGGCTGCCGCTGGACCGCCTTTGAGCGGACCTGGAACGGGGACGGCAGGGTCCAAGCGGAGGCCGCGGCGGTGAAACGGGAGGTGCGGAGCCTGTGACGAGCATGCAGTTCAAAACCTTTGTGTGGCCGAGAAATCCGGAGACCTACCGGGAGGAGCTACAGCGGACCCCTTTATACCAGCAGACCGCCGACGGCACGGTGCAATTTCAGGGCCTGGGCCCTCTGCGTCGCACCATCACCGGCGCCGGGGCCTTCACCGGCCCCCAGGCCTATCTCCAGTTCAAGGCTTTGCGGGCGCTGCTGGACGAGACCACGGCGGGCCTGCTCACCCACCCGGTTTGGCCGGGCGGTCAGGTCTTTTTCACGGAGCTAAAGCTGACCCAGGGGGCTCAGCCGGAGTATGTGGCCTACGAATTCACCTTTCAGGCCGCCGACAAGGGCGGCGGGATTCCCCGGGCCCTGGGTGCGCAGGACGGGCTTCTGGCCGGGACTCCGGAACGGGCGGTATGAGAATGTGGAACGCCGCCGGCGCAATGCGCCGGCGGCGTTCGATTATACCCTGCAGGGGCGAGGTCAGGTCGCCCTACGTTCCGGAATCGACGGGTTTCCCCAACGGGCGAGCACAGCTCGCCCCTACATTCCGGAATCGGCGGGTTCCCCCAGCGGGCGACCGCAGGTCGCCCCTACAGACGTACCATCGGTGGATTTCCCATAGGGTGTGCTTGGCACGCCCGCGGGTGACCGCAGGTCGCCCCTACATCGTGGGAATTGGGCCGCGCCCTGTAGGGGCGTGCTTCGCACGCCCGCGGGCGACCGCAGGTCGCCCCTACGTCCTGGGATTTGGGCCGCACCCTGTAGGGGCGTGCTTCGCACGCCCGCGGGCGACCGCAGGTCGCCCCTACATCGTGGGAATTGGGCCGCGCCCTGTAGGGGCGTGC
>CATXTO010000064.1 GCA_958402445.1 uncultured Eubacteriales bacterium
ATGTAACATCGGCGGGCGACCGCAGGACGCCCCTACAGCAGCGCTCCAGGGAAGGTCTCTGTCGGGGCGAGGTTCGCTCACCCGCTGTTTCCCCCTGTCGGGGCGAGCTGTGCTCGCCCGCGGAGCGACCGCAGGACGTTCCCTACGGTTCTGTTTCCAAAAATGTAACATCGGCGGGCGACCGCAGGACGCCCCTACAGCCGCACATTAGGGAAGATTTCTGCGATGTGAATTCTGTAAACAGGTTTACCCATTCACAGGCTGTGGAAAACGCACAAATTTTTTGCACCGGGGTCGCTGTGACCCCGGCTTTTTCGGGGTTTTTCCCGGTTTGCTCTGTGGAAAAGCCTGTGGAAGCTGGGGATAACTTCCACTTCTCCACAGCGGGACCCCGCTTATTTTGGGGGATTATGTCTACTGAAAAACCACCCCTTGCGCCCCGGCGTCGGGGACGCGCCCTGTGGTGATTTTGCCCAAATTCATTTGGCCCGGCACTCTGTTTTTTTCTGAATATTCCCCATTATGACTGGCATGAAATCGAAGGGTGTGGTATAATAGCCGCAAAATGCCGATTCTATTTTATTTTGGTCGCTTTTCTCACCCTAACAGGGCAGTCAGACGCTCCTGGGTTCGATGTGCGGGCTTTTTTTCACTCCAATCGGCAAGGATCTGCCGTTTTTGCAGGGGCTTTCGGGAAGCCCAAGGGTCCCGCGCTGCTTCCAGGCCGGGCCGGGAGCCGCATGGAAGGGTGAAGCCGGACGATGGGACGGTTTTTCGTTATATTCCACAGGCGGTCCGGGCTGCCGTTTAAAAAATTTTTGATTTGTTATCCTCTTGAGGTGTCAATATGCTTGAACTTCTGGCTCCGGCCGGGTCCATGGAGGCGCTGCGGGCTGCCGTGCAGAACGGCGCCGACGCGGTGTACCTGGGCGTCGGCCCCTTTAACGCCCGGCAGGGCGCCCGCAATTTCACTGCGGAGACCCTGCGGGAGGCGGTGCAGTACGCCCATGTGCGGGGCGCGGCGGTGCACCTGACCCTGAATACCCTGGTGTCCGACCGGGAGATGCCCCAGGCCGCGGAGCTCATCCGGGCCGCCGCCCGGGCGGAGGTAGACGCCTTGATCGTGCAGGATTTGGGCATTTTGGCCCTGTGCCGGCAGATGGCGCCCCACATTCCCCTTCATGCCTCCACTCAAATGAGCATCCACAGCCTGGACGGGGTGTACCAGGCGGCGGCCCTGGGGGTTCGCCGGGTGGTCCTGGCCCGGGAGTTGCCCCGGGAGGAGATCGCCCGGATTTGCCGGAACAGCCCTGTGGAGATCGAGGTTTTCGTCCATGGGGCGCTGTGTATGTGCTACTCCGGGCAATGCTATCTATCCAGCGTCATCGGCCGGCGGTCCGGCAACCGTGGCCTGTGCGCCCAGCCCTGCCGCCTGCCCTACGGCTACGGCCGTTTTGAACCGCAATATCCCCTGAGCCTCAAGGACAATTGTCTCATCTCCTACCTGAGGGAGCTGGAGGCCATGGGCGTGGCCTCCGTGAAGCTGGAGGGCCGCATGAAGCGGCCGGAATATGTGGCTACCGTCACAAAGATTTACCGGGAGGCCCTGGACCGGGGCCGGGTGACCCAGACCCAGCTGAGTCAGCTGGATAGGGCCTTCTCCCGCCAGGGTTTTACCGACGGGTATTATCAGGGTCGCCAGGGCCGGAGCATGCTGGGTACCCGGGGGCAGGAGCGGGAGGATAAGACCCTTCTGGCCGCCGCCCGGGCCAGCTATGAGGCGGTGGAGACGCCCCGGGTTCCCGTGCGGTTTTACATGCTGGTCAATCGGGACAGCGCCATGCTGGCGGTGCAGGACGCCCAGGGCCATGTATGCAAAACCACAGGCCCAACTCCGGAGCCCGCCGTCCGCCGCCCTCTGACGGTGGAGGAGCTGCGGGGTCGCCTGGCAAAAACCGGGGGTACGCCCTACCTTTGCACCCAGGTCAACGCGGTGGTGGAGCCGGGGTTGAGCCTGCCCGCCGCCGCAGTCAACCGCATGCGGCGGGAGGTGCTGGACCAGCTCACGGCCCTGCGGGGCCGGCGGGAGGAGGCCCCTGTGGGCCATTATACCAAGCCCGTGGTCAGCCCGGGTCAGAGCGCGCCCCCGGGCCTCACGGTTCAGGTCACCACCCGGGAGCAGATCACCTCCCGGCTTCTGGCGAAAAAACCATTGTTTCTGTATGTGCCGCTGCACCTGCTGGCCCGGGACCGGGACTTCTTTCTCCAGACGGCCAGGGTGGTCCGGTTGGGCGCGGTCCTGCCCCGGGTCGTCCGAGATGCGGAGCTGCCTGATATGATCCGGCAGCTGGACGCGGCCTACGATCTGGGCGTCCGACACGTGCTGGCGGGTAACCTGGGGCAGATCGCGGCGGCCCGGGCCCGGGGCTTCGCGATCTGCGGGGATTTCGGCCTGAACGTCTTTAACAGCCGGGCCGCCAACGCCCTGCGGACCCTTGGCCTGGCCTCGGGCACCGTATCGTTTGAAATGACGCTGCCGCAAATCCGGGACCTGTCCAAGGCGGTGCCCACGGAGGCGCTGGTGTATGGCCGCCTGCCTCTGATGGTCACGGAAAATTGCCTGCTCCGGAACCGGACCGGCCAATGCGCCTGCAAATCCGGCCCGGTCAAGCTTATGGACCGGAAGGGGGAGGAGTTCCCTGTTTTGCGAGACGGCGGCACCTGCCGGAGCCTGGTGCTCAACGGCAAAAAGCTCTATTGGCTGGACCGGAGAAGCGATTGGAGCGGCCTAGGGCTATATGCCCTGCGGCTTTTGTTTACCACGGAGAATCCCCGGGAGGTGGACCAGGTCCTGGGGGCCTGGGAGTCCGGCGGGACCTTTGACCCCGGTTCGTTTACCCGGGGCCTGTACCTGCGGGGCGTGGAATAACCGGGTTTATCTTGACCTTGGAGGCGTGTATATGGCGATCATTCTCGCATCCCAATCCCCTCGCAGGCGGGAGCTGCTGGAACGCTTGGGCCTGGACTTTTCGGTCCGGGCCGCGGACATCGACGAGACCATGGACCCGGCGGCGGCGCCGGAGGAGGAGGTGGCCCGGGTCAGCCGTGCCAAGGCCCTGGCCGTACCCGCGGAGGCGGAGGACGTCGTCATTGCCGCCGATACCATTGTGGTCTGCGGCGGGCGCGTTTTGGGCAAGCCCCAAAGCCCGGAGGCCGCCAAGGCCATGCTGCGCCTGCTGTCCGGGCGGGACCACCAGGTGATGACGGGCCTGACCCTGCGGGCGGGCGGGCGGCTTACCACGCAGACGGAAATCAGCCATATTTTTTTCCGGACCCTGCTGGAGCCGGAAATCGAGGCCTATGTCCGCACCGGCGAGCCTCTGGATAAGGCGGGGGCCTATGGCATCCAGGGAAAGGCGGCTCTGTTTGTGGAGCGCCTGGAGGGAGACTTTTACAATGTGATGGGCCTACCCCTGTGCGCTTTGACGCAGCGCCTGCGCGGGCTGGGGGTGGAGATTCTGGGAGTGAGCTTGTGAAAAAATTCCTGAATTCTAAAGTGAAGGTGGTGCTGGCCCTCACCGTGGTGCTGGCGGTGGCCTTGGCCCTCACCGGCGCCCTGGGCCGGGGCGGAAGCTGGCCCCAGCGGGCGGTGCAGACCCTTCTGACGCCGCTGCGGGCGGGGGTCAACGACCTGACCCGACAGGCCCAGCAAATCTACAGCTATATCTTCCGGTACGAGACGCTGGAGGCGGAGAACGAGGAGCTCCGGGCCCGCATCGCGGAGATGGAAAACGACGCCCGGACCACGGATACGCTTCAGCGGGAGAACCAGCGACTCAAGGAGCTGGTGGGTCTGAAGGAGGAGCGGGAGGACTATGAGCTGGTCTCCTCCTATATCATCACCTGGGACTCCAACGACTGGACCAGCTCCTTCACCATCAATAAGGGCGCCGGCTCCGGCATTCAGACGGATATGGTGGCCATCACCGCACAGGGTGAGGTGGTGGGCCTGGTGACCGCCGTGGGCTCCAACTGGGCCACGGTTACCACGGTTCTGGACTCGTCCCTGGAGGTCAGTGCCATCATCCCCTCCTCCGGCTATGCCGGCATGGTCCAGGGCGCGTACACCACAGGGGCGGAGGGCATGCTCCGTATGGATTATCTGCCCACGGACGCGGTGATCCGCAACAACGACCAAGTGGTCACCGCCGGCTCCACCCTGTATCCCCGGGACCTGATTTTGGGCTATGTGGCCGACGCGGGGTTCGACGAGACCGGGGTGGCCAAGTACGCCATCCTGACGCCCGCGGCGGATTTTGAGAATTTGGAGCAGATTTTCATCTTGACCAACTACGTCAACGAATAGATTGCCTGCAAGGGGGGACAGCCGTGAATAAGCGCACCTTAACAAAATTGGAGCAGGGAGAGGGCACCACTCTGGCTGGCAAGCTGCTGCTCACCCGGCGCCAGCGGCAGGTGCTGCTCAAATGGTTTTTGTACGGCCTTTTGTATTTGCTGTTGCAGGTGCTGCAGGATGTGATTTTCAGCCGGCTCCGGGTGCTTGGCGGCTGTCCGGACCTGGTGCCCGGCCTGATCCTGCTGGTATGCATTTTGCAGGGCCCCGCCGCCGGCGGGCTTTTCGCCCTGGCCGCCAGCGTATTCCGGTGCCTTTCCGGCGCCACGCTGGGTCCTGTGTCTATTGTGGTTCTCACCTTTGCCGGCATTTTCCTGGCCGCCTTCCGGCTGGCCTATCTGCGGCGCAGGTTCTGGTCGTCCGTGCTGTGCTGCGCCGCGGGCATTATGATCCATCAGGCCCTTGTGTTCCTACTGGGTCTGTTTCTGGGCAGCACCACCCTGGACCGGTGGGTTGCCGCCCTGGCAGGGGGAATTCTGGCCTGCTTGGTCTGCCCTGCCTTGTATCCCCTGGTAAAAGCCATTGGTAAAATCGGAGGCGAGACATGGAGAGAATAACCCGCATGCGCGCTGTGGCGGTGACCCTGCTGTTTGCCGTCATCGTGGGCCTTTTCGGCTTTCGGATGTACGGCCTGCAGATCCGGGATGCGGACCCCAACGCGTCCAAGTCCTCGACCTACACCACCTGGACCCGGGTCACGGCGGCCCGGGGGGAGATTCTGGACCGGAACGGAAACGTGCTGGTGACCAACCGGGCCAGCTATAACCTGGTGTTCAACAATTATGTGTTTTACAACGCCGAGAGCCCCAACGAATCCCTGCGGAAGCTGGTAAACCTGTGCATGGAGCAAAGCATCGATTATATCGAGCACTTCCCCGTCACCTGGGAGAAGCCCTATGAGTACACCCTGGACCAGCTCTCCAGCGCCGAGCAGGGCTATTTCCGAGATTTCTTGGCTTATCGGCAATGGGACCCGGACATTTCCGCGGCACAGCTTATCAAGCTGCTGCGCAGCGCCTACCGGCTGCCCAACGACTGGAGCGACGAGGAGGTCCGCCGGGTCATCGGCCTGCGCTACGAGCTGGAGCTGCGCAGCGACCTGACTAGCCTGTCCGCCTACACCCTGATTCAGGATGTGACGCCGGAGCACCTGTCTGCAATTCTGGAGCTCAACACCCCGGGCCTGACGGTGGAGTCCTCCACTGTCCGGGAATATACCACGGAGTACGCGGCCCACGTGCTGGGCTATATCGGTCAGATGGATGCCAAGGAGTACGAGAAATACAAGGAGCAGGACTACGCCATGGACGCCCTGGTGGGCAAGACCGGCTTTGAGTACGCCTTTGAGTCCTACCTCCACGGCACCGATGGGGTGAAGCTCACCACGGTGGATTCTTCGGGCAACATCGTAGCGGAGTATTTTCAGACGGAGCCTAAGGCGGGCGCCAATGTGGAGACCACCATCGACATCAACATGCAGAAAGCCGCGGAGGACGCCCTGGAGTCGGTGATTTTGGACCTGCGGGAAAACGGGGTCAACAACCACGGGGACGGCAAGGACGCCGAGGGCGGCGCCGTGGTGGCCATGGATGTGAAGACCGGGGAGGTCCTGGCCTGCGCCAGCTACCCCACCTACAACCTGTCCACCTTCTTCCAGGACTATAGCGAGCTCGAAAAGGCGGAGTACGATCCCATGTATAACCGAGCTCTGCTGGCTCCCTATGCCCCGGGCTCCGTGTTCAAGATGGCGGTGACCATCGCGGCCATCAACTCCGGCACCATCGGTACCGGCACCATCATTGAGGACAAGGGCGTGTACACCAAGTACGCAGAGCTGGGCTACAGCCCCCAGTGCCTAATTTACACCAACTATGGCCAGACCCACGGCAAGATCAACGTCATGCAGGCCCTGGCTGTGTCCTGCAACTATTATTTCTATGAGGCGGGCACCCAGACCGGCATGCCGGAAATCGACAAGGTCTCCAAGGCCCTGGGTCTTGGAGAGCCCACCGGGGTGGAGCTAGGCGAAAAGACGGGTCACAGGGCCAACGCCGAGACCAAAAAGGAGCTGTACAAAAACGACCCCAGCAACTCCGGCTGGTACGACGCGGATACCTTGATGCTCTCCATCGGCCAGTCGGAAAACCGGTTCACTCCCCTGCAGCTATGCGTGTACACGGCGGCCCTGGCGAACCGGGGCACCCGGTATAACGCCACCTTTTTGAGCCGGGTCATCTCCTCCGATTACCAGGAGCTGCTGGTGGACCAGCAGCCCAAGGTGGTCAGCACCTGCGAGATTTCCGACGACGCCTATTACGCCTACACCCACGGCATGCGCATGGCGGTCTCGGACACCAGCGGCACGGTATATCGGTACCTGAACGACTATCCCGTGGCGGTGGCCGCCAAGACCGGCACCGCCCAGCATGGTGGTCCCGGCTCGGATAACGCCTCCTTTGTGTGCTACGCGCCGGCGGACGACCCGCAGATTGCGGTGGCGGTGTTTGTGGAAAAGGGTGCCCAGGGCGGCAACCTGAGCAACGTGGCCAAGGCGATCATGGACGTCTATTTCGGCCAGACCGCCCAGTCCAACGCGGACCTGCCAAGGGAAAACGCCGGGACCTGACCGGGGCCGTTGGAAACAGTCCCTTCGACCATGGTTTTCCAGGGGGAAACAATTGCTGCAATATGTTAAAAGGCCCGGCACGCGGATTCGACGCGGGCCGGGCCTTTTGTATTGATTTGCGGGCATTTCGCCTTTCCCTATCATATTGGGCCCTCAACGGTAGGGGCGGGCGAGCGCAGCTCGCCCCTACGTCCCCCGAATCGGTTCGTCCCTGTAGGGGCGTGCTTTGCACGCCCGATGCCCCTTTCATAAGGGGGTACTTGCGATATATGAAAGGTACGCGGGCGACCACAGGTCGCCCCTACATCCGGGTAACGGTGGATTTTCCTGGGGGCGACCACAGGTCGCCCCTACATCCGGGTATCGGTGGGTTTCCCTGCGGCGACCGCAGGTCGCCCCTGCGCCTGCGGGTCGGAATATGCCCTGTAGGGGCGTGCTTTGCACGCCCGTGCCCCTTTCATAAGGGGATACCTGCGATGTATGAAAGATGTACGCGGGCGACCACAGGTCGCCCCTACATCCGGGTAACGGTGGATTTCCCTGCGGCGACCACAGGTCGTCCCTACATCCGTGTATCGGTGGATTTTCCTGCGGGCGACCATAGGTCGCCCCTACATCCGGGTATCGGTGAAATTCCCTGCGGGCGACCACAGGTCGCCCCTACATCCGGGTATCGGTGAAATTCCCTGCGGGCGACCACAGGTCG
>CATXTO010000065.1 GCA_958402445.1 uncultured Eubacteriales bacterium
GGGGCTTTGTCTATTGTCCGTTTTTTCTGGTCCTGTTCACTGCCGCAGGGGCTCCTTGTGATTCTTTGAACGATACCAGGTTACACAATACCGCCGCGCTCCGGCAGGATGTACCCCTATCTCGATTGTCCGCACCAATGGTCGGTCGGAAATGGCTTTACTGATCAAAATAAGAACGGATTTCCCCCATCCGATTCACCTGTCCCACGTGGAACGGGCAGCGGGCGTCACAGTGTCCGCAGCCAATACAGTCCGATGCCTTCCTCTCCAAATTCATATAGTGATCCTTTGCCAATTTGTCCCCTGCCAGCGCCAAATCGTAGTATTTGTTCATCAGGCCAATGTCCAACCCCGCAGGACAGGGCAGGCAGTGGTTGCAGTAGACGCAAACCCCCGCGGCGTCTTGCGGCGCAAAGGTTCCCAGAACGGAATACTCTTTTTCTTCTTCTGAGGCGTGCAGGAATCCGAGAACCCGCCGGAGATCCGCCCGGTCCCGCACACCGGGCAGTACGGTCAAGACGCCCGGCTTATCCAAGGCATATTGCATGCACTGGTATTCGGTCAAAGCCTGTTTGAACGGGGAAGTCTGGGCGCTGAGCAACTGTCCGCCGCTGAACGCTTTCATTACGGATATGCCCACACCCTCCGTCTCGCATCTACGGTAAAGGGCCTGCCGTTCATCCACACTTCCGATGGCGTATTCCCCATGCCGGTAATCATAGGCGGGGTTGATGCTAAACATCAGCATGTCGAGTATTTCCATATCCAATACCTTTTGTACCACCGCCGGCGTATGGGACGAAAGGCCGATGTGGCGCACGACGCCCTCCTGCTTCAGCCTCTGGATAAACTCCAGCGTTCCGTGAGAAATCACCTTTTCCAGGTCCGCCTCCTCGTCGATACAATGGAGAAAGCCAAAGTCGATGTAGTCGGTTTTTAATGCGTTCAATTGCCAATCAATAGAACGCTTGATCACATCCAAATCCAGCGTCCACCCGTATTTCCCGCTGCGGTAATCCGCACCGAAATGGACTTGAAAATAGACTTTTTTTCGGCAGCCTGCAACCGTGCGGCCATACGAGGAGAACGGCGCGGCGTCTCCTGCCGCCAAATCAAAAAAGTTTACGCCGTTTTCCAAGGCGAGCTCAATGGTTTTCTCCATTTCCAACTGACCGGACGCTCCCAGCGAGCTGTTTCCAAGACCTATGATGCTAATTTGTTCCGTCCCTTTGGGCAGTTCTCGGTAATCCATATCGTTTCCTCCATCCTGTTCTAATTGCGCACGCGTCACAGACTTCCCGGGAAGGCTGCGGACAGCGCTGTATGATTGATTGCCAAATTCAGGCACGCCCAGCGCGGATGCCATAGCAATTTTGGATAGGACATACGGGCGCGCCTTGCGGCCCGGGTCAGCTCAAACGGAACCGATTCGCTCAGGCACAAAACCTTTATTGCCCTTTCGGGGCGTTATTGCTGAAACCGGATTCCATGCAGGCGGTACACCTCATCCAAGCTAGATACATCAAGGATCAGGCTGCGTCCAGTGTCCATACACGAGATTTTTTCCATGTCGGTTTTGGACAGGATAAAATCATCTACCTGGATATTTTGTGCCATGCGCTGTCGATGGACGGATTTGGGGATGGCGATAATCTTCTGCTGCCGCAGCCAGCGCAGAACCACCTGGGCCGGAGTCTTTCCGTAAGCAGTTCCAATCTCCATGAAAAGCGGATGGTGAAACAGGCCGTTTTTTCCTTCGGCAAAGGGCGCCCACGCCATGGTCCGGATATTATACTCCTCCATGACCCGCCGCAGCTCTTTTTGCTGGCAGAAGGGATGCAGTTCAATCTGATTGATTGCGGGGACCAGCACATGGCTTAAGATCAGATCCGTCAACCGGTCCGGCAGAAAATTGCACACACCGATGGCCTTGGCCTTGCCGGCTTGACACAGTTCTTCCATGGCGCGCCAGCTGCCGTGATAGTCGCCGTAAGGCATATGGATGAGATATAGATCTAAATAATCCGTTTGTAAGTTTCGCAGCGTTTTTTCAAACGAGGCTTTCGTCTGTGCATAACCCGCGTCCTGGATCCAAACCTTGGATACCAGGAACAGCTCCTGCCGGCGAATGCCGCTTGCCTTGACCGCGTTGCCAACGGCACGCTCGTTCCCATAGCAAGCCGCCGTATCAATCATCCGATAGCCGGTCTGCAAGGCAGCCAGCACGCTCTGTTCACATTGGGTTTCCTCCGTCATCTGGAACACGCCGAATCCCAGCAAAGGCATCTCTATTCCATTGTTCAATAATATGGTATCCACCATGTATCCCCCCTGAATGCCTCTTTACCCTTCTGCTGTAACTTCAATCGTCCCTGACAGCGCTTCAATCTGGTCGCCGCCGGATACTGCCTGCCCCAATTCGTATAGGCCGTTTCCACTGCCAAAATGCTCATAAAAAATTACCACGTCCCCCCACGGCGCATAATAGGCCAGGGTCCCCTTATCAGCATCCGCCAGGGGTGTGTTCCTGGTGTCCAATTTTTCAGGCGGGTAAAACACTTTTTCATTGGAGCTGAAGTTTTCTACATCTGTGGTCAGAGGGAGCTGTGCGTACAAATCCCTTGCAGCCTGGCTGTCATTGAGTTGAAACAGGATCGTATCGTCTTTTGTCGATATCCTGATGATCCTTTCGTCGTTCGCCTTTATAAAACTGGGTTGGGAAGCTGTGGTTTCTCGCATACCGAAAGATACCTGCGCCGCGTCACTGCCCAGCGCTTCCGCCAGGCCGGTGGGGTCTTCTACACGTCCCAACGGCGTATAGCTGTAGGGCGTGGCGAAGCTTTTATAAAACAATACCAGGCAATCCGAACCGTACAGCATCAGGTCCCCCGCATGGATTTGAGAAGGCTGCTGGGAATCTGTGGGAAGCCGCTCTGACAGAATAACGTATTTCTCATTCCCGTTCAGCTCGCTCATTTCCACAGACATGGGCATCTGCTCCATCAGAGCTCTGGTTGTCTCATGATCGTACAATTCCGCGAAAAAAACTTCCCCGTTTACCGTAATTTCAAGTAGAAGTCTTCCATCGCTCTGCGTTTCTTCGGGCACAGTGCCGGCTTGCGCTTTCACGGGCGCCTCACTTTCCTCAGCCGTTGACCGGGTGCTTTCCGCGCTGTGATCTGCTACCGCCTCTGAGATCGCTTGCTCAGGCGGCTGAGATGTGGCCCGCCCCGCGCAGCCCGCCACAGTGAGAGACAGAAGAACCGCCAGTAAAACTGCGGGTGCTTTTTTCACAAGAATACGCCTCCTATTAGCAGATTGCGTTGTGTACGTTCTCGATCTACCCATGGCCTTGAGCAGAAGATACGGCCTGCACTTTTTCCGGAATTTGATTCGCCTGCGGCAGGCAGAGATAAGCTAGCAGGCCCTTCTGGCCGCTACACCGTTTTGCTGCTGGATGATAATTTTGCATTTAGCGCTTTTGTCGTCCATGATGATTTCCTTGACGTCAGGAACCAGGATATGCCCTGCAAGCGGATTTTTGATGCTGATCATTGCCGTGGTAATCGTCGCCTCGACCACAGATTTTTCAAAAGCAAGATCAGTATCAACCATTTCGCAGTTCACCAGTTTTAAATTTTCACAATAGCAAAGAGGCTGTGTGCCGATAATTTTGCAGTTTTCAAGGGTCAGACCGTTAGAGTACCACGCAAGATATTCCCCTTTCACCACGCTGTTTTTCACCGTCACATTTTGGGAATGCCAGAAAGCGTCCTTGGTATCAAATACGCAGTTCTCAAAAACGGCGTTCTGGATATACTGGAAGGAATATTTCCCCGTGAGTTGCACCTGGTCAAAATGCAGGTTTTCGGAACGCATCATAAAATATTCGCTTTTTGCCGCGCAATGCTTCATGTGTATGCCGTTCACCGACCAGCCGAATTCGGGAGAAATGATGTCGCAGTCCCTCATGATAACTTGGCTGCATTCCCGCAAAGCCTTGATTCCATACAGCTTGGTGCCGGTAATCTCAATCTGATGGGAGTACCAAAGCGCAGCCCGACAAAGCTCCGTCATTTCGGAGTCCTTGATTTTCAGCGCATGGTCATGCCAGAAGGGATAGCGCAAGTTGAAAAAACAATGCTCTATCTGAATGTCGGCACTTTCCTTCAATGCGCTTTCCCCATCTGCCGGGCCGTCAAAAGAGCAGTCTTTCACAAGCAACCCCGTCGCGCCGAAAAGAGCTCTCTCCCCGTCAAACCACTGTTTTTCAATTTTTTTCATGGTCTAAATACCTCCAATTTGGGTCGTCTTTGGACTGAATTAAAATTTTATTTTGCCTGATTTGGTAAACCAGGTAATCCAGGCAGTCGATCCGCCGTTCTTCCTTATGGACTCGGTTAAGAAGAGTCTTCCTTTGTTGCGCCAAAAGATCCAGCTGCCCCTTACTGTCTCCTTTTTTCAATTCCTGCAAAAAACTTTCAATTTGATTCGCTTCACAGCCGGCATCCTTCAGATTCTGAATCACCGCTAGAAGGGAATCGTTGGTTTGCACCATATCGCACCATTTCCTTTGTACCTTGCCGTTGGCGCCGACGATTTTGCAGCTCCGCCTGTTATGCGCACGACAGGGCTCAAACTTGGCCGGGCATCGAAGCCGATGGCTTCTTGCGCTCGCTCTTTGATAGTTAATAATGCCTGCTCATCAATTACATGCTCAATATAAAACACGCGATATTAAATAGCAAATACTTATATTCAATAGTGATCTATAGTTGAAAGCTATGCAATTGCGTGCTATGATATTTTATGAGGAGGCGATGAGCGTGGAATTACGGGTATTGCAGTACTTTTTGGCGGTTGCACGGGAACAAAGTATATCTGCGGCTGCTGAGTCTCTGCATCTCTCCCAGCCTACCCTGTCGACACAGCTCAAAAATATGGAGGACGAACTGGGCAAGCGACTGATGATTCGTGGGACGAAAGGTTCCCGCAAAATTATATTGACCGAAGAAGGGATGATTCTGCGCAAAC
This sequence comes from uncultured Eubacteriales bacterium, assembly GCA_958402445.1. Taxonomy (GTDB): domain Bacteria; phylum Bacillota; class Clostridia; order Oscillospirales; family Oscillospiraceae; genus Faecousia. The sequence continues at coordinate 5,035 of CATXTO010000065.1, forward strand.
GTGCAGAAGAAATCCTGGATTTAGTCAACAAAACAAAAAGCGAAGTTTCGCTTTCGGAGGAAGCAGTCACCGGAGAAATTTATATCGGGACCGGAGAGACGGACATGATGCGGATGGTTGCCAAGGCTGCACAGGAACTCCAAAATGATTATCCCGAAATTCATTATCATATTTTAAGTGGCAATGCCATCTATGTCTTAGAGCAATTGGACAAAGGGCTGATCGATTTTGGGTTGGTCTTTGGTCCCGTTGACTCCATGAAATACGACTCTTTAAAGATATCGGTGAGGGATATCTGGGGCGTATTGATGCGGAAGGATTCGCCGCTCGCGAGGAAAAAAGCGGTTGAGCCGGAAGATCTGTGGGATAAGCCGCTGATCATTTCCAATCAGAAAAGCGATGACTGGCCCATGTCCAGTTGGATGAAGCAGGATATTGGAAAACTGCATGTGGTCGCCACCTATAACCTGGTGTTTAATGCCTCTCTCTTGGTTGACGAGGGTTTGGGCTACGCGATTTGCCTAGACCATTTAATTAACACCACGGGGGAGAGCAATCTTTGCTTCCGGCCCCTTTTCCCCAAACTGGAATCCGGCGCATCCATTATCTGGAAAAAATATCAGGTCTTTTCTAAGGCAGCGGCGAAGTTGTTGACCATTTTGAAAAAGCATCTTTGATTTCGCTATAAATATGTTTACATCGAGGATTGGCGCAACCTGAGGAGGGTTACCGTAAGGTAACGGCTCAGACGGGAAATTCGCCGTCACACCCGTGTAGTGGGGACCCTCCCAGCGGCAACTCTGCTCTCTTGCTGGTTTGCGCCCGGCTGCGCCATGTGGCTGGTACTCAGTGGGGCAACAAGAAGTACATGAATATAAAGCACTTGGAGGTTGCCGTTGAGGACACATCCATAGCCGGCTGACCTCATTCAACCAGAGGCTGCAAACAAATTTGCGCATAACGCTTGTCGGCATCAGTGCGGCAGATAGCCATGGTAAAATCTACCTTAAAGACTCGATAAAATGATTACAAAATAAAAAATCGGCAGTTAACATCCACCCCTTTAGGAGCAGAGTTAACTACCGATTTCATTGACTCAATCAGTTGCCTCTAACAATTTCAGTGCATGCTTTGGCCCACTTAGGGCCGCAGCGAGTCACCATATCTTTAGATATGTCTTTTTAATGATCTTCATTTCTTTCCATACCTTCAACATATTGTTTGAGATAGAGAAAAAATCATTCTCATAGCAATACTTGCAATGCAAATTACAATTTTATGTTAGAGAAATAATAATATCTAGCCATTCTGATTCCGTATCCTTACCATTGAATTTCTTCAAAGCCCGCTCCGTATCGATAAATAAAATCTGCGGTTTTCTCAGCAAAGCCCGCACAATGCCTACCCGCTGCTTCTCCCCACCTGAAAACTCACAGCCATTTTCCCCAAAGCCAGAGTGAATCCCCTTCGACAGAGAGTCAATTTTTTCCTTTAACCCGACCCTCTCCAACAGTTCTAAAATCGTTTTTTCAGAGACGGACTGGAACAGGCGGATATTCTCCGCAATGGACCAGTCGAAGAAATAGGGTTCCTGCGGGTTCAGCACGATCAGGCGGCGGAGCGACTCCATATGATTCCTGACGAATTTGCATCATCATCTTTTTTTATTGGGTTACTTCCCGAATCCGCTATCATGGTAGCATATGTAGGATAATTACCAGTAGAATCTTCGATATTTATTGGGTTGTTATTGCAGTAGGCAAACATATTGCAGCCCAGGAAGCCCTGACCGGTAGAGGCATACTGATCCGCATTAATAAATCTGCAAATCTCCGGGTCATAGTATCTGCTTTGCAGGTAGTAGAAGCCGGACTCCGTATCGTAATAATACCCACGGTAGCGGAAGGGATTATAATTGGCCACGTTCGCAGCGGTGGCGGAAATGGCCGTTCCGGTTGCGTTGGTTACGCTCAACACCTGCCCGAACGGGTCGTAGGCGTACTTCGCCACCAGGGTCCCCGTGTAGCTCCCGCCGCTTGCGTCGCTGCGGTAAAGAGCCGTCACGTCCCCTTGCAGGTTTTTGGCGAAATAGTAGTTCGTCCAGCCTGTCTCCGTCGGGTACTTCAGCCCAAACCCTACCGGGCTACGACTCTCGTCGTACAGGTACCGCAGAGTCAGGCTCACGCTGCCCGTGGTGGTAAAGCGCCGCTCCCCCTCGTCGCAGAAGACTACGCTACCGCAAATTTCCGCACTCCTGTGCGGGAATTTTTATCCGCTCCGTCTCTGCTCCTCTCCAAACCGAACCCGCTGCGCTGGACTTCGTTTTGGTTTTTTCTTTTAGGGCTTTTCTGACGATCTCTCCCGTCCGGGTTCGTCTTCTTCGTCCGCAGGCCATTCACGTCGTACTGGTAGCTGGTCCTCTTCCCCCCTACCGTCAGGCTGTCCAGCTCCCGCCCGTTCCACCGCGTCGGAGCAAAGTCCGCTCCGCTCCGTCTCCCTTTCCAGGGAAACTTCCGCCCGCTCCCTTGCTCCTCCTTTCCCCGCAAAGACTCGTCTTTGCGGGGGCCCCAGAGCCGCTTCCCGTTGTAGTAGCTCAGGGGATTCCCAGACGTGTCGTAGGTGATGCTCTGCCCGTCAA
>CATXTO010000066.1 GCA_958402445.1 uncultured Eubacteriales bacterium
GGCAACGGAATGTAGGGGCGAGCTGTGCTCGCCCGCCGGGGGAATCTGCCGATTATGGGATGTAGGGAACGACCTGTGGTCGTTCTGCGGGCGTGCAAAGCACGCCCCTACGGGATATGAATCGACGGCGCGGCTGTGGCTGGGGGAACGTTCTTGATTACAGGATGTAGGGGCGACCTCGTCGGGGCAAAGTCCGCTCTTGCTCCGGCGGCTAGTTCTCCGCCGTCGGCACCGCTTCCTTGCCCCTCCTCTGCAAACCGAACCCGCTGGCGCTGGGCTTCGGTTTGATTTTTTTGTCCGCGCTATCTTTCGGCAACGGAATGTAGGGGCGAGCTGTGCTCGCCCGCCGGGGGAATCTGCCGATTATGGGATGTAGGGAACGACCTGTGGTCGTTCTGCGGGCGTGCAAAGCACGCCTCTGTAGGAGAGAAAGTGGGCGCGCCTTGCGCGCCCACTAGGAGCGTTCCAATGAAGGAATGGAACCAAAATACAGACGGCGTGCCCCGCGGATCACCGCGGGGCACGCCGTCTGACAGGGTCGGTGCCCGGCTCAGGTCAGCAGGGCAAATCCCTCCAGGATCAGGGTCAGCGCCGGCTGGTGCAGGAGGTAAATCCACAGGGACTGCCTGCCGCACCAGGAAAAAAACCGGATTACGCCCAGCTCCGCCTTCACCCGGGGCAGCAGGGTCTCCCGCCGCCGGTATGCCGTCTTGCCCAGCAGGGCCCCCAGGAGGAAATACCCCAGATTGGGCAGCAGCGGGAAATAATCGCTGGAGGCGAAGCCCGGGGCGGTGAGCCCCAGGGGGAACAGATAGGGCGCCGAGACCCGCAGGGACAAAAACCAATAGCCCAGTGCCAGACAGACCGCCCCCAGAAGCCCTAGGGCCCAGGGCGGCAGCCGCCGGAACAGGGGATACAGCAGCATGCACAGGCCCAGGCAGTGCAGAATTCCGAACCAGATCACGATCTCCCGGCCCTGCAGGTGAAGCCAGTACAGGCCCGCCGTCACCAGAGAGCACAGGAGCCCGGCGGCCAGCACCACAAGGCCCCGCCGTACCGGGTGGCTCCCCAGGGTGACGCAGACGCCGGAAATCAGCAGGAACAAAATTCCGCCCCAGTCCTTGATAAAAACGAAGAAAGCCGGATAGGCGAAGTCCGCCAGGGCCAGAAGCTCCCGCAGATCGTAGATCAGGTGAACGGCCACCATGCCTACGATACACAGGCCCCGGAGCGCGTCCAGCTCCCAGATGCGCCCTGCCCGCTTCATTCCAGGGGCTCCAAAGGCTCCTCCGGCGCCGGCGCGGGTCCGGTGATCTCGCTGTTGGCCTCCTCCTCCAGAACCCGGTAGGCCACCTTGCCCACCAGAGTCTTGGGCAGCTCCGGGCGGAACACGATCTCCCGGGGCATGGCGTACTTGGCGATGCGCTTCTCGCAGTAGTCCAAAATCTCCTGCTTCAGGGCCTCCGTGGGCTCCACGCCGGGCATGGGCACCACGTAGGCCCGGACCCGCTGGACCCGGTAGGGGTCCTTCACGCCGATGATGCAGGAGAGCAGCACCTTTTCATGGCCGTCGATGATGTTTTCCAGCTGAGACGGGTAGACGTTGTAGCCGGAGGTGACGATCATGCGCTTGATGCGCTGGCGGAAATAGATGAACCCGTCCTGGTCCATGCGGCCCAGGTCCCCGGTGTGCAGCCAGATGCGGCCCTCCGCGTGGCGGCGCAGGGTCTGGGCGGTCTCCTCGGGATTGTCCATATACCCCAGCATCACCGTGGGCCCGGAGATGCAGATCTCCCCGTCGGTGTTGGCGGGCAGCTCCTCCGTGGTGCCGGGCTTGACGACTTTATAGAAGGTATCCGGGAAGGGGATGCCGATGGAGCCGGACCGGGCGTAGTCCTTGGGGGTCAGGCAGGAGGCGGTGACGCACTCCGTGGTGCCGTAGCCCTCCCGGATCTGCTCTGTGGAGTTGTGGTCCTTCAGGAACTGGTCCACCTTCTTCTTCAGCTCCGGGGACAGGGAGTCTCCCCCGGAGAAAACCCCCTTCAGGAAGCTCAGGTCCACCCCGTCCAGAGAGTCGGCCCGGAGCAGGGCCTCGAACAATGTGGGGACCCCGGGAATCAGGTTGGGCTTCTGCTTTTTCAGGATATCCGCGTAGATCTTCACGCTGAACTGGGGCACCAGGATACAGGTGGCCCCGCCGATGAGCGCCGTATGGATGCCGATGCCCAGGCCGAAGCCGTGAAACAGCGGCATGATGGACAGCATTTTCATCCCCGCCACGGTGCCGTAGCCCGAGGCCGCGATGGTCTGCAGGCCCAGGGCGTTGAAATTCAGGTTGGAGAGCATGATCCCCTTGGTGGTGCCGGTGGTGCCGCCGGAGTACAGAATGGCCCCGCAGTCGTCGAACCTGCCGTCGTCCGGGGGCAGGTCCTTGCGGTACCGGCGGCCGGCGCCCAGAAAATCGTTCCACAGGATATAGCCCGTCCGGGGCATCTTCTGCACCGCCCGGGCGGTTTTGGTCACGGGAAACAGGGCCTTCTTGAGGCCGGGCAGCTCGTCTCTGATCTTGGCGATGATGATGCGGCAGGAGACCTGCAAGTCCGGCAGAATCTGCTCGATTTTATAATAAAACTGATCCAGGGTCACCACCGCCTTGCTGTGGGACACGTTGAGATAAAAGGCGATCTCCTGGGGCGCGGACAGGGGGTGAATCATGTTGGGCACCGCGCCGATGCGGTTCAGGGCGTAAAAACAGTCCACGCCCTGGGGGGAGTTGGGCATGCAGATGGTGACCCGGTCTCCCTTGTGAATGCCCATGGCCAGAAAGGCCCGGGCGGTGAGCTCAATTCGGCGCAGGAAGGTGGCGTAATCGGTCTGCCTGCCCATGAAATCGTAGGCGATGTTCTGGGGGTATTTTTTCGCCGTGTCTGCGACCATCTGATACATGGTCTTTCGGGGGTAGTCGATGGATTTCGGCATCTTGCCGTAGAAGTTCAGCCAGGGCGCGGCGGCCGATAGCGTCATGGTAATCATCCTTTCCTGCATAGCGGGGTCCGGCCCCGCGGCGGTTCATTGGGCGCGCAGGTGCGGGCCGGAACCGCGTGGTCCCGCCCCGGCGCGCTCCGGGCTCCACCCGGATACAAAATACGGGACCATTATAGCACAAATTCTTAAAAAATCCATAAATAAATTCCAGGCGGCGAAAAACCGTTTACAAAGCAACGGTTTTGCGATAAAATAGGGCTCTAGAAGGAGGGATACCCATGCGCGACAGAAAAGACAACCAAGACGACTTCGAGGATCTGCTCCGGCAAGTGGACCGTGTGCTGGAGGAGGACCGGCAACCCCAGCGGGAGGATCCCTTCCCAGAAATTCTGGCCAACGCCAACCGGGACGATGTCGACGAGCCGGTGGTGTATGCCAATTTTAGCAACAACTACGGCCGGGATTTGCGCAATTACCGCAATCACTACGGCCGTTCGGAGTTTGACGACCAGGAGCCGGAGCCGCCGGAAGCCCCGGGTCCCGCCATTCCCGCCTACAACGCGGACTTTACCGCCGCCCGGCAGCAAAGAGCCAGGCCCCAGCGGGCCTCCGCCGCGCCTCAGCGCCGCCGCCCGGAGCCCCAATGGGAGCTGGAGGAGGACGAGGAGGACTGGGAGGAGGCCCCGCCGCGCCCACAGAAAAAGCAAAAGCCCAGACGAAAAAAGAAAAAACGCCACGGCTTTCTGAAGTTCCTGCTGGTGCTCCTGGTGCTGTTGGGTGGGCTGTTCGTGTGGGCCTGGAGCATCATCCGGCCGCCCCAGGGCGGCCAGGGCCCAGGCGCCCGGAAGGCCGGGGCCGCCACGGTGCTGGTCTGCGGCACGGACGAGGAGGGCACCCGGACGGACACCATGATGCTGGTGTACCTCAACAGCAAGGATAAGTCCGTGAATATGGTGAGCCTGCCTCGGGATACCCTGACCCACGCCACCTCCGGCAGAAACGCCAAGCTGAACTCCGCCTATGGCCGCAACGGCGGCGGGGAGGAGGGCATGGAGGCCCTGCTGGACTATGTGAAGGACATTGTGGGCTTCCGTCCCGACGGCTATATGCTGGTGGACCTGCAGGGCTTTGTGGACCTGGTGGACCTGATGGGCGGAGTGGAATTCGACGTGCCCCAGGACATGTTCTACGAAGACAGCTCCCAGGACCTGTATATCGACCTGAAGGCGGGCAAACAGAAGCTCACGGGCTACCAGGCCATGGGCCTGGTCCGGTTCCGGAAGGGCTACGCCAATCAGGATTTAGGCCGGGTGGAGGTCCAGCGGGAATTTTTGGCCGCCTGTATGGACCAGTGGCTGACCCTGGGCAAGCTGGGTAAGCTGCCCAAGGCCCTATCCACCATGAAGGCTTCCACCACCTCCGACTTGAGCACCGGGAACCTGCTGTGGATCGCCCTGACTGCCTGGCGCACGGGCATGGGGAATATTCACAGCGCCACCCTGCCCGGCGTGGGGGACACGATTGACGGCGCCTCCTACTTCGTCCTGAACGCCCAGGGGGTGGCGGACACGGTGAACGAATACTGCAATCCCTATACCAGGGACTTTACCACCGCGGACCTGAACATCGTGGGGTGAGTTCCGGCTTTCAGACGGGGCCCAAAAGGACCGGTATCCAGAACTGGATACCGGTCCCGCTATCGGGACTCCTCCCGTAGGGGCGAGCTGTGCTCGCCCGCCAAATCCCACAAAACTGGAAAATCCCCCAGCGGGCGTGCAAAGCACGCCCCTACATTCCATTGCGGAAAGTCATCATGAAACAAAAACCCAAACCGAAACCCAGCGCAGCGGGTTCGATTTGGGTTTTTACTTAGCCTGTGAGATTCCGCTCCATGGCCCCGTGGATCCGGTCCCCCACGTCCTTGGTGGGCCCCTTCAGGCTCTCCGCCGGCAGGACCTCCAGCACGTCCAGCCGCACCCGGCTCCTGCGCAGCCGCACGGCGTTGTGAAATACGGGACGGGTGTTTTGCAGGGTGCAGACCACAATAGGCACCTGGGCCTTCTGGGCGATTTTGAACACGCCGTTGCGGAAGGGGTGCAGGATTCCGTCTTTACTGGTGTAGCCCTCGGGGAAGACGGCGATGGAGACCTGGTCCTGCTGCAGCAGCTCCACGCAGCGCAGAATCGTCCGCAGGGCCTCCCGGTCATTCTCCCGGTTGATGGATTGGCACAGGGTCTTGTGCATGAGCTTGTTCACTACGAACAGCCGGTCGTTTTCCCGCTTGGAGATAAAGGAGAGCTGGGCCCGGGGCAGGCAGACGTGGAGAACCAGGGGGTCCAGGATGCAGGTGTGGTTGCACACCAGCAGAAACCGGCCCGACTGGGGCACTCGCTCCAGGCCGCTTGTCTGAATGCGCACCCGCAGCAATGAAAGGGCGAACTCTTCATATAAATATAGAATTTTGCGGCAGACGGGGCTGTCGCGCTCCACGGGCCGGTCCATGCGGATGGGCAGGCACCAGAGGATCAGCGCCAAAAAGGCCAGCAGCACCAGGCCCAGCCAGAGCCCGGCAAACGACAAGGGCAGGAGCCACAGCCAGGTCAGGCCGGAAAAGGCCCCTGCGCCCCAGGTCAGCCCCAGGGCTCCGGCGGCGGACAGGAATAGAATCCAACGCATCAGCATGGGCAAGTACCTCCCTGGTCCGGGCTGCGGACCAAACGTGAAGCCGGCGGCCTCCGGCTCTATTTTAGCGCCGAATGGGTCCGGCGGCAAGCAAAACCGGGCTGCGGCTTTGCCGAAAACGGGGACGAAGCCGGGGGAAAAGGAGGGGAAAGCGGGTCCTTCAGCCCCGGCCGGATTTTTAAGTCAGTAGGTACACTGGATGTATTTCTGGTCCCACTGGTCGTCGAACAGCCGGGCGCTGCGGGACATGGGACAGCCCTGGAACAGGTCGTCCGCCAGCTCCTCCAGGATGCCCCGGAGCTCCAGGGGCTCCAGGTAAAACTCGGGAATTCCCTCCGTGCCCACCATGGCGCCCAACAGGGCCCCGGCCACCGCCCCCACGGCGGCGCTGGCGCCGGAGTGATTCACCGCCGCCACCAAGCCGTGGTCGAAGTCCCCGGGGAACTTCAGGCACACGTAGCAGGCCGCGGCCAGGACCCCCGGGGCCTGGGTGGGGCTCAGACGCTCCATACACTCCGCCGGGGGAGCCGGCGTGGAGGCCAGGAATTCAGCCCGGAAAAGCTGCTCCCGGATGGCCGCGGTCTGAGGATACCGGTCGCCGAACTGGCGCTCCATGGCGGCGCAGGTGCTCTTTAAAACGGCCCGGAAGCTATCCGGCCGGTCGTAGAGAATGCGGTTAATCAGGTACGTCAGGTACGCGCCGGGCAGAAAACCCAGGGGGTGCCCCTGGGTCAGGGCGGCGGACTCCGCACCCAGCAGGGCGATCTCCTGCCGGGGCACCTCCGCCGGGTCCAGAAACAGGCCCAGGGGCGCGGCCCGGGTCAGGCCGCCGCAGCCCTGGGACCGGTTCACAGGCTCGTCCATGGAGCCAGTGCCGGGCCGGTTCAGGGCGTCCAGGACCGCCGGGTCCGGGCAGCGCCGCACCCGCAGCGGCTCCAGGGCATACAGCCAGCTGTACACCCGCTCGTCCGGGCGGCGGCCGCCATACCGCTGGGTCTTGGCCCAGTCCCGGCAGGCCATCTCCACATATTTCACATAGGGAGCCATGACGCCTCGGACCGCCCCCCGGGTGGCGCCGAACAAAAGACCGTTGGCGGCGAACATGGCCAGCTGCGTGTGGCTGGAGACCTCCGCATAGCCGTTGACCATGTCGTAGCCCCGGATGCCCTCCGGGCCGTACTTCTCCTGGATTTGAGCAAGCGTGAGCTCCTCCACGCAGAAACCCAGAGCGTCCCCAGCGGCCTGCCCCAGCAGGCATCCCCGGATTTGGTCCTGTTTGCGTACCATGGTCGGTCCCCCCATTTTCTGACGGCCCCGGCCGGCGGCGGGGCGCAGCGGTTGTGTACGATGTTTTCCGGTGGTCCCCCAGGGGGACGAGAAACCGGCATAAGATGAAACAGAATAGCCGCTTCGCGGCTATTATACCAGAAATTCAAAAATCCGCAAGGTGAATGCGCGGGTTTCCCGGGCGAAGCGTCGTAGCGGGGCGCGCCTCGTCGCAGAGGACTGCGCTGCCGCAAATCCGCGTCCGGCGGGACGCGGATTCTTGTCCGCTGCGTCTGAGCTCCTCTCCAAACCGAATCCGCTTGCGCTGGGCAGCGGTTTGGTTTATCTATTTTCGTGGTATCCTTCGGTGACGGAATGTAGGGGCGGCCTGTGGCCGCCCGCTGGGATACACCATCGTTGATAGGATGTAGGGGCGGCCTGTGGCCGCCCGCGGGCGTGCAGAGCACACCCCTACAGGGTGCGGTCTAATTCTGTGGGTGTCGGGGCGGCCTGTGGCCGCCCG
>CATXTO010000067.1 GCA_958402445.1 uncultured Eubacteriales bacterium
TGCTCGCCCGCCTTTGACGTACGTATGCTGTTACACTGCGCTGTTTCATCCCCAGCGAATTCCCTCAGCGGGCGACCGCAGGTCGCCCCTACATCCCCGGGGTTTGAAGCGCACCTGTAGGGGCGAGCTGTGCTCGCCCGCCGGCCTGGCAGGTTCGGGAAATCTTCCAGCGGGCGACCACAGGTCGCCCCTACGCCCCGGGTCGGACACGCCCTGTAGGGATGAGCCGCGCACGCCCGTCGTTTCCCCCTGTAGGGGCGAGCTTTGCTCGCCCGCCTTTGACGTACGTATGCTGTTACACTGCGCTGTTTCATCCCCAGCGAATTCCCTCAGCGGGCGACCGCAGGTCGCCCCTACGCCTCGGGTCGGGCACGCCCTGTAGGGATGGGCTGCGTTTGCCCGTCGTTTCCCCTTGTAGGGGCGAGCTGCGCTCGCCCGCCTTTGACGTACGTATGCTGTTACACTGCGCTGTTTCATCCCCAGCGAATTCCCTCAGCGGGCGACCGCAGGTCGCCCCTACACCCCCGGGGTTTGAAACGCACCTGTAGGGGCGAGCTGTGCTCGCCCGCCGGTCTGGCAGGTTCGGGAAATCTTCCAGCGGGCGACCACAGGTCGCCCCTACATTCCGTTATCATATAGATTCTCCCAGCGGGCGACCGAAGGTCGTTGCTACGCCTCCCGGTTCCGACCGCGTCCCATAGGAGCTTCCTCTTCCGCCGCCGGCTGGGTCCGGTCCCTGCGGATTTCAGAGTCGTTGTGCTGCATATTTTTTACCATACTGATCATATTGACATCCTCGTCCTTGGGGAACAGGTGCTCGGCGATGATTTTAGGCAGCACGAGAATGCTGGAGAGGATACCGGCAACGCTGCCCAGAATAGCGCCCAGGTCCGCCGCAGAAGGCCGCTCCTTGTGTGCCGCAAGGAAAAGGACTACAAGAGAGCAAACAATAATCCCGATAAAGCTCAACATGGTGACGCCAAAAAAGATAACCCGATACCATTTTTTCCAAGTGTCTTTGACGTGATATTCGCTAATGTACTGTGCCAACAATTCGGAGTACAGCTGATTTCTGCGGACGTATTCCGGGTCCTGACCCCGCCGCTCCTTTTCCACCGTTTTCAGCAAGGCGCTGTCGTTGACTGGCAGCCGGTCTTTGGTTGGCGGCGCATCCGCCACGATTTGTTCCAGAATGCGCCGGTATTCTTGCGTTTCCCCCACTTTTCCTCACCGCCTAAATCAAGCGCAGCTGCTCTAAACGCACCTGGGCGGCTGGCCTGGAGACGGCGAACTGGCCGGAAATAAACTCTATCTTTTCAAAGTCAAAGAGCTTCCTCCCGGCTTCACCCTGCTGCTTCAGCGCCGAGCGGACCAAATCCTCCGGCATGAGAAGATTGGAGGCAAAGATATTGGCCTCCTGCTCCATCCCCCCGTTTTGCCCCGCGTCCCGGTGGGCATAGAGGGCATCGTCTGGTTTTTTGTGAAGAATATAGTGAGCCAACTCGTGGGCGATGGTGAAGCGGCGCCTGCTGGCGCAATCCGACAGATTTACCACAATCACTTGATTGGAATCATACTTGTCGAATGGTTTCTCCTGTGCGACGATGAAGCCGGACACGTCGTCGGGAAGGTACTCTTGGTAAACCGATATGCCGAAACGCTCACACAGGCCAACGATGTTGACAGGATATTCGGAGATGTGATTTTCGGCGCAAATTTCTTTTGCTTTTTCAATAATTTCATTTTTTAGCATGACCTTCATCTCCTTTCTGACAAGTTGGTGTATGATATAATTCATTATAGTATAGTACCTGTGATTTTGCAAGAATTGAAGAAAATTTGTAAAATAAAAATAGCCCAAAAACCCAAAAGAGGCTATAGCTTCCCCAGCCGGTCCAGGACTACCAGGGTGCGTAGCAGATCGTAGCGCAGGTCCAGGTCCCGGCCGTTGCCCTGGAGGACGCCGGCGGCTGCCAGCCGCTCCACGGTGGGCCTTGCCCAGTCGGGAACCGATTCCAGAGTCCGGTACGTTCGGGCCCTTCGGTCCGCCTCTATGGCAGCCTGGACCAGGCGCGTCCATTTCTCCTGGGTAGAAGGGAGGAATGCCGGGTCCTCCGCCTCCTCGGACCCCGCCAGCGCCTGCGCCGTGTCCGCCCGGAAGCCGTCCATGGTCTTGCCGTGCCGGGAGAACCAATGCCCCACGTCCTTATGGTTCGAGGCGATGCCCCGGGCGCAGCCCTCCGCGTGGTCCAGTACCACCCCGTCCGCCAGGGGGTCCAGGCCGAACATCCGGCATAGGTAGGCGGTCAACTCCACCGCCTCTTGGTATACCGCTTGAAAGTACGCGCCGTCGTTGCGGTCATCCTCGCAGATTTCGAAGCTCAGGTGGGTGTCATTGCCGCTGCGGCCACAGTGCCAGGCCCGCATATCCCAGGGCAGCGTCTGATAGGTGGCGACGCTGCCGTCCGAGCGCTTGCCGATGAACGCATGCACGCATACGTCCAGGCCGGGCCGGTTCCAGTGGTTGTCGTATGGGTTGCGCCCCAAAAGGCCGTCGTCCGGCTGGACGTATCGCTTTAAGCTGGGGTTGTTGACCCCGGTGGAGTGGACCATGATCCCCTTGGGAATGATGGATTTGCCGGCTGCATAGCAGTCGCTCTGGGTGAAAAGGCAGGTGTGTAGCTGCATGTTGTGCTCCCTTTCTGACGGTATTTTCCTCGGTGTCTGTCCTTGCCGCCGCACCTGGCGGGCTGGAGCCCGATGTTTGACGGGTTTGTACCTTGCGGGCAGGCGGCGCTTACAGGGAATACGATGGAGCGTATGCTCCAGGAGCGGGAAAGCATCCTTGAGAGTTCTAAAAAATAAGAGAAAAACGAATTTAAAAACGCGGGAACGGGAACTGATTCCCGTTCCCGCGTTTACCCACCGGATTCCCGTGGCTCGGAGGCTATTGGAAGGCTGGAGACTGGGGCTTCGGCCTTCCATCATCCTTTTTTCATTTGCTTGCCCATTTGATGGGCGCCGGTAGCGGCAAGGCCGGAGACGATGCCCACGGCCACGGCGGTCAGGGGCTCGGAAGCCGGAAAGTCGGGCATGAGATACAGTCCCGCTACGCCCAGGGCGGCTCCCGCCAGACCCACGATGCAGGGAACCCATTTGTTGGGCAGGCCTATGGCCTTTACAATCTGTCCGATGAGATAGCAGATGACGGTGATACCCGCCACGCTGGCAATACCAAAATCCATTTGATTATCCTCCCTAACCAGTTGTATGCGCCAGGTCGTCGATTCGGTGATTGATGACCTTCCATTTTTCCTCCTGGACCTCCAGGCGGCCCTCCAGCTTATAGGTCTTATCCACCAAATTGTTGTGGGCCTGAACCTTCCGCTCCAGCTGCTCCAGGCGGTAGTTCGTGAGTCTGGAGCTGGCCAGGACCCCCGCCAGAGATCCCAGCAGGGTCCCCGCCAGGCTCAACAGCGCCACGACTAGACTCTCGCTCATCCCTAAACCGCCGTGACGCCGATATCCCGCACCACGTACAGCTTGCCTGCGCAGAAGATGCACAGCAGCAGGGCGCCGGGGAGCGCGGTGCCCACGTTCAGCATTAGATCCGGATATAGAACGCCGTCGAGTTCCACGCGCAGGGCGTCGGTCATGCCAATATGCCCCCCGATGTAGACGAAGAACAAAAAATTGTCCTGGGCGGAGAATTCATTGGGGCTCAGATGGACGGTGTTGCCGTCCTCATCTCCCAGACTGAACATAAACCCCACCTTTTTGGCGGGAAAGGCGGCGTAGAGGGCGTCTCTGGTGAGGCCTGCGCCAGCCCCGCCCGGCTTGGTCCAGAGCCTGCCGCTCAGGTCGATGCCCACAGCCTGCGTCATGTCCTGGCCCTTGACCATGGGACGGACGCCCCCCAGCGTGAGGCTGGAGGCCACGGGCAGGGTATAGCCGCCGGAATCCACCTGCACGTTGCCGCTCTGGTCCGGACCGGAGCCGTTGATGGTCCGGACCAGACCCGCAGTTTTCTCGTCCACATAGGCCTTGTTGGCCGCGTCCGTGGCTTTCACGGGTACGGCTACGTTGCGCAAAGGCGTGGTTGCCTGGAGGCCCCGGTCCGAGGCAATGCGCACGTCCGGCTCATCAGGCGTGCCGCCGCTGGTGAGCCAAACCTGGCCGAACGAATTCCGGAACCGGAACTGATTCGCCTCTACGGCGGCGGCAGCGGTTAAGCTGTTTTCCCCCATGTGGAGCTCGCCCTCCATCCTGCCGCCGGCCAGGGGCAGGGCCTTTTCCGCCTCCGCCTGGGCCACCTGGGCTGCGGTTTGAGCCGCCTCCGCTGCGGCCTTCGCGGCTACGGCCGCAGTTCGGGCCTCGTTGGCGGCGGTCTGGGCCCCGCTGACCTGCTGGTTCAGACGGTCCAGGGCCTCGTTGATCTGCCGCAGGCTGGAGAAGTTGTAATAGTCCGCGGATTCCAGCTCCTCCGAGGTGAGAACCGTCCCCTGCACCTGCACGTAGAAGGTGAAGGTGGACAAAAGCGCGTCGTCCTGGGTGAACAGGGTCACCTCGCAGCGTACGGGGCCCGGGACGGTGAGCATCTGGGGCGCCAGCTCCACCAGGAGCGTGCTGCCTTGGACGGTGACGGCCTGCCCGCCGTCGGGGGTCTTGTCATAGAGCCCGCAGGTGCCGTCCGGCTTCCGGTAGCGGACCAGCCCCGCCGTCCCGGCGGGGACGGTCCAGGACGTCCCGCTGGAGAGCAGCGCAATGGCGGCCTGCCGGGCGCGGCGGTCGCCCTGCTTGGCGTGGATGGTAGGCCCGTCCCCGGGGCGGGCCAGATCGATGGTGATGGTCTGTGTGATGGTCATACGCGCCTCCTTTGCGTGTCTGGGGTTTGCCTTCCTTCATCTGTCTGCGGGAAGCGGCCCAAAGTTGCCCGGCGGCGTGCAACCGGCCTCCAACCGACAAAAACCGGTTGCAAAACCGGCGCCGCCGTGGTATACTTCCCATAGAATTTGGGAAAGGGTGAAAGCATGCGCAACTAATCTGACTTCGGAAGAACAGAGCTGCTCCGGCAGCCCAGCCAGGCTGGGCTTTGCTCTGCTGCGCCGAATTCAGAGCTGCGCGCGTTCCGCCCTGGGGGCGGTCTGCCCGTATGGTCTGCTTTCGGCGTGCGCCGGAGGCGGACTTTTTTGTTTCGGGGCCCATGGCCCCGGCTTTGGAGGTATGCGATATGCTGCAAATAGAACATCTTTTCATCACCCATCTCCAGGACCTGCGGCCCATCCTGGCGGATTTTTCCCTGGTGCTCCAGGACGGAGAGAAGGCCGCGCTCATCGGGGAGGAGGGAAACGGAAAATCCACCCTGCTAAAACTCCTGTTCGACGAGGCGCTGGTGGAGAATTATGTGGAATGGTCCGGGGAGATCCGCCGGAATCAATGCCGGCTGGGCTACCTGCCCCAGGAGCTGCCCGCCGCCTGCCGCCGCCTGTCGGTTTCCGCGTTCTGGGCCCAGGGCCCCGGCTTGGGGAGGGGGGAGGAGTTGACCCGGACCCTGGGCCTGACCCCGGGGCTGCTGGAAAGCGGCAGGCCCATGGAGAGCCTCTCCGGCGGGGAGCGGGTCAAGGTGCAGCTGGCCCGACTGCTGGCGGAGGAGCCGGACGTGCTGCTGTTGGATGAGCCCTCCAACGACCTGGATTTGGAGACGCTGGAGTGGCTGGAGGCGTTTTTGTGCCGCTGCCCCAGGTCGGTGCTCTATGTGTCCCACGATGAAACCCTCATCCAGCGAACAGCGGATGTGCTGATTCACCTGGAGCTGCTGCGGCGCAAATCCGCGCCCCGGGCCACGGTGGTGCGGATGCCATACGACGAGTATATAAAGGCCCGGCAGGCCAAGTTCCGCCATCAGACCCAGGTGGCCCGGCAGGAGCAGGCGGAATTTCAGCGGAAGCTGGAGCGGTACCGGCAGATTCGAAACAAGGTGGACCGCCAGCAGGCCACCATCACCCGGCAGGACCCCCACGGCGGCAGGCTTTTAAAAAAGAAGATGCACGCGGTCCAGGCCATGGGCCGCCGGTTTGAGCGGGAAAAGGCCCAGCTCACCCAGCTCCCCGAGCTGGAGGAGGCCATTTTTCTCCGGTTTCCCGAGGAAATTCAGATGCCCCGAGGCAAAACAGTGCTCTCCTACCGGCAGGAGGCGCTGGAGGCCGGGGGCCGGGTCTTGGCAAGGAATCTGTCCCTGGAGGTGGTGGGGCCGGAAAAAATCGGCTTTATCGGCCAAAACGGCGCGGGAAAGAGCACCCTTCTGCGCTCGATTTTCCGTTCGCTCCAGGGCCGGACGGACCTGCGCGCGGCCTATATGCCCCAGGATTACAAAGAGCTGCTGGACCCTGCGGCCACGCCGGTTGCGTTTTTGAATCGCTCCGGCAGCCGGGAGGAGGAGACCAGGGTCCGTAGCTTTCTGGGCAGCGCCCGCTACACCACCCAGGAGATGACCCACGCCATCGCGGAGCTTTCCGGCGGCCAGAAGGCCAAGCTGCTGCTTTTGAACATGATTTTGCAGGGGGCCAACGTGCTGGTCTTGGACGAGCCAACCCGGAATTTCTCCCCCTTGTCCGGGCCGGTGGTCCGGTCCCTGCTGTCCGCCTACGGCGGCGCGATTCTCAGCGTCTCCCACGACCGGCTGTACCTGGAGCAGGTGTGCCAGCGGGTGTACGCCCTGACGGAAACGGGCCTGGTGCGGGTCTGGGACCGGGAACGGCCGGAGCCCTGAGCCCGGCCTGCCGCCGGCGGGATGGTTTTCCGCTTTTTTGGGAAAGCTGAGAAAAACGCAGGAAGGAGGCGGAACCATGGAGCAGGAGAATCACCATCCGATTTTAGACGGCGATATGCCCATCGGCCTGGGGATGGCCATGCTGCAAAATCCGGAGTCCTTGAAACGGTTCACAGACATGCCGGAGCTGGAGCAGCACGAAGTGATCGCCGGGGCCCGGGATGTGGCGTCCCGGGAGGAAATGCAGCGCTATGTGGAGCGGTTTTCGCACAACATTCAGACGCATTGAGAAAAGAGGGCCCGGAAGCAATTCCGGGCCCTTTCCCATGACCAAGGAAACTCTGTAGGGGCGAGCTTTGCTCGCCCGCGGAACGACCTTAGGTCGTTCCCTATACCCGCAATTGGTGGATATCCCCTGGGGGCGGCCCCAGGCCGCCCCCACAGGCGCACCACCGATGGGCATCCCGTAGGGGCGAGCTTTGCTCGCCCGCGGAACGACCTTAGGTCGTTCCCTACACCCGCAATTGGTGGATATCCCCTGGGGGCGGCCCCAGGCCGCCCCTACAGGCGCACCGCCAATGGACATCCCTGTAGGGGCGAGCTTTGCTCGCCCGCGGAACGACTTTAGGTCGTTCCCTACACCCGCAATTGGTGGATATCCCCTGGGGGCGGCCCCAGG
>CATXTO010000068.1 GCA_958402445.1 uncultured Eubacteriales bacterium
TGGGGCAGAAGCTCAGAATCAGCGCCACAGCCAAAGCCATCGACACCAAACGTTTCTGCAATTTCATAGAGTTTCATTTCCTTTCCCAAAAACCGCCGGTATGGCACAAAATCTGGCGGCGCACGACTGGTGCTAAGGGGAAGGCCGGAAGCCCAGCCTTCCCCCTGCTAAAACAAGCTTAATTAATTTGGATTTGATTCTTCGCGGTATCCAGCTTCAGCGTGACGCCTGCGTTCAGGCAGTTGAGCTTGGCCAAATCCGCTTGGGTCAGGGTGTAGCCCTCGGCCCCCACGGCCACCACCTGGCCGGACTTGGGCGCCTCCGGATATTTTACGCTCAGCGTGCTGGTCAGCGCGCCTGCAATTTGCAAGCAGGCCGCGTCCTCGGCAAAGGCCCAGACGAAGGGCACGTTGCTCAGATCCAATCCGCCCGCTCCCGGTTTAATGACAGGAGACATGGCCTTGCCAGCACCCGTAGCAGCACAGGAGAAGCCGTTTTGGTCCGGGTCATAGGCGCAGGTGTTGCCGGAGAAGGTACCGCCCGTCACCACAGGCTTGGTGGCATTGCTGGTGTAGAAGACGGTTCCCACGGAGGTAGTCGAAGTACCCTTCAATGCGTTATTGGTAAAGGTACCGCCTGCAATGAGAATCGGAGTGGTCGCAGAGGACGCGTACACAACACCACCGCCGCCATTGGCCGTCATGACGTTGTTGGAGAACAGGCCGCCGTAGATGTTGACCCTGGAGTCCCCCGACACTTGGATACAGCGGGACTGGTTGTCGACGATTTCTCCGCCGTAAATGTTCAGAGTCGCGCTACGGTCTCCCGCCGTCACCACGCCGCCTGTGACATAAATTGCGCAGTCTTTTTGCGCGCCGGTGATTTTCGCTCCATCGTACATGTTGACATTGCCGCCGTAGGTGTATACGCCTTCCTCCGGGGTGTTTTGAATTACAGTGCCGCTGCGCATCTCCAACACAGACAGATTTGGATTGTCCTCGCTGTCATTGAATTCCACCCGAATCGGCGCGTAGGTATTGACCGTATTAAAGAAACAGCTTCCATCAATTACGATATCCTGCAGCGTCAGCGTACAGCCCTTCACATAGGCCATGTAGCCCTTAGAGGACTTCTCGCACTGCACATAAGCGTTGGGGATTCCAGCTAAGGACCAGGTTTGATCCTGCGTCACCATGACCACCTGGGGCTTGCTGCTGGTCATACCTGCCACAATGGTAATTACATTTTCACCGGTATCCGACTGATTCTTGATCAGCAGTTCCTTGGCCTTGGCAAAGGTAGCCACCGCCGTCTCTTTGGTCAGGCCGTCGTTGGTATCCTTGCCTTCGCCGGACAGGAAAATCTCCGTGGCGATGTTCTGGGCAGAACCCATGAAGATCGTATTGTTTTCCGCATCCAGCGTCAGCTTCAGCCGCTCCGGAATCGCTGGCGTCAGCTTCGCTTTTCCAATATCCGCCTCCGTCAGGCGATAATCGTCCGTTCCACGGAAGATAAGGCGTTGGAACTGTCCCAAATAGGTCTGGAATTCCAGATTGAGCTCCGCCTCCAGCGCGCCGTTCAATTGGATGGGCTGCCTCGTGCTCACATTGGTCAGGTAGATCGCCCCATCCATATCCGGCACACGGGTCGGCGTGTTTAAAATCAGATTGGAAGAACCATTGACCACAATGGTGTTTCCGCTCTTGCACGTGTTATTTTTGAAGGTACCGCCGTTGATGGTGACCGAGCTCAGCTTTGTCGCAGAGGAACCGGTTGTGCTAATTGCGCCGCCCTTGGTGCCGCCGGCGTTGTCTACAATGCTGCCGCCGTTAAAGACCGCGTTGGCATACTGGTTCACGCTCACGCCGCCAGTACCCGCCACCGGGCCCACATTGTTGGTAATCAGACCGCCATTCATTTCGAAGCTGGCATACTTGCTGCTGCCGCCCTTCAGGTAAATCGTGCCGCCCTCATAGCTGGTCCCGGTACTGGTGCACTGGCAGACATTGTTGGAAATCTCGCCGCCGTTCATCACGACGCTCCAGCCGTTGCCGCTGCCGCCGATGGCGCTGCCGGAGCCGCCGTAGTTACCCGTGATCTTGGCCCCGTCATTGATCACCATCTCGGCGTTGTTGCCGTTCATGTAAACGACAGCGCTGTTGCTGGTCAAGCTGGCGGTCCGTGAATTCTGCAAAGCTGTACCGTCGTTCAGCGTCAGCGTACCCGCCACGGTGAGCAACTCATAGCCTGCAAATTCCTCTCCTTCGGACGCCCAGAAGGTCCGGCCACCGTCTATCACGATGTCATGCAGGGTCAGGCTTCCGGAGACTTTAATCAAGAAGCTATTGGTATAGGTCTCATCCCGGTAGATCCGAGCGCCCTCAATACCCTCCAAGGTCCACACCTGATCATCGGAAACCGTGACCATGCCGCAAATCATGATATAAGGATACTCCGCCTTGGACAGCAACTCCTTCGCTCGGGCGAAGGTCGCTACAGCGTCGTTGGCGGTGGCGCCAGAATTGGTGTCGTCGCCCTTGGCGCCGTTCAGGTACACATAGGTCCAATGCTTCTCCACCCAGCCGGCATACAAGCTGAGGTCCCCGTAAATCCTTCGGCCGTCAAAGGGCTGCGTACATGCCTCGTCCAGGAACCAGCCGTTGAAGACATAGTTCTCGTCCTCGTTGGTTGGTCCATCCGGCAACGCTACCGACCCGCCGTTGTTTACCTGTTGGGTGGTATAGAGCTGCCCCCGGTCATAGAAGCTCACGGTGTAAACGTTGACGGCCCATTTGCCATATAGAGTCAGATTCTCTTTCACTGGTGTGGAAAAGTCATAGCGCATAGTATAAGCACGGTCGTAATACCAGCCCTCGATGTGATAGCCGGTCCACGTTGCCTTGGGCTCTACCGCGCATTGACCCCAGGTCACATATTGGGGCGTCTCCAAGCTCTCCGAATACAGGAGCTCAAAATCGACCCGCATGGTCATGTACTGAGTTTGGTAGTGAATGGTCACGTCCTCTTCAAAATCGGACAGGATAAAGATATCACCGCCCCGATTTAGCTTGCCGCTAGAGGCAGTCGCACTGCCAACCTCAAAGCCATTTTCCTGGTCTGCATAGATACCGAACTCCACGTAGGGCTCCGCAGTGGAAACCTCAATCTGGGTCACCTTTTGACCCTGATATTTCACATAAGCATGTTCCCCCACAAAGGTGATTTTTACCAGCCTTGCAGGCTCCGTGCTCTCAGACGGCTCTGTGGTCTCCGTGGGCTCCGTACTCTCGGACGGCTCCGTCGTCTCCGAAGGCTCCGTGCTCTCGGACGGCTCTGTGCTTTCCGGCGGCGCCGTGGGCTCCGGGCTATCCTCGGTCACCGCCAGAAATACGCTGTATAGCTTCGCGCTCTCCGCCCGGGTGATGGTCTTCTGCGGCTTGAACTCCCCCTGGGGATAGCCGTTCAATATCCCTGCACGGCTGCACTGCTCCACTGCCTCCCGGGCGTAGTCGCCGATCTTCTCCGCGTCCGTGTAGCTGGGCGCCGGGTTCTCCTGGGGCAGCGTGATATGCATGTGCTCGGCGTACCGCACCAGGAACGTGGCCGCCTGCTCCCGGGTCACGTCCTGCTCCGGGTGGAATGTGCCGTTCTCAAAGCCCTGTACGATGCCCGCCTCCGCGGCCCAGGTCACCGCCTCCGTATAATAGCGATTCGCCGCCACATCCGGGAACGGACATGTCTTGCCTTCCTCCAGGGTCTGACCGCTCATGCGGTATAGAACCGTGACGAACATGCCCCGAATCATAGTGTGCTCCGGAGCGAAGGTGGTGTCTGAGGTGCCCTTCATCAGACCCTTTTCCACCACATCCTGAATGTACCCATAAGCCCAATAGTCGCTTGGCAAATCCGTGAACTGCCCCTCCGCCGCCAACACTGCCGGACAGAAGCTCAGAATCAACGCCACAGCCAATACCATGGACACCAAACGTTTCCCCAATTTCATGTAAGTCGAATCCTTTCCAAAAGGTTCCCGCCGCTTAATGCGGCATCTGGTGGAATTCCTTCAATCCGGGGAAGACCGGTTTTTTCCGGCCTCCCCCACTTTGCATAAAACAATTAGCCGACGACGATTTGGTTTTTGGCAGTATCAAGCTTCAGCGTGAAGCCCTCATTGCGCAGGGAAAGCTTTGCCAAATCCGCTTGCGTGAGCTGATAGCCTTCCGACCCCATTGCTACCACCTGGCCAGTCTTCAAATCGTTGATATAACGGATCGCTGTGGTACTGGTCAGCGCGCCGGCAACCTTCACGTAGGACTCCTCCGCAGCGAAGCTGTAGACCAATGGAACGCCGCTCAGGTCCAGTCCCGCGTCAGGCTTCAGCGTCAAAACCATGGGCTTTGTGGTGGCACTGCTGCTATAGCTGGAGAAGCCGTTTTGCTCTGGATCTACGGCACAGGTATTACCCGAGAAGGTGCCGCCGACTACCGTAATTTCCGCCAGGCTGCTGCCGTAGACAATGGTACCCACGTTGTTCGCGCCGGTGCCGGTCAGGGCATTGTTGGTAAAGGTGCCGCCATAAATTGCGACTTTTGCCGCACTGGAGGTACAGTTGACGATGACGCCGCCGGTGCTGCCAGCGTAGACGTTGTCATGGTAATTGCCGCCGTAGATATTCAGCTTACACCCGCCTGTGGGATAGAAGCAGCGCGCATTGTGGTCGAACTCGCCCCCATAAATGTTCACCGTAGGAGAACGGTCTATTTGGGTGGTGGTCACATAGGTACCCGTTGCATAAATTGCATACTCCGTCTCGGCAATTTCCGTAATTCTGGCGCCGTCATACATGTTCACGATGCCGCCATAGGCATAAATCCCGTCGTCCGAGGCGTTTCGAATTACAGCGCCGCTCCGTAGATTCAGTACGGAAAGCTGCGGCTCGTCTTCACCGTCATCGTATTCCACTCGGAAGGGGGATGTTTTCCCCGTAACGCTAGCGTAGTAGAAGTTACCGTCGATCACGATGTCCTCCAGGGTCAGTGTGGCTCCCTTGACATACCACATATAGCCCTTAGAGGTCTCGTCGCACTGTATATAGGCGTTGGGAATGCCCTTAAGGGACCAAGTCTGATCCTCCGCGATGGTGATGACCTTCGGCGTGGAGCTTGTCGTGCCTGCCACCACAGTGATGACGTTGTCCCCATCCTGGGACTGGTTC
Source organism: uncultured Eubacteriales bacterium (assembly GCA_958402445.1). Classification (GTDB taxonomy): domain Bacteria; phylum Bacillota; class Clostridia; order Oscillospirales; family Oscillospiraceae; genus Faecousia. The sequence continues at coordinate 5,216 of CATXTO010000068.1, forward strand.
TCTGTCAGAAGCTGCTTTGCACGGGCAAAGGTTGCCACAGCGGTTTGCCGCGTGCGGCCGTCGTTGGCGTCGTTGCCTACAGAGGACCAGTATATTTGTGTTCCAATGTTTTGTGTGGAGCCAATGTAAATGTTGTTGGATTCCCTGTCCAAAGTCAGCCTGTAGTGGCTGTCCAGTTCATTGGTCAGCTGAACCTGCTCCAGGTCCCCCTGGGTCAGCGTATAATCCCGGCCAGCAATCAACACGTTCCGGTATACAATTCCCTCACAGGTCAGGGGCAGAGGCTTCGTGCGGGCGCGGGTCAACAGGATCGGTCGCCGGCCGGCGTTGTTTTGCAGCCAGATGCCGCCTTCCAATGCCTCGTCCGGACCGGATAGGATTAGGTCCGTGTGAATTCTCAGCCGGATGACGTCGCCGCAGGTCGCGATGTTGTCGTAGATTCGTCCGCCGTTGATCGTGATGGAGTTCAGAGTGGTGGCGTTGTAGCCCTGCGAGCCAATCGCCCCGGCGCAACCCTTATTGCCATAAATCTCGCCGCCGTTGATGATCAGGGTAGACCGGCTGCCCAAGCCGATGGCGCCGGCGCCATTCTCCAGGGGGGTATCCTTGGACACGGTGGCGCTGATATTGTTGTAAATCTTGCCGCCGTTGATCGTCAGAGTCGTGTTCCCCTTTGCAGAGCTACCCATCAGGTAAAACGCGCCGCCATATTGGTTGCTAGCGCTGGTACTGGGCGTTACAGCCTCGTTGTCGTGAATCTCCCCGCCGTTCATCACGATGGTGGAGGTACCCGAGGAGGTACAGCCAAAGGCGCCGGAATAACCGCCCTTGTTGCCGTAAATTTCCACACCTTCCTGAATGGTCACAGTGGCTCCATTGAGGTAGGCTATCGCACCGGTGCTGGTGGAGCTGAACGTATGGGTGTTACGGAAAACCGCTCCTTCCTCCAGCCTCAGGCTGCCAGTAGTGACATTCATCACCATGTAGCTGGTGAACGGCGTACCATCCTCATCGGCCCAATAGGTGCTGCCGCCGTCAATGACGGCATTCCGAATCGTCAGGTTGCCGGAGGCGTTGACCCAGAACATATAGCTGCTGGTATAGCTCTCGTCCCGCAGGATCATGGCGTCTTCATACTCGCTCAGATCCCAGACCTGCTCGTCGCCTACGGTAACCATGCCGCAGAGCCGGATCACCTTATGGGCGGAGGTAGCCAGCAGCTCCTTGGCCTTGGCAAAGGTCTTCACCGCGTCTGCCGGCGTGATGCCAGTGTTCGCGTCGTTGCCGGCAGAGCCATTGAGGTAGACGTATTCCATCTTCGCCTCAACCCAGCCGGCATACAAGGTCAGATCCTCCGTGATCTTCGTATTCGAGCGGTTAAATTGCTCCGTGCACGCTGGATCGGTATACCAGCCGTTGAACACAAAGCCGTCCTTAATCGGGTTCTTTGGCAAGGAAACATAGGTGTTGTAATCCTGCTGTACTGTATGGTACAGCCTACCATCCACCATAAAGTCGACCGTATACACATTGATTTCCCAGTTGCCATACAGGGTCAGGTCTTCCTTTACCGGCTTAGAGAAATCAAAGGGTTCGGTGAACTCCTGGTCGTAATACCAGCCCTCCATGTGATAGCCGTTCCGCGTGCATATCGGTTCCTGGGCGCACTGTCCCCAGGTCACATACTGGGGCGTCTCCAGGGTCTGGTAATACCTTAAAACAAAATCGATGCGCATGGTCCGGAAACGGGTCGTATAGTGCACTGTTACGTCCTGGTCAAAATTCGACAGGATGTAGATTGGACCGCCTTGGTTGATTTTCCCAACGGAAGGCGTGACAGCGTCCACCTCATAACCGTTTTCCATGTCGCCATAGACGCCGAACTCCACGTAGGGCTCCGCGGTGGAGACCTCAATCTGGGTCACCCGCTTC
>CATXTO010000069.1 GCA_958402445.1 uncultured Eubacteriales bacterium
GGAGAATTCCCCCAGCGGGCGACCACAGGTCGCCCCTACAGGCGCACCATCGACAATACGTTCTCTGCAGTCGTTTTCAGAAATCGCGCCCACACCGAAACCCAGCGTCAGCAGGTTTGGTTGGAGGGGAGCAGAGCGGAAGCGAACAAGAATCCCCGCCCTATGGGCGGGGATTTGCGGGTATACGGCCTGGCCTTCTTGCATTTTATGTAGAGCAGACGTCAGAGCTTCTCTCAGCATATGCGATCTTCTTCCACCGCGTTTCCCCCGGCACAGGAAATTTTTTATTCCTCCTTTCTCTTTGGGCTGCACATGATGGATTGTGCAAACCCCAATGACCGCAACAGGGTGAGTGCACTGTCTTGACCTCTCTCGTCCAAAGCTAGGAAAAGCGCGTTTAACTCGGCGATCTTTTTTACATCCTCTGATTCTTTTTGTGCTCGTTGCGTCATACACACAACCCCCTCTGTTTAAATTGTGTTATATGCTCAATATAACACGACTGACTAGGGTTGTCAACACGAAAATGATGGTCCTTTTTGTGTTGACAGTGCGTTTTTTGTGTTGTAATATGAGTACAAAAATGAAAGAGAGGAAATGACCATTGTTCAATCGAATTAAGGCGGTGCGCGAGGCGCTGGGCCTATCCCAGCGTGAGTTTGGAGAACGGCTGGGCGTCAGCCGAGATGTGATCAGCAACTTAGAATATGATCGCGTGAAACCGAGAGAGCTGCAGCTTCGCCATATTTGCCAGTTATTTGGGGTGAATGAACACTGGCTGATGACTGGGCAGGGCGAAATGTTCGACGGCAGTCCGGTTGACGCGGCCAAGCTGGAGGAGGCGATCCGCATTTTCAAGGCGCTGGGGCCGGAATTTCAGGATTATGCCCTGGAGCAGATCAGGAGGCTGGCGGAGCTCCAGACGGCAGTCACAGTTCCCGCAGGGAATCACGGGTAAGCAGAGGGGAATTCGCGGGGCCTGTGGAAAGAAAAGGCGCATCAACATCGTTGATGCGCTTTTTAGACATTGAATTGGGGGCATCAAAACCACGGTTGATTTTCTCGGGCGACCACAGGTCGCCCCTACAGGCGCATTATTGATAATTTATTCCGTAGGGGCGTGCTTTGCACGCCCGCCAAATCCGGCGAGGACCGAGAATTCCCCCGGGAGGGGCCGCTATCGGGAATCAGCGCAAAGCCCCTGGGCCCGCTGGAGCCGGATGTCCTCCCCCACGAAGGTGACCAGCCGGTAGCTGCCCAAAAGCCGGGAGGCGATTTGGGGCGTGTACCGCCGGGCAATCTCGTCGGATTGGAGGTTGGTGGATACGACGGTGGGCGCGCCCGCCAGCAGTCTGTCGTTGAGCAGGGTGTACAGGGCGGCGCTGACGAACTGGGTGGTCATCTCCGTGCCCAAGTCGTCCATGATCAGAAGGTCGCAGGCCGTGTACTTGTCCGCCTGCCGCTGGGCCTCCTGGGAGCCGCCGAACTTGGCCGCCTCCAGCTGGGCGAACAGGTGCACCGCCGACGCATAGACCACGCTGAAGCCGCTGTCCGCCACGGTCCGGGCGATGCAGGCGGACAAAAAGGTCTTGCCCAGGCCCGGGTTGCCGTTGAGCAGCAGATTGCCGGACTGCCGGGAGAAGCTGTGGGCGTACCGCCGGCAGGTCTGCAGGGTTCCGGCCATGACGGTCCGGGGGCTGGCGCCCAAATTGGGGTCGAACTGATCCGCGTAGTAATGCAGCCGGAAGCCCTCGAAGCTCTCCCGCCCGGTCCCGGCCAAAACCGTGAGGTCCCGGCGCTGCTCCTGCCGGCACAGCTCCGCCAGGCACTCGCACATGGCCGTACCCACATAGCCGGTTCCACCGCAAGTGGCGCAGATTGGCGCATCGTCCAAAAAGCCCTCCTCAAAATTGCCCTCAATGAGCCACTCCCGTTCCCGCTGCAGGGCCTGATTCTCCGCCTGGATCCCGGCCAGTGCCTGACTGGGGTCCCCGCCCTTTTGCAGCACTGCCTGGACCGCCTGGACCATGGTCAGGCGCAGGGCCCGGTCGATCTCCGCCAGGCGGGGAACCTGCCGGTAGGCCCGGCGCAGATGCTCGGCGTTCTCCGCCTCCCGGTCCGCCTTGGCCTGGGCCAGCCGGGCCCGGGCCCGGCGCAGTACCTCTGGACTGTAAGCCATAGCTTATCCCTCCCCCTGTTCCCGCAGCAAGCGGGCGATGGCTTCCTTTTCCATCTGGCCCAGGGCCGCGGTGCCCTGCTGGACCCGCTGCCGCTGGGGAGCGGGCTTTTTGTCCCCGCCCCGGACCTGGGCACCGGTGTGCAGGCCCTGCTGGTGCCAGCTCAGGAGAATTTTGTTCATGTAGGGCCACTTGAGCCCCCCCGTGTTCAGACAGGTCTTCTCGTAGGCCATTTGCAGGGCCTCGCTGTCAAAATCCAGTTCCAGCCAGGCCTGGGCGTACCGCTCCTCCGCCGGGGTGAGGCTCCGGCCGGAGATCTGCAGCAGCCGCATAAGCTCGGCCAGCCGGGTATTCCGGGCGTTCTGGGTCTGCAAATACGCCGCGGCCTCCTCCAGGGTGGTGACGCCCTGCTCCGCCCAGGTATAGGCCTCCTTTTCTATCATGCGCAAGGAGGGATTCCGGCTGGAGCCCTTGCGGCGCAGCCGCTCCTTGCAGTAGCACACCAGCATGCTCACCACCTCCGGAGGCAGGTCCAGATAGTGCAGAAAGGACAGGAGAATCTTCAGCTCCTCCGTGGTGAGAATGCGCCCCAGGGTCCGCTGGACCTCTCCCACCAGCAGCCGGAACTCGCCGCTGCCGCCCAGAGCCTGGGTTACGTCCTCCTCCGTGTAGCTGGGCGGCTGCCGGTCAGACCTCAGAAAAGCCGGCTCCTCCGGCCACAGGCCCATCTGCCGCAAGGTGGCGGCGGCGCAGGCGTGCCGGGCCTGGCTCAGGCCCAGAGACGCCGCGGCCTCCTGGGGCGGATTGCCGCACAGCAGATACAGGTGCAGCAGCGCGGCGTCGCCGTTGGCGGAGGCCAGCAGCTTATGCACGTCGGTTTGGGAGAGTTGCAGCTCTTTCGTGTTCATAGCGGTCCTCCGTGGGCGAGAGATGAAGGGCGATGCGGGAAAAAATCTGCCATTCCCAGCCCAGGGCCAGGGGAATGACAGAATATCTCCCAGCCGGCGTGGGATGCCGGGCCAGGTCAGACCGCCCGCAGGCCGCGGCCTGCCGAGCGGGGGGTAGACTTCGTGTGACAAAAAGGCGTTTTCCCTGCGAAATCGTCGCTTTGCGGCTATTATAGCACATCCCCAGACCGGGCACAAGCGGGAGGGCCTCCGAAGAAACGCCGAAAAGCGGCGGCGTTTTTTGGCTGCAACCTGCATCTTGTGTGTTTCTATCCCAAGGAACCACCAAACGTGGGAAAACAGGCCGGAACAGGCCGCCCCTATGACGCATCATCGACCGACATCCCGTAGGGGCGAGCTGTGCTCGCCCATGGAACGACCGCAGGTCGTTCCCTACATCCTATTTAGCGATGGTGCATCCCAGCGGGCGGCCGCAGGCCGCCCCTGCAGTTGGAAGGGGCAATGGACGTTCCCGGCGCCCGCCGCATGGGGTTTACCCCTAGGGGTGTGCTTTGCTCGCCCGTGGAACGACTTCAGGTCGTCGTTTTCTGAAATCGCACCCAAACCGGAGCCCAGCGGAGCGGGTCTGGTTTGGAGAGGAGGAGCAAGGGAGCGGTGCGGATGGCGGCCAAGCAGGCCGCCGGAGCAGGAGCGGACATTGCTCCGACGACGTAGGGGCGAGCTGTGCTCGCCCGTGGAACGACCGCAGGTCGTTCCCTACATCCTATTTAGCGATGGTGCATCCCAGCGGGCGGCCGCAGGCCGCCCCTGCAGTTGGAAGGGGCAATGGACGTTCCCGGCGCCCGCCGCATGGGGTTTACCCCTAGGGGTGTGCTTTGCTCGCCCGTGGAACGACTTCAGGTCGTCGTTTTCTGAAATCGCACCCAAACCGGAGCCCAGCGGAGCGGGTCTGGTTTGGAGAGGAGGAGCAAGGGAGCGGTGCGGATGGCGGCCAAGCAGGCCGCCGGAGCAGGAGCGGACATTGCTCCGACGACGTAGGGGCGTGCTGCGCACGCCCGCGAAACCCCGAAAAACCGGGAAATTTCCCCAGAGGGGGACCGCTAGTCGCCCCTACATTCCGATAAGGGCGCAATTCCACAGAAAAAAATCCCAAAACCGGGACCTAGGGCCGGCGGGGCCGGGGCCGGCAGAACCGGCCTTGGGCGTCAAACGAGCGCGCGGCGGCCCGCCCCGCCGCTTTCTGAATTTCCCTGTTTACTCCCGGCCAGTTTTGTTGTACAATACATTGGATTGGAGGTGTTTCCATGCACTGTCTCAAATGCGGCGCGGAGGTAGAGGCGCCCCAGGTCTTCTGCGCCCACTGTCAGGCGGAGATGGCGGCCTACCCTGTTTCACGTGAAACACCCGCGATGCTGCCGCCCCGCCCCAAGACAGACGGGGAGCGGCGGGTCCTGCGGCCCACGCCACCGAAGCCGGAGGTGATCATCGCCAGGCTCCGGAAACGGCAGAAGTGGCTGCTGGGTATTTCCCTGACCCTGCTGGCGGGCTGCTTGGTTCTGGGGGCGCTCCTGATTTTTGCGCCCGGGCTCTCCCACACAAAGCCCACCATTGGGCAAAACTACAATATTACCGACGTGACGGACCCCACTGGGACCTGAGGTGAGGGAACCATGGACATAGCCGGGCTGGCCAATCAGCTTTTTGTTTTGTTTCTCATCATCCTGCTGGGGTACGGCCTGCGCAGGCTGGGCCTCCTGCCTGGAAACACCAACCAGGTCCTGGCGGATCTGGTGGTGAACGTGGCGAACCCCTGCCGGGTCCTGGCCTCCGTGATGGACGGCCAGCGCACCTTGACCAATTCCCAGGTACTTCTGTTAACGCTGGTGGCCGTGGGCATGTATGGGGTTCTGATTGCCCTGGCGCACTTTGTGCCCCAGCTGCTGCGGGTCCCTCGGGAACAGGCGGGCACCTATCGCTTCATGACCGTATTTTCCAACATCAGCTTCATCGGCTTCCCCATTGTGGCCGCCTTGTTTGGAGACGAGGCGGTGTTTTTGGCGGCCATTTTTGTCCTGGTCTACCAGCTTTTCTGTTACACCTACGGCATCGCCCAGATCGGCGGAGCCGGTTGCAGGAGGCCCTCTTGGCGCATGCTGTGTTCGCCTATGGTCCTGGCGTCTCTGGCCGCCTACGTCCTTTATCTGTGCCGGATCCCCGTGCCTGGGCCCGTGGTTCAGGTGGCGGACACCGTGGGGGAAATCACCTCCCCGGCTGCTATGCTGTCCATTGGTTGCGCCATGGCGGCGGTCCCTCTGCGCCGGATATTCGGCAATGGGAAAATCTACTGGTTTTCCGCCTGCAAACTGCTGCTGCTCCCAGTGGCGGCTTGGGCTTTGTGCTTCTGGTGGATGCCCAATCCCCTGATGCTGGGGGTTACGGTGGTGGTGTGCGCCATGCCCGTGGCCACCAACGCCACGCTGTTGAGCACCAAATATGGGGGCGACGTGGACCTGGCCACGGCCGGCGTATTCGTGACGACCCTGCTCTCCCTGGTTACGCTGCCGGCGGTTCTGGCCCTGCTGTTTTGAGGAATGCGGAATTGTTTCACGTGAAACAGCTTGCATTCCAGGGAGATTGTGGTATAATAGCCGCGGCGGAATCGAAGGCCCACGGACCGGGCGGGCGACCGCAGGTCGCCCCTACGTCTTCCGAATCACACCGCACCCTGTAGGGGCGAGCTGTGCTCGCCCGCCATTTCTCCTGTAGGGGCGTGCTGTGCACGCCCGCGGAACGACCACAGGTCGTTCCCTACATCCCCATCCTAGACTGCATCCTGTAGGGGCGGGCTGTGCCCGCCCGCCGGGGTTCGGTTGTGGGAAGCAGTTCAAGCGGGCGACCGCAGGTCGCCCCTACGTCTTCCGAATCACACCGCACCCTGTAGGGGCGAGCTGTGCTCGCCCGCCATTTCTCCTGTAGGGGCGTGCTGTGCACGCCCGCGGAACGACCACAGGTCGTTCCCTACATCCCCATCCTAGACTGCATCCTGTAGGGGCGGGCTGTGCCCGCCCGCCGGGGTTCGGTTGTGGGAAGCAG
>CATXTO010000070.1 GCA_958402445.1 uncultured Eubacteriales bacterium
GTCAGGAGGGGCAAGGGAGCGGCGCGGACGGCGGCGAGACAGCCGCCGAAGCAAAGCGGACTTTGCCCTGACGCGGTCACCCCTACAGTCGGACCACCGATCCACACCCGTAGGGGCGAGCTGTGCTCGCCCGCGGAACGACCACAGGTCGTTCCCTACGCCCGTAATCGGTGAATTTCCCGCGGGCGACCCCAGGCCGCCCCTACATCCCGTTACTGGGGGAACTCCCGGGCGGGCGGCCACGGGCCGCCCCTACATTCACCGCATCAGGCCGCGCCAACCGGCTACCGCGGCGGGGACGCGGGCCAGGCGCTGCCCGGCAGGACCGTAACCTGGGCCTCCCCCTCCGCCACGGTGACCCAAGCCCTGTTTTCGCCGTTCTCCAGCAGGCGGTAGCTCCCCGCAGGTACCCCGTACAGGGTGGCGCTGCTGCCGTCCGGGTCCTCCGGGTCGTAGCACACGGCCAGCGTCTTGCAAAAATCCGGCCCCACCAAATCATAGTAATACACCGTGCCATAGTCGCTGGTGGGGCAAAAAACCGTGACCGCGCCCCGCCCGTCCAGCCCCAGGTGCAGGCAGGGGCCGTCGGCCCAGGCTTGTCCATATTGCACCGTGAGCCGGCCCTTGTCCCAGAGGAAGCAGGCCCGTCCCGCCGGCCAGCGGATGAGGTAACGCCCCGGCGCCAGGGGCTCCGTGACGGCTTGTCCCTGAAAATTCGTGCGCAGGGACGCTACCGGAAGCCCGGCAGGCGTCTCGACGGTCACCTCCGCGCCCGCCGCGGCCCGGATTTGCAATGGCGGATAGGACTGCGCCTGGAGCTGCCCCAGGGCGGACGAGGCCAGGGCCTTGGTATACAACCCTGCGGCCAGCAGGGCTGCGGCGATGAAAATAAACTGAATGCGCCTTTTTTTCATGGTACTTCCCCTCCTAGAGTCAGTATAGGGGGGGATCGGGGAAAATACCCGCAAAAGCCGTCGTGAAAAGTGCCATAAAAAATCCACGGATTTCCCTTAAATGAAGGAAAATCCGCAGATTACTATGTAAATATATGCTGACTTTTAGAATTTATCAGGCCTTCTCGGCGCGGAAGGCATAGGTGCTGCCGTCGACAATGGTCACGTTGTCGACGCCCAGGGAGCTGGCCTCGCCGTTTTCATACAGGCTCCACCAGTAGCCGTCCGTGTTGTAGTCCAGGGGCGTGCCCAAAACCGCGGTGACGTACAGGCCGTAGGTGCTTTCATCGCCCTCGATGAGGCCCAGATCCAGCAGGGCCTTGCCCAGGAGCTCTTGGTCCGTGTTGACGGTATAGTGGTAGCTGGCGCCGTTGGCCATTACAACTTCGAAGGTGAAGCTGTGCGCGCCCTCGCCCAGGGTGGAGCCGTCGGCGGGGATTGGGTTGGACTCCGTGGGGCCGGTGGTCGCCCCGGCGGGGGCCGTGGTGGGCACGGTGGAGGGCGTGGTGGCGGGATTGGTGGCGCCGCTGCCGGTGCCTGCGCAGGCGGCCAGGCTCACGACCAGGACCAGCGCCAGGACCAGGGCCAGCAGAGACTTGCGAAGTTTCATCAGAATAACTCCTTTCTTTTGTGCCGGACCTGAGCCCGGCGGGCGGGAAGGCCGCAAAAAATGCGGACCCGGATTCGGGGCCGCACGGCAAGGGCGGGCCCACGCCTGGGCCGCCTGCCAATGGGCTTTCCTCGAAACCATTGGGAAACCACGATACGGGGCAAGTCTTCTGACTCATGGACATGAGGGGGCGCCCGCCTTCCCGCGCAGAGCGCAGTGGCGTCTGGACGCGCCGGTCCATTTACAGCAGCGGGACTGTTCCGGACTTGCACCGGATTCCTTCTTACCTGCGCCGGGGCGCAGCCGCCGTATCGTATGCAATTGCGGGCTTATTGTAATACAAGACCGCCGGAAAATCAAGGGGGGAATTTTTCTGCTCCCGCCCGGAGCGCTTGCAAGGGCGCAGCCGGTTTGCTATAATGGCCTTGCAGCAAACAAAAGAAAGGAAGTGGCGCATGAAACGGCAGGATTACATCTCCTGGGACGAGTATTTCATGGGCGTGGCCATGCTGGCCGCCCGCCGGAGCAAGGACCCCAGCACGCAGGTGGGGGCCTGCATCGTCTCCCCGGAGAACATCATCATCTCCACAGGCTACAACGGGCTGCCCAACGGCTGCTCCGACGACGAGTATCCCTGGGACCGGCAGGGGGGGCAGACCAAGTATCCCTACGTGGTCCACGCGGAGCTCAACGCGATTTTAAACGCCAGCGGCCGGGACCTGCGGGGCAGCCGGCTGTACGTGGCGCTGTTCCCCTGCAACGAATGCGCCAAAGCCATCATCCAGGCCGGCGTCCGGGAGGTTTTGTACCTGTCGGACAAGTATGCAAGCAGCGAGGCCACCCGGGCCTCCAAGCGCATGCTGGACTCCGCCGGGGTTCAATACCGGCAGCTGGAGCCCAAGACCAAAACCATCACCCTGGAGCTGCGGGCGGATTGACGGAGCGGACGGAATCCGAAAACAGGGCGGATGGATTTGGAATCCGGACGGTCTCAGACTTTTACCGGGAAAAAGCCCGGAAAAACACAAAATTTTCCTTTACAATTCGATATCTCTATGCTAAAATGGGAAAGCTAGTTTTAGCAAGTACCCGCCGCTCAGTTTCGGGGCAACGCTCCGCCGGAGCAATCCACTGGCCCATTCTTGGCGGCCGGGCAAATTTAGAAAGGTGGAAATTCCCATGATTCAGAAAGAAAAGAAAACCTCGATTATCTCCGAGTACGCCACCCACGAGGGCGACACCGGCTCTCCCGAGGTTCAAATCGCCATCCTCACCGCCCGCATCAACGAGCTCACCGAGCATCTGCGGGTGCACAAGCACGACAACCACAGCCGCCGGGGCCTTCTGATGATGGTCGGTAAGCGCCGCAACCTGCTGGATTACCTGGCCAAAAAGGACATCAACCGGTACCGCGTCGTGATCGCCAAGCTGGGCATCCGGAAGTAAGCAGCAAAAAGGGCGGCCTGGGTCGCCCTTTTTTCCAAGATTTTCTGTTCGGGAGTATTTTAGCAGTTGAAAGCGCCGCCGGGAGCCCGGCGTTGGTTTCAAGTGCTAAACCTCCCGAACAAAACACATTGCAGGAGGTTAAAACATTGATCACCCATAAGACATTCCCCAACCATCACATTTTTGAGACCGAGATCGGCGGCCGCACCTTCACGGTGGAAACCGGCAAGGTGGCCGAGCTGGCCAACGCCGAGTGCATCTGCCGCTACGGCGACACGGTGGTCCTGACCACGGTCACCGCCTCCGCCGAGCCCAAGACCGGCATCGACTACTTCCCCCTGACCATTGAGTTTGAGGAGCGGCTGTACGCCGTGGGCCGGATTCCCGGCTCCTTCAATCGACGGGAGGGCAAGCCCTCCGAGCGGGGCACCCTGAACTCCCGCCTCATTGACCGGCCCATGCGGCCGCTGTTCGACGACGAGCTGCGCAACGACGTGGTGGTGACTTGCACGATTCTGGCCAACGACAACGAAAACCCCGTGGAGATCGTGGCCTCTTTGGGCGCGTCCATCGCCGTGGCCTACTCCGACGTGCCCTGGAACGGCCCCATCGCCACCACCAACGTGGCCTGCGTGGACGGCGCCTATCTGGTCAACCCCTCCAGCGACCAGCGGGACCGGGCCAAGTGCTTTGTGAGCGTGGCCTCCACCTTTGAAAAGGTGGTCATGATTGAGACCGAGGCCGACGAGGCCCCGGAGCCCATGGTGCTGGAGTGCATCCGCATCGCCCACGAGACCAATCTGGAGATCGTGGCCTTCATCGGCGGCATTGTCCAGGAGATCGGCAAGCCCAAATTCTCCTTTGAAAAGGCCGCGGTGAATCACGCGCTGCTGGACGAGCTGTGCGCCTACGGCCTGGATAAAATCGAGTATTGCCTGGACACCCCGGACAAAAACGTGCGGGAGGCCCGGCTCACGGAGGTTCGGCGGGACTTCGCGGAGCATTTCGCAGAGAAGTACGAGGATTACGAGCAGAACATCGAGGTCTGCCTGTATAAGATGCAGAAGAAGGTGGTCAAAAAGTGGCTGCTGGCCGGCAAACGGGTGGACGGCCGCGGGATGGACGAGATCCGGCCGCTGGCTGCGGAGGTGGGCGTGCTGCCCCGGGTCCACGGCTCGGGCCTGTTCACCCGGGGTCAGACCCAGGTGCTGTCCATCTGCACCCTGAACACCCTGTCCGCGGCCCAGAAGCTGGACACCATCTATCCGGAGGAGTCCAAGCGGTATATCCACCACTATAACTTCCCCGCGTTCTCCACCGGCGAGGCCAAGCCCGCCCGCTCCACCTCCCGCCGGGAGATCGGACACGGCGCCCTGGCTGAGAAGGCCCTTCTGCCGGTGATTCCCCCGGTGGACGAGTTCCCCTATGCCATCCGGGTGGTCTCGGAGGTCGTGTCTTCCAACGGCTCCACCTCCCAGGGCTCCATCTGCGGGTCCACCCTGGCCCTCATGGACGCGGGCGTGCCCATCCGGCGGCCGGTGGCCGGCATCTCCTGCGGCCTAATCTCCGACCAGGAGACCGGGCAGTGGCGGACCTTCACGGACATCCAGGGCGTGGAGGACTTCCATGGGGAGATGGACTTCAAGGTGGCGGGCACCACCGAGGGCGTCACCGCCATTCAAATGGACTTGAAAAACCGGGGCTTGACCCTGGAAATTATCGAAGACGCCCTGGAGCGGACCCGGAAGGCCAGGCTGGAAATTCTGGAGGGCGTGATGCTGCCCTGTATCTCCGAGCCCCGGCCGGAGGTCTCCGAGTACGCACCCAAGATGATCTCCATGAAGATTCCCGTGGACAAGATCCGGGAGGTCATCGGCACCGGCGGTAAGACCATTCAAAAAATTTGCCTGGACACCGGCGCCAAGATCGACATCGACGACGACGGCTCCGTGTTCATCTCCGCCGTGGACAGCATGGCGGCCCAGGCAGCCAAGAAGATGGTGGACGATATCTGCTTCGTCCCCGAGGTGGGCAAGCTGTACTACGGCAAGGTGGTCCGGATCCTGCCCATCGGCGCGTTTGTGGAGATCGCCCCGGGCCACGACGGTATGGTCCACATCTCCAAGCTGGAGAACCGCCGGGTGGAGAAGGTGGAGGACGTGCTGAAGCTGGGGGACATGACCTGGGTGAAGTTCATGGGCTTCGACGAGAAGGGCCGGGCCAACTTCAGCCGCAAGGACGCCCTGCGGGAGCTGACCGAGGGCAAAAAGGAAACCCACCCGCACCACGAATAAAAAACCGCGGCCGCCGCGCTTTCTGCGCGGCGGCCGCGTCGGGGCAAAGTCCGCTCTTGCTCCGGCGGCCAGTTCGCCGCCGTCGGCACCGCTTCCTTGCCCCTCCTCTGCAAACCGAACCCGCTGGCGCTGGGCTTCGGTTTGATTTTTTTGTCCGCGCTATCTTTCGGCAACGGAATGTAGGGGCGAGCTGTGCTCGCCCGCCGGGGGAATCTGCCGATTACGGGATGTAGGGAACGACCAGCGGTCGTTCCGCGGGCGTGCAAAGCACGCCCCTACGGGATATGAATCGACGGCGCGGATGTAGGGGCGACCTGTGGTCGCCCGCTGGGGGAATCTGCCGATTACTGAATGTAGGGAACGACCAGCGGTCGTTCCACGGGCGTGCGCAGCACGCCCCTACGGAATATGAATCGACGGCGCGGCTGTAGCTGGGGGGAACGTTCTTGATAACAGGATGTAGGGGCGACCTCGTCGGGGCAAAGTCCGCTTTTGCTCCGGCGGTAGTTCTCCGCCGTCGGCACCGCTTCCTTGCCCCTCCTCTGCAAACCGAACCCGCTGGCGCTGGGCTTCGGTTTGATTTTTTTGTCCGCGCTATCTTTCGGCAACGGAATGTAGGGGCGAGCTGTGCTCGCCCGCCGGGGGAATCTGGCGATTACGGGATGTAGGGACCGACCTGCGGTCGTTCCACGGGCGTGCGCAGCACGCCCCTACGGGATAAGAATCGACGGCGCGGCTGTGGCTGGGGGAACGTTCTTGATAACAGGATGTAGGGGCGACCTCGTCGGGGCAAAGTCCGCTTTTGCTCCGGCGGCTAGTTCGCCGCCGTCGGCACCGCTTCCTTGCCCCTCCTCTGCAAACCGAACCCGCT
>CATXTO010000071.1 GCA_958402445.1 uncultured Eubacteriales bacterium
TCCTGTAGGGGCGACCTGTGGTCGCCCGCGGGCGTGCAAAGCACGCCCCTACATTTTCAATGTACTTCCATCCCAACAAAAAACGAACAGCCGCCCCTGGACCGTTGGTCCAGGGGCGGCTGCGGCGTTCAGCGCGTCAGGCCCAATCCTCGGCCCGGTATTGGGCCTTGCCGTCCTTGAAGGTGGCCAGCACCCGAAGGTTTCGAAGCTCCAAGGGGTCCACCTGGAGGGGATCCCGATCCAGGACCACCAAATCCGCCCGCTTGCCCGGGCGGAGGCTGCCCTTCTGGTCCTCCTCAAAATACTGCCAAGCGGCATGGACCGTCACGGCCCGCAGGGCCTCCAGGGGGCTCACCCGCTCCTCCGGGCCCAGGCAGCGCCCATCCCGGGTGAGGCGATTCACCGCGCACCAGAGGGTATGCAGCATATCGGGCTCTGTCACCGGGGCGTCCTGGTGGAAGGTGTAGCGCAGGCCCAGCTCCGCGGCGCTTTTCACCGGGCTGATGGCCTCCGCCCGGGCCCGTCCAAAGTTCTGAAGATGCACATCCCCCCAATAATACACATGCCCCACAAAGAAGGAGGGGATCATACCCAGAGCCCGCAGGGCCGGCAGCTGGTCCCGGCCCAAAAGCTGGGCGTGAATCATCACGGGCCGGATATCCCGGGGCCGGTCCAGCTCCGCCAGAGCCTGGGCGTAGGCGTCCAGATACTGCTGGGCGGCGGCATCGCCGTTGCAGTGGGCCAAAATCTGCCGGTCCTCCCGGAGCGCCCGGCGGATATGGGTCAATAGCTGCGCATCCGGCAAGGTGGGGTAGCCCCGGTATCCGTCCGTTGCACCGGCGTAGGGCTCCCGCATCCAGGCGGTTCGAGCCTGGGGCGAGCCATCCAGGAAGGTCTTATAGCCCCCCAGCTTGAAGTGATCCCGGTACACGCCCCAGTGGTCCTGGAACGCCTCCAGGAACCGGTCGCTGCCCCGCAGGTCCCCATAGGCCACCACATCCAGCTCCAGGATTTTGTTTTCACACAGATACCGGTATTGGTCGACCATCAGGTCCATCACCACTCCGTCCTGGACCGTGGTAACGCCATAGGCGGCATAACGGCGCTGGGCCTGGACAAAGGCCTCCCCCATCTCCTGGGGCGAGGGCATGGGAACCCGCTGAAGCGCCTCGATAAAGGCATTTTCTTCCAAAAATCCCGTGGGTTCTCCGCCTTCCAGGGCCATTCTGCCCCCCTCCGGCACCGGGGTCCGGGCCGTAATCCCCAGCTCTCGGAGCGCCAGGGTGTTGAGAACACCGTTGTGTCCCGACTGATGCTGGAGCACCAGGGGATTGTCCGGCGCCGCCGCATCCAGGACGCGCCGGTCCGGGGCCTTGCCCTCGGCCAGTTGGGTGGGGTCCAGCCCCTTCACCGTCACCCACCGTCCCTTGGGCACCTGGTTTTCCCGGAGGAAACGGCGGATGATTGCCTGCATTTCCCCAAAGCTTTTGGCCTCCCCCACCCCGGGCTGCAGGAGCGAGGCGGCATAGCTGGAGATATGGCCATGGGCATCCAGAAACGCCGGCAGCAAAACGCCGCCTCGCAGGTCGATTCGCTGTGCGTCCCCTGCCTCCGATTCCAGCCTCTCCCGGCTTCCCACCGCCAGGATACGGCCGCTTTCCGCCAGCAGGGCCTGGGCATAAAGCTCCGGCTCCATGGTAAGGACGTTGCCGCCATAATAAAACTGTTTTGCCATCGTAATCCCTCCCCGGCAGCCCAGACGGGCCGCCGCTATTTCCTAGCCTCATTATAACCCAGTTCCAGAGCTTCCACAAGGCAAGACCATCGGAAAATCCCGCCTTCAATCGGACAGCCGCCCTTTGGCGTCCCGGACCTGTAAGTTGGAGCGATTGCATCTTGAGAAACCCTGGGATTTGGGGTATAATATATAAAAATATCCTTTTCAGGTGGGGAACGGCCTGCGGGCCTTCCCCGGGCGAGCGAAGCACGCCTCAACAGGAGATGGAATGGAGCAATCTGCCGGACACGCTCCTGTAGGGGCGAGCAGTGCTCGCCCGTCCTGCACGATCGCTTGGCAGTATTTTTTCACGGAAAAACATGACACGGTGTCAGGACGTGCCTGCCCGCCAAACGCTGCGGACAGGCCAATTTTATGCGAACCAAAGGAGGTTTGGACGGATGGAACAGGATCTTTTTCAGCTGGTCTCCCCCTATCAGCCCACCGGCGACCAGCCGGAGGCCATTGAAAAGCTGGTCAAAGGTCTGGAGCTGGGACTGGACGAGCAGGTGCTGCTGGGCGTCACGGGCTCCGGCAAGACGTTTACCATGGCCAACGTAATCGCCCGCTTGAACCGACCCACCCTGGTGCTGGCCCACAACAAAACCCTGGCCGCTCAGCTCTGCTCGGAGTTTCGGGAATTCTTTCCAAAAAACGTGGTGGAGTACTTCATCTCCTACTATGATTACTACCAGCCGGAGGCCTACATCGCCCAGACCGACACCTATATCGAAAAGGACTCCGCGATTAACGACGAGATTGAGCGCCTGCGGCACAGCGCCACCTCCTCCCTGTTTGAGCGCCGGGACGTCATCGTGGTGGCCTCCGTGTCCTGCATTTACGGCTTGGGCGACCCGATTGACTATAAAAACATGGTTTTGTCCCTGCGGGTAGGGCAGTCGCGGCCGCTGGACCAGGTACTGAAAAAGCTCACGGAAATCCGCTATGAGCGCAACGACCTGGATTTCTCCCGAAATAAGTTTCGCCTGCGGGGCGATACTCTGGAGATCTATCCCGCCTACTGGAATGGGCGGGCCATCCGGGTGGAGTTCTTTGGAGACGAGCTGGACCGCATTTCAGAAATTAACGCCGTCACCGGCGTGCCCGAGCGGTTCATTGAGCATGTGGCCATTTATCCGGCCAGCCACTACGTGACCACCCGGGAAAAAATGGAGCGGGCCATCACGGAAATACGCCAGGAATGCGACCAGCAGGTGGCGTATTTCCGCAGCCAGGACAAGCTGCTGGAGGCGCAGCGCATCGCCCAGCGCACCAACTACGACCTGGAAATGATGAGTGAAATTGGTTTTTGCTCCGGGATTGAAAACTACTCCCGGGTTATTTCCGGCAGATCCCCAGGCACGCCCCCCACTACCCTGTTGGACTATTTCCCCAAGGACTTTTTGATGTTCATTGACGAAAGTCACGTGACCATTCCCCAAGTCCGCGCCATGTACGCCGGGGACCGCTCCCGAAAGGAGAACTTGGTGAATTACGGCTTCCGGCTTCCCTCCGCCTTTGACAACCGGCCCCTAAATTTTCAGGAATTCACCGGCAAGCTCAACCAGGTCGTCTACGTCTCGGCCACGCCGGCGGAATATGAGCGAAGCCGGGCCGGGCAAATTGTGGAGCAGGTCATTCGCCCCACGGGGCTTCTGGATCCCGAGGTGGAGGTGCGCCCCATAAACGGTCAGATTGACGACCTGATTGGGGAGGTAAATGCCCGTTCCGCCCGGAACGAGCGGGTCCTCATAACCACCTTAACCAAAAAAATGGCGGAGGACCTCACCATCTACCTGCAAAAGGCCGGCATCCGGGTCCGGTATATGCACTCCGACGTGGGCGCTATGGAACGAATGGAGATCATCCGGGACCTGCGTTTGGCAAAATTTGACGTTCTGGTGGGCATCAACCTCCTGCGGGAGGGTCTGGATTTGCCGGAGGTCAGCCTGGTCGCCATTTTGGACGCGGACAAGGAGGGCTTCCTCCGGTCGGAAACCAGCCTGATCCAGACCATCGGGCGGGCCGCCCGGAACGCAGACGGCAAGGTCATCCTATATGCCGACACCGTGACGCCCTCCATGGACGCGGCCATCCGGGAGACCCAGCGCCGCCGGGGCATTCAGGACGCCTATAACCAGGCCCACGGCATCGTGCCGCAGACTATCGTCAAGTCCGTTCGGGATTTAATAGAAATCTCCAAATCCAGCGCGGAGGTCCGGCGGAAAGACGGTGTGAAGATGACCAGGGTGGAGCGAGAGCGGGAAATCGCCAGGCTGGAAAAAGAGATGCGCCAGGCGGCCCGCATGATGGAGTTTGAGTACGCTGCGGTCCTGCGGGATCAAATTATTCAGCTTCGGGGGGAAAAGTAGCTGAACCCCGCGGTGATATCAGGTTCCTTTGACATGGGCGCCGGTTGGTGGTAAACTAAGGAAAGAATTCTGAACGAGGGAGGACCTTATATGCTTTATCTTCCCCTGGCCCTGTTTTCCCTGTTAATTGTGGGCCTGGACCAACTCACCAAGTATCTGGTAGTCTCGAATCTGCCCTACGGCGGTCACGCGCCTGGGCTGGAGGGGCTGTTCCATTTCACGTATGTAAAAAATTACGGCGCCGCTTTTTCCTCCTTTCAGGGGCAGAGGTGGCTGTTTATTCTGGTGTTCGTGGCCTTCACCGGGCTTCTAATCTGGTTTCTGGTGAAGAAATCCCTCCCCTTTACCCGGCTGGAGCTCTGGTTTTTGGCCGCTGCCTTTGCCGGCGGTCTGGGCAATATTCTGGACCGGATTTTTCGTGGCTACGTGGTGGATATGATCGTACTGGATTTTATCCCTTTCCCGGTATTCAATGTGGCGGACTGCTTCATCACCTGTGGGGCTATCCTGCTGCTGATTCACCTTATTTTCTGGAACCGGGCCTTTTGGCGCGGCGATGATCAGGGAGAGCAGGGCCATGACACTACTGTGTGAAATTGCGGGGCTCCGGCTGGACGTATTTCTGTCCCAGGCTGTCCCGGGTCTCAGCCGCAGCGCCGCGCAACACCTTCTGGAGCGGGGCTGTGTCACCTGCAATGGTGCCCTTGCCCGGAAAAACCAACGGACCGTACAAGGCGATTTGATCGAGCTCACGCTACCTGAGCCGGAGGCAGCTGAAATCCGCCCCTGCCAAATGGATTTGGAGATCCTTTATGAGGACCAGGACCTGCTGGTCCTGAATAAGCCAAAGGGCCTGGTGGTCCACCCGGCGGCGGGCCACTGGGACGACACCCTGGTCAACGGCCTGCTCTATGCCCGGGGGGAGAGCCTCTCCGGCATCAACGGGGTTCTGCGTCCAGGCATTGTCCACCGCATTGACAAGGATACCTCTGGCCTTCTGGTGGTGGCAAAAAATGACCTAGCCCACACGGTGTTGGCCAGTCAGCTCAAGGACCACACTCTGGCCCGGACCTACGAAGCCGTGGTCTGTGGCACCCTGCGGGAGGAGCAAGGTACGGTGGAGGCTCCCATCGGCCGGCATCCCTCCGACCGGAAGCGCATGGCGGTTGCCCAACGCAATGGGCGGGCGGCTGTGACGCATTGGGAGGTTGTGGCCCGATATCGGGGTTATACCCATGTCCGCTGCCGCCTGGAGACCGGTAGAACGCATCAAATTCGGGTCCATATGGCTTACCTGGGACACCCTATCCTGGGAGATCTGGTGTATGGTCACAAAAGACCGGAGCTGGGGCAGGATACGCAATGCCTGCACGCGGCAACGCTGTGCTTCCTGCATCCCCGGACGGGCTTGCCGGTCATCGTAGCCGCTCCCCTGCCGGCATACTTCCAGTCCGTTCTGGAGAAACTGGAACGCCTGGGGCGCATATAGCCACAATATTTTGGTAACTATCCGACGCGCTCCTATAGGGGCACGTCGTTCCTACACCCCAAGGTCCGGATACATCCTGTAGGGGCGTGCGTCGCACGCCCGCGAACCCCGGGAAACAACTGCACCCCCTGCGGGCGACCACAGGTCGCACCTACAACCCAGATTTCGGTCCCCCCACCCTGTAGGGGCGAGCTGCGCTCGCCCGCAAACCCCGGGAAACAACTGCACCCCCTGCGGGCGACCACAGGTCGCCCCTACACCCCAGATTTCGGTCCCCCCCCCCTGTAGGGGCGAGCTGCGCTCGCCCGCAAACCCCAGGAAACAACTGCCCCCCCTGCGGGCGACCACAGGTCGCCCCTACACCCCAGATTTCGGTCCCCCCCCCCTGTAGGGGCGAGCTGCGCTCGCCCGCAAACCCCAGGAAACAACTGCCCCCCCTGCGGGCGACCACAGGTCGCCCCTACACCCCAGATTTCGGTCCCCCCCCC
>CATXTO010000072.1 GCA_958402445.1 uncultured Eubacteriales bacterium
CTTTTTGGTGCTTTCTGTCTCACGTTATTCAATTTACAAGGTGCAGGACCCGCCACATTCGTGGACAGCTTGCTTATATTACCACATGGTTTTCCGGTTGTCAACTAGAAATTTTCATTTTTTCAAAACTTTTTTCTGTACGTTGTACGGCTCAGCCCGTCGGTGCAAATCGCACCTTTTCCGAAATCCGTGGGGGGCGAGCTGCGCTCGCCCGCGGAACGATCAACAGTCGTTCCCTACGGCCCGTTCCCGAAAGCCTTTGCAGGGGCGTGCTCCGCACGCCCGCGGGTGACCGCCGGTCGCCCCTACGGTCCCATTCCCAGGAAGCCTCTGTAGGAACATGCTACGCTCCCCTGTTGTATTTATAGGGTATTCTTCGACCTCACATTGCCCCAACACCGGGACATCCCCCAGGTGGGCGACCGCCGGTCGCCCCTACATCCCCGCAACCGAACGAACCCTGTAGGGGCGCGCTGCGCTCGTCCGCAGGGCCCAAAGGCCGTCTTTACACCCCGTGATCGCCGGATACCCCCGTGCGCCGGGCCTTTTTCCTGTTTACAAACGCTCGGGCCCATGATAAAATACAATTAATTTATACACCCGCATATTCCCAGTTCCCCGCCCCATCCTTGCAAAAATACTATTATATTATAAGGAGAGGTTTCCATGAGCTTTGCACTGCGCCCCTACACGCCTCCGGACTTCAGCCAGCCCCTGTTCCGGAACGCCCCCGACGCCACGACCTGCCCGGCCCCCAAGGACGGCGTGGCCCCGGAGGGCTACCACGCCATGAGCATCTTCCCCGAGTATTTCAAGGTAAACGGCCAGTGGCTCCTGGCCAAAGAGAGCCGCATGGACTGCGTGCCCGTGCTGGAAAACGGTGAAATTTTCGTCCGGGAGTTCCGGCTGTTGAGGGCCGGCGACCTGGTCTTCACCGGCCGGACGGAGCACTGCGAGGACGGCATCTACGTTCATCCCGACGGCTTCCGGGAGGCGTCGGCTCAAAGGGACGTGTTTGCCTTCCGGCAGAACCGCTCCCGGGAGACCGCCTTCTCCAAGGATTACGACGAGCTCTACGACATTTTGCGCCATGACCGGGATCACGGCAAAATCGTTTGGGTCATGGGCCCGGCCTTCGCCTTTGACTACGACGCCCGAAACGCCTTTTCCAAGCTGGTGGAGGGCGGCTATGTCCACGCGGTGCTGGCTGGCAACGCCCTGGCCACCCACGATCTGGAGGGCGCATACTTACATACGGCCCTGGGCCAGAACATCTACACCCAGGAGAACCAGCCCAACGGCCACTACAACCACCTGGACCTGCTGAACCGGGTGCGGTACTACGGCTCCGTGGCCAAGTTTATCGAGGCCGAGCACATTGACAACGGCATTATTTACAGCCTGGAGAAACGCAATATCCCCTATGTGCTGGGGGGCTCCATCCGGGACGACGGCCCCCTGCCCCCCGTGTTCGCGGACGTGTACCGGGCCCAGGACGCCATGCGGAACCAGATTCGGGGCGCCACCACGGTGATTTGCATGGCCACTATGCTGCACACCATCGCCACGGGGAATATGACCCCCTCCTTCCGGGTTTTGCCCGACGGCACCGTGCGCCAGGTCTATTTCTACTGCGTGGATATCGCGGAGTTCGTGGTAAACAAGCTGGCCGACCGGGGCAGCCTGTCCGCCCGGGGCATCGTCACCAACGTGCAGGATTTCGTGGTGAACCTGAGCAAGGGTCTGGCCTGAGTCAATTGCAGCAAAGCATGCATGGGGCGGCCTTTGACCGCCCCATGGGATTTTTTATGGCATACACAATAGGCCTCGGCCGGTTGCGGCAGCGTGGGAAATGACCTGCGGTCCACCCGGGAAATCCCACGGCAACGGGGATGTAGGGAACGACCTATGGTCGTTCCGCGGGCGTGCAAAGCGCGCCCCTACGGGATGACGATCGACGGCGCGTCTGTCGGGGCGACCTGCGGCCGCCCGCTGGGAAAAACCATGCAACTACGGGATTGTAAGGAACGACCTATGGTCGTTCCGCGGGCGTGCAAAGCACGCCCCTACAGGGTACGGTGTGATTCGGAGGATGTAGGGGCGGCCTGTGGTCGCCCGCTGGGACGAACCATCCAACTACGGGATTGTAACGCGGGCGAGCGCAGCTCGCCCCTACGGGATTCATATCGACAACGCGTCTGTCGGGGCGACCTGTGGTCGCCCGTTGGAAAAAATCATGCAACTACGGGATTGTAGGGAACGACCTGCGGTCGTTCCGCGGGCGAGCGCAGCTCGCCCCTACAGGGTACGGTGTGATTCGGAGGATGTAGGGGCGGCCTGTGGCCGCCCGTTGGGACGAACCATCCAACTATGGGATTGTAGGGAACGACCTATGGTCGTTCCGCGGGCGAGCGCAGCTCGCCCCTACGGGATGACGATTGATGGCGCGTCTGTCGGGGCGGCCTGTGGCCGCCCGCTGGGACGAACCATCCAGCTATGGAATGTAGGGGCGGCCTGTGGCCGCCCGTTGGGACGAACCATCCAACTATGGAATGTAGGGGCGACCTATGGTCGTTCCGCGAGCGAGCGCAGCTCGCCCCTACAGGGTACGGTGTGATTCGGAGGATGTAGGGGCGGCCTGTGGCCGCCCGCTGAGGGAATCCCCCAAACTCCGCCCAATTTTGCGTGCGTGCAAAGCGCGCCCCTACGGGATATGGATCGACTTTGCGACCACGAGGGAGGTATGTAGATGAAACAAGATTACCGGCCGGCCCCGTCCCTGTGCGCCCGGATTACGGAGGAGCTGCGGCGCCGGGTGCTGCTGGGGATTCTGGCGGAGGGGGACCGGCTGCCTCCGGTGCGGGAGCTGGCTGCGGAGCTGGCCGTCAACCCCAGCATCCTCCAGCGGGCCTACCGGACCCTGGAGGAGGAGGGCTGGGTCTGCTCCATTCCAGGGAAGGGCGATTTTGTCTGCAACAACGAAACCGCCGGCGCTGTCCGGCGGGCGCGGCTGCTGGAGGAGCTGGACCGCCTGGCGGCGGAGCTGGAGGCCCTGGGGTATTCCCGGGCGGCCCTGGCCCAGCGTCTGGCGGGCCCGGGAGGGCAGGCCCATGATTGAGGTCCAATCCCTGGTCAAGTCGTTTTGCGGCCTGCGGGCCCTGGACGGCCTGAGCCTGCGGGCCCCCAAGGGCTCCGTCTACGGCCTGGTCGGTCCCAACGGCGCGGGTAAATCCACGCTCCTGCGGTGCATCACCGGGGCCTACCGCCCGGACGCGGGGACTGTGACCGTAAGCGGCGCTCCGGTTTGGGAAAATCCCGGGGTCAAGGCCCGGTTGGCCTGCATCCCGGACGAGATTTTCTACTTTCCCAACGCCAGCATCCGGGATATGATGCAATTTTACCGCCGCCTGTATCCCACCTTTGACCAGGACCTGTTCCAGCGGCTGGGCCAGGTGTTTTCCCTGCCCAAGGGCAGCCCCATCCGCCGGTTTTCCAAGGGAATGCAGAAGCAGGCGGCCTTTTGGCTGGCTCTGTGCGTCCGGCCGGAGGTGCTCCTGCTGGACGAACCGGTGGACGGCCTGGACCCCATGATGCGGCGGCAGGTCTGGTCCCTGCTCCTGGCGGACGTGGAGCAGCGGGGCACCACGGTACTGGTGTCCTCCCACAACCTGCGGGAGCTGGAGGACGTGTGTGACCGGGTGGGCATTGTGGACCGGGGTAAAATGCTGTTGGAGCGCAGCCTGCTGGAGCTTCAGGAGAATATCGTCAAGGTCCAGCTGGTGCCGGCTCCAGGCCGGGCCCTGCCGGCGGACTTGAACGTCGTACATTGCAGCCAGTCCGGCCGGCTTCAGACCCTGGTGGTGCGGGGGGAGACGGCGGCGATCCGGGCTGCCCTGGGGGCTGCGGAGCCCGTGTATTTCGACCTGCTGCCGCTGTCTCTGGAGGAGATCTTTATCTATGAGCTGGGGGGTGTCAGCGATGCGCTGCGGAATATCGTGCTTTAGTCCCGCCTTCTTCCGCAAAAACCTGGCCCGGTTCTGGCCCCTATGGAGCGGCTGTACCCTAGCCGTGGCGGTGATGATGCTCACCCTGTCCGCGTCCCTGCGCTGGAGTTCGCCCCAGGACGTGGCCCGGGAGCTGACGACCTCCTGCGCCACCCTGATGCCCATCGGGATGCTGTGCTACGGCCTTTTGTGCGGCGTGCTGCTGCTGGGCTACCTGTTTTCCCCGGTGAGCGCCAACATGGTCCACAGCTTCCCCCTGCGCCGGAGCGCCCTGTTCTTCACCCAGCTGTGCTCCGGACTTCTGTTTGCCCTGCTTCCCCTGGTCGTGGGGACCGGGCTGGCGCTGTGCCTGCTTCCAGGTGCCGCTGGGGCAGCGCTTTCCTGGGCGGGGGCTTCCATGCTTCTGTTTCTGTTCTTTTTCAGCCTGAGCCTTCTGTCCTGCGTCCTCACCGGCACGAGGGCCGCCGCGGTAATTTTGTACGCGGCGCTCCTGTTCGGCGCTCCAGTCCTGGAGGCCATGGCCAAAAACGTGACCATCCCCCTGCTGTACGGCCTGGTCCGGCCCGAGGCAGCCCTGACGGCGCTGTGTCCGCCGGCATATTTGCTCCAACGCGCCAATCCGGGGCTGAACGGCTCCATCCCCTGGGGTTATCTGGGGGCCGCCGCAGGGGCGGCCGCACTGCTTTTGGGCCTGGCCCTGGCGCTGTACCGGACCCGCAAAAGCGAACGGGCCGGGGATTTTATGGCCTTCCGTGGCCTGGCCCCTGTGTTCAAATATCTGTTCACCTTCGGCATCGGCCTGATTTTGGCCAATGCCCTGGCCTATCTGCTGGACGGCGGCTTTGAACGGGGGCTGGGCCGAAGCCTCCTGTGGCTCCTGGCGGGCACGCTGGTGGCCCGGCTCACGGCGGAGCTGCTGCTCACCCGCAGCGCCCGGGTATTCCGGCCCAGGGTCCTTTTGAGCTGCGGGCTCTGCCTGGCCCTGGCCGCGGGCGCCCTGGTCCTCCTGGACCTGGACCCGGCGGGGGTGGAGCGCCGGGTGCCCCAGGCTCAGGAGGTGGCCTCCGTGGCCGTGGCCGACTCCCGCTACCGGGAGGGCTTTCCCATGACGGACCCGGATCAGGTGGCCCTGGCGCTGGACCTGCACCGGGACCTGATCGGGGAAAAGGAGAACCAGGAGGCCCTGACGCTGGAGAGCCTGCCTGCGGACTGGCGGTGGGGCGAACTGGCCCTGACCTACCGCCTCCGGGACGGAAGCGTTTTGCAGCGGGCTTACCAGTACCGCTTCCCTCCCTCCCAGTTGACGGAGCCGGACAGCCTGGCCGGCCGTCTGACCCAGCTTCTCAACGGGCCGGAGCAGGCCCTGGCCCGGTTGAGCTGGTCCAACCAGCCCCGGCAGACCCTGCGGCGGCAGATTCAGTCCTGCCAGGTCTACGCCGCCGGTAGTACGGAGGACCCGGTCCTGGCACAGGGCATATTGTTGGAGCGGCCCCAGGCCCAGGCCCTGTTCGACAGCATGTGGCGGGATATCCAGGCCGGTGCCCTGGGCCAGGCCTACGCCTATGGGCAGACCGACGCGGAGCTGGTGCTTGCTCTGGAGTTCTGCCTGTCGGTGCCCGGGGACCGGAGCGCGTGCCGGTATTTCTCCGTGGACGTGTCCGCCGACTGCGCCGCGATTCTGGAATATGTACAGGATATACAAGCGGAGACGATGGATGAGAGCCCGGGCGGCCATAGGCCACCCGGGCTTTTTTATATGCTGCAAGGGACTTTCGGCAACCAGGATGTAGGGGCGAGCTGTGCTCGCCCGCCGGGAAAACCCATCGGTAAAGAAATGTAGGGGCGACCTGTGGTCGCCCGCAGGGATGCGCCATCGATGAAGGGTGTAGGGAACGACCTGTGGTCGTTCCGCGGGCGTGCAAAGCCCGCTTTTGCTCCGGCGGCTATTCGCCCCCATCCGCACCGCTGCCTTGCCTCTCCTCTCCCCACAAAGGCTTCGCCTTTGCGGGGGCCCCAATTGCGGGCGAGCGCAGCTCGCCCCTACAACCCATATTGGGGGGAATTTTCGAAACAAAGGGGTTCCGGCAGGGCCAGGGTCGCTTGCACCCTGGCCAAC
>CATXTO010000073.1 GCA_958402445.1 uncultured Eubacteriales bacterium
GTTGTGTAGGGAACGACCTTTGGTCGTTCCACGGGCGAGCGCAGCTCGCCCCTACGGGAAGTATGTTTTGGTATACAGCCTTCTAACACTGCGCTATTGTGTAGGTGAAGGGAGGTGAATTTATGCGATTATGTCACAATTTGGCAATCATTGTCAAGACGAAGCAAAGAGAACTGGGATTAAGCAACGTAGAGATGGCGCGCCGCACAGGAATTTCGCGGGCCACGTTAACCGGGATTCTGCGGGGCGAAGGAAATCCCAGGCTCAGCACTGTGGAGCGAATTGCGGAGAAGCTGGGGCTTGATCCGGTCCGGCTGCATTGCTTTGCGCACAATGACGAGGAAAGAGTATTTTTGGAGCAGACCCTGGAGATGGCCGACAAGGCTGGAGCCTTATCTCCAGAAAAACGTGAGCGTTTCGTGGAATTTTTCAGAAAACTGGCACAAAGCAAGACAGACAAAGACTAAAGCATGCAAAAGGTTCTAGCGATGACGCCGCCGGGTTTACCCGACGGCGTCATTGCCGGGAATGCTACAGCTTAAATCTATTTGAGCTTTAGCTTTTTTTTGACGGCTTCGTAAGTGGCGTTCCTCTTTTCTTCCATTTCTCGCTTTAAGGTACCATACCCCTCCTCCGAAAGGCCCTCCAAAAGGTGCGAATAATATGCCGCATCTTTTTCAATTCGCTGCTTGTAGGATTCTTTCACATCATTTTCTAAAGAAAGCGACAATGCTTTAGCGCTCAGTTTCTGCGCGGCAGGACTAATCTTTTCATCCCGGTACCAATTACATTCCTCTACGTTATCTAAATAGATACACTCATATAGATAGCGCATATTGTTCATCAATTCTGGTATACGGTTTGGGTTATCTGGAAGGTTTCCACATTCCGCAAAACGTTTCTGCTTTTGTCGCACGTACTGTTCTGCGCAGGTCCGCACATCCACGATAGGGTCCAAAATGGGAAAGACCTCCTCCTCTAAAAGACAGTCCATATAATATGCCGTGGTCCTGTTATATCTGGGGTACAGTGGGGCACTGATGGAGAACAGCCAGCCCTGACGCATAAGTTTTTCTGTATGAGCTTTCATCTCGTCTTTGTCAACAAAATCAGAATAACATTCCTCTGCGAGCCATATTTTTGAGGGGTAGTATCCCAAATTATTGGTTATTAATTCCCGCCAATCCTCCTCGGTGCTTTTGGAAAAGGGTAGGTATTCCCCCATGAACAAAGGATAATAAGCAAGCTCCGCAAGGAAATCATCCCGAAAAACGACTCCCGGCTCCGTGATGAAGCCTAGAAGCACCTCCTCTTTCACGACCTTATACCACTGGCAGGGCCTTCTGGGATGCGGGACAAAACCCCGCTGCCGGAGCCTGTCTCCAAAATGCTCGTCCAAAAACTGGCCTAGTTCCTGATGTGTCAGCATTATGCTTCTCCTTTTAGTTTTTAACGGAGTTGCCGCTCATTTATTCCGCCCATTTAAAACACCAACTGGATTTAGGAGGGACCCCACCGGTATGTAACCGGCGGGGTCACGTTTTTTATCCCCGTTTTTTTTTTTGGTTTTTACCCTTGCTTCCCGTTTGCATTTTTCCCGATAGGCGATAAGGGCGCCGACACGGTTGGCCGAAACATGTGTTTCCAGATAATTGACAAGCTGTTCGGAGTACCAGAATTTAATGAAGCTGTCTGAGCACTTTAGTTTATTGATCTTGTGCTGAAATTCAGCCGGATATGGCTCCTTAGAAAAGTAGATGAACGGGTAGTCCAAGCCATTAAACGAGTCTTCTAGTTCAACACCTATCCAACGGCTTTCAGTTAAAAGCAGAGTATGAGACCGGCGAAAAATACAGCGCCAGATAATGCGGTCATTCTTCACGATAAGTTTTGCAAATAATTTCTCCCAAAGTTGGTTTAAGCACAAAAATGCAATATAAAACATGGGGATTATAGCTAAATAATAAATACGAAATCCATTTTGCATCCATACGTAAATTATTAAATACGTGAAAACAAAAGGAAAGATGGCTAATAGTAACGTCAGATAATAGCGTCCAAAATAACGCAAGGCTGGTTTAGTATAAAACGACATATAATTTATCCTCATTATGTCTGGCCTTATTTTGCAAGTTCCTTCACTATAAAGCTAAAATAACCCACTGTAAACCGGGCTACGCTCGCAACGGCACAAGATAAGGCCTCTTCCGCAAGCGCTTCCCTTGATTTTTTGAAAATGTTGTTTACAAAGGTTTGCTTTATCACCTGGCCAAGTCCCTTTTCAGCTACCTTTCCAAGCTGTGACTTTATGGGGCCTCCCATATACCCGAACAGAGCGCCGCATGCGCCGTCCCATACGGCATCTTCAATCAGTTTTCCCATATCAACTGGTTCATTTTTTACTTTGGCTTCAACTATAGAACCAGCAGCCGACCCAGCAGCGCTTGCTACACCCATTACACCGATAACAACAATCCCAGTACCACCTGTAATGGCGAGAACATCTGCTGCAAGACCTGCGATCGCCCCGGAGGTGGCTCCAGCCAAGGCTGCTGCACCGACGTCTTCGCCCTCTATGGCTGCATTTAACGCTCCAACAGCGGCTCCCACGATTGCACCGATTAGAGTGCCTAGGAATGTCCCGGAGTGGTCCAGAAACGCAATAGGATTATTATTGCAATATGCGAACATATTGCAGCCTAAAAAGCTTTGACCAGTAGAGGCATAGGAATCGGCGTTGATAAAGCGGCAGAGGGCGGGGTCGTAATAGCGGGACTGGAGGTAATAGAAGCCGGTCTCCTGGTCATAGTAGTAGCCCTTAAAGCGCAGGGGATTGCGGTTCGCGATGTGGCCGGGGTCGTCGGAGACGGGATTCCCGATGCCGTCGCAGATGAACAGGGGATTGCCGAAGGGGTCGTACTCATACTTCGCCGCCAGCCTGCCGTACCGGTCCGCCAGGGCCGTGACGTCCCCCTGGAGGTTCAGGATGTAGTAGTAGGTGGCGGGGGCCTTGCCCGGCTCCCGGCAGGTGATGGTATAGGGGGAGGTCCCGCCGCCGTTGTGTAGGGAACGACCTCTGGTCGTTCCGCGGGTGTGCAAAGCACGCCCCTACAGGGACGGGGTATGGACGAGGATCGTTCGCCACCTTGGAAAATCGTTTTATTCCAGCTGTAGGGAACGACCTTTGGTCGTTCCACGGGCGAGCGCAGCTCGCCCCTACAGGGACGGGGTATGGACGAGGATCGTTCGCCACTTTGGAAAATCGTTTTATTCCGGTTGTAGGGAACGACCTTTGGTCGTTCCGCGGGCGAGCGCAGCTCGCCCCTACGGAAAATACGTTTTGGTATACAGCCTTCTAACACTGCGCTATTGTGTAGGTGAAGGGAGGTGAATTTATGCGATTATGTCACAATTTGGCAATCATTGTCAAGACGAAGCAAAGAGAACTGGGATTAAGCAACGTAGAGATGGCGCGCCGCACAGGAATTTCGCGGGCCACGTTAACCGGGATTCTGCGGGGCGAAGGAAATCCCAGGCTCAGCACTGTGGAGCGAATTGCGGAGAAGCTGGGGCTTGATCCGGTCCGGCTGCATTGCTTTGCGCACAATGACGAGGAAAGAGTATTTTTGGAGCAGACCCTGGAGATGGTCGACAAGGCTGGAGATTTGTCGCCGGATAAGCGCGAGCGGTTCATGGAGCTCTTCCGGGCGCTGGTTCAATGCACGACAGACGAAGATTAAAGCATGCAAAAAGGTTCTAGCAATCACGCCGCCGGGTTTACCCGACGGCGTCATTGTCGTAAAAGTGACTTTTATTACTTTGCTTCAGCGAAGGAGCTGCCGAATTTCATCAGCAGTAATTTGTTGTTCACCACAGACAAATACGTAATCGTCCGGCATGTCTTTTACAACATATATATAACCTGAGACATACAAAAAACTTTGCCCTATGCCATATAGCCGCCACCCTTCCTTACAAATACTTAGCCAACAGGCTGTGGAGTCGTCCTTATCCGTAAATTGACTGCTGGAAATAAAAATCGGCTCTGTGTCCAGGCTGTCGTACATTTCGGAGGGTGAAATATTGCGATTGACTAAAAAAGTGTCAGGAATACAAATAACGGTGTAGCTGCCACGCTGTATTACTGCTGCTGCACCAAACTCAATGAAAATATCCAAATCTTGAAATTCAAATATTGCATGGCTATTACCTTGTCCGAAGGGCGCAAAACGCCATAGGCCATGATCTCGGTATCCCAATGAAATACAATAAAGGGTATCAAATTGATATGTATCATACGGGTCCGGGGTACAATGCAGCTCCGCAATGTTGATGGCAAAGTCATCCGATACCGGGTAAAGCGCAACACTGTGCTTGGTATACCGCGCATCCGCCAATCTGGCTCCGTCTGATTGCCAGATATGTTCCCAAAAAATCGCACCGGTTTTGGTGGTCAGGGGAAGAATTAGGACCAGGGGGAGTATGACGACTAAAGCTATCGCTATCTTCCGGTTCCGGAGCTTTCTCCGTCGCTCCTGCTCCCGTTTCCTGCGCACCGCCTCCGCGTCCGCCGCTTGCTTCTGCCGCAGCAGCTCCGTTGCCCGAGCCTGGTCCGCCTCCATCTGCGCCGCCGCCTCTGCGTGCTTCTGTATCACGCGCTTCCGGCCTTCCTCCAAAATTGCCATCCACTCTGGCTGTAGTTCGGCCAGCACCGCTTCCTCCTTGGCTTCCGCCTCCGTCACGTGGTCGTCCAAGGTCCGGAAAACTCTGCGCTCCAGCTCCCGCAGTTGCTCCCCCAGGCCCGGGGCCTCCCGGGCCTGGCAATAGTCGGAGCTTTCCCGCAAATGCGATTCACAAGCCGCGCGGTTCTGTTTCGCTGAGCGCAGGGTGGAGGGATAGGTGGAGGAAAATGGAAACAGGTCATAGATTTCCCCCATGGACAGATAGCGAGGCAGGGAGTATTCGAGTACGATTTTGGTTACCTGGTCCTGTAGGGATTGGGGAATGCCCCTGGGCTCTGGGGCCGGGGAACCATACTGCTGCAAGAGCGAGGTTTCCAGCTCCGCCAGGCTGGAGCAGCCCTCCGCCGCGAGAAACCGCTCCCAGGGGGAAGGTCCATGGGGGTTCGTCCGGTTATCATCCATACCGTTGCCTCCTGTTTTTTAGCGTAGCTGATGGGTCCACACGAAGGCCCCGCCGCCCATGGTCATTCCATATGCAGGTGTAAGACTCCCGCCGCCTGCATATCCTCCATAGCCAAATACGGTTCCCGTGGAACTGGACGCAATGGAGCCTTGTACGCTTTTTATACCCTTTTTAATTGCATAATTGAATGCAGCCCGTAACTTGTTGATTTTCGCTGAAACGGATACCGAAACGTTGTGACCATCTAAATCAATGTTAAAGGATGCCCCAACAGCAAAGCCATCGTCACCTTTCACGAACAGACGATAAGTGTCGTCACCCCAGCTAAGCTTCACATTATTGGGAGCTCCGACTGAGAAGTTACACAACAGAGAGAGCGATGTGGTTTCACCAGTGGGTGTTGAATAGGATATCGACATGTTTTCAGGATCGTCAGTATTAATGGTTATGGAGTATCCATCTGTTTCACCAATGCCAGATCCCCAAGTGACATCCACATTAAGGTCAACGCCATTTATAAAAGGGACGGTATGATGCGTAATTGATTGAGTAAAATTAAATGATTTTGTGCCTGCTATATCGATATACAGAACCGGATTGTTGTTACAATAAACAAACATATTCCAGCCGAGGAATTTGTCTCCAGTGGAGGTATACTCATCGGCATTGATGAAGCGGCAGAGGGCGGGGTCGTAATAGCGGGACTGGAGGTAATAGAAGCCGGTCT
>CATXTO010000074.1 GCA_958402445.1 uncultured Eubacteriales bacterium
CATCCCATCGTCAATGGCGCATCCCAGGCGGGCGACCACAGGTCGCCCCTACAGCGCGCCACCAAAGTTCCTCCCGTAGGGGCGAGCTGTGCTCGCCCGCGGAACGGCCGCAGGCCGTTCCCTACATCCCATCGTCAATGGCGCATCCCAGGCGGGCGACCACAGGTCGCCCCTACAGCGCGCCACCAAAGTTCCTCCCGTAGGGGCGAGCTGTGCTCGCCCGCGGAACGGCCGCAGGCCGTTCCCTACATCCCATCGTCAATGGCGCATCCCAGGCGGGCGACCACAGGTCGCCCCTACAGCGCGCCACCAAAGTTCCTCCCGTAGGGGCGTGCTTTGCACGCCCGCGGAACGGCCGCAGGCCATTCCCCACGCCCCGGGGTCGCTGGGCTTCCCTGCCGGCGGAACTACGGAATCGTTGGAATGATGGTAACACAGCCGCCGCCGGCGGTCAAGAGGCGATTTGGGGAAAAGCTGGTGATTATTGCTGAATTTTTCGATCAAATTTTGTACAAATAACCAGTTTTGTCACTCCAGCTCAAAGGCACCGGTGTAGAGCTGGTAATAGGTGCCGCCCTTGGCGATGAGGCTCTCGTGGGTGCCCCGCTCTATGATGCGCCCGTGGTCCAACACCATGATGCAGTCGGCGTTGCGGACCGTGGAGAGGCGGTGGGCGATGACAAACACCGTCCGACCCTCCATGAGGGCGTCCATGCCCTTTTGGACCAGGGCCTCGGTCCTGGTGTCGATGGAGGAGGTGGCCTCGTCCAGAATCATCACCGGGGGGTCCGCCACCGCCGCCCGGGCGATGGCCAGAAGCTGCCGCTGGCCCTGGCTCAGGCTGCCGCCGTCTCCGGACAGCTCCGTCTGATAGCCCTTGGGCAGGCGGGTGATGAAGTCGTGGGCGTTCGCCCGCTTGGCCGCCTGAATACACGCTTCCTCCGTGGCGTCTAGATTCCCGTAGCGGATGTTCTCCAGCACCGTGCCGGTGAACAGGTTGGTGTCTTGGAGCACGATGCCCAGGGACCGGCGCAGGTCCGGCTTGCAAATTTTATTGATGTTGATGCCGTCGTACCGGATTTTTCCGTCGGCGATGTCGTAGAAGCGGTTGAGCAGGTTGGTGATGGTGGTTTTGCCGGCGCCTGTGGCGCCTACAAAGGCCACCTTCTGGCCCGGCTTGGCGTATAGCGTCACGTTGTGCAGCACGGGCTTGTGGGGATCGTAGCCGAAGTCCACGTCGTCCATGGTGATCTCCCCCCGGAGCTCCGTATAGGTCACGGTGCCGTCCTGGTGGGGGTGCCGCCAGGCCCACAGGCCGGTGCGGGCCTGGCATTCGGCCAGAGACCCGTCGGGTCTGCGGCAGACGTTGCACAAAGTCACGTAGCCGTGATCCTCCTCGGGCTTCTCGTCCATGAGCTCAAAAATTCGCTCCGCCCCGGCCAGGGCCATGACGATGGCGTTGACCTGGTTGGAAACCTGGCTGATGGGCTGGTTGAAGCTCCGGGTCAGGAGCAGAAAGCTCATCAGGGCGCCCACGGTGACCGCGCCGCCGGAAATGGCCAAAAAGCCCCCCAGCACCGCGATGAGGGCGTACTGGATGTAGCCCAGGTTGTTCATCACGGGGCCCAGCATGTTGGCATACTTGTGGGCCTGATAGGCGTTGTCGCACAGAACGTCGTTGAGCTGGTCAAAGTCCTGCTTGGCGGCCGCCTCGTGGCAGAAGACCTTCACCACCTTCTGACCGTGGATCATCTCCTCAATGTAGCCGTTGACCGCGCCCAGAGCCCGCTGCTGGCCCACAAAATACTTGCTGGACATGCCCGTGAGCCGCTTCACCAGAATCAGCATGAGCCCCACGGTGGCGAGAACCGCCAGGGTCAAAAGGGGGCTGGTCAGAAGCATGGCGCCTAGCACCGTGACGATGGTCACCACGGAGGAAATGCACTGGGGGATGGACTGGGAGATCATCTGCCGCAGGGTGTCGATGTCGTTGGTGTAGCGGCTCATGACGTCGCCGTGGGTGTGGGTGTCGAAGTAGCGGATGGGAAGCGCCTGCATATTGGAGAAGAGCTGATCCCGGATGTCCTTCTGCACCGCCTGGGCCACCTTGACCATCAAGTAGTTATACAGGAAGGAGGAGACCATACCCGCCAGGTACAATAGGGCCATGAGGCCCAAAAACCGCAGCAGGGGGCCGAAATCCGGGGCGCTCTGCCCCAGCAGGGGCGTGATGTAGTCGTCCACCAGAAATTGCAGGGATTTGCTGGCGGCCACGGCGGCCACGGCGGAGATCAGAATGCAGCCGATCACGGCGACCAGGGTCAGCCGGTACCGGGAAAGGGCGCGCAGGAGCCGGGTGAGGGTCTTTTTCGGGGCCTTGGCCTTGTGGCCGTCGCCTTTGGGCTGTCTAGGCATCCTCGCCGCCTCCTTTCTTCTGGGACTGGTAGACCTCCCGGTAAATGGGGCTGTTCGCCAGGAGTTCGTCATGGGTGCCCTGGTCCACGATCCGGCCGCCATCCAGGACTAAGATCAAATCCGCGTGCTCCACGGAGGCCACCCGCTGGGCGATGATGAGCTTGGTGGTCTCGGGGATCTCCTCCCGGAAGGCCTGGCGAATTTTGGCGTCGGTCTGGGTGTCCACCGCGGAGGTGGAGTCGTCCAGGATCAGGATTTTGGGCTTTTTCAGCAGGGCCCGGGCAATGCACAGCCGCTGCCGCTGGCCGCCGGAGACGTTGGCGCCCCCCTGCTCGATGTGGGTCTGGTAGCCGTCGGGGAAGCTCTGGATAAACTCGTCGGCGCAGGAGAGCTTACAGGCGTGGATGAGCTCCTCGTCCGTGGCGTTGGGATTGCCCCAGCGCAGGTTTTCCGCGATGGTGCCGGAAAACAGCACGTTTTTCTGCAGCACCATGGCCACCTGGTCCCGCAGGACCTCCAGGTCGTAGCGCCGCACGTCCACGCCGCCCACCTTCACCGCGCCCTCCGTGGCGTCGTAGAGCCGGGGAATGAGCTGCACCAGAGTGGTCTTGGAGGCGCCGGTGCCGCCCAGGATGCCCACGGTCATGCCGGAGGCGATGTGCAGGTCCACGTGTTCCAGGGCGCTGCGCTGGGCGGTTTTGGCGTAGCGGAAGGAGACGTCCTCAAAGGCAATGGAGCCGTCCGGCACCCGAGTCACGGGGTCCTTTGGGCTTATAAGGTCCGGCTGCTCCCGCAGGATTTCCGCGGCCCGCCCGGCGGAGGCCCGGGACATGGTGATCATAACAAAGACCATGGACAGCATCATCAGCGCCGAGAGGATTTGGGTGGTGTAAGTAAAGAGGCTGGAGAGCTGGCCCGTGGTGAGGCCCAGGGCTCCGTTGTCCCCGGAGGCCAGGACCAGCTTGGCCCCGAACCAGGAGATCAAAAGCATGCAGGTGTACACGGAAAACTGCATCATGGGGTTGTTGAAGGCCAAAATGTGCTCGGCCTTCACAAAATCCCGGTAAATGGAATCGGAGATGGTGTTGAACTTCTCCTTCTCCCGGTCCTCCCGGACGAAGGCCTTCACCACCCGAATGCCGTGGAGATTCTCCTGGACCACGTTGTTGAGCTTGTCGTAGGTCCGGAACACCCGGTCAAAGATCCGGCGCACCCGGCTGATGATAAAAAACAGGCCCGCCGCCAGCAGAGGCAGCACCACGCAGTAGATGACAGACAGCCTGGGGCTGATGCGGAAGGCCATGGTGAAGGCCAGAACCAGCATCATGGGGCAGCGAATAGCCATGCGGATGATGACCTGAAAGGACATCTGTAGATTGGACACGTCCGTGGTGAGCCGGGTGACGATGGAGGCGGAGGAGAATTTGTCGATGTTGGAGAAGGCGTATTCCTGCACCTTGTGATACATGTCGTGGCGCAGGTTTCGGGCAAAGCCCGTGGCGGCCTTGGCCGCGAAGTCCGCCGACAGCGCGCCGAAGACCAGGGAGGCCAGGGCGCACAACACAAGCAGGCCGCCCCGCCGGAGCACGTAGGTCATATCCCCCGACTTCACGCCGTAGTCCATAAGGCCCGCCATGAGGGTGGGAATCAGCACCTCCATCGCCACCTCCCCGATCATGCAGATGGGAGACAGGAAGGCGTAGGGCTTGAACTCCCGCACGCTGCGGGATAGCCGCCGGATCATACAGGCACCTCCTCCGGGGGGAAGGCCCGGGTCTCCCCGCCCAGGTTCTCAATGGCTTGGGTCAGGAGTCGGGAAAAGGCGTCCCGCTGGTCCGGCGTGAACCCCCGCACCATCTGCTCCTCCACGGATTCAATGGTCCGCTGCACCCGTTGGTGGCTGGTAACGGCCTTGGGCAGCACCACAATGCGCTTGCAGCGCCGATCCTTTTTATCGTCCTGAAAGGAGAGAAACCCCTTCCCCTCCAGGCGGAAGAGAATGCCGGACACCGTGGGGTGGGACAGGGAGAAGGCCTCCTCCAGATCCCTGGGACACAGGCTCCGGTCTTGATTTTGGACCAGATAGCCTAGAACAAAGCTCTGGGAGCCGGTCAGGTCCAGGTCCCGCAGGGTCTGGCCCAGCCGCTGGTCCACCAGGCGGTAAAGCTGCTTCACTTTTTTTCCGTTATACTGAACTGGCTGCAACCGAGTTCCTCCTTTTCTTTTTTTGACCGCCGGCAAGGCTGTGGCGGCTTAAATGGTAGCATGCTACATATTAACACAAAATTAAAACGCTTGCAACCGGCATTTTGACAGATATTCACAATACTGTGAAATAAAATTCATGCACAATCAACAGGGACATAATCAAGTACGATAATGTCGGATTTTATGGAGAACAATACCGTAAAATACTCACATGTGTGCGCAAGACAGGGATTTTTTGGCGGGGCAATTGGCCTCAACGGCTGGTTTTGTTCCATTTTTTCTCAAAAGTTCACCTTTTGCAGACAAATCTCAGGACATTTTCCCAGTAAAACAGGCAAAAAAATTTTTTAAAAAAATTGATCAAACCCCTTGCATTTTTCGACAAGGTCTGGTATATTGTAGATGGTAGTTATACCACGGTGCGTGCTTAACCGCGTCTGTGCCCGGCGTGGTTTTCTCCGGCACGTTCCCGTTGTAGAACAACCTCCCCTCTTTTCCGGTGAGCCGACAGGTGAAAACCTGTCGGCTCACTATCTTTATGGGGCAAGACCATTGCCTGCCCGCCCTACACCCCCATATCAGGTCGCCCCTACATCCCCGTAACAGACTGCACCCTGTAGGGGCGAGCTTCGCTCGCCCGCCAACCTGCAAGGATAGAGAATTTTCCAGTAGGCGGCCAAATAGGCCGCCGGAGCAGGCGCGGACTTTGCCCCGATGACGTAGGGGCGTGCTTTGCACGCCCGCGGGCGACCACAGGTCGCCCCTACACCCCCGTATCAGGCTGCACCCTGTAGGGGCGAGCTTTGCTCGCCCGCCGTTGTCGTCGGCATATCTTGGGCGTTACCCGGGCCCGAACCCGGGGGCCCTTCCCAACGGGCGACCACAGGTCGCCCCTACATCCCCGTATCAGACTGCAACCTGTAGGGGCGAGCTTTGCTCGCCCGCCGTTGTCGTCGGCATATCTTGGGCGTTACCCGGGCCCGAACCCGGGGGCCCTTCCCAACGGGCGACCACAGGTCGCCCCTACATCCC
>CATXTO010000075.1 GCA_958402445.1 uncultured Eubacteriales bacterium
CCGCGCCGCTCCCTTGCCCCTCCTGACCAAACCGAACCCGCTGCGCTGGGCTTCGGTTTGGGTTTTTGTTTTTCTGCGGAAGTTCCCCTAACGGAATGTAGGGGCGACCTGTGGTCGCCCGTTGGGGAAAGATTCCGGGTTTGTAGGGTTTAGCGGGCGAGCGCAGCTCGCCCCTACGGGAGGAGAATCGGTGGTGCGGTGTAAGGGCGACCTGTGGTCGCCCGTTGGGGAAAGTTTCCGGGTTTGTAGGGTTTAGCGGGCGTGCAAAGCACGCCCCTACGGGAGGAGAATCGGTGGTGCGGTGTAGGGGCGACCTGTGGTCGCCCGTTGGGGAATGTTCCGGGCTTGTAGGGTTAGGCGGGCGAGCGCAGCTCGCCCCTACGGGATGAAAATTGATGGTGCGGTTGTGCGGGCGACCACAGGTCGCCCCTACATCCCCGCCCTGGGAGGAACCTGGGACCCTGCAAAACCAAACGGTTTTGCAGGGTCCCAGGTTTTATGCCGGGCGGCTCTCACATCATGTGCTCCTCGGCGCAATCGTCCACCACCCGCACGCCCATTTCCTCCCGGCTGGCTACGGGAAACATGGCGATGCTGGTCTGGTCGAACTTCGGACACAGGCGGCTCTCCGGGTTTACCCGCAGGCAGTCGTCGGACGGCTCCTTTTTGTCTCGTTTCGGCATTCTATCACCTCCACTCCCAGGTTGCCCAGATTTCCCCTGTCTAGCCGGGTCCCTCGCCGCGGGCGGCTCCTGGGTTTTGTCGATTTTTCCTGGCTTCAGGCCGGGTCCGGTTGCATGAACGGGAAAATTGGTATATAATAACCCCAAAGCGGATGAAAAAGTCGTGCTTTTTCGGCGGGAAGCGGGCAAGCCGCCGCTTCCAATTTGCCGCGATTGAGGAGTAAGCTATGGATTTGCGATTGCTGGCGGTGGGCGACGTGGTGGCCGACTGCGGCGTTTCTATGATTGAAAAGCATTTGCCCCGGCTCCGCCGGGAGCTCCGGGCGAATTTCACCGTGGTCAATGGGGAGAACGCGGCGGGCCTGGGCATCACCCAGGACCAGGCGGAGACCATCCTGGCCGCCGGGGCCGACGTCATCACCATGGGCAACCACACCTTCGGCCGCCGGGAAATCTGCCCCTACTTGGACGACTGTCCCCTGATTCTGCGGCCGGATAACCTGGCGCCCCAGCTCCCTGGCCGGGGCCGGGGCCTGTTCGACTCCCCGGCGGGGCCCGTGGCAGTGCTGGACCTCATCGGGCGGTGTCACATGGACTACGGCCCGGACAACCCCTTTTTGCTGGCCGACCGGGTGCTGCGGGAGCTGGACACCCGGCTGGTGCTAGTGGAGATCCATGCCGAGGCCACCTCGGAGAAGCTGGCCATGGGCTATATGCTGGACGGGCGGGCCTCTGCGGTCTGGGGCACCCATACCCACGTGCCTACGGCGGATTTGCAGATTCTGCCCAAGGGCACGGGCTATGTGACGGACCTGGGCATGACGGGCCCCAGGATCTCGGTGCTAGGCATCCGGCCGGACCTGTCCGTGGCCCGGTTCCGGGGGGACCTGGCGGGCCGGTACCAGCCTGCGCCGGGACCCGGAAAGCTGGAGGCCGCCCTGTTCACCATAGACGCCTGCACCGGCAGGTGCAGAGAAACCCAGCGGGTGATGGTATATGATTAGAATTTTGCACGCAGCGGACCTGCATCTGGGGTCCCGGTTTCAGGGCCTGGACCCGGAGCTGGCGGTCCAGCGGAGAAAACAGCTTCTGGAGGTGCCGGACCGCCTGGCGGACCTGTGCCTGGAGCGGGATTGCCAGCTTCTGTTCCTGGCCGGAGATTTGTTTGACCGGCCCGAGGGAGACCGGGCGGGAGCCGAGCGTCTGGCCGCGGCTCTGGAGCGGGCAGGCGTTCCCACATTCCTGACGCCCGGCAATCACGACCCCTACGGGGCCGGCTCCCTCTACCAGAGCTTCCCCTGGCCGGGGAACGTACATATTTTTACCCAGCCCAGCGTTTCCTCCGTGGCCCTGCCGGAGCTTTCCTGCCGGGTCTGGGGCGCGGGCTTTCAGAGCATGGACTGCCCCGGGCTCCTGGAGGGCTTCCGGGCTGCGGGGCCGGAAGCGGTGCAGCTGGCGGTGCTCCATGGAGACCCCGCCCGGGGAGATTCCCCCTGCTGCCCCGTCACCCGGGCCCAGGTCGCGGGCTCCGGGCTGGCGTATCTGGCCCTGGGGCACTTGCACAAGGCGGGCCAATTCCAGGCGGGCCGGACCCTGTGCGCCTGGCCGGGCTGTCCCATGGGACGGGGCTTCGACGAGACCGGAGTCAAGGGCGTTTATGTGACGGAGGTGGACCGAGACGGGGCCCGGGCGGAGTTCGTCCCCCTGGACGGGGGACGGTATGAGGACCTGACGGTGGAGGTGGGGCCGGACCCCCTGGAATCCATTTTGGCCGCCCTGCCCCCGGACGCCGCCCGGGACATTTACCGCATCACCCTGGCCGGCACGGCGGCGGAAGTGGACCTGGAGGCCCTGACCGCCCGGCTGAAGGACCGGTTTTTTTCCCTGCGCCTGCGGGACCGCACAACACCGCCGGAGGACCTGTGGGAGCGGGCGGACCGGGACAGCCTGGAGGGGCTCTACTTCCGGCTGCTGCGGGAGGCCATGACCGGCGCGGATGAGCGGACCCGGGAGGTCCTGACCCTGGCCGCCCGGCTCAGCCGCCGCATTTTGGACGGAAGGGAGGTGGACCTGCCGTGAGAATTTTGTCCATGACCGCCACCTTCGGCAACCTGGACCACCGGACCCTGACCTTGGAGCCGGGGCTCAACGTGATCACCGCGCCCAACGAGTGGGGGAAATCCACCTGGTGCGCTTTTTTGCAGGCCATGCTCTACGGCGTGGACACCGGGCAGAAGGCCAGAAAGGGCCTGATCCCCGACAAGGAGAAATACAAGCCCTGGTCCGGCCGGCCCATGGAGGGTTCCATGGAGCTGGAGTGGCGGGGCAGGCGCATCACCATAGAGCGAAGGACCAAAGGCCGGGTACCCCTGGGGGAATTCCGGGCCTTTGAGACGGACACGGGGGCGCCGGTTCCGGAGCTCACGGCGGACGCCTGCGGCGAGCGCCTTTTGGGCGTGGAGCGCAGCGTGTACCTGCGCAGCGGCTTTCTGCGGCAGGGAGACCTGCCCGTGACCCAGGACGAGGCCCTGAGCCGCCGGCTCAACGCCCTGGTCACCACAGGCGACGACAGCGCCGCCGGCCCTGCCCTGGAAAAGCAGCTCCGGGACCTGAAGAACAAATGCCAATACAATAGGTCCGGCCTTCTGCCCCAGGTCCGGGAGGCGCTGGAGGAGAAGCGACGGCAGCTCCGAGCCCTGGAGGACCTGGACGCCCGTAGCCGAACCCTCCGGGAGGCCATGGCGGAGCTGGAGCGCCGGGCCCAGGCCCTGGAGGCGCATCAGCGTGCCCTGGAGGCCCAGGAAAATGAAAAGAAGCTGCTTAGGGTCCAGGAGGCCCGGCGGGCCGAGCAGGCGGCGGAAGCCGCCTTGGCCCAGGCGGAGCAGCGGTGCCGGGACCTTTGCCCCCGGCAGGAGGCGGAGCGCCGCCTATTGGAGCTGGACCGGCTGCAGGAGGCCCGGCGGGACCTGGAGCTGGAGGCGGCCATGGAGCCCCCGGCACCGGAGCCGCCCCCGGCGGCCCCGGCCTTTGCCGGATGCACCGGGGAGGAGGCGGCCCGAAAGGCGGAGCAGGATTTTAACGCCTGGCGCGGCTTAGGCGCGGAGCGGCACGGGGGAGGCCTGGTTTTGTGGGTGTTGGCCGGAATCTGCCTGGTGGGCGGGGCGGCCCTGGCCCTGCTGCTTCCCGCCCCGGTTGCCTACGCGGGCTTCGGCCTTCTGGCCGCGGCCCTGGGGCTTGGACTGGGGGCGCTGGCGCTTCGGGGGCGGAAGCGGGTCTGGGCAAAGCGCCTGGCCGCGCTGGAGCAGGAGCTGCTGAGCCGGTATGAGGCCGGTTCCCTGGAGGAGCTGCCCCAGCTGGCCCGGGACTACGGCGTCCAGGCCGCCTCTTACGCATCGGAGCTGGCCCAGGCGGAGGCCCGGCGCCAGGAGCTGGCGGCCCGGCGGCAGACGCTGGACCAGCAGCTGCGGAACCTGGCCAGCGGGGAGGAGCAGGCCCTGCGGCGGACGCTTTTGGAGACGGTGCAGGCCTGGGACGTCTGGGCGGACGCCCAGCGGGCTGGTATGCAGGCCCTGCGGCACCGGGAGGCCATGGAGGCCATGGCCGAGGGACTGTCCCAGGCGGCCGAGCCCCGGGAGGATCCTCTGACCCTGCCGCCGGAGGAGACCCGGGCGGTTCTGACCCGGGTCCGGGGGCAGCTGGTGGAGACGCGCTCCAAGCTGGACGCCTGCCGGGGCCAGGCCCTGGCCCTGGGGGACCGGGACCGGATTGGAGCCCAGGCGGAGGCCCTGGAGGACCGGGTGGCAAGGCTGGAGACCTATTATACCGCCCTGGATCGCGCTCTGGCGGCGTTGGAGGAGGCCCGGCAAACCCTGCAAAGCCGGTTCGCCCCCCGGATCACCGCCCAGGCCCGGGAGATTCTGGCGGAGCTCACGGACGGGCGCTACGACAGGCTTCTGTGGGAGCGGGATTTGTCCCTGTCCGCCGGGGCTCAGGGGGAGGATACCCTGCGTCCGGCCCTGTGGCGCAGCGACGGCACGGCGGACCAGCTGTATCTGGCCCTGCGTCTGGCGGTGAGCCGGGAGCTGCTGGGGGACGAAGCGCCCCTGGTGCTGGACGACGCGCTCCTCCGGTTTGACGACCACCGCCTGGCCGCGGCCCTGAAGCTGCTGCGGCGGGAGGGGCGGCAGGTCCTTCTGTTCACCTGCCAGGGCCGGGAGGCGGGCTGCCTATCGGAAGGCGCGCCGTAGGGCGCGGTCCACCCCGGTTCGTCGGGCAACTGTAGGGGCGTGCTTTGCACGCTCCTACACCGCGCCATCGGGATACATCCCGTAGGGGCGAGCTGCGCTCGCCCGCTGGGGAAATTTTCTGGTTTTGCAGGGTTTGGCGGGCGTGCAAAGCACGCCCCTACACCGCGTCATCGGGATACATCCCGTAGGGGCGAGCTGCGCTCGCCCGCTGGGGGAATTCTCCGGTTTTGTAGGGTTTGGCGGGCGTGCAAAGCACGCCCCTACAATTTTGCTATAGGGGGGAATGGCGGGCGACCACAGGTCGCCCCTACATTTGCACCATCGGGATACATCCCGTAGGGGCGAGCTGCGCTCGCCCGCTAGGGGATTCTCTGGCTCTGTAGGGTTTGGCGGGCGTGCAAAGCACGCCCCTACACCGCGCCATCGGGATACATCCCGTAGGGGCGAGCTGCGCTCGCCCGCTGGGGGAATTCTCCGGTTTTGTAGGGTTTGGCGGGCGTGCAAAGCACGCCCCTACAATTTTGCTATAGGGGGGAATGGC
>CATXTO010000076.1 GCA_958402445.1 uncultured Eubacteriales bacterium
ACGATGTAGGGGCGTGCTTCGCACGCCCGCGGGCGACCGCAGGTCGCCCCTACAGATGAGGGTTCAGCGATTTCTATGGGGGTACGCATCGCCACTGGATCAAAGGCGGACTTTGCCACGACGATGTAGGGGCGTGCTTCGCACGCCCGCGGGCGACCGCAGGTCGCCCCTACAGTTGTGGGGTTCGGCGGTTTCTATG
Source organism: uncultured Eubacteriales bacterium (assembly GCA_958402445.1). Lineage (GTDB taxonomy): Bacteria > Bacillota > Clostridia > Oscillospirales > Oscillospiraceae > Faecousia. The sequence continues at coordinate 200 of CATXTO010000076.1, forward strand.
GGGGCGCGCTTCGCACGCCCGTGGGTGACCGCAGGTCGCCCCTACAGTTTCGGGCTTTGGCAATCTCTATGGGGGGCGCGCTTCGCACGCCCGTGGGCGACCGCAGGCCGCCCCTACATTCTGATATCGAAGGAAGAGGGGTAAAACGTGAAACGATCCAGTACTGAGGACTTTTTGGAGCGGGTACGGGGCGGACTCATCGTATCCTGCCAGGCCCTGCCGGACGAGCCCCTGCACGGCTCCGTTCTGATGAGCCGCATGGCCCTGGCCGCGTCCCTTGGCGGCGCGGCGGGCATCCGGGCCAATTCCGTGGAGGATATCCAGGCGATTTCCAAAACCGTGGACCTGCCCATCATCGGCCTGATCAAGCGGGTGTATCCGGACGCCCCGCAGGTGTATATCACTCCCACCCTGGCCGAGGTGGCCGCCCTGGCCGCCTGCAACGTTGCGGTGATCGCCCTGGACGCCACCGCCCGGCGCCGGCCCGGTGGGGAGAATCTGGACCGTCTGTTTGCCAGGGCCCGGGAAAAATACCCCAACCAGCTTTTTATGGCCGACTGTGCCACCCTATCGGAGGGCCTGCACGCCGCTTCTCTGGGCTTCGACCTCATCGGCACCACCCTGGCCGGGTACACAGAGGACACCCGGGGCAGAGACCTGCCGGACTTTGCGCTGCTGGAGGACCTGGTGCGCGGATGCAAAAGGCCCGTGGTGGCCGAGGGGGGCATCTGGACCCCGGCGGAGCTCCGGCGCGCCCTGGACCTGGGCGCCCATGCCGCCGTGGTGGGCTCCGCCATCACGCGGCCTCTGGAGATCACCCGGCGGTTTGTGGCCGCCCTGACGCCGTGAAGGCCCTGCGCATCGCCGCCGTGGATTTGGGCGGCACCCAAAGCAAGGCCTTTTTGCTGGAGGCAGACCGGGTTCTGGAGGCCCGTGAGGTCCCGTCCCGGGCCCGAGAGGGGGGTGCGGCGCTGCTGTCCCAGGGAAAAAAGCTCTTAGAGGGCCTGTGGCCCTTTGACGCCCTGGGCGTGGCCACCGCCGGACAGGTGGACCCCGTTCAGGGCGTGATCCGCTATGCCAACGACAATATTCCTGGCTACACCGGAGCGCCGGTGCGTGCGTATTTTCAGGAGAAATTTCCCGTGCCCGTGGCGGTGGAGAACGACGTGTGCGCCGCGGCCCTGGGGGAGGGCCTCCGGGGCGCCGCCCGGGAGCAAAGCGATTACATGCTCCTGACCTACGGCACCGGCGTGGGCGGCGCGGTGGTGCTGGAGAACCGGCTGTACCGGGGCGCCGGCGCCTCCGCCGGGGTCATGCTGGGCGGCCTGATCACCCGTCCGGAGCGGACGGACCCGGAAGACCCCTTCGCGGGCTGCTACGAGCGGTCTGCCTCCGCCTCCGCGCTGGTCCGCCGGGGCCTGGCGCTGGACGCGAGTCTTAGCAGTGGCCGGGCCATTTTCGCCCGGCTGGAGGAGCCAGGGGTTCGGGCCCTGGTAGACGCCTGGCTGGACCAGGTGGCGGCGGGGCTGTGCACCTTAATCCACGCCTTCAACGTGCCCTGCCTGGTGCTGGGCGGCGGCGTCATGGAGCAGCCCTATGCGGTGGAGGGCGCCCGAAGGCGAGCGCTTGCCCGCCTTATCCCAGGCTTCCAAAGCCCCAGCATTCTGGGCGCCGCCCTGGGAAACCGGGCCGGCCTCTGGGGGGCCGCGCATCTGGCCCGGCAGGCCCTGGCCCGGCAATCTGAGCGGGAAAACGGGGGAAGCGGAATTTTCCAGGGCCCGATGGGGAAGAATTCTTTTTGAGTACAACTGGACAAAACGGTTGGATGCAAGGAGGATTTTGCATGAAATGGAAAAAGGCATGGGCCCTACTGGCGTCGGCCTGCCTGGTCCTCACCCTGGGGGCCTGTTCCCGGAACGGGAACGGGCAGCCCGGCGGGGAGGGCGGCGTGACTATAACCTGGTGGGCCTTCCCGGTTTTCGGCCAGGAGGACCCCGGCGACCCGGTGGGGACCTATGAGAAGAAGGCCGCAGCGGCTTTTCACGACAAATATCCGCACATCACGGTGCAGGTGGAGACCATCGACTTCACCAGCGGCCCCCAGCAGCTGGTCACCGCCATGGAGGGCGGCAGCGCCCCGGACGTGCTCCTGGACGCCCCGGGGCGGGTGATTGAATACGGCAAAGCGGGAAGGCTCGTACCCTTGGACGACCTGTTCACCGAAGAATTTGCCCGGGATGTGGACAACCAGGCTCTGCTGGACGCCTGCAAGGGCGACGGCGCGGCCTATCTGTACCCCATCAGCTCCGCCCCCTTTTATATGGCGATCAACCGGCAGATGTGGGAGCAGGCCGGGGCCCTGGAGCACGTGAACCTGGAAGGGGACCGGACCTGGACCACCGCGGACTTTGAACAGGCCCTGGCGAAGCTGGCTGCGGCGGGCTATACGCCGGGCACGGTGTACTGCAACGGCCAGGGCGGCGATCAGGGCACCCGGGCTTTGATCAGCAACCTCTACGGCGGCGCCGTCGCAGACCGGGACCGGACCCAATACACCTTTAACAGCGAGGCGTCGGTGCGGGCCCTGACCGCCGTGAAGCAGTGGATGGACCAGGGCTATCTGGGCAAGGGGGTGTCCAACACCGCGGCGGGGGACATTGAGCTTTTCTCCACCGGTGTGTCCGCCTTCACCTTCTGCTGGGGCACCTCCACGGCCCTGGCCCAGCAGCCCAATTTGGAGGCGGCGGGGGTAGAGCCCATCTCCCTGCCCTTCCCGGCGGAAGGCGGCACGCCCGCCCTGGAGTACCTGGTGAACGGCTTCTGCGTGTTCGACAACCAGGACCCCGCCCGGGCGGAGGCGGCCAAGCTTTTAATTCAATTCCTCTGCGACGACCCGGAGTGGGGACCCCGGAACGTGGTCCGCACCGGCGCGTTCCCGGTGCGCACCTCCTTTGGGGACCTGTACGCGGGCAGCCCCCTGGCCCAGGAGTACGCCGTGCTCGCCCAGTGGACCGGGTACTACGCCCCCTATTACAACACCATGGACGGCTTCGCGGTCATGCGCACGCAGTGGTGGAACATGCTGCAAAAGATCACTCTGGGAGACGAAACCCCAGAGGCGGCGGCAAACGCCGCGGTGGAGGCCTCCAACCGGGCCATGGCCGGCTAGGGCGCGAAAATTCGGGAAAAAGGGGGACTGTGTATGGGAAGCCCAAGCGCCGCGCCCCGCCTCGGGCGCGGACATGCGCTCCGGCGCCGGGAGACGCTGGCCGCGTATCTGTTTCTTCTGCCTGCCTTGGCGTTCTTTCTGCTGTTTGTCCTGGCGCCTATGGGCATGGGCATGGTCACCAGCTTCTTTCATTACACCATGAAAACGCCTGTGGGAGCGGACAGCTTCGTGGGGCTGGGCAATTATGCGGCCCTGTTCCGGGACCCCATGTTTCTCCGTTCCCTGGGGAACACCACTCTGCTGGTGGCGGTGGCGGTGCCCACGGTGTGCCTGTTCTCCCTTTGGGTGGCCTCCCTGCTCTATGAGCGCCGGGCCGGGCTGCGCTCGTTTTTCCGGGGCGTTTTTTACCTGCCCGTGGTCACGGGCAGCGTCACCGTGGTGGTGGTGTGGAAGTGGATGTTCGACTACCACCGGGGGCTTTTTAACGCGGTGCTCACAGGCACCGGCCTGGCCTCGCGGAACATCGACTGGCTGGGCAATCCCCACATCGCCCTGTGGTGCATTCTGCTGATCCTGTTCACCACCTCCGTAGGCCAGCCCATCGTTCTGTACGTGGCGGCCCTGGGCAACGTGGACCAGTCCCAGGTGGAGGCGGCCCAGGTGGACGGGGCCAGCCGGTTTCAGACCTTCTGGCGCATTCAATGGCCCGCCATCCTGCCCACCACGCTGTATGTGCTGGTCATCACCACCATCAATACCTTCCAGTGCTTCGCCCTGGTGCAGCTGCTCACCTCCGGCGGGCCCAACGGGGCCACCAGCACCGTCATGTATTATTTGTACGACACCGCCTTCCGGGTCTACCGCTATGGCTATGCCAACGCCATGGGGGTGGTTCTGGCCCTGCTGATCGCGGCGGTGAGCTTCCTGCAGTTCCGGCTTCTGGGCAAGCGGGTCTCGTATTAGGAGGGATGGCCTTGAAAAAGAGAACAACGCCCTATTCCGTTCTGGCCCTGCTGCTGCTGGTGCTGATCGCCCTGGCTTTTGTCTTTCCCTTTTACCGCATCCTCACGGGAGCCTTCGGCCATCCGTCCAACGTGTGGAAGGCGGAACTATTCCCCTCCCGGCTGACCCTGGAGAATTTTACCCAGCTGTTCCAGCAGCCGGTGTGGCGCTGGCTGGGCAACAGCGTGATGATCTGCCTGATGTCCATGCTGCTGGTGTGCCTGACGGCCTCCCTGGCCGGCTACGCCCTGGCGAAAAAGCGCTTTTGGGGGCGGCGCGCCATTTTTACCCTACTCATCTGCGCCATGGCCCTGCCCAGGCAGGTGGTCCTGGTGCCCCTGGTGCAGATCATGCGGGCCATGGGGCTCTACGACACGCTCTGGGCCGTGATCCTGCCCACGGTGGGCTGGCCCTTCGGCGTGTTCCTCATGAAGCAGTTCTCCGAGGCGGTGCCCTCGGAAATGCTGGAGGCCGCCCGCATCGACGGGGCCGGGGAGCTCCGGACCTTTGCCAGCGTGGTCTTTCCCCTGGTCAAGCCCGGGGTGGGGGCTCTGGCCATTTTCACCTTTATCAACACCTGGAACGACTATTTTCTGCAATTGGTCATGCTGTCCCAGCGGCAGAATCTGACCATCGCCCTGGGCGTGGCCCGGCTCCAGGCCGCCGACGTGGTGCTCTACGGTCCCCTCATCGCCGGCGCGGCCCTGGCCGCAGTGCCGATCCTACTGCTGTTTGTGGCGTTCCAGCGGTATTTCACCCAGGGCATCACCCTGGGCGCGGTCAAGGGATGAGGCTGCCGCGCGGGAACAAACAGAGGCGGCCGCAGGCCGCCCCCACAGACGGGCCGCCGGTGGATTTCCCGTAGGGGCGAGCTGCGCGCCCGCGGGCGGCCACAGGCCGCTACAGGCACGTCATCGATAATACGTCCCATAGGGGCGTGCTTTGCACGCCCGCCAAACCCGGCAAAGACCGAGGATTCCCCCGGCGGGCGGCCACAGGCCGCTACAGGCACGTCATCGATAATACGTCCCATAGGGGC
>CATXTO010000077.1 GCA_958402445.1 uncultured Eubacteriales bacterium
GACCTGGGGTCGCCCGCCGGGAAAGTGCCCCAGTTTGCGGGGGTTGGCGGGCGAGCGCAGCTCGCCCCTACAGGAGGAAGATCGACGGTGCGATGTAGGGGCGACCTGGGGTCGCCCGCCGGGAAAGTGCCCCAGTTTGCGGGGGTTGGCGGGCGAGTGCAGCTCGCCCCTACAACCTCCAAATTAGGCCTCCCCTTCTATTTTCGGGCATCAGGGTTTCCCTGTTCCAGATGGTCAAGGGAATACTGGCAGCATTGCAGCACCAACAAGTTGAAGGAAACGGCGTTTTCTTTTGCCCTGCTGACCAGCTCTTGAAATAATTTATTTGTAAATCGCACGGTCCGGGGAATATTCGCGTTGGAGAATTGCTTGTCCACCTGAAACATATCAACACCGCCTCGTCATCTGGTCCTGGGGGTCAATCCGGCCACATCAGGTATCCGTTTATTTTCAACTATAGAGGCGAGCAACGCTCGCCCACCAGAAAATTTCTGATAAACAGAATATGTAATACATAATTGTAATACATATAGGTATTATATATTTGTAATATATAAATGTCAAGAAATTTGTAGTATAGTCTGATTAGCAGATAACATATTGGGGGGGGGTGTAGTAGTGGAAGATAAATTCATTGTGACACCAAAGAAATTTGATAGAAAAGAAACCAAAGCGAAGGTCATGTCTTTACGTATTGACTTAGATTTACAGACAGAGTTTGGCAACCTAGCCTTGCTAAGCGGTCACTCCAGAAACGAGTTAATGTGTATGGCTCTGCGTTATGCTCTGGATCACTTAGAGTTTATTCCGGATAAGGACCAGTGAAATTGCACTGGGCGGTCTTGCTCTTGCCTCTCCTCTCCCCACAAAGGCTCCGTCTTTGTGGGGCCCCAATTGCGGGCGAGCACAGCTCGCCCCTACAGGAGGAAGATCGATGGTGCGGTTGTAGGGGCGACCTGGGGTCGCCCGCCGGGGAGGTGCCCCAGTCTTGTGGGGGTGGCGGGCGAGCGCAGCTCGCCCCTACGGGAGGAAGATCGATGGTGCGATGTAGGGGCGACCTGGGGTCGCCCGCCGGGGAAGTGTCCCAGCTTTGTGGGGGTTGGCGGGCGAGCGCAGCTCGCCCCTACAACCTCCAAATTAGGCCTCCCCTTCTATTTTCGGGCATCAGGGTTTCCCTGTTCCAGATGGTCAAGGGAATACTGGCAGCATTGCAGCACCAACAAGTTGAAGGAAACGGCGTTTTCTTTTGCCCTGCTGACCAGCTCTTGAAATAATTTATTTGTAAATCGCACGGTCCGGGGAATATTCGCGTTGGAGAATTGCTTGTCCACCTGAAACATATCAACACCGCCTCGTCATCTGGTCCTGGGGGTCAATCCGGCCACATCAGGTATCCGTTTATTTTCAACTATAGAGGCGAGCAACGCTCGCCCACCAGAAAATTTCTGATAAACAGAATATGTAATACATAATTGTAATACATATAGGTATTATATATTTGTAATATATAAATGTCAAGAAATTTGTAGTATAGTCTGATTAGCAGATAACATATTGGGGGGGGGTGTAGTAGTGGAAGATAAATTCATTGTGACACCAAAGAAATTTGATAGAAAAGAAACCAAAGCGAAGGTCATGTCTTTACGTATTGACTTAGATTTACAGACAGAGTTTGGCAACCTAGCCTTGCTAAGCGGTCACTCCAGAAACGAGTTAATGTGTATGGCTCTGCGTTATGCTCTGGATCACTTAGAGTTTATTCCGGATAAGGACCAGTGAAATTGCACTGGGCGGTCTTGCTCTTGCCTCTCCTCTCCCCACAAAGGCTCCGTCTTTGTGGGGCCCCAATTGCGGGCGAGCGCAGCTCGCCCCTACGGGATGAACCACGATAGTGCGGTTGTAGGGGCGACCTGTGGTCGCCCGCCGGGAAAGTGCCCCAGTTTGTGGGGGTTGGCGGGCGTGCGAAGCACGCCCCTACCGTTTGGCAGCGAGCCGCCATGCATATCGCCAACAGCACAAAAAACAGCCGGGACGGAAATCCGCCCCGGCTGTTTAAATTTGTTCACTTCCGTATATGCAATGCCGCTCAGACGCCCAGCAGCGCCTTGGCCACGGCGAAATACACCAGCAGGGACAGCGCGTCCACCACCGTGGTGATCAGGGGTCCGGCCATCACCGCCGGGTCGAAGCCCAGGCGCTTGGCCACCATAGGCAGGATGCCGCCTACCACCTTGGCCAAAATCACGGTCACGGTCAGCGTCAGGCATACCACCAGGTTCACGGTCAAGGTGACGTTGGGATTGCCCATCAGCAGCCGGTCCACCAGCAGAATTTTCAGGAAGCACACCGCAGCCAGGGTCAGACCGCAGGCCAGGGCCGTCCGGACCTCCTTCCAGATCACTGCCGCCAGGTTTCGAATGCCCAGCTCTCCCAGGGAGAGGCTGCGAATCACCGTGACGGAGGACTGGGAGCCGGAGTTGCCGCCGGTGTCCATGAGCATGGGAATAAAGGCGGTCAGGGCCACCTGGGCCGCCAGGGCGTTCTCAAAGCCGGTGATGATCATGCTGGTAAAGGTGGCCGAGACCATCAGCAGCAGCAGCCAGGGGGTCCTCTGCCTCCACAAATCCCAAATGGATGCCCGCATGTAGCTCTTTTCCGAGGGGCTCATGCCGCCCATGATCTCGATATCCTCCGTGGCCTCCTCCTCCAGAACGTCCATGGCGTCGTCAAAGGTCACGATGCCCACCATGCGGTGCTCCGCGTCCACCACGGGGATGGCCAGGAAGTTGTACTTGGCGAACATGTGCGCCACCTCCTCCTGGTCGGTCTGGGTGGTGACGGAGATCACATGGGTCTGCATGATTTCCCGGACCGGGGTGTCGTCGTTTTCCGCCAGCAGCAGGTCCTTCACGCTCACGAGGCCCAAAAGGGTCCGGTTCTCCGTGACATAGCAGGTGTAAATGGTCTCTTTGTCCACGCCGGTGCGCCGGATGCGCTGAATGCTCTCGTCCACGGACATCTCCGGCCGCAGGGTCACATACTCCGTGGTCATGATGGAGCCGGCAGAGTTCTCCGGATAGCGCAGCAGCTCGTTGATCGTGGCCCGGGTCTCCGGGTCCGCCTGGCCCAGGATGCGCCGGACCACGTTGGCCGGCATTTCCTCCACCAGGTCCACCGCGTCGTCCACATACAGTTCGTCCAGGACCTCCTTCAGCTCGCTGTCGGAGAGGCCCCGGATCAGCAGCTCCTGGTCCTCGGGCTCCATTTCCACAAAGGTCTCCGCCGCCTGCTCCTTGGGCAGCAGCCGGAACAGCAGGGGAATGCGGTCCTGGTCCAGGGCCTGGAAAATCCCCGCCACGTCGCTGGGGTTCATGGTGACCAGAATATCCCGCAGGGACGGGTACTTCTTTTCCTCCAGGAGCTTCAGGAGCGTCTTCTCCAGGATGGGGGCTTGTTTCTCCATAGTGTTTCCTCCTAATACGTAGTATTTGATGATTAGGAAGTAAAAACACATTGGGGGCCGATTCTTTTTCAGGGCAGGCCGCGCGCAGGCGCGGTCAGGGAACGCCGCGGACGGCAGGCCCCGGCTTACTTCGGCCCGCGGATGTGCCGTTACTACCTGCGTCCATGCTGTTCCCTCCTTGTTTGTTCAAATCCGGGGCGGCGCGGGCCGCCTCCTTTTTAGTATAAGCCGAAACCGGAACCGTGTCAACCAAATTCAGGCCCGGGGAATGGGTGCGCCCACCAGGTCCTCGAACCGGGGCAGCAGCCCCACGCCGTCCGGGTGGAACCGGGCGTTTTGGGCCATGTCGTAGCCGGGCAGGTTGTTGCCCTCCACCAGAACGGGGCCCTGGGGCGTCACCGCCACGTCCCAGCCCACATAGCCCAGACGCGTCTCCACCAGCGCCGCCTGCAAGCAAAGGTCCACCGCCTCTTGAAAGCAGGGCACCCGGAAGCCGGAAAATGCCGTGCCCGTGGCGGGATGGGCGTCATAATAGAGTCCGGTTTTGTCGCAGAAGGCGGGGTAGGTCAGGGCGCCCTCCGGCCCCACCAGGGTGTACAGGCCGCCGCTGGAGATGTTGTCCACAGCGGAGTCCCCGCTGCCCATGCGCAGCAGGGCGTAGACGAACCGGGGCTCGCCACGCACCAGCAGCGTCACCACCCGCAGGGTGTTCACGGAGCTGGGGCACAGAAGGTTCAGGTCCGCATGCTGGACGATGGCCTCCTCCACCAGATACTGCTCCCGCTCCAGCAGGCGGGCGTACAGGGCCCCGAAATCCGTGTCGGGGCCCGGGGTCAGCTTCTCCACCCCCATTCCCCCGAAGTCCGCATGCCGCTTGGCGAAGACCGCGGGGCAGCCTTGGCAGAACCGGGCCAGGCCCTCAGCGTCGGTCTGCCGCAGGTCCAGCCACCGGCGGCCTAAAAACGCCTGGTAACGGGCCAAAAACTGAAATTTGTCGTTGAGCAGGGGATAACAGCTTGCGTCGTTGACCATCCGGGCCAGGGCCACGTTGTGGCTCATGGTCATGAAGGTCTTTCGATTGGCGCCCCGGTTTTGGGCAAAGCCGAACACATGGTATTCCAGATACCCCACCCCGTACCGGAGGGTGCACCAGAGCATGTCGCAGAGCAAAAACACCCGGTTTTTGCCGGTCTCCTTGTGGATGGCGTTGAGGTGCCGCCCCATGCGGCGCAGGCTGGCCGTGCGCAGGCGCCGCAGGAACCGGGCCGCCTTGGATGCAAGTTTCATAGCTTCCTCCTTTCCAGGCGGCAAGGCCGCATGGATTGTCTTATTTCCTCGCGGAGTCCGCGGACGCCCTGTTATGTTCCGCCGAAGATCGCGCGCTTTGTCTGAAAGCCTATTGTATGATAAAATCCGCCGTTTGTAAATGCCATTCGCCGGGGCGCACTGCCGATTGAATTCTGTAGGGCTACAACCACACCATTAATTTTCGTCCCGTAGGGGCGAGCTGCGCTCGCCCGCGGAACGGCCACAGGTCGTTCCCTACACCCGTAATCGGCGGATCTCCCACACGGGCGACCACAGG
>CATXTO010000078.1 GCA_958402445.1 uncultured Eubacteriales bacterium
TTAGAGGATATAGGGGCGACCTGTGGTCGCTTGCGGGCGTGCGCAGCACGCCCCTGCAGGGTGCGGACCAACTTAGAGGATATAGGGGCGACCTGTGGTCGCTCGCGGGCGTGCGCAGCACGCCCCTGCAGGGTGCGGACCAACTTAGAGGATATAGGGGCGACCTGTGGTCGCTTGCGGGCGTGCGCAGCACGCCCCTACAGGGTTGTGGACCAACTTAGAGGATGTAGGGGCGACCTGTGGTCGCCCGCGGGCGTGCGCAGCACGCCCCTACAGGGTGCGGACCAACTTAGAGGATGTAGGGGCGACCTGTGGTCGCCCGCGGGCGTGCGCAGCACGCCCCTACAGGGTTTCTGCCGATTGCCCGGGCGCAGGGGCCTTTCGGGGCGCCTGCCGCACATAGAAGGTGGCGGACATGGGCGGAATTGTGAAGAGGGCGGAGTACTTGTAATCCCGATAGGGGACCCGCTCGCTCTCGGCCGGCGCGACCTCCGTGCCGGCGCCGCCGTATTCCAGCTCGTCGCTGCAAAAGACCGGCTTATAAATCCCCCGGCGGGGCACCCCCAGCCGGAAGTCCTTCCACTCCACTGGACAGAAGTTCAGAATTACCAGCACCTCCCGGTGCCGGCGGTCGATGCGGCGGAAGGCCAGCAAGTTGAAATCCGCCGCATCGGGCTCCACCCACTGAAAGCCATCCCAGTTCTGGTCGTTTTGCCAGAGCTGGGGGTGCTTTCGGTAAAAATGGTTCAGGTCCCGGACAAACCGCTGCATCTGGCGGTGCCTGTCATAATCCAACAGACACCAATCCAGCGCCTCGTCGTAGCGCCATTCCAGAAACTGGCCCAGCTCGCTGCCCATGAAGGTGAGTTTTTTGCCCGGATGGCACATCATATAGGCGTACAGCGCCCGCAGATTGCTGAACTTTTGGTCGTACTCCCCAGGCATTTTGTTGATGAGGGAGGCCTTTCCGTGGACCACCTCATCGTGGGACAGGGGCAGAATAAAATTCTCTGAAAACGCGTAGGTCATGGAGAAGGTGAGGTTGTTGTGCTTGTATTTGCGAAACAGCGGGTCCTCCTGCATGTAGCGCAGGGTGTCGTTCATCCACCCCATGTTCCATTTGAACAAAAAGCCCAGCCCGCCGTCAAAGTCCGGCTTGGTAATCAGCGGAAAGGCCGTGGATTCCTCCGCCACCATCAGGGCGTTGGGCCGCACCTGGAAGGCCGCCCGGTTCACCGCCCGCAGCAGGTCCATCGCCTCCAGGTTCTCCTTGCCGCCGAACCGGTTGGGCCGGTAGTTGGACCGGTTATAGTCCAGGTACAGCATGGAGGACACCGCGTCCACCCGCACCCCGTCCATGTGGAACCGCTCCAGCCAGTACACCACGTTGGACACCAGAAAGCTCTTGACCTCCGGCCTGCCGTAATCGAAGATGCGGGTGGTCCAGTCCGGGTGCTCGTTCATCATGGGGTCCGCCAGCTCATAGCAGCAGGTGCCGTCAAATTCGTACAGACCGTTTTCGTCCTTGGGGAAGTGGGCCGGGACCCAGTCCAAAAGCACGCCGATTCCTGCCTGATGCAGCGTGTCCACCAGGACCCGAAGGCCCTGAGGATCTCCGTACCGGGCGGTGGGGGAGAAGTACCCCGTCACCTGATAGCCCCAGGAGGGATCATAGGGGTATTCAGACAGGGGCATAAACTCCACGTGGGTATACCCCATGCCTTTCAAGTAGGCCGCCAGGGGCTGGGCCAATTCCTCGTAGGTGTACAAAGAGCCGTCCGGCTTTCGCCGCCAGGACCCCAGATGCATTTCATAGATGTTGATGGGGCTGGTCAGAGGATCCCGGCGAACAAACGAACGCATCCAGGCCCCGTCTGCCCAGACGTGCCTGTCCTCCGTACAGATCAAGGAGGAGGTGTCCGGTAGCTGGGCCATCCTGGTGCCGTAGGGATCCGACTTGTACACGGGCACGCCCCAGGGCCGCTGAATATAGTACTTATATTTACAGCCCTCATAGCCCCGGGACGTGAAAACCTCCCATACGCCCTGCCCCAGCGCCTCCATGGGCAAGTCCTCCGGATTCCAAAAGTTAAAATCCCCTACCACGGAAACCCCAGCGGCGTTAGGGGCCCAAACCCGGAACACGTAGCCGGCCTTGCCGTCCCGTTCCGCCCGGTGGCAGCCCAGAAGGTCATAGGACCGGATGCAGGAGCCGTTGTGGAATTCCTCCAAAAGCGTTTGTGTCTCTTTGTCTATCATGCTGTATTTCTCCTCTTTATCACCCTGCTAGGCCCAATGGAAGTTCATGCAGCAGGATACCTGCTTTTATTATACCGGCTTTTTGCACAGGATGCAATCCCTTTTCGTCGAATGAGACAGAATTCTCCGAGAGAAGCTGTCGATATTTGTTGAATACGCAGAGGCGCGCTGGCGCGGCACCGCCTGATCACCCTTAGGATACCACAGAACCCATTGGGATAAAAACACAAAATGATTCAAAACTATGTAAATTCATTTCGTGCGCCTTCCCGAACGGCCAGTGTGTAAAAAAAATCGCCGCAGATACGCGGCGGAGCGGGGACGGCAGGCAACCAAAGGTCGCCCCTACAGGGCGCGGCCAATTTTACGGGAGCTTTTCGGGAATGGGAATGTAGGGGCGAGCTGCGCTCGCCCGAATCCATCTGCCCTATCTCAAGAGTACCTCCCAGAAAGGGGAGGTGGCGGGCGGCCACAGGCCGCCCCTACAGGGCGCGGCCAATTTTGCGGGAGCATTCCGGGAATGGGAACGTAGGGGCGAGCTGCGCTCGCCCGTGTACATCTGCTTAATGCTGCTGATACTGCCCATAAAGGGAGGTGGCGGGCGACCAAAGGTCGCCCCTACAGGGCGCGGCCAACTTTACGGGAGCATTCCGGGAATGGGAACGTAGGGGCGAGCTGCGCTCGCCCGTGTACATCTGCTTAATGCTGCTGATACTGCCCATAAAGGGAGGTGACGGGCGACCAAAGGTCGCCCCTACAGGGCGCGGCCAACTTTACGGGAGCTTTCCGTAATGGGAGTGTAGGGCTGACCTTTGGTCGCCCGCCCCGGACATTTATCGCTTTTGCGACGTGCCCCGCTGATCGCCACGATTGACTGGACTCGATCAATGGCGGGGTTCCGGATTCTCGGCAGTGGAACCGTTGTGCTCCGTCTCCGGCGCGGCTGCGTTTTCCGCGTTGGTTATGGAGGCCTCCGCTTCCGGGTCAATCAGGTCCTCCGTATTGGGAGCGGATTCCCCCACCTCCGGCGCGGCCGGGTCTTCCACTTCCGGATCGGGCGCCTCCGCCTGCTGTGCCGGCCCGTCTACCCGGCGGATGATGCCCATAGGGGTCTGCTGGTCGTCCTGCCCCAGTGGGTTGTCCTTCAAAATGCGGGCATACAGACGCTTGTCCATGGACTTGGAGGAGACGCCCAGAATTTGGCCCTCCAGGTCGTTAATGTCCACAATGCAAACGTCAAACCCGATGCGGTCCTTGATTTGGGCCGCCACCCGGTCCGGCTTTTCCGGACCCAGGACTACGTAATGGTTATAGGGGGGGATGGTATTGTGACAGGGACCGTCTATGGAGCGGGCCTTGTAGCCGGCGATCTTATAAAACCAACCCTTTTTGTGGAACAGCTTTTTTCCGATGACGGAAACAAAGGCCGCGAATAGAATCCGCAGCGTGCCGCACTCCCGCAGGGCGCACTCCATGGTCTCGGGCATGCCCAGGCCAATGCCGTGGGGGGTTTTGGTCACATGGGCGCTGAGGCGATAGGCCAGCTTCCGGGGCTTGATCTCCGCCATGGGAATGGCGCGCCGCTGGGTGCAGGCCACGCATTTTTCGGAGATGAACAAGACGTCGCCCGGCTGGAGCAGAGGCGAGCCGTACTGCTGCGCCACGTCGCAGATATGATCCTTTTCTGTGATCAAATGGGTGCGGATGGGTAGCCGCAGATAGCAGACGCCATCCACTTCCATGATCCCGTGCTTGCCGTCATTGGGCTTTAGATTGGTCGCCATAACAACAATCTCTCCTTCCGTTATCCCATGGAGGGGTTCAGGGGCGCGCCGCCCAACACATGGAAATGCAGGTGGGGCACGGTCTGCCCCGCGTTGGGTCCGCAGTTGCTGACCACGCGGAAGCCGCCGTCCAGGCCTCCGCCCACCTGGGCAATGACTTCAAAGCAGCGAGCCACCAGGGCGCTGTTTTCCGGGGTGACGGCGGCGGCACTCTCAATGTGGCGCTTGGGAATCACCAGCACATGCACCGGCGCTTGGGGCTGCACGTCGTGGAACGCCAGGACCTGCTCATCTTCATATACCTTGTTCGACGGAATTTCTCCCGCTGCAATTTTACAAAATATGCACTCGGCCATACCATATCCTCCCGGTAAAGCTACAGGTAGTGGGCAATATGCCCAGCATTTGTCACTATTATAACACAATCCCGCCCATTTGCAAGGCTTCCGCCAGTGGAAAAAGGCTTTTTAAGCGGTATCCGGTAGCCCACGGCATACGGCCGGGCTCGGGATGCAGGCGGGGGGGTGCGTCAGCGTGATCCTTTGCTCTTCCTCAAACCGAACCCGCCTGCTGGGCTTTCGCTTGGGTTTTTGTTTTCCTGCGGCGACCTTCCCATAACAGGGTGTAGGGGCGACCTTTGGTCGCCCGCAGGGGGGAATGCACCGGTTTTGAAGGGTTTGCCGGGCGAGCGCAGCTCGCTCCTACAGGGAGAAGCAACGGGCGAGCACAGCCCACCCCGTTTGTACCGATGGTGCGATGTAGGGGCGACCTTTGGTCGCCCGCTGGTGGAATGCGCCGGTTTTGAAGGGTTTGTCGGGCGAGCATAGCTCGCCCCTACAGGGAGAAACAGCAGGGGAGCGCAGCTCACCCCGTTTGTACCGGTGGTGCGATGTAGGGGAGACCTTTGGTCGCCCGCTGGTGGAATGCGCCGGTTTTGAAGGGTTTGTCGGGCGAGCATAGCTCGCCCCTACAGGGAGAA
>CATXTO010000079.1 GCA_958402445.1 uncultured Eubacteriales bacterium
TTCACATCGCGCCAGGGGTCTTGTTTTAATTCTACAGCTCTGCTGGATTATTCCGGTCTTTTTGGTTCCAGGGTTCTTCCTGCGGCGGGAGGTCCGCAGGCGGTTGGGACTGCTCCGGTTGAGGATCTGCCGCCTGCCGGGGTAGCTCAGGTCCCGGTTGTATCGGGACCTGCCAAGTACTGTTTTGTTCAGGCTGCTGCGGGGGATTGGGCTGCTCCGGCTGCTGGTAGGCGGAACCGGGCTGACCGCTGGGAGGACAGGGAGGCTGGAACATCCCGTTGACCGAGGCCTTCCTGGGAGGCATTCCGTAATCTTTGTTCCGGCAGGCCAGAAGGAAAAACGGCTGCGTCACAGGGAAAATGATAGACAGGACAGTGAAGACCGTGCTGTTGCGGGGGTTACAGGACTGAAACAGATTGTACAGGCAAATATATTGGAATACCAACAGCGTAATCGAAATTCCAGTATTGAGCAGAGACAACAGCGCGCCCCCGGACGCGATATGATAAAGATCTCCCCTGCCAGTAGACAGGAATCGATACAGAGAGCCGAAATTGAAGGAGAATAGAAATGCCTGAGAGAGAACAAAGGACGCAATGCCGAAGCCCAGCAAAAGCTTTCGGCGGCTCTGAATCCGATGGCGGACCACATATTGATACTGATCGGAGATACTGCCTAAAATCCAATAGTTGGCAACGGGAATCCAGGAGAGCCAGGCGTTGCGAATCCCCCGGCGCTTGGCAATGGTGTATAGGCTCAGGGCATGCAGCACATAAGCCGCTACGCTCCAAAGTATGGCAATGACCATGATAATTAGGGCAAGACCCGCTACCGCTGTGGCAAAGGAGTTGGAGAACACACGCTCCCAGTCATAATGGGAGAATTCATCATATGGATATCCCAACGCAATCATCCTTTCTTTCTGAGGCACGTTATCTGTCTAATTTTTATGTAGTTTTATAGTAACATATTCACATATAAATAGCAACTAGAAAACAAGCGGGCTTTTTTCTTTGAAGCACATATTTAGGGCGGCCACCCATTTGGGCGGCCGCCTGCGTCAATTAATGCATCAGCTTACACACCAGTTTTGTGTAGGCCATAGGGTCTTCCAGCGGCAAGTCCGCCATCAAAAGCGCTTGTCCATACAAGAGCTTCGCGTAGTCCTTGGCCTTCTCCGGGTTGTCCTTCACAGCTTCCTGCATCGCCTGGAATACCGGATGCTCCGCATTGAGCTCCAGGATTCGGCCCGCGCTGTAGCCGAAATCCGGGTTTACCCGCTTCATATACTTCTCCATTTCAAAGCTCATTCCTGCGTCCGGCGTCAGACACACGGGATGATTGCCCAGGCTGGCGGAAAGACGGACCTCCTTCACCTGGTCGCCCAGAGCGTCCTTGACAAAGGACAGCACATCCTTTAATTCCTCCGCCTTTTCCTCGGCTTGTTTTTTCTCCTCTTGGGTTTGCAGGCCGAGGTCATCGGCAGTGATGTTGCAGAAGTCCTTTTCTGCGTACTGGACCAGCGTCTGGGGGATGAACTCGTCCACATCTTCGGTAAAAAGCAGAACGTCAAAGCCCTTGGCTGCCAGCATCTCGGTCTGCGGCAGCTTTGCCAGCCGGTCCCGGTTCTCGCCGGGGGCAAAATAGATTTTTTTCTGTTCCTCCGGCATGGCATCTACATATTCCCGCAGGCTAATGAGCTTTTTCTGCTGGTTGGACCAGAACAGCAGCAGGTCTTGGCAGGCTTCCTTATGCATGCCATAGTTGCCCACGGTGCCGTATTTCAGCTGACGGCCGAACGCGGCGAAAAACTTTTCATATTTTTCCCGGTCCTGCTGTAGCATGTTTTCCAATTCATTTTTGATTTTTTTCTCCAGGTTATTGGCAATTACAGTGAGCTGGCGGGTGTGCTGCAGCATCTCCCGGCTGATGTTCAGGGAGAGGTCCTGAGAGTCCACGATGCCCCGAACGAAACGGAAGTGATCTGGGAGCAGGTCCTCGCAGTGATCCATAATCAGTACCCCGGAGGAATACAGCTGTAACCCCTTCTTGTAGTCCTTGGAGTAAAAATCATAGGGAGCACGGGCGGGAATATACAACAGCGCCTTGTAGGTGACGGCCCCCTCTACGCTGATGTGGAGGTTGGCCAGTGGTTTTTCATAATCGAAAAATTTCTCTCGGTAAAAGCTGTCGTATTCCTCCTGAGAGACGTCCTTCTTATTTCGCTGCCAGAGAGGGACCATGGAGTTTAGAGTTTCAACCTCTGTGTACTCCTCGTATTCCGGCGCCTTGTCCGGCTGCGCTTCCCCCTCTGCCGGCTCCTTTTTTCGGGATTTGGTGACTTCCATTCGAATGGGGTAGCGAATGTAGTCAGAATATTTTTTGATTAAATTTTGGATTTCATATTCTTCCAGGAAGCGGCTGTACTGCTCGTCTTCCGTGTCCGCCTTGAGCTTCATGATGACATCCGTGCCCGGTGCTTCCCGCTGGGCCGGCTCCAGGGTATACCCATCGGCGCCGCTGGACTGCCAAATCCAGGCTTCCTCCGCCCCGTATTTTTTGGAAATCACCGTTACGGTGTCGGCTACCATAAAGGCGGAGTAAAAGCCCACGCCGAATTGTCCGATGATATCCACGTCCGCCTGCTTGCCCAGCTGGGCCTTAAAATCCAGAGAACCCGATTTGCAGATCGTCCCCAGGTTTTGCTCCATCTCCTCCCGGCTCATTCCGATCCCGTTGTCCGAGACTGTTAAAATTTTGTATTTCGGCTCCCGCTTAATCTGAATTTGAAAATCCTCCTGGTTCAGACCAACGTTTTCGTCGGTCAGCGACAGATAAGCCAGCTTATCAATGGCATCGGAGGCGTTAGAGATGATTTCCCGCAGAAAAATCTCCTTATGTGTGTAGATGGAATTGATCATCAGATCCAACAGGCGCTGCGATTCCGCCTGAAATTGCTTTTTTTCCATGCCGGTCACGTCCTTGCTCCATAGATTTAGCACTCTTTTTACATGAGTGCTAAATCTATTATAGCCAGCATATGAAAAATTTCAAGGGGGTTTGGGAAAAAATATTTATTTATTTGTGATTTCGTGTTACACTGTTGCTGCGGCTGCCGTTTGATATGGCTGGGAGGGTTGCAGAAGGGCCCGGTATGAGCAACATTTTGCCCAGCGTCTCTTACGGCCACAGGGCTTGCGGGGAAGAAAGGATTGGAAAATTATGATTACGGTGAATAACCTCAGTATACAGTTCGGGGGCCAGTGGCTGTTTCAGCATGTGGACCTGCAATTTACAGCGGGTAACTGTTATGGCGTCATCGGTGCGAACGGCGCCGGAAAGTCCACGTTTTTAAAAATACTCTCCGGACAGTTGGAGTCCACCAGCGGAGCCGTGGTGCTTCAGCCAGGCGTCCGCATGTCCGTTTTAAAGCAGGAGCAGTTTCAATATGACGCGTATACGGTTCTGGAAACGGTCATCATGGGCAATCAGCGGCTCTATGAGGTGATGCAGGAAAAGGACGCGCTGTACGAAAAGCCCGATTTTTCCGATGAGGACGGGCTACGGGCCTCGGAGTTGGAGACGGAATTTGCGGAGATGAACGGCTGGGAGGCGGAGTCTGACGCCAGCCGGATTTTGCAGGGTCTGGGTGTTCCCACCCAATATCACCAGGATCGTATGGCGGACACGGACCCCCGGCTGAAGGTCAAGGTTCTGCTGGCCCAAGCTCTGTTTGGCAATCCGGATATTGTGATGCTGGACGAGCCCACCAACAACCTGGACATCGAATCCATCAACTGGTTGGAGGATTTTCTGTTGGACTTCCCCGGCACTGTCATCGCGGTCTCTCACGACCGGCATTTTCTCAACACGGTCTGCACCCACATTGTGGACATCGACTTCGGGAAAATCAGGATGTACGTGGGCAACTATGACTTCTGGTATGAGTCCTCGCAATTGATGCAGTCGCTCATGCGCAACAAAAATAAAAGGAACCAAGAGAAAATTGAGGAGCTCCAGGCTTTCATCGCCCGCTTTTCTGCCAACAAGGCCAAGAGCAAACAGGCGACTTCCCGCCGGAAGCTGCTGGACAAGCTGACCGTGGAGGAAATGCCGGCCTCGTCCCGGCGCTATCCCTTCGTAGGCTTTTCCCCGGAGCGGGAGTTGGGCAAGGACGTGCTCACGGTGAAGGACCTTACGTTGACCGTAGACGGGGCAGAGCTTTTGCGCGACGTGCATTTTACAGTAGGCAGGACCGATAAAATCGCCTTTGTGGGGGAAAATGAGCTGGCCCAGACCGCCCTATTTCAGGTGCTGATGGGGGAGGTAGAGCCGGATTCCGGTAGCTTTAAATGGGGTGTCTCCACCTCCCAGAGCTATCTGCCCAAGGATAACAGCCCCTATTTTGAGGGCTGCGATATGGAGCTGGTGGACTGGATTCGGCAGTATTCGGCGAAGAAGGACGACGTATATCTCCGGGGCTTCCTAGGACGGATGCTGTTCTCCGGGGAAGACGTTTTTAAGCAGGTCAACGTTCTCTCCGGCGGAGAGCGGGTCCGGTGCATGCTCTCGAAGATGATGCTTTCAGGGGCCAACGTGGTGCTGCTGGACCAGCCCACCAACCACTTGGACATGGAGTCCATTCAAGCGGTGAATAAGGGCTTGATGGCTTTTCCTGGGGTGGTGCTTCTAGCCAGCCACGACCATGAGATGCTTTCCTCCGTGTGTAATCGAGTGATTGCCTTTCAGCCGGACGGTACTATCGTAGACCGGCTGGGTACCTATGACGAGTACCTGGAATGGTTGTCTGAGGAGAAGAAAGGGAAATAATGTGGCTTTTCCTTTGTAGGGAACCATAAGCTGGACGTGTACAAAGCCCCAATTTTTAAACTTGTCACTTTAAAACAAGAGGCCCCCCGGAAAAGCCAAAG
>CATXTO010000080.1 GCA_958402445.1 uncultured Eubacteriales bacterium
GGTGCGACATGGGAAACGGCCTGTGGCTGTTTCTAAACGTAGGGGCGACCTGTGGTCGCCCGCCAAAGGGATTTTCGGACGATCCGGGTATGGCGGGCGAGCGCAGCTCGCCCCTACGAGATGAAAATCGATGGTGCGACATGGGAAACAACCTGCGGGCGTTTCTAAACGTAGGGGCGATCTGTGGCCGCCCGCCGGAGGGATTTTCGGACGATCCGGGTATGGCGGGCGAGCGCAGCTCGCCCCTACAAGGTGGGGTGTGATTTGTGGGCTGTAGGGGCGTGCGCAGCACGCCCCTACAGTCGCAGAATACGGTTATGCATGAATGCCGCTCAATACCGCAGGCACCGGCGGAGCCGGGCCTCCCCCCGGTGCAGGTTCCGGCATATGGTGCTTTTGTTGACGCCGCGCTCCCGGGCCATCTCCGGAATCGATTTCTGCTGAATGTAATAGCCCACCACCGCGGCCCGCTGCAATGTCGTCAGCTCCTCCCGCAGCACCCGCGCCACCCGCTTTTTTTGCACCTCCCGGGGGAGGTAAGGACCCAGGTACCCGTCATAGCGTATATCGCGCATTGCGGTAGTACCCCCTTTCGTAGTACCGGGCCGTGAGCTCCGCCAATTGGTTCATCTCTGTGAGCAGGGGGGTCAGCTCCGCAATCCGCCGCTTCAGGCGCCACAGGGCCTCGGCGTCCGTCTCCCGGGCCTCCTCCCGCCGGAGCTGCGCCAGGCGGCGGCGCAGGGGCTCCGCCGCCGCCTGGTATCCCAAGGAAATCTCCAGAAGGGTCATAGCGGCCCCCTTTCGCAGTAGAAACAGGGTCCCTCTCCGTAGCGCTCCCGCCCGCAGCGGGAGCACAGACCCCAGGGTTTGTCCTGCTGCCGGTCCCGGGGCAGCAGCCTCCAGCGCTGAAGCGCCGTTGCTTTCAACCATCTCATAACCTCGCCCTCCGAACTAAATTCAGCCCTCCGCCGCAAATTTGGCGCGGTTTGTGCCCAACCTTGCCCACACCGACGTATCGCCGCAATATCCCAAGAAATATCCAAATATTTGTATTTTTTTCTTATATATATTTTCCAGATATTTCCATATAATCTTAGCATGCGTTTCGTGTGATGTCAAGCTTGCCTGTGTAATGGACATGATTCCCTATCTTTTTCGGGAGCAGCGTGCTATTTTAGGCTCAGCAGGAAAGGAGGTGCGCGTATGCTGGGAGCAAGAATCGCGTCTCTGCGGCGGGAGGCGGGCATGAGCCAGGCGGAGCTGGCCAAACGCCTGTCTGTGAGCACCAGTACCGTGGGAATGTATGAGCAGGGACGCCGGGAGCCCTCCGGAGACCGGATTGTGGCCCTGGCTCGCCTCTTTGACGTCACGACGGATTATCTGCTCACAGGCTTGCCTGTGAGCAAGAAGGACGAGTCCGCCCTGGCCCGCACCTTTCGCAGCAGCTTCAACGCAGCCGACGGCCGGCTGCAGCAGCGATCCGACGCCCAGGGGGACAGGCCCCTATCCCGGCAGGAGCTGGCGGTTTTGTTCGCGGCCCTGCTGTCAGAGCCCTGAGGCGCCTTGACCCCGCCGACAAAATGGGCTATGATAGGACCCAGGAGGTGGGGCTTGTGGAGGACCAGGATTTTATGGCGCTGGCCCTGGAGCTGGCCCGGGAAGCCGCCCAGGCCGGCGAGGTGCCGGTGGGCTGCGTGGTCGCCCTGGGCGAGCAGGTGGTGGGCCGAGGCCGGAACCGCCGGGAGACGGAGAAAAACGCCCTGTGCCACGCGGAGCTGGAGGCCATCGACCAGGCCTGCCGGACGCTAAAAGGCTGGCGGCTGTGGCAGTGCACCCTATACGTGACCTTGGAGCCCTGCCCCATGTGTGCCGGGGCCATTTTAAACGCCCGGATCCCCCGGGTGGTTTTCGGGGCCAAGGACCCCAAAGCCGGGTCCTGCGGGT
Organism: uncultured Eubacteriales bacterium; assembly: GCA_958402445.1. Classification (GTDB taxonomy): domain Bacteria; phylum Bacillota; class Clostridia; order Oscillospirales; family Oscillospiraceae; genus Faecousia. Next base: position 1,945 of record CATXTO010000080.1, read on the forward strand.
CCGTGTGCGATTTATTCAACATGGCCTACAACCATCATCCGGCGGTGACCGCCGGGGTGCTGGAGGAGGCCTGCGCCCAGGTGCTGCGCACCTTTTTTGAAACTCTGCGGGCAGAGCTGCCCCGCCGGGGGGCATGGCGAAAGCCGAGATAGATAGAAAAGCCGCCGCAAAAAGAGCGCCGCCGGATTGCCGGCGCGCCTCCTGCTGGCGGTTTTTTGTATATAAAAACGAAATCGCGCCGGCATTTTGCCCCGCTGGGGCGGCCGGCGCTCCTGCGCATCGGGCCTTGGAAGGCAGGCAGGAAGCTTGGGATGGACGTTAGGAGGAGAAGCGGTCATGGAAGTCTGGAAAAAACGGGTCCGCAGGGTCTGCGTGGGAGTCCTGTTGCTGGCTTTGGTCCTGCGCGTCAGCGGCAGCAGCCCCCAGACAAGCCCTGCCTCCGTGCCGGTGGGCAGCGACAGCCTGACTTCCTTTCTGCTCTATTTGCAGACCGGACGGGCGGTAAAGCCCACGGAGCCGGAGACAACCCCCGGCTCGGAGACGGTCCCCGCGTCCGCCCCGCCCGCCGAGGAGCCCACGGAGGAGGCCACGGTCCCGGAGGCCACCACCGTGTTCTCCTTCCCGACCGCGCCGGCGGACCCGGGTCCCATGCGCTTCTCCGCCGGGGACAAGGAGCTGCTGGAGGTCAAATACGGCGGCGACTACCGGCCCGACCTGGGCGCCCTGCTGGAGCAGCCGGTGGATTTGAACTTTTCGGGGGAGGAGCCCCGGGTGCTGATTCTGCACACCCACGCCACGGAGGCCTATACCATGGAGTCCGGCTGGGAGTACACGCCCTCCGGGGATTACCGGACCCTGGACACCGGGTATAACATGGTCCGAGTGGGCGACGAGATCACCCAGGTCCTGGAGGAGGCGGGCATCCCCGTGCTCCACGACGAGACGCTCAACGATTACCCCTCCTACAACGGCTCTTACAATAAGGCCCTGACCAGAATCGAGCAGTATCTGGCCGAATACCCCAGCATCCAGATGGTCATCGACGTGCACCGGGACGCGGTGGAGTATGAAGACGGCGGCCAGATGGCGACGGCGGCCACCGTGGGAGGCCAGCGCTCTGCCCAGGTGATGCTGGTCATGGGCACCGACGAGGGTGGCCTGAACCATCCGGGCTGGCAGGACAACCTGGCCTTCGCCCTGAAGCTCCAGGTCCAATTGGAGCGGGATTACCCGGGCCTGGCCCGGCCCCTGTCCCTGCGCACCGAGCGGTTTAACCAGCACGCCACCCCCGGCTCCATGCTGGTGGAGGTGGGCACCGCCGGCAACACCCTCTCCGAGGCCCTCACCGCCGCCCATTGCTTCGCCGAGACACTGGCAGAGCTCATTGCCGGCCTGGGGCTTCGTTAGGCTCCGCGTCCAGGTCCCGGAAGGCATAGACCCGCTGCCAGGTCCCGTCCTCCGCCTTTTGCACGCTGCTGCGGTGCTGGCTCAGGAGCCGGACGATGGGATACACGTTGATCCAGATCTCACTGTTGCACTCCTTTTGGCTCTCGTCGAAGACGAGCTCCAGGCCGAAGTGCAGGTGCACGGTTTCAATGTTGTTCACGTTCTCCTTGGTGGAGTAGCCCGTGCGGCCCATAAAGCCGATCACATCCCCGGCCTGGACCTGGTCGCCCTCCTCCAGTCCCGGGGCGAAGGGCGTGTCCTTTTTCAGGTGGGCATAATAGTAGTAGCGCCGGCCGTCCAGGGAGCGTATGCCCACCCGCCAGCCGCCGTATTGGTTCCAGCCCATGGCCTCCACCACGCCGCACTCCACGGCAATGATGGGCGTGCCCATGGCGCCCATGAGATCGTTGCCCAGGTGCTTTCGGGCAAAGCCATAGGACCGGCTCACGCCGAAGTCATCGCAGTGGCTGTAGCCGTAGCCCGCCGCGATGGGGGAAAAGGCCTTCAGGCCGTAGGCGGGCTTCCAGTACTTCTCCCCGTTCTCATCGGCCACCTCGATGGCATAGTTTCCCACCAGCCCGCCCAGGGCGGCGTCATAGGCCTCGTGATAATAGGCATAATATTTGTACAGGTCCCCCAGGAGCTCCTCCGGGGACTTTCCGGTCTCCAGATCCTTGGCCGCCTTGTCCACGGCCTTGGCCGTGACCTTTCCCCCGGTGCGGCAGGCGCCCAGGGCCAAAAGATCGATCCAGCTCACGGGCCGGTCCTGCTCCTGAGAGGTGATGTCCAGGCGCAGCGCGCGGTCCATAGCTTCGTAGGAAACGTTAAAATCCACCCATTTAATGTAATCGCCCTCCGCCCGCACCGGCGGGACCAGCAGGGCCAGGGCTAAAAAAAGCATAATAAGCCGCCGTCTCACAATTACCACCTCCTGTGGTATTGTGCGAAACGGCGGCCTGCTTATGCCTGGTAAAAAATGCGGCATAAAAATTTTTTGAAATCGACGTTGCGGCGCGACCTACAGCCGCGCCTTTGTAGGGGCGTGCTTGGCACGCCCGCGGGCGACCACAGGTCGCCCCTACGTTTAGAAACAGCCGCAGGCCGTTTCCCATGTCGTACCATCGATTTTCATCTCGTAGGGGCGTGCTTCGCACGCCCGCGGGCGGCCACAGGCCGCCCCTACGTTTAGAAACAGCCGCAGGCGGTTTCCCCTGTCGTACCATCGATTTTCATCCCGTAGGGGCGTGCTTGGCACGCCCGCGGGCGACCACAGGTCGCCCCTGCGTTTAGAAACAGCCGCAGGCCGTTCCCTATGTCGCACCATCGATTTTCATCCCGTAGGGGCGTGCTTGGCACGCCCGCGGAACGACCACGGGTCGCCCCTGCGTTTAGAAACAGCCGCAGGCGGTTCCCTATGTCGCACCATTGATTTTCATCCCGTAGGGGCGTGCTTTGCACGCCCGCGGAACGACCACGGGTCGCCCCTGCGTTTAGAAACAGCCGCAGGCG
>CATXTO010000081.1 GCA_958402445.1 uncultured Eubacteriales bacterium
GGGGCGTAGAAACGACCTGTGGCCGTTTCGCGGGCGAGCGTAGCTGCCCCTACAGGACGTCCTGCCCGCCAGCGCCCGAAGGCCGGGCATCCAATTGCCGCGCCAACGCCTGGCGGTCAATTTTCCCATTGGCGTTGAGCGGAAGCCGCTCCAACAAAATAACCTTGGCCGGCACCATGTAATCCGAGAGGTTCTCCCGCAAAAGCCGGCGGATTTCTCTGCCCGTACAGGAGATGTGGTCCGAAGCCAATTGGCAAAACAGGACAATTTTCTGCTTCTTGGAATCGTATAGGCAGCAGCAGCGCTGCACCGCCTCCAGACTGTCGGCGGCGGTCTCAATTTCTCCCAATTCGATGCGCCGGCCCATATGCTTGATCTGATAGTCCCGTCGGGCGGCAAATACCAGTTCCCCGGCCTCATTGTACCGGGCAAGGTCCCCGGTGCGGAAGTAGCGCCGGAACACGCCGTCTCCCAGGTCAAGGGTGGGGAAGCTGATTTCGGTCCGCTCCGGGTCCTGGTAGTATCCGGCGGCCAGGGCCGGGCTGGCCAGGTAGAGCTCTCCCACCACCCCGGGCTCCACAACAATGCGGTCTTGGTCCACCAGATGCACCGTGCAGTTGGGCAGGGGCCCGCCGATGGGCAGCGCCTGCGTGTCCAGAGACCCACCGGGCACTCGGTAATAGCAGGCCACGCCGGCAATCTCCGAGGAGCCGTATAGGTTTACAAACTCCGCCTGGGGCAGGGCCAGCCGCCACCGGTCCAGCTGCTTTTGGGGAAATACCTCTCCCACAAAAAAGACCCGGTTCAGAGTAGTTGGCAGCACTTCCGCAAAGGTATTGAGCTGCGTCACGATGGACAGGGCGGAGGGGACCCAGGAAATGAAGTTGACCTGCCTCTGGTTCAGGTATTCCATCAGACGCACCGGGAAGGAAAACAGCTCCGTAGGCAGTATTTCCAGCGCGGCACCCGTGGCGGCCATCAGATAGAAGTCCTTGGCGGAGGCGTCAAAGAAAAAGGGCGTCTGATTCCCCAGAACGTCCCGCTCTGAGAAGGGAAAGGTCCTGGTATAGGCGTCTAGAAAGCTCAGCATTGCCCCATGGGTCTTGGACACGCCCTTGGGTACGCCCGTGGAGCCCGAGGTATAGACCACGTACAGCAGACTCTGGGGCTCCAGCTCTGCCTGAAGCGAAGCGAGCGCAGTCTGGTCCTCCTCCATTTCGGCCAGAAGCGAATCCGTTATATCCAGGTAGCCGGGCAGCTCCTGGGCAGGACCCCGGCCCAGAACCAGGGAGATCTCCCCGCCGGTCAGGATTTTTCGGAGCTTCTCCCCAGGCATGTCCTCATCCAGAGGTACGTAAAAATTTCCGCTGTAGGCCGCGGCCAGAAACAGCGCCCCGGTCCACACGTCACGACGGGCCAGGATCCCCAAGGGGCGGCTCCGATACCCCTGATTTAAAAGCCATGAGGCCACACGGCGGGCCTGGGTGCGCAGGGTACGGAAGGTCCAGGCCTCCTGTGCGTCGGCAAGGGCCCGCCGGTTCGGGAAGCGGCGGGCGGTCTCTTCAAACAATGTAATTATATTTTGTGCCACGTATATTTCCTCTAAATATAATAATTTATTGGGCCATGGGATTTTGCAGTTGCAGGTGACGACCAACGGTCGCCACCTGGGAAGCCTCCGATTTTGCAGGGTTTGGCAGGCGAGCGCAGCTCGCCCCTACATTTCGCTATAGGGGTGGTTACCAGGCGGGCAAAAGAGGACGGCGGGCGAGAACAGCCCGCCTCTACATAGATTTATCGCTGCTTTTTCTGCTTTACGCCGTTTCCGGCTCCGTGGGTTGCACCAGCTCTGCGATTTTCTGGGCGGAGCGCGTCAGGGACTGATAGGTTTCCTCGCTGACTTTTCCGATGTAGTCCGACTCATACAGGGCGATGGCGTCCAGGGTGTTGAGAACCTGGAATTTTCCAGTGTCGGTTTCCGTTCCCTGGGCCAGGTAGATCGGGACATAGCGATGACTGGTGAGCTTGGTCTGCCCATCGGATTTCGTGAATTCCAACTGCAGCACCAAGCCCTGATTGGCCCCGGGCTCCTGATCCGTGGAGAGCAGATTTCCCAGGCTGTAGGCAGTCAGGCGGTCTTTGTCCTGGACGGTGGTCACCTCCACAGGACCCACCAGGTGGGAGTGCGTTCCCAAAATCACATCCACGCCCTGGGAGAACATCAGGTCCCGGATTTCCTCCTGGGTTTTGCTGATGGTCTGGTCGTATTCGCTGCCCCAGTGGAGCAGGGCGATGGTCACGTCCGGCTTTTGCGCCTGGGCGGCAGAGAGCACCGAGCGAATTGCCTCCGTATCCACCTTCCGGTAGGTGGTGTTGTAGTCTTTGTACAGCAGGTTGACGCAGTTTTCAGAGCCTGCCGGCAGCTTTAGGTTGTCCAGCCCCTTGGTGAAGGCAACAAACGCCACCCGGAAGCCTTTGACCTCCAAGACCGTAACTCCCTTGGTCCGCTGAAACTCCGCCTGATCCGCAAAGGTGCCCAGAGGCTCCAGACCCGCGGCCCGCACCGCCTCCAGGGTGGATTGCAGGCCGGCGATGCCGTTGTAAATGCTCATGGAGTTGGCGGTCTGGCCCAGGTCCAACCCGGCGCCGGATAGCGCGGTGAGCAGGGACTCCGGGGCGTTGTAGCGGTCCGGCTCATAGGGCGAACCGCAGAAGTTTACCTCCAGATTCGCCACGGCCAGGTCCGCGCCCGCAAGCAGGGGCGAGGCCTGCAAAAGCATGGAGGAAAAGTCATAAGAGCCGTCGGGCTGCCGGGCGTCGTCCAGCAGCGCCTGGGTGATGGTCACGTCGCCTCCGGCTGCGATGGTGAGCACGTCGCCGTCCTGGGCCTGGGAAGCGGGCAGGGTGGGCGCGGTGGTAGACGGCGGCGTCTGGGCGGCCTGCCTGCTCTGCAGCAAGGCAAACGCCAGGCCGCAGCCCAGGAGCAGGAGCAGCAGCGCCAGCCAGGGAAACCGCCGCCGCCTTTTGCGGGGCGGCCTGCGGGGGGGCGTCCGCGGCCCCCGGGGCTCCGGCTGAGCGGGCTTTTGCAGGTCCAGCATTTGATAAATTTCATCCAGGAATTCCTGGTCGTTTGGTTCAGACATTTTGATACCTCCGAAAGACAATCTGCAACAAGTATCCTAACTATTGTACTATAGCTTCCAGTATTTCACAAGAGAAATTGGGAAAAATTTAAGAAATGCTACCATGCCCAACCCTTGGCAGGGTTGTCGGATTATGGTACAATAAAACCCGCCGGACCGAAACCGGCGGAATTCAACAACCGGAAGGAGAAGCCTATGGCAAACCACCGTAAACAGGAACTCAGCCCGAAGGCCCTGCTCCTGGGGCTCCTGGCCTTGGTGGCCGCGGCCGGGCTTTTGCTTTTGCTGCTGTTCAGCAGCCGCCTTCGCTCCCGGACGCCGGAGACGGAGCCCACCCTGCCGCCGCCCCCCGCCAATCCCTATCAAGCCTCGGATTTTTATGTGGAGGGCGGTTTTGTCCGCTGCTCCGCCGTACCCGTCAAGACTGGAATTGACGTATCCTCCCATCAGGGGGAGATCAATTGGGACGCCGTGAAGGAGGCGGGGGTGGAGTACGCCATGATCCGGGTGGGGTTCCGGGGTTATGACGAGGGCGGCGTTCACGAGGACTCCTTTGCCCAGGCAAATCTGAAGGGAGCCACAGAGGCGGGGTTGCCCGTGGGGGTGTACTTTTACTCCCAGGCAACCACCGTGGAGGAGGCGCAGGAGGAGGCGGCTTTTGTCCTGGATTGTATTGAGGGCTGGGAAATCACCTATCCCGTGGTCTTCGACTGGGAGTGGGTGGACGACGAGGCACGGACCGGGGACACCTCCAGCCGCATGGTGACGGACTGTACCCTGGCTTTCTGTGGGGCTGTGGAGGCCGCCGGATACAAGCCCGCCTTTTATTTCAATCAGGACCTGGCGAAAACCACCTTCCGCCTGCGGGAGCTGACGGACTACGACTTCTGGCTGGCGCAGTATCAGGAGGCTATGACCTTCGCCTACGACGTGGCCATGTGGCAGTATACCTGCACCGGCACCGTGCCCGGCATCACAGGGGACGTAGACGTGAACCTGTGTTTCCGGAATTACGCGTAACGGGGAACGGGCCTGGCCTGTGCCCCCGCCCCGTAAATGATTGCCCGAAAATCCCCGCCCTAGAGGGGCGGGGATTCTTGTCCGCTCCGTCCCTGCTCCACTCGAAACCGGAGCCGCTTCGCTGGCCTTGGGTTTGGGGTTTATCGTTCTGTGACACCTTCCGGCAATGGAATTAGGGGCGACCTTTGGTCGCCCGCGGGCAAACGCAGCACGCCCCTACAGATTTCTGCCGATGGTGCTAGGTAGGGGCGACCTTTGGTTGCC
>CATXTO010000082.1 GCA_958402445.1 uncultured Eubacteriales bacterium
TCCTGGGATTTGGGCCGCACCCTGTAGGGGCGTGCTTTGCACGCCCGCGGGCGACCGCAGGTCGCCCCTACATCGTGGGGATTGGAGACGCGTCCCTACTGGAGGGAACGGTTCATGGCTCCGGCGTGCGGTTTGTGGTCAGCGCCTCCACGAACTCCCGAATGAGCCGGGCCGCCTCCCATTGCTTTTGGGCCGGTAAATCCACAAAGGATTTAATCAGGAAGAAAAAGGAGCGAACCAATGCGTCGTCCAGTTTGAGGTCCGTAATCAGGACGATGGGGTCCAGCTGCAGCTGTTGGGCAATTCGCTCAATGGTTTGAAGCGTGGGGTTGGCGCTTCCCTCCAGCAGAGCATGGACCGTCATACGCGGCACTTGCAGAAGCTCCGAGAGCCCCCGTTCGGACAGGCCGCGGTTTTTTTGAACGCTTCTCAGCGCGCTGGCCAAGGAGTCTTTCAGCATATTTTCCCCTCCTGTGTGAAATTCTCTGACAAGAGTCTCTTGTATTTTTTTCAAGTAATTTTTTGACTTTTGACCAGTATCGCGGTCCATATTTTCCGTTGCTTTCGCTTATTATATTGTGTACAGCTTTGGCAGTTGTAGGGGCGAGCTGTGCTCGCCCGCGGGCGACCGCAGGTCGCCCCTACATTCTGAAAGAACGACCGCAGGTCGTTCCCTACAGCTTCTGAACATGACCGGGTGGAGGCGATATGTACGTGTTTCAAGTTGATGCGCAGTTTTCCAACGCGAATGTCTCCCGCACAGTGCGGTTCACAGACCTATTATACCATGAATTAAACATGGTGGCAGCCAAAAATGAGATTTCATTTAATCTTTTGGTTCTGCAATGCTGCCGATATGCGCTGGACCACCTGGAGCCGGAGGATCGGCGGAAGGAATAGTCTGCGTAGTCCGCGGGCGACCACAGGTCGCCCCTACAACGTCGGGGCAAAGTCCGCTTCTGCTCCGGCGGCCTGTGTGGCCGCCATCGGCACCGCACCCTTGCCCCTCCTCTCCCCACAAAACCTTTCGGTTTTGCGGGGCCCCATACCCTCAAATCGGTCCGGTGCTCTGTGGGGGCGCGCGAAGCACGCCCACGGGCGACTGCAGGTCGCCCCTACGGTTCCGGGAGGATGGCGGGCGAGCACAGCTCGCCCCTACAGTTCGTTACCGGAGGATTTTTAGAAAGTCAAAGGCCCTCCGAAGCCCCGGTCAAGCTACTGAATTGTCGGGCTGGGCGGCAGGCAGGCGCCGTTTTCGCAGACGTAATAGGCGGTTTTGCCGTCCAAAAGGGGGTAGCCGGGATCCTCCGTCACCCGGAAGGCCCAGTCGGACCGGACGCGCAGGTTCTGCAAATCTTTAGGGTCGGCCAGGGCGCAGGTCACCTTTTTCACCGGCAGGGCGGACCAGAGGTAGAAGCCGTAGCCCGTGGGGTGCTGGGCCGCATAGCCATTGAGGAACCGGCTCTGGGCCCGGGCCCGTTCCTCCAGCTCCACGTCCTCCGTGAGCAGGGCCAGTCGGGAGAGGTTATAGGCCATGACCGAGTTCCCCGAGGGCAGGGCGCCGTCCCAGGTCTCCTTCCGCCGGGCGATGAGGCGCTCGTTCTCCGGCCCGGTGAAGAAGAAGCCCCCTTGCTCCGAATCCCAAAACAGTTCCCAGGCCCGGTCCAGAAGCTCCCGCGCCCGGTCCAGGTAGCCAGTCTCCAGAGTGGCCTGGTGCAGCTGGAGCAGGGCGAAAATCAAAAAGGCGTAGTCGTCCAGGAATCCGGCCCCCAGCCGCCGGCCACCGGTGACCCCGGCGAAGACCGCCGTACCCTCCGTCAGGCGCTCCTCTAGAAAGGCCATCAGCTGCCGGGCCCGGTCCAGGGATTCCTTCCGGCCCCAGATCCGGCCCGCCATGGCGTAGGCCCCGCAGACCAGAGCGTTCCAGCCGGTGAGAATCTTTTCGTCCCGGTGGGGCGGGGTCCGGCGGCTGCGGTACTCGTACATGGCGGGGAGCAAATCCACCGGCGCCTGGTCCGGCTCCGTGCGCAGCAGATTGGGGATGCTGCGGCCCTCGAAATTACCCGCCTTTGTAACGTCGTAGGCCCGGCAGAAGCGCGCGGCGTCCGCAGGCCCCAGGGCATCTTCCACCTCCGCCGGGGTAAGCAGGTAATAGGCGCCCTCAGACCCGCCGGCGTCCGCGTCCTGGGCCGCGTAAAACCCGCCCGCCGGCGCGGCCAGCTCCCGCTCCAAGTAAGAGAAGGTCCGCTCCGCCACCCGTCTATACAGGTCCTGTCCCGTCAGTTCGTCCGCCAGGAGGTAGGCCATGGCCAGCAGGGCGTTGTCGTAGAGCATCTTTTCAAAGTGGGGCGTCAGCCACCTGCGGTCCGTAGCATAGCGGCAGAAGCCGCCGCCCACGTGGTCGAAAAGGCCGCCCCGGTACATATGACGCAAAGTGGCCTCGGCCATGTCCTGACCGCCGGCGTACAGGAGGAAGAACAGGTTGTGGGCCGCGGGGAACTTGGGCGCCGGGCCGAAGCCGCCCCAGTCCGGGTCGAAGCTTGCGCGGTAGCCGGCCAGGGCCTCCTGGATGGGGGGATGCTCCGCCGGGTCTCCCGCCGGCTCCGAAGCCGCCAGCAGCGCGGCGATCCGCTTGCCGCTGCCCACCAGCCGGTCCCGGTCCGTCCGCCAGGTCTGGGACACCGCCTCCAGCAGACGCATGAATTCCGGGCGGGGGAAATAGGTCCCGGCGTAAAAGGGGGCGCCCTCCGGGGTCAAAAACAGGCTCAGGGGCCACCCCCCGGACCCGGTCATGGCCAGGCACGCCTGCATATACACCCCGTCGATGTCCGGCCGCTCCTCCCGGTCCACCTTGACGCTGACGAAGTCCCGGTTCAGCAGCTCCGCCACGGCCTGGTCCTGAAAGCATTCCCGGGCCATCACGTGGCACCAGTGGCAGGTGGAGTAGCCGATGCTCAGAAAGATGGGCTTGTCCTCCTGCCGGGCCCGGTCCAGAGCCCGGCCGCCCCAGGGATACCAGTGCACCGGGTTTTCCGCGTGCTGGAGCAGATATGGGCTGGTTTCGTGAATGAGTTCATTGGTTGCTTGCACAGAAATCACCTCGCTTCTAGTTTGAACCGTTTTTTGGGGATTATCAGGCCCCGCGCCGGGCCGGGAACCCGGCGGCCTGGGTGCGCATATTGTGAAATAGACAAAAAAAGACAGGAGTTTTCAATATGTGCAATCGCGTTCCCTTGGAGGCGGCGGCGGAGGCGGTCTGCCGGGCCAGCTCCGCCCCGCCTCTCATTTTTCAGCTGCCGCCGGAACAGGGCCGGAAGGTCCTGGAGGAAACCCAGGACGCCCCCGTGGCCATGTGCCCGGCGGACATTGAGTTCACCCAGGTCGATACCGGCCAATGGGGCAAGGTGAAGGTTTATCTGGTGACGCCCACGGGGTGCGGCCCCCTGTGCGGCGTAATTTACTATCTCCATGGGGCCGGCTGGGTGTTCGGCAGCTTCCACACCCATGAGAAGCTGGTGCGGGAGCTGGCGGCCCGGACCCGCTGCCTGGTGGTATTCCCGGAGTACGCCCTGTCCCCGGAGGCCCGGTATCCCGTGGCCATGGAGCAGTGCTATCAGGTGCTCTGCGCCCTGCCCGGGCTGGTGGAGAAGCGCTGCCCCGGGCTGAGCCTTACGAATCTCACGGTGGCCGGCGACAGCGCCGGAGGCAACCTGGCCATTGCAATGACCCTGCTGGCCAAGCGCCGCCAAGGTCCCTGCATCCACAAGCAGCTGCTGTACTACCCCGTGACCAACGCCTGCTTTGACACGCCCTCGTACTGCAGGTTCGCCACCGGCTATTACCTCTATCGGGCGGGCATGCAGTGGTTCTGGCGGCAGTACGCCCCCAATAGCCGGGACCGGGCGCAGATCACCGCCTCCCCCCTGCGGGCCAGCCTGGACGACCTGCGGGGCCTGCCCAAGGCCATGATCATCAACGGGGAGGCCGACGTGCTCCGGGACGAGGGCGAGGCCTACGCCAGGCGGCTGCGGCAGGCGGGCGTGGACGTGACGGCGGTGCGGATTTCCGCCATCATCCACGATTTCGTCATGCTGAATTCCCTGGACCAGACCAACGCCTGCCGGGCGGCCATGGACCTGTCCACGGACTGGATCAACCGGAACAACCAGTAGGGGCGCGCTCGTCGGGGCAAAAGCGGACTCACGACACGACGTTGTAGGGGCGTGCTTGGCACGCCCGCCAAACCCAGCAAATCTGGGAAACCCACCGGCGGGCGACCACAGGTCGCCCCTACAGACGCGCCGACGACAGACATCCCGTAGGGGCGAGCTGCGC
>CATXTO010000083.1 GCA_958402445.1 uncultured Eubacteriales bacterium
CCTGGCTGCTTCCCACAACGGAACCCCGACGGGCGTGCGCAGCACGCCCCTACAAAGTACAGCCTAATTCGAAACTGTAGGGGCGAGCTTCGCTCGCCCGCCTGGCTGCTTCCCACAACGGAACCCCGACGGGCGTGCGCAGCACGCCCCTACAAGGTACAGCCTAATTCGGGACCGTAGGGGCGACCTGTGGTCGCCCGCCCAGGCAGCTTCCCACAACGGAACCCCGACGGGCGTGCGAAGCTCGCCCCGACAGGGCGCGGACGGAACCGGGGGATGTAGGGAACGACCTGCGGTCGTTCCGCGGGCGTGCGAAGCTCGCCCCTACATTTCTCTTTCAACCGTTCCCCCCAGGGCCTGGAAGTCCTTCCAGAAAGCGGGATAGGACTTGCCCACGCACTGGGCCCCCAAAATCATGACGGGCCCGGCGCAGACCGTGGCGGCCACCGCCGCGGCCATGGCCACCCGGTGGTCCCCCCTGGCGTCCACCACGCCGCCGGCCAGGGGCCCGCCGCTGATCTCCAGCACATCCGCCCCTTGTCTCGCCCGGCCTCCCAGCGCGTTTACCATGGCGCACAGGGCCGCCAGCCGGTCGCTCTCTTTCCCCCGCAGGCGTCCCACTCCCTCCAGTCGGGTGTAGCCGGGAAGCCCGGCGGCAGCCGCCGCCAGAGGCGGGGCCAGGTCCGGGGTCCGGGTCAAATCCAGGGCCCTACGGGGCCCGGTCAGCTCCTGCACCAGCGCCTCCACAGCCCGGTCCCCCTGGCAGGCGTCCGGGTCCAGGCCCGTGACCGCCACCGGATTCCCCAGGGCCCGGGCACAGAGCCAAAAGGCGGCGGCGGACCAGTCCCCCTCTGCCTCCAGCCGGGCTGGGGCCCGGTAGGGCCGGGGGTGAACCCAAAAGCCCCCCTGCGCAGGCTCCGGCGCCGCCTGGAACCGCTCCAGTACCGCCAGGGTCATGGCCACATAGGGCTGGGAGACCAGAGGGCCCGTCACCCAGACCCGGCTGGCCCCCTCTAAACGGGGCAGCGCCAGCAGAAGGCCCGAGAGGAACTGGCTGGAGGCGCCGCCGTCCACCACGTAGCGGCCCGGCCGCAGGCGACCCCGACAGCAGATGCGGTCCGGTCCCGGCCGGGACAGCGCCGCGCCTCCGGCCTCCAAGGCCCGAAGCAGAGGCTCCAGGGGCCGGTCCGGCAGACGTCCCTCCAGGAGAAACGTGGCCTCCACCCCCAGGGCCGCGGCCACGGGCAGGAGAAACCGCAGCGCGGCCCCGCTCTGGCCGCAGGGAAGCTGGGCCCGGGCGGGGGCTTCCGCCAAAGGCGTCACCCCAAAGCCGCCGGACGTCCGTTCGACTTTCGCGCCCAGGGCCTCCAGGCAGCCTGCCAGGGCCCCCACGTCCCGGCAGTCCGGGCCGGGGGCCGCAATCCGGCTGGGCTTGTCCGCTAGGGCCGCGCACAGCAACAGCCGCTGGAGTTGGGATTTGCTGGCCGGCGCGGCCACGCTCCCGGCCAGAGGGCCGGGATAGATGGTAAGGTCCATGGTCTCACCTGCCTACAATCCGGCGGCCAAAAAGTCCGCCAATTGGGATATGGGAAGGGGATACAAAACGCAATCCCCGGCGTCCCGGGGGACCACCAGCGCCAGGGTTTCGCCGGAACGCTTTTTGTCCTGCCAGGCGGCCTCCGCCAGCGCGGCGGCGGAGAAGCCGGTCCGGGTGGGTAGGCCCAGACGGACCAGAAGGGACAGAATTTCCTCCGCCCGCCGGCTGCCGCACAGGCCCCGGGCCTGGCTGGCCCGGGCCGTCACCGCCAGGCCCACCGCCACGGCCTGCCCGTGGGGCAGGGCGTAGCCGCTGCACCGCTCCAGGGCGTGAGCCACGGTGTGCCCCAGGTTCAAAAGCCGCCGGGGGCCCCGGTCATACTCGTCGGCCTGGACCAGGGCCGCCTTGGCCCGGAGGCACCGCTCGATGACGTAAGCCCGGTCAAAGTCCAGCCCCCGGTCCAGCAGGTGCGCGGCCAGGTCCCTGTCCCCCAGAGCCGCGTACTTGGCAACCTCCCCGCAGCCGTCCCGAAACGCCTGCCCCGGCAGGGTATTCAATACCTGGGGGTCGCACAGGACCAGGCGGGGCGGGTAAAAGGCCCCGGCCAGGTTCTTCCCGGCGGGGAGGTTGACGGCGGTTTTCCCCCCCACCGCGGCGTCCACCATAGCCAAAAGGCTGGTGGGGATGTGTACCAGGGCCACGCCCCGCAAATAGGTGGCGGCGGCGAAGCCCCCCAGATCCCCGGCCACGCCCCCGCCCAGGGCGATCACCAGGTCCCCCCGGGTGAGGCCGCCCGCGGCCAGCGCCTCCAAGATGGTCAGATAGGTCCGCCCGGTTTTAAAGCGCTCCCCCGCCGGGAAGGAGACCCGGCAGGGGGAAAACCCAGCGCCCTCCAGGCTCCGCTCCAGGACCGGTCCGTAGAGAGGGCCCACCTGGTCGTCCGTGACCACGGCGCAGGGGCAGGGCGTCACCCGCCGGGCCAGCAGCGGACCGGCCTGGGCCAGCAGCCCGGGGGCCGAGAAAACCGGATAGGGCTGGGCGCCGGAGATGGTCAATTCAAGCATGAGGCGCCTCCTCCGGCGGGAAGAGCGCCGCCCGGACCCTTCGGACCTGCTCCGCTGCCTGGGCGAACGCCTCCGGCGTCAGGGACTGGGTCCCGTCGCACAGGGCCCTGGCGGGGTCGGGATGCACCTCCAGCAGAAGGCCGTCCGCCCCCGCCGCCGCGGCGGCAGCCGCCATAGCGGGCACCAAACTGGCCCGGCCGGTGCCGTGGCTGGGGTCCACCACCACAGGCAAATGCGTCCGCTCCTGCAGCAGGGGCACGGCGGACAGGTCTAGGGTGTAACGCACCGCCGGATCAAAGCATCGGATGCCCCGCTCGCAGAGGATGACCTGCCCGTTGCCCCCGGCCAGGAGCCGCTCCGCGCTCCACAGCAGCTCCTCCAGGGTATTGGCCGGGCCCCGCTTCAGCAGGACCGGCTTGTCCCCCCGTCCCAGCTCCCGCAGGAGCTCAAAGTTCTGCATATTCCGGGCCCCCACCTGGATGAGGTCCACATCCGCGAACCGCTCCAGCTCCTTTACGCCGGGAATTTCCGTGACCACCGGCAGGCCGGTGCGCCGCCCGGCCTCCAGCAGCAGCCGGAGGCCATCCTCCCCCAGGCCCTGGAAGGTATACGGAGAGGTCCTGGGCTTGAAGGCCCCGCCCCGCAGGGCCTGGGCTCCGGCCGCGCGCACCATCCGGGCCGCGGTAAAGAGCTGCTGGGCCGACTCCACGGCGCAGGGGCCCGCCATCAGACAGAACCGGCCTCCGCCCAGGCCGGCGCCGCCGAATTCCACCGTAGTGGACGCCGGATGCGCCTGCCGGCTCCACTGGGCGGGCGCCTCCGGGCCCTCCGGCAAGGACCACACCAGCTCGGACCGGGCCAAGAGCTCCTCCAGGTCCGGTCCCGGGTCCTCCAGGCGCCAGACTGCGCTTTGCCCGGCTCCCACCGCCTGGACCGTACCGCCCAGCGCCTGAACCTGCCGGGCCAGGGCTGCGATTTGGTCCTCCGGCGCGCCGGGCCGCAATACCACCAGCATACCGCTTCAACTCCTTTGTACTGTGTGCCGTCTTGCTAAAATCATACCGGGGAGAACAAAAAACGCCTTGTTTTGCCGGCGGCACGGCAAAACGAGGCGCCACATCCTCCACATGCCTGCCGGCGGGCCCAGCCGCATGGGACCTGCGCCTGCCGGCAAGCCGGAAACAAGGTCAGTATAGCACAGGATTTCAGGGTTTGCAAGCGGCGGGGCCGCCGGCAAATATCCTGTAGGGCGCGAACGAAATTTCCGGCTGTAGGGGCGAGCTGTGCTCGCCCGCCGTTCCCCTTGTAGGGGCGAGCTGCGCTCGCCCGCAATTGGGGCCCCCGCAAAGGCGAAGCCTTTGTGGGGAGAGGAGAGGCAAGGCAGCGGTGTGGATGGCGGCGAATAGCCGCCGGAACAAAAGTGGACTTTGCCTCGACGATGTAGGGGCGTGCTTTGCACGCCCGCCTAGGCCGCCTCCCAGAGTGGAACTACAATCAACGGACCGTAAGGGCGAGCTGCGCTCGCCCGCCGTTTCCTTGTAGGGGCGAGCTGCGCTCGCCCGCAATTGGGGCCCCCGCAAAGGCGAAGCCT
>CATXTO010000084.1 GCA_958402445.1 uncultured Eubacteriales bacterium
CACCGCGGCTGAGGCAGCCCGGTTCCTAGCGCATGCATGCGTCGACGGCGGGCGAGCGCAGCTCGCCCCTACGGGAAATCCACCGATGGTGCGTCTGTAGGGGCGACCTGTGGTCGCCCGCTAGGGGAAGCCACCGCGGCTGAGGCAGCCCGGTTCCTAGCGCATGCATGCGTCGACGGCGGGCGAAGCGCGCCCCTACGGGATGTGCAACGATGGTACGTCTGTAGGGGCGAGCGCAGCTCGCCCCTACAGGGTGCGTCCCAAATTGCCCCATGGCTTACGCGCAGGGGATCACCACCGGCACGTTGTCCACGGTACAAACATGGACCTGCATGCCGTACACCGCCTGAATGGTCTCCGGATTCATGACCTCCCGACCTCCCTGGGCAAAAATTCGGCCCTCCTTTAAAAATAAGAACTGATTGCAATACCGCAGGGCCAGGTTCAGGTCGTGGAGAATCACCAGAACGGCGATCTGCCGCTCCTTCGCCACCTGGCGCACCAGGGCCAGGACCTCGTGCTGATTTTTAGGGTCCAGGCTGCTGGTGGGTTCGTCCAGGAGAAGCAGCCGGGGCTCCTGGACCAGAGCCCGGGCCAGCATGACCTTTTGCAGCTCGCCCCCGGACAGCTCATCCAGATACCGCAGGGCGTAGGAGATCAGGTCCAGGCGCTCCAGCGCCTTTCGGACCATGGCGTGGTCCTGTTCCGTCAGGTTCCAGCGGAGGTAGGGCCGCCGGCCCAGGAGCACCGCGTCGTAAACGGTCACATGGCCCAATTCGCTCTTCTGGGCCACATAGGACACCAGCCGGGCCGCCTGGTCCCGGCGCAGGCCCAGCACGTCCCGGCCGTCCACCAGAACGCAGCCTCCGGCGGGGGTGCGGACCCGGTTCATGCAGGTGATGAGGGTGCTCTTGCCCGCGCCGTTGTTGCCCAGCACCGCGGTGCAGGTCCCCGGCTCCGCCTGGAAGCTGACCCGCTCCAGCACCGGGGTCCTGCCGTAGGAAAAGCAAAGATCCTTGACCTGAATCATGTGAGATTTCCTTTCTTGAACACCAAATAGAGAAACAGCGGCGCCCCCAGGAAGGAGGTGACGGCGCCGATGGGCAAAATGGCGGGCTGTACGGCCAGCCGGGCCAGAAGGTCCCCGCACAAAAGCGCCACGGCGCCCAGAAGGGCCGAGGCCGGCAGCAAAAAACGGTAATCGCCGCCCACAAACCGGCGCGCGATGTGGGGGCCGATCAGGCCGATGAAGCTGATAATGCCCACAAAGGCCACGGCCACGGCGGACAGCAAAGCGCAGGCGGCCATGCTCACAAGCTGAAGGCCGTCCACCCGGACCCCCAGACTTTTCGCGGTCTGCGCGCCGCTTTCCAGGGCGTTGTAATTCCAGCGGTTGCAGAAAAAGTACAGAAAGGCCAGGGCCGTGAGCACGGCGACGAGTCCGATCTCCCGGTAGCTGGCCCGGCCCAGGTCCCCAAAGGTCCAGTACACCACCGAGGCCACCTTCACGTCGTCTGCAAAGTATTGCAGCAGGGTGGTCCCGCCGCTGAACAGGGCGCTCAGGGCCACGCCGGAGAGCACCATGGAGGCCGGGGTGAGCCGCCGCAGCCGGGCCAGGCCCAGCAGCACGGCCACGGTGAGCACGCCTCCCACAAAGGCGCACAGGGTGACCAGATAGGGGTTTACGATGGTCACCGCCACGGCGGTGCCGGCGGCGTTTTGAATGCCCGCGTCCAGGCAGATGATGGCGAAGGCGGCCCCAAAGGAGGCGCCCTGGGACACCCCCAAGGTGGAGGCCGAGGCCAGGGGGTTGCGCAGCACGTTCTGCATCACGCAGCCGGCCAGGGCCAGGGCCGCGCCCACGGCGACGGCGGCCAGGACCCGGGGCAGCCGCACGTTCCGGACGATGGCCGCCGCCTGCCGGTCCGCTCGGCCCACCAGAGCCTGCAGCACCTGCCGGATTGAGAGGTTGGAGGAGCCCACGGCGATGGAGCCCACCACCACGGCCAAAAGCAGCAACAGAAGGATCAGCAGCGTGAGGCGCTTGCGCCGGAGAAAGCTCTGGTATTGGGCTCTGATCTGGTCCCCGCCCATCTCACTGTCCCAGCGTCAGGGGGCCGAAGCCCAGGCCCTGGTCCGTCATCTCCCCGTAATAGGCCCGGCCCAGGAAAAAGGTGAGAATTTCATCGGTCTTGGCGGCGATGTCCACGTCCTGGAACTGGGACGGGTACAGAACCGTTCCCGCGTAATAGGCGCTGGCCAAGGCGTAGGTGGCGTTGGTGGAATAGTTGTTGAAGGAGGGCATGGCGTACACCTTTCCCGCCTCCACCGCCGCCAGGGACTGGAAAAACCCGGGATTGGCCGCGACCTCCTCCTGGACCAGGTTCAGGTTGCCCGGGTCCAGAAAGATATAGTCCGGGTTCCACACCAGGACCTTCTCCAAATCCACCTCAAAGGCCCCCTCCTCGCCGGTCTCGTCGGCCACATTCCGGGCGTGGATGGCTAAAAAGGGCCCGAAGTTGGCGTAGGTCCCGCCGAAGCCGTGGGCCCCGGAGAAGGTGACCGCGCCGGCGTACACCGTGGGCTTCTCCGCCTCCGGCACGCCGCTGGTCCTTTGGTCCAGGTCCTGCTTGCAGCGGTCTATGAAATCCAGAACCTCCCGGCAGCGGTCCTGCCTGCCCAGCACCTCCGCCATGAGGGTCAGGGCCTCGTAGAAGCTCTCGTCGATAAAATTGATGCTTTGAAACCGGGTGCAGACCACGGGCAGGACCGTCTCCTGGGCCAGCTGCTCCGCCGCCTCTTGGGTATACCCGCAGAGGATCACGTCCGGATTCACCGTGAGAATCTCCTCCGGATAGGCGGTGTAGCTGGTGCCCCCGCCCTTGCCGACGGCAGGCAGGTCCTTCAGCTTGTCAAAGTTCACATAGGCGTAATCCCGCTTGACGGAGGTCTCGAAGCCCTTGTCCGTGTCCTCCACGCCGGCCAGCAGGTCCTGGGCCTGGAGGTAGCAAAGCATCCGCAGGGTTCCGGAGCCCACGCAGATCACCCGGTTCACCTGGGCAGGAATCTCCACCTGGCGCCCATACCGGTCCGTTACGGTGCGGGTATCCGCCCCCGTTTGGCTGGGTGCGGTTCCCGAGGGGGGCTCCGGCGCTGTGGAAGGGGTTCCGGGAGCGGCACCGCAGGCGCTCAGAGCCAGCAGCAGGGCCGCGCAGAGAAAAAAAGAAAGCAGGCGTTTCATCGTGATTTCTCCTTTTTATCTATAGCCATTTTTTAGCTCCGCATGGAAACGGGAAAGATTTCGCCGGAATTGGGTAAACTACCCAGGCAGGATGGGCCCGCAGGGACCTCCCCCGTCGGCGGCATGTTGGGGCGACCTGTGGTCGCCCGCTGGGAAAATCCCCCGATTTTGCAGGGTTTGGCGGGCGAGCAAAGCTCGCCCCTACGGGGAACATCCCAAATCCCGGCATGTTGGGGCGACCTGTGGTCGCCCACTGGGAAAGTCCCCCGATTTTGTGGGGTTTGGCGGGCGAGCGCGGCCCGCCCCTACGGGGAACGCCCCAAATTTCGGCTTGTAGGGGCGACCTGTGGTCGCCCGCTGGGAAAATCCCCCGATTTTGTGGGTTTCGCGGGCGAGCAAAGCTCGCCCCTACAGAGAATACCCCAAATTTCGGCTTGTAGGGGCGACCTGTGATCGCCCGCTGGGATAATCCCCCGATTTTGTGGGGTTTCGCGGGCGAGCAAAGCTCGCCCCTACAGGTGACGTCCCAAATTTCGGCTTGTAGGGGCGACCTGTGGCCGCCCGCTGGGAAATCCCCCGATTT
>CATXTO010000085.1 GCA_958402445.1 uncultured Eubacteriales bacterium
AAAGGCTTCGCCTTTGCGGGGGCCCCAATTGCGGGCGAGCGCAGCTCGCCCCTACGGAAAGAGAATTGGTGGTGCGGCGTAGGGGCGACCTGCGGTCGTTCCGTAGGCGTGCGAAGCACGCCCCAACGGGATATCCACCGACGGCGCGGCCTTTGGCCGCCCCTGTATTTTTACCCGGTCAATCCACGTGGCGGCCGGTGATGGAGAACAGGACCCACTCGGCGATGTTGGTGGCGTGGTCCCCAATGCGCTCCAGGTATTTGGCAATCATCAGAAGGTCCAGGTAATACTCCCCGTTCTGACTGTCCCCACCCACGCGCTCGATGAGCTCCCGCTTCACCGCGTCGAACAGATGGTCCACCACGTCGTCGTCCCCGATGACCTTCTGGGCCAGGGCCTGGTCCCTGCGGACAAAGGACTCCACGGACTCGTGGACCATGGCGATGGCCGCCTCCGCCATGTTGTGAATCATGGCGTTGGACTGCTCGTGCCGCCCCCTGATATACTGGGCGATCTCCGCGATGTCCGTGGCCTGATCTCCGATGCGCTCCATGTCGGAGATCATTTTTAAGGCCGAGGAGATGGCCCTGAGGTCCCGGGCCACGGGCTGCTGCTGCAAAAGCAGCTTTAGACACAGGCTCTCGATGTCCCGCTCCATCTGGTCCACCTGGGCATCCGCTGCAATGGCGTCCTTGGCCGTCTGCACATCGCCTGTGACCACGGCCTGCACCGCCGCGGCGATGGCCTGCTCGCACAGCTTGCCCATGTCCACCAGCTCCCCGTGGAGCCGCTCCAGCTGCTGATCGAATCGGTTCCGCATCATCCAAACCTCCCCGTGATGTAGTCCTCCGTGCGCTTGTCCTGGGGCATGGAGAACAGGGTCTCCGTGGGCCCGAACTCCACCATCTCCCCCAGGAGAAAGAAGGCCGTCCGGTCCGAAATCCGCACCGCCTGCTGCATGTTGTGGGTGACGATGACGATGGTATACTTCTTTTTCAGCTCCGCGGCCAAGTCCTCGATTTTGGCCGTGGAGATGGGGTCCAGGGCGGAGGTGGGTTCGTCCATCAAAAGGACCTCCGGCTCCACGGCCAGGGCCCGGGCGATGCACAGCCGCTGCTGCTGGCCGCCGGACAGGCCCAGGGCGCTCTTTTTCAGCCGGTCCTTGAGCTCCTCCCAGATGGCGGCCTGCCGCAGGGACTTCTCCACAATTTCGTCCAGCATGGCCCGTTTCCGCACCCCATGGGTCCGGGGGCCGTAGGCAATGTTGTCATAGACGCTCATGGGAAAGGGATTGGGCTTTTGAAACACCATGCCCACCCGCCGACGCAGCTTGTTCACGTCCATGGCCCCATAGATGTCCTCACCGTCCAGCAGGACCTTCCCCTGGATGCGGCAGCCCTCCACCAGATCGTTCATCCGGTTCAGGGTCTTCAGCAGGGTGGACTTGCCGCAGCCAGAGGGCCCGATGAGGGCGGTGATCTCCCGCTCCGGGAGTCTCAGGCCGACGCTTTTTAAGGCCTGAAAATCCCCGTAGAATAGGTTCAGGTCCGAGATATCAAATTTGATGGCTCCCGCCGGTGCCTGGACCGGCCGGCCGGCCTTTTCGGTTTGCCCCATAGTGCGCGCCTCCTTATTACGCCTTGCCCCCGCCCCGGGTCAGCCGCCTGGCCAGGAGCGAGGCACCTGCGTTGATGCCGATGACCAGGAGCAGGAGCACCACGGCGGTGGCGCGGGCCTGGTCCAGGTACAGCCCTTCGTTCATCAGATTGTACATGTGCACGGACAGCGTCCGGGTGGACTGGAACAAAGGCGCGAAAAACCGCTCCAGAAAATTGCCCTGGCTGCCGAAGGTGAGGGCCGCGGTGCCGGAGCCGGAGGTGAAGATCAGCGCGGCGCTCTCCCCCAGGATCCGTCCCACGGACAAAATCACCCCCGCCAGGATACCCGGCATGGCAGAGGGCACGATCACCCGGAACACGGTGCGCAGCCGGCCCGCCCCCAGGCCGAAGGAGCCCTCCCGGTAGCTGTCCGGCACCGCCATGAGGGCCTCCTCCGTGGTCCGGAGGATCAGGGGTAGAATCATGATGGCCAGCGTCATAGCCCCGGAGAGCATGGAGTAGCCCCAGCCGCAGGCGATGTTGAAAAACACATAGCCGAACAGGCCGTAGACGATGGAGGGAATGCCGGAGAGTGTCTCGGCGGTGAGGCGCACGGCCTTCACCAGCCGGTTGCCCCGGCGGGCGTATTCCGCCAGGTACACGCTAGCGCACACGCCGATGGGCACCGCCGCCAGCAGGGACAAAGCCGTGATGCAAACGGTGTTCACCAGGGCGGGCATCATGGACTGGTTTTTGGTGGTGAAGCGCCAGGCGAACAGGTCCCAGCGCAGGTGGGGCACGCCTGTGATGAGGATATAGCCGATGAGCACCGCCACAATCAGCAGAGCGACCAGGGCCGCCAGGCGGACCAAGGCCGCCTGCACGGCGGAGACCACGGCCTGCCGGCGGGATGCGGCCATGATTTCCCCGGCGGTTTTGGACGTTTTCATTTGGCGTCCCTCCGTTTCAGTAGGGTAAAGCAGGCGTTGATGAGCAGAATGAACACAAAGAGCACCACGCCGGTGGCGATGAGCGCCCGCCGGTGCAGGCCCGTGGCGTAGCCCATCTCGATGACGATATTGGCGGTCATGGTCCGCAGGCCCTGCAACAGGCCCCGGGGGAAAATGGGCTGGTTGCCCGCGATCATAATGACCGCCATGGTCTCCCCGATGGCCCGGCCCAGGCCCAGGATCACCCCGGATAGGACCCCGGAGGCGGCGGCGGGGAGGGTGACGGAGAAGACGCTGCGCTCCCGGGTGGCGCCCAGGGCCAGGGAGCCCTCGTAGTAGTTCTCCGGCACGGCCCGCAGGGCGGACTCCGCCACAGCGGTGATGGTGGGCAGAATCATGATGCCCAGAAGCAAAGAGGCGGTCAGAAGGCCCTTGCCCGAGGCGCCGGTGAGGGCCTGCATCAGGGGAACCAGGACCACCAGGCCGAAAAAGCCGTAGACAATGGAGGGGATGCCCGCCATCAGGTTCACCGCCGGCTTGAGCAGCCGGTAGAGCCTTTTCGGGCAGAACCGGGCCAGGAACACGGCGGTGAGCAGGCCCAGGGGCACGCCCACGACCATAGCCCCCGCGGTGACGTACAGGCTGCCCACGATCATGGGGGCGATGCCGTACAGCCCCTTGCTGGGCTTCCAGACGCCGCCGAAAAAGTTGCCCAGACCGATCTCCCCGATGGTGGGTATGCCGCTGCCCAGAAGATAGATGCAGATCAGCGCCACCGCGGCGATGGAGACGCAGGCGGTGAGCAGAAACAAAGCGTGCATGGCGGATTCCTTGTATTTTCTCATAGGCTCCCTTTCTCGTTCCATTCAACGGAATATCTCCCGTCGGGGCTACGTCCCCTGTCCCCGGGCGCTCTCCGCACTCCCCAATTCCGCCCGCACCCTGTAGGGGCGTGCTTTGCACGCCCGCCGTTTCCCCTGTAGGGGCGAGCTGCGCTCGCCCGCGGGCGGCCAAAAGCCGCCCCTACACCGCACCATCGATTTTCATCCCGTAGGGGCGTGCTTTGCACGCCC
>CATXTO010000086.1 GCA_958402445.1 uncultured Eubacteriales bacterium
TGGGTGTGTGCCCCTACACCCTCCTGAATGGGTCTGCGCCCTGTAGGGGCGAGCTACGCTGGCCCGCCGTTTCCCCTTGTAGGGGCGTGCTTTGCACGCCCGCGGGCGACCACAGGTCGCCCCTACACCCCCCTGAATGGGTCTGCGCCCCGTAGGGGCGGGCTGTGCCCGCCCGCCGTTTCCCCTAGTAGGGGCGTGCTTCGCCCGCCCGCGGGGGACCACAGGTCGCCCCTACATCCCCCCTGAATGGGTTTGCGCCCTGTAGGGGCGAGCTGCGCTGGCCCGCCGTTTCCCCTTGTAGGGGCGTGCTTCGCCCGCCCGCGGGCGACCACAGGTCGCCCCTACGTTCGTTCAGCCGGGGAAGAAGGTGCGGTAAATCACCTCCATGGTTTTGCGGTAATCCCGTTCCTCCACGCCCAGGACGATGTTCAGCTCCTTGGTGCCCTGGTCGATCAGGCGCACGTTGACCCCCGCCTGCCCCACGGCCGCCAGGAGCTGCCCGGCCACCGCGGGCCGCCCCGCCATGCCCCGACCCACGACGGCGATCATGGCCAGGCCATCCTCGATTTGCAGCACGTCGGGGCACACCGCCGCCCGGATATCCGCCAGCAGGGCCGTTCGCTGCCGCCGAATCAGGGCCGTGGGCGCCACCAGGGACACGCTGCCGATGCCGGTGGCCAGGTGCTCGAAGGGAATGCCGTTGCGCTCCAGGACGGAGAGAATTCGGCGGCAATAGCCCACCTCGCCGTTGGTGCCCTCCTTTTCGATTTGAATGGCGGAGTAGCCGGCGCGCCCCGCCAGGCCCGTGACCGCCCCCGCCGGGTTCCCAGCCTGGGCTACGATCCAGGTCCCCGGGGCCTCCGGGTCGTCGGTGCTGCGGATGTGAATGGGGATTCCTCCGGCCTTGGCGGGGTAGATGGCGTCCTCGTGGAGCACCGTGGCCCCCAGGTAGGCCAGCTCCCGCACCTCCGCGTACGTAATGGCATCGATGGGCGCGGCCCCGGGCACCACCCGGGGGTCCGCCGCCAGGACCCCGGGCACATCGGTCCAGTTCTCGTAGACCGAGGAGCCGGAGGCCCGGGCCATCACCGACCCGGAGATGTCCGAGCCGCCCCGGGAGAAGATGGCCACGGTGCCGTCGGGCAGGCCGCCGTAAAACCCGGGCATCACCGCCGCCGTCAGGCTCCGCAGCCGGGCCGACAGGGTGGCCTGGGCGCGCTCTCCGTCGAACCGGCCAGTTTGGTCGAAGAAGACGCACTGGGCCGGGTCCACAAAGGGCCGGTCCAGCAGAGCCGCCATAATCCGGCCGCTGAAGTACTCTCCCCGGCTGGCGCAGAAGGCCGCGCCGGCCCCTCGTTCCATGGCCCAAACGGCGGAGCGGAACTCCTCCTCCAGGTCCAGGCTCAGGCCCAGGTCCCGGAGGATGGAGCGGAACCGCTCCGCCACCGGCGCGAAGGCCCCGGCCACGTCCAAGCCGTCCCTGGCCGCCTGGTGGCAGCGTAGCAGCAGGTCCGTGACCTTCTCATCTCCCGGACCTCGGCTTCCCGGGGCGGACACCACCACGAAGGCCCGGCTGGGGTTCTGCTCCAAAATGGCCTTGGCCTTCCGGAACTGCCTGGCGTCCGCCAGGGAGGTGCCGCCGAATTTCACTGTTATCATGCCTTATCGCCTCGATTTCACTAAGTCCTCCATCCCATAGAGCCCGGCGGGCCGGTCCAGCAGGTATGCCGCCGCCTCCAAAGCGCCCTGGGCGAACAGGGCCCGGTCATGGGCCTCGTGGCGCAGGGTCAGGGTCTGCGTTCCCGTGGAGATGATCACCTCGTGGACCCCCACCAAGCCGCCCAGGCGCAAAGAGGAGATGCCGATGTCCTCCTTTTCCCGCCGGGCTTGCCCGGACCGGCCACAGACCGGCCTGGCCTGGGGCCGGACCTCCTGCGCCGCCTGGAAGAGCATTAGGGCCGTCCCGCTGGGGGCGTCCACCTTCCGGTTGTGATGGGCCTCCACGATTTCCACGTCGGCGTCGGGAAAGGCCCGAACCGCCTCCCGGACCAGCCGGCATAGAACCGCGATGCCCAGACTCATGTT
The DNA here is from genome assembly GCA_958402445.1 of uncultured Eubacteriales bacterium. Classification (GTDB taxonomy): domain Bacteria; phylum Bacillota; class Clostridia; order Oscillospirales; family Oscillospiraceae; genus Faecousia. Next base: position 2,086 of record CATXTO010000086.1, read on the forward strand.
GCCGCTGTAAAATACGGGAATCTCCCGGGCGGCAGCCTCCACGGCGGCCTTCTCCCGGGGGGTATGGCCGGTGGTACCCACCACCAGGGGAAGCCGGTGAGCCAGGGCGTAGGCCAGAGCCCCGGCGGTGGCGGTGTGGAAAGAGAAGTCCAGCACCGCGTCCGCCTGTTCCGTCACCTGGGAAAAGTCCGTCAGAATGCCGGGCCCGCCCTGGGCGTCCACCAGGGCGACCGCTTGGCCGCCGCAGTAGCCCGCGCCCAGGAGCCGGACCAGGGTCTGGCCCATGGCGCCGGCAGCGCCGCTCAGTACAATCCTCACAGGTCCGCCCTCCAAACGCGAAGCTCCTGCAAAAGCCTCTGCCGGCAGGCAGGCTCCAGGGGCGTCAGGGGCAGGCGGATGCCGCCGGCGCCGAAGCCCAGGGCCGTCAGAGCCGCCTTTACCGGGATGGGATTCACCTGGCAGAACAGGGCCTGAATCAGCGGCAGGAGCCGGCATTGCAGCTCCGCCGCCCCCGCCACGTCCCCGGCAAAGAAGCGGTCACACAGGGCCACCGCCTCCTTGGGCGCCACGTTGGACAGAACCGAGATGCAGCCCTGGCCCCCCATGGCCAGCAGGGGCACGATCTGGTCGTCGTTGCCCGAGTACAGGTCCAGCTTCCCCCGGGTCAGAGCCGCCAGTTCCACCACCTGGGAGATGTTGCCGCTGGCCTCCTTCACCGCCGCGATGTTGGGGTGCTCCGCGAGAATCCGGCAGGTCTCCGGCAGCAGATTGCAGCCCGTGCGGGAGGGCACGTTATACAGGATGATGGGCAGACGGCTTTGCTCAGCGATGGCAGTGAAGTGGGCCACCAGGCCGGGCTGGGTGGCTTTGTTGTAGTAGGGCGTGACGCACAGGCAGGCGTCGGCCCCCGCCTCGCCGGCAAACTGGGCCATGGCCACGGCCTTGGCGGTGCAGTTACCGCCGGTGCCGGCGATGACGGGCACCCGGCCCGCCGCCCGCCGCACGGTGAAGGAGATGACCTGGCGGTGCTCGGCCTCGGTCATGGTAGCGCTCTCCCCGGTGGTCCCGCAGGCCACCAGAGCGGCCACGCCGCTTTCGATTTGCCAATCGATCAGCCGCCCGTAGGCGTCATAGTCGATGGCGCCATCTAAGGACATGGGTGTGGCCAGGGCTGTGGCGATGCCGCGGAAAATGGTCTGTCTCATGTTGATTCCTCCTGTCTGATGTATCGAATGGTGTATTTGTTGTTTTTTTGTGGAGGCCTTCCGGGAAGGGACTGTAGGGGCGAGCTGCGCTCGCCCGTGGTTCTCCACCGGGAGGCGCCTGAAAAGGTGGGCGGGGGTACGCGGGCAACCATAGGTCGCCCCTACAACCCGTTATCGGAAAGACTCCGTAGGGGCGAGCTGCGCTCGCCCGTGGTTTTTCACCGGGAGGCACCTGCGAAGGTGGGCGGGGGTACGCGGGCGACCACAGGTCGCCCCTACAACCCGTTATCGGAAAGACTCCGTAGGGGCGAGCTGCGCTCG
>CATXTO010000087.1 GCA_958402445.1 uncultured Eubacteriales bacterium
GCGAAGCCCAGCGCAGCGGGTTCGGTTTGGAGAGGAGGGGCAAGGGAGCGGTGCGAATGGCGGCGAGGCAGCCGCCGAAGCAAAAGCGGACTTTGCCCCGACGCGGTCGCCCCTACACCCCACCATCGATATTGATCCCGTAGGGGCGAGCTGCGCTCGCCCGTGCATAGCAAGCTCGGAAAACTTCCCAGCGGGCGACCACAGGTCGCCCCTACGTTCCGTTCGGAGGAACATCCGCAGAAAAACTATAACCCAAAGCGAAGCCCAGCGCAGCGGGTTCGGTTTGGAGAGGAGGGGCAAGGGAGCGGTGCGAATGGCGGCGAGGCAGCCGCCGAAGCAAAAGCGGACTTTGCCCCGACGCGGTCGCCCCTACATTTTGTTTCCAAAAATCGGTGTGCCGCGTCAGGGCCGGAATTGCATGTAATCCGACGCCAGGAACAGGTTGAACCGCAAACGCTGGTCCGGGCTCCCGGGATCGACCATTTCCATACTGGCCATAGCGGTCTGGGTTACGCTATCCCAAACCAGCTGCGTCTCGTCCGGAATCGTCAGGCCCAGATAGGCGGCGTAGCTCTCGGCAAATTGAGGGAATGCCTCGGGATCCTCCAGAAACCCGGCGGCGATATTGCCCAGGTTTGCCTCCAGGCTGATGAGCTTTCCGGAGACCATGTCCATCTCCAGGGCAAAGGTGCCGTAGTTCCAAAGGTTCAGCCGCCCCAGCAGGTAGGTCTCGCCGGTGGCGCGGTCTACGGCCATAAGATAGCTCACGGTCAGGTTCTCTCCGATCTCCTCCAGCCTTAATTCCTCCGTGGTCCCCACGTGGGACTCCAGGGCCGTCAGAAACTCCCGGCCGACCAGATTGGTCTCCGCCAGAAGCTCCAGCTCCTCCAGAAAGCGGCGGACCAGCCCCTGCCTGTCGTAATACAGGGTGGCCCCCGCCGAAAACTCCAAATCATAATAGCTCGACAGCCGGGCAGAAATCCGCTGGTACAAGGTGCTGTCGTCATTGCCGTCGAATCGATACGGCTCCGCCTCCAGGGCGCCGGTCTGCTGAAACAGCCGCTTCTCCCGCTGCTCCAGCAGGCGGCCCGGCAGCAGCGCGGCGGCCAGCAGGGCAAAAGCCACCAGCAAAAGGGCCAGGACGGACCACTTTCTCATGCCTCAACACCTCCCAAAACGATGGTGACCCGGGTGCCCTGCCCCACCTGGCTCTCAAAATGCAGCCGGGCGCCGTGGGCCTGGGCGATTTGCTGGCACAGGGCCAGGCCCAGTCCCGCCCCGCCCTGGGCTTTGGCGCGGGACTTGTCCACCATGTAAAAGGGCTCCATGATCCGGTTCAGGGCCTCCGAAGGAATGCCCTGGCCGTGGTCCGCCACGCAGAAGGCGTAGCCGGTCCGGGACGCGGCGCCCAAAAGCTCCACGCTCCCGCCGGGCTGGGACGCCTTCCGGGCGTTGTCCACCAGGTTATACAAAAGGGTTTTCAGCAAATTGGGCTCGCCCTGGAACTGCCCGGGTTCCACGGACACCACCAACTGCACCTGCCGCTCTTCCAATAGGTACCGGCTGCTTTCCGCCACGGCCCGGGCCAGAGCCTGGGCCTGGACCGGCCCCATTTGGGGGACCTGCCGCTCCAGGGCGAACAGGTCCAGTAGCGACAGGGACATGGCCTCCAGCCGCTTGCCCTCGGAGAAGATGTAGTCCGCGGCCTCCACCTGCTGCTGCCGGGATAGCTCCCGGCTGCGCAGGGTATCCGCGTAGCCGATGACAGAGGTCAGGGGGGTTTTCAGCTCGTGGGCGAAGGAGGCGGTGAAATCCCGCTGGCGCTGGGCCGCCTCCGCCAGCTCCTGAATTTTGGCCTCCAGGCTGTCGGCCATGTGGTTGAAATCCTCCGCCAGCTGGCCCAGCTCGTCCCGGGTCCGGACGTTGGCCCGACGGGCGTACTGGCCGCCGGCGATGGCCCGGGTGGACCGGGACAGCTTTCGGATGGGGCTGGTGAGCACCGTGGCCACCAGGGTGATGGCCAGGCTGCTCACCGCCACAGCGGAGAGCACCACCACCTGGTAGGTGCGCAGGTTTTGGTCCCGGAGCTGGAACACCGCGCTCACGTCCCGGACCAGGCCCACGAAGTACGTCTGGCCCCCCAGGACCAGGCGCTGGAGGGTCTCCAGCTGTCGGGTCGTGCCGTCCGGGCCTGGCCGGAACCGGTAGCGCAGGGTATCCGCGCCCATATCGCCGGGGGAGAGGGACAGGCTGCTGTCGTGGTTGCGCCAGAGGACTCCGCCGTCGCCCCGGAAAATCGTCAGGGTATAGGTCTGAAACGAGCCGCCGGAGAGCTGGCGCAGCAGAGCCTTTTCCATGTCCCCGCCGCCGGCGCTCATGGTACCCAGGGTCAGACACAAAAGCTGGCTCTCCTCCGCCGCGGCGCGGGTCTGGCTGTCCAGTTCCGCTTGAAAGCTGGAGAGCACCATGCAGTAGCTGCTGACACCCACGGACAGCGTGACAATGAGGATGGTGGCCAGGATCATCTTCCAGGAGAGCCTCACGGCTTCACCTCCAGCCGGTAGCCCACCTTGTAGACCGCGGTGAGCCGGTCCTGCCAGCCCAGTTTCTTCCGCAGGCGCTGGACGTGCAGGTCCACGGTGCGGCTGTCGCCTAAGTACTCCGCCTCCCACACCCGCTCGTAAATGGTCTCCCGGAACAGGGCGATGTTCTGGTTCCGCACGAACAGCAGTAGAAGCTCAAACTCCTTCTTGGTCAGGGGGACCGGAGCGCCCGCCTTGGTCACCTGCATGGATTTGATGTCAATGACCACGTCGTCAATCTGAATCCGCTCCTCGGTCTTGCCGGCCCGGCGTAGGACAGTCTCCACCCGGGCCAGGAGCTCCACGATCTCAAAGGGCTTGACCAGGTAATCGTCGGCGCCCGCTCGCAGGCCCTGGACCCGGTCGGCCACGGAGCCCCGGGCCGTGAGGAAGATCACCGGCACGCCTGTGGGCTTGATCTGCTCCAGCAGGCTGTAGCCGTCAATGCCGGGCAGCATAATATCCAGCAGAATCAAATCATAATGGTTCTCCGCGATGAGGTCCGCCGCAGCCAGCCCGTCGTAAACCTTTTGACACTCATAGCCGCAGCTAGACAGGTTCCAGTCAATGAGGTTGGCAATGGGCCGCTCGTCCTCCACAATCAAAATTTTCAGCATGGTCATTCCTCCTGTGGTTTAGAATGCATCCACATTGTATCATATTTGCATCATCCATGGGAGGGAAACCGGTGGATCGACAAAATTTGGCAGAAAAGGCGTGGCAAGCTGCCCGCGAGGACCCCGGAAGCCAAATCAATTTCCGTAGGGGGAGCCGCGTTCGTCCGCCGTTTCCCCCTATATAGACGGGCTTCGTACACCCACCGTTTCCTCTTGTAGGGGCGAGCTGTGCTCGCCCGCCGTTTCTCCCTGTAGGGGCGAGCTGTGCT
>CATXTO010000088.1 GCA_958402445.1 uncultured Eubacteriales bacterium
TGGCCGCCCGCTGGGATGCACCATCGTTGATAGGATGTAGGGAACGACCTGTGGTTGTTCCGCGGGCGTGCAAAGCACGCCCCTACAGGGTGAGGACTGATTCTGTGGGTGTAGGGGCGGCCTGTGGCCGCCCCTACAGAAAAAAAGCGCAGGCAGCCGGACGCGCCAGGGCGAATCCGACTGCCTTCCCGGTTCCTGCGACATATTTTGTGGTGTTCTGAAAAGAATTTGTGCAATATCTTGTGTTTCGACAAATTTCGCTGGAAATTTGTGTTATTGTGTAGGTGGCGACAGGGAGCGCAGGCAAACTGCCACCGCCGTCCGATCATCCTCTCCGCCAGCCGGGGCGCTGGCTACCAAATGGGCAGCCAGCGCCCTGGGGGCCTGGTCGGCGAACGCTGCGATCCGGCTCTGGGTCTCCTCTCCTTCCAGGCCGTCGCTGACCAGGACCACCGTCTCTCCCCGCTGCAGGGACAGCCGTATCACCTCGGCCCGGCAGGAATCTCCGATTCCCAGCCCGGGCGGAGGCGCGGCTGTCCCAATCTTTTTTACATAGTGCCGCTGCTTGAGATAGGTGGGGGCGGCGCCCCATTTGTACAGGCAGGCTCGTCCCGTGTCCAGGCGCAGCTCCAGCACGTCCGCGGTGGAGAAGCCCCCGCACTCCCGCAGCACATACAGGTCGTTGAGCGTGTCCAGGGCCGCCTCCGCCGGCAGCCCCGCCCGCAGCAGTCCCGTGAGAATCCGCAGGGCGCTCTCGCTCTCCTGGGCGGCCCCCAGGCCCGTGCCCATGCCGTCGCACAGAATTACGTAATACCGGCCCTCCGGCCCCGGGAAGTGGGCTCCCCGGTCCCCCGAGGCGGCCAGGCCGAATTTTCCCGCCGCGGATATGCCGATGTCCGGCCGGTATCGGATTTTGGGCGGGGCGGTGGGCTGATCCAGGGCCTGGGCCGCGTCCCGCAGATAGCCGGACAAGAAGCCGTATTGGTCGCACAGGGCCTGCCTGCCCTCCTGGAGCCGGGCCCGGCATCGCCGTTGGGTCCGAAGGCCGTCCAGGGCCCGGTTCACGGCGGTGAGAAACGCCTCAGGACGCCGGCACCGGGACAGGAACTCCCCCGGCAGGTCCTCCATCGCCACGTTGCACTGCTCCAGGATTCGGGGCGCCGCGCCGCTGAGCAGCTGGTAGGTCTGGGCCGCCTCCCGCTCCCAGCAGGCCTCCCAGTGGGTGCAGCCCCGGCACACCTGCTCCGCCGCCTGGTCGTAGAGCTCCGCCGCGTCCTGGGACAAGGGCACCGGCCTGTCCGTGAGCAGCAGTTCCTGGAGATAGCCCAAAACACCAGCCGCCACCTCCAGCCGGGCCGAGGCGTCGGGCAAAGGCTTGGCCGGAGCCTGGACAGGCTTGGGCCGCAGGCGGCTGGGCACCAGGGCGGAGGCCGCGCCGCCCACCCCCAGGCCCAGGAGCACATAGGGGTCGAACGCGCCGGCTAAGTACATGGCGGGCAGGGACCACAGGGCCGGCCCCGCCAGGCGCAGGAATTTGGCCTGCCGGAAGGGCAGGGCGCCCACCAAAAGGCTCAGGCACAAAACCGGCGTGATGGGGACCGGGGTGATTTGGGACAGGTCCACCGCCAGGCCGCACAGAGCCGCCAGAGGAAGGCCGGCCAGGCCCGCGCCGGCGCAGGTGATGAGAGCCGCGGCGGCCAGGCCCAGGTCCAGCACCCGGAACCAGACCACCTGAGAGAGGCCCAGCACCAGCATGGCGGCCACGCACCAGTCCGCCGGGGTGCCCCGCTTCCGCTTGGCCTGGGCGAACAGGGCGGCGGAGGCCATGGCCGAGCCCACCCGCAGGGCGTAGCCCGCGAAGTCCCCGGCGGGCACCACGGCCTGCCGCAGCAGGAACACCAGCCCTAAGACCCCCGTGACCGCGCCGCACAGGGCGGGCATGAACCAAAACCGGCGGCGCAGCTCCGTGCCGGCAAACAGGGCCGAGGCCAGCAGGACCGCCACCACGCCCGCCAGGGGCTCCAGTCCCGTCGCGGGGCCCCAGTAAATGAGGTACCCGGCGCAGCAGCCGGCGGCCCCGGCCAGGGTTGTCCAGTCCGGACTGAGACAGGCGAGAAAGCCCAGGGCAAGGGGCAAAGGCGTGGTCCCCGCCGCGGCGGCGGACAAAACCAGGGCCACAAGGCCGCTGAGGCCGCACCGGCCCGCCTGCCGCACCAGGGGGTTGCCCCCATACCCCCGGAGCCTGTGCAGCAGCCGCCGGACCCCCGCTGCCGGGGCACGGGTTGGATTTTTCATGGGCAACGCCTCCGCTCGCTGATATAGTTGGATTTTACCATAGCTCCGACGGAGTTTCCTGTCGGGAACGGGCGTGTAGTGCCCAGAAAGCAGACAGATTCCCACGGCCCGCGGGCGAAAAGGGATTGTGCCCGGCAGGGAGTGGCCGGCGCCAAATTGGGCATCCTAAAGACAGTTAAAAGGTTACGAAGCGCAGCCCGGCCGCCTCTCGTTCGGTTTTTCCTTGACATAGGGACAAAATCGTGGTATGAAAAACAAAAAAGCAGCACGCTGCCATTTTATAAGGAGGTACGCCATGCAAATCGCCGTCGTCACAGGGGCCAGCTCCGGCATGGGCCGGGAATTCGTCAAGCAGCTGGCGCAGGAAGTGAACTTTGATGAGATATGGGTCATCGCCCGCCGGGAGGAGGCGCTGAGATCCCTGGAACAGGAGGCGGCCTGCCCGGTGCGGCCCATTCCCATGGACCTGACCAAGCCGGACAGCTTCCAGCGGTACGCGGACCTGCTGGACATGGTGCAGCCGGAGGTCAAGGTCCTGGTGAACTGCGCCGGATTTGGAAAATTCGGCACCTATGATCAGATTCCGCTGCAGGACTGTATGGATATGATCGACCTGAACTGCAAGGCCCTGGTTGCCATGACGCAGTTGACCATCCCTTATATGCAGCGGGACGGGAAAATCGTGGAGCTGGACTCGCTGTCCGCGTTCCAGCCCGTGCCGTACCTCAATGTGTACGGCGCCAGCAAGGCTTTTGTCCTCAGCTACAGCCGGGCCCTCAATCAGGAACTAAAACCCAAGGGCATCCGGGTCATGGCGGTGAGTCCCGGCTGGGTGCAGACGGAATTTTTCGACCACGCTACGGCTACCAGCGATTCCGCAGTGACCTATTTCAACCGAATGTACCAGGCGGGGGACGTGGTGAAGACCGCCATCCATGACCTGTACCACAGCAAGAAGGACGTGTCCATCCACGGCGCGCCGGTGCGCTGGCAGGTCCGGGGCGTCAAGCTGCTTCCCCACAGCCTGGTGATGAAGGTCTGGCTCAAGCAGCAAAAGCACGTCTGAATTTTTCTCCTGTAGGGACGCGCTTGGCACGCCCGCGGGCGACCGCAGGTCGCCCCTACACCCGCCAAATTAGGTCACACC
>CATXTO010000089.1 GCA_958402445.1 uncultured Eubacteriales bacterium
CCCCCTGTAGGGGCGTGCTTCGCACGCCCGCGGGCGACCACAGGTCGCCCCTACACTCGTTACGGGCACAATATCCATACCAAAGACCGATGCCTGCGTTATGGGAGCTTTTTGGAAATCTTATTTTGGTACAGGCGCTCCAGCCTGGTCAGCAGCAGGTCCGTCAGACAAAACGTCAGATTTCCCAGAACCAGCGTCAGAGCCAGCAGCGCCAAGGAGCTTTCCCGCAGCTCCGCGGTCAGTTCCTCCAAACCCAGTAGGAAAATTAGGGCCGCGTACATAGCCGCCGTGGCGCTGTTGAACAGGGCCAGCTTGGCCAGATACCGCAGTGGCCTGAGCCGAATCCGGTCCAGGCCGCTCTTCAAAATCGGGTAATAGCCTAAAAACAGAAACAGCGCCGCGGCCTCCGGGTTCGGACACAGCAAACAGCTCAGAAGCGCCACAGCGGCGAACCAGGCCCAGGCGATGCGCCTACCGCAGCGGTCCAACACCGGAATCAGCAGAATACAGGCCAAAACCGGGCAGCAGTAGGTGGCGGCTGGAATCAATCCTCCCGCCAGCATCATCGCCAGGGCCAGGGCCGCCAAGACCCCGCACAGGGCCAGCTGCCGGGCCGAAGGCGTTCGCTTCTCCCCTGCCATGGCTCAATAGCTGCGCTTTAGCATGGCGTATTTGATGTCCCACAGCTTTTGGGATAGGTCCACATAATAGGTGTGGGGGTTGTCGAACCGCTTGACCTCCTCCCACAGCGTGTCCACCTGCTGGGAGCAGTAACTGCGGATTTGATCTAGGGCCGGCTTGCGGTAGACCAGCTCGCCCTTTTGAAAGATGGGAACCTGCAGCTCCTTGGCGGTGAAATTGTACACGGTCTTGGTCTTCCAGGTGGCCTCCGGGTCGAAAATTTTCAGATCCCTGGAGTCGTCCACGGTCTCGTCATGGACGCATAGATAGTCTGCAATGGCCTTGCCGGTGTCGTTACCGTAAAAGCGATAGAGCTTTTTAAAATGCGGGTTGGTGATCTTCCCCACATTCTCTGAAATCTTGATTTTTGGAACAATGGTGCCGTCCGGCTTTTCCACCGCCGCCAGCTTATAGACGCCGCCGAACACCGGCTCCGACCGGGCGGTGATGAGCCGCTCGCCCACGCCGAACATGTCGATCTTCGCACCCTGCCGCAGCAGGTCCTGAATCAGGTACTCGTCCAGGGAGTTGGAAACCGAGATCTGACAGCCCGTCCAGCCCGCCTCGTCCAGCATCTGCCTGGCCCGGCGGGTCAAATAGGCCATGTCGCCGGAGTCCAGGCGGATGCCGCATTGGGTGATGCCCAGAGGCTTAAGCACCTCGTTGAAGGCCCGGATGGCGTTGGGCACCCCGGAGCGCAGGGTATCGTAGGTATCCACCAGAAGCGTGGCCCCCGTGGGATACAGCTTGCAATAGGCCCGAAACGCCTCGTATTCGCTGTCGAACATCTGAACCCAGGCGTGGGCCATGGTCCCGCCCGCGTGGACGCCATAGAGCTGGTCCGAGATCGTGCAGGCCGTGCCGTGGCAGCCGCCGATATAGGCCGCCCGGGCGCCCAAAATCGCGGCGTCAGAGCCCTGAGCCCGGCGGGAGCCGAACTCCAGCACCGTTCGGCCTTGTGCGGCGCGCACAACCCGGTTGGCCTTGGTGGCGATAAGGCTCTGGTGGTTCACCGCCAGCAGCAGGAAGGTCTCCACCAGCTGGGCCTCAATGGCAGGGGCCCGCACCGTGACGATGGGCTCCCGGGGGAAAATCGGCGTGCCCTCCGGCACTGCCCAGAGGTCGCCGGTAAACCGAAATTGACTCAAATAAGATAAAAAATCCTCGGAAAACAGCTTTCTGCTCCGGAGATAGTCGATATCCTCCGGATTGAAATGCAGATCCTGGATGTAATCGATAATCTGCTCCAGGCCTGCGGCGATGGCAAAGCCGCCGTTGTCCGGACATTTGCGGAAGAATACGTCGAAATAGCAGATGCGGTCTTTCAGCCCCTGCTGAAAGTAGCCGTTGCCCATAGTGAGCTCGTAAAAGTCGCAGAGCATGGTCAGGTTGAGCTTTTGATTGGTTTCCATATGGCACCTCGCAAACCGGCGCAGGGCTCCTGTGCCGAGATTGCCTTGATTATATGCCGTTTCTCCCAAAATAGCAATCCCTTTTTCGTTGACATTCACCGGGTTATCCCGTATCATGTGGGAGAAAGGACGTGAAAAGATGGAAATTACCGTTGGTATGCAGGGCTCCGCCTCCACCCTGGTGGAGCGGGAAGACACGGCCCAGGTGGTGGGCTCCGGGGATCTTTTGGTCTACGCAACGCCCTGCATGGTGGCCCTGATGGAAGGCGCGGCCTGCGCGGCCATCCAGGACGCCTTGCAGGAAGGGCAGACCTCCGTGGGCGTCTCTCTGGAGCTGGCCCACACCTCCGCCACCCCCATGGGCCTGGAGGTCCGGGCCGATGCCCAGGTCACCGCGGTGGAGGGCAAACGGATCACCTTTCAGGTGACGGCCTATGACGAGGCCGGGGAAATCGGCCGGGGGACCCATACTCGCGTGCTGGTGGCGGCTCAAAAATTTTTGGACAAGGCCTACCAAAAGCTATAGGGGGCGCGAAATGACAGGCTGGATTTTGCAGGCAAAAGACTATATCAAACGCCGCTTTCTGGAAGAGCTGGAGCCCCAGGCCGGAGCGTACCGGTACCATCATACCCTGCGGGTGGCTTCTTTAGGCCGCCAGATTGCCCAGACGGAGGGGCTGGACCAGGAGGCCCTGACCTTGGCCTGCCTGCTCCACGACATCGGCTATGTCCGGTGTAAAACCCAGGCGGATTTCGACGACCACGGCAGGCTCTCTGCGGAGGTAGCCCGGGAGTACCTGACAGAAAGAGGCTATGACCCCGAAAAGATCGAGACCATCTGCTTTGGCATTCGCATCCACACCCTGGCCGACAGTCAAGTGCCCCGGCAGCCCACCCCGCTGGAGCAGTCGGTTTCCGATGCGGACAACATTGACCGCTTTGACGCCTACCGGCTCTACGAGGGCTTCTCCTGGGAAAAGCCGGAGACCAAAGCCCCGGCAGAGCTCCTGGCCTGCGCGCAAAAACGGATTGTTCGCTATACCCAGTATCTGGAAATGCCCTTCGGGACAAAAACCGCCGCCGGGCTGTGGCAAGACCGCCTGGGCTTTTGCATCGCCTTTTTCCGGCGTCTGCAGGCGCAGATGGAGGCCACCTTAGCCTGGGAAATGCCCAAACCTCTGTAAGCGCTGCCCCTTCTTTCCAAACCGATCCGCTAAAGCTGGGTTCCGGTTTGGGCCCGAAATTTGGTAATAAGATGTAGGGGCGACCTGTGGTCGCCCGCGGGCGTGCAAAGCACGCCCCTACAAGGGC
>CATXTO010000090.1 GCA_958402445.1 uncultured Eubacteriales bacterium
TACGAATAGGCCCAATGGCCGCTGGGCAAATCTGTGAACTGTCCCTCCGCCGCCAGCACCGTGGGGCAGAAGCTCAGAATCAGCGCCACGGCTAAAAAAATTGACATAACACGTTTTTTCCATTGTTTCATTTTAACCCCTTTTCCTTTCCTTTTACACGGGTGTGTTGAGATCTTTGCTCCCGTTCTATCACACTCTTTCAGCGCACGCGTTTTCATATGCAAGTCCTGAGTGTGGACACTGCCAGTACTTGAAACGGCAAATTGCCATAATGCCGCATTGCCGTTGTATCAGACGGCAATGGTGAATTTCACTCCAGAACGTACGGTGGGGAAGACCGAAAACTCCGGTCTTCCCCAGAAACTATACGATTATGCGACAATAATTTGGTTTTTCGTGGTATCCAGTCTCAAGGAAACGCCTTCATTGAGACAGCTGAGCTTGGCCAAATCCGCCTGGGTCAGGGTATAGCCCTCGGCACCCACGGCCACCACCTGGCCGGTTACGGGCGCCGCCAGATACTGAACCTTCACCGCGCTGGTCAGGGCACCTGCAATTTGCAGGCAGGCCGCATTCTCTGCAAAGGTCCAGACAAAGGGCGCATCGCTCAAATCCAATCCGTTCGCGCCCGGCTGAATCACAGGAGACAGGGCCTTGCCCGCACTGGAAGCCGTGCAGGAGAAGCCGTTCTGCGCCGGGTCGTAGGCGCAGGTGTTGCCGGAGAAGGTGCCGCCTGTGATGACCAGCCCGGTGGAATTGCTGGTGCAGAAAATGGTGCCAACGGCGGTTTTTGCGGTGCCGGTCAGCGCATTGTTCCGGAACGTACCGCCGGATATGTGGACGGAAACGCCGCTTACCGTGGTATTAATCACCGCACCACCGCCAGAATTCAAAACGTTGTTTTGGAAGAGCCCGCCATGGATGTTGAGCTCCGTAGACCCCAGCACCTGGAAGCACCGGATGTTATCCGACATTTCGCCGCCATAAATATTGATGCAGGGCTTTTTATCCGCGGAGCCTGTGGCATAAACCGCCGCATCCTTGGCCGCGCCGGAGAGCTTGGCGCCGTCGTACATATTGAGATTACTGCTATAGACCTGGAGGATCTTATTGGAAGCGTTCTGCAGCACCGCGCCCTGTTTTAAGTTGAGGGTCGCAGGCACGGTATCCGCCGCATTCAAATAAATCATTCCATAGGTGGAATCGCCAATGTTATCGTAATAGCGGCCGCCGTCCAAGACAATATGCTCCAGATTCAGCGTGGCGCCCTTCACGTAAACCATATAGCCCTTGGTGCTTCGGTCACACCGCACATAGGCGTTCGGAATGCCCTCCAGGGACCAGGTCTCATCGCTCGTGATCAGCAGCGGCTTTACTTCCTTTTCGCTTGTCAACGAGGTGCCGGGGATGATGGTAATCACGTTGGCGCCATCTTGGGATGGACGATCCGCCAGAAGCTGCTTGGCCCGGGCAAAGGTCGCTACGGCGGTGGCCTGAGTCAGGCCGTCGTTGGCGTCGCTGCCAGCAGCCGCCAGGAAAATCTGCTTGCCGATGTCGTGACTGTCCCCGATATAAAGCAGGTTCTTCTCCAAATCCAGCCGGACCTTGTAATGTTCGCCCAGATCGTTGGCGAGCCTTACCTTCTCCAGGTCCGCCTGGGTCAGAGCATATCCGTCGCCTGTGACCAGCTGCGCCAGATACTTCACGGTCTCACAGCTGAGCTTTAATTCCCGAGACAACTGGCCGGTAATCTGCAGCGGCTGCGCCGTCTTCCGTAAGTACACGCCGCCGTCATAGGTGGGGCCATTGTCTGCGGTATTCAGCGTTATATAGGCCTTGTCGCCAATGGCGATATCGTCGCCGCCGGCATTGGTGTTGCCCGTGATGGTACCGCTGTTAATGCGCAAGGTGGAGTACTTGTCGGCGCTCGTCCCGGAGCCATAGACGTAGAGCGCGCCGCCCATTTTTCCGCCCACGTTGTTGGAAATCGTGCCGCCGTTGATCACACCGTCGCAGTAGCCGCCGAGACTGACAGCGCCGCACCCTTCCGAATTGGACACGTTATTGGAAATCGTGCCGCCGTTCATCACGAAGCTGCCCCGTTCTCCTGCACTGGAGTTGCCTTTCAGGTCAATGGCCGCTCCAATCTGGGCGCTGGTGGAGGTTCCAACATATTGGGAATGATTATCGACAATTTCTCCCCCATTGATGGTAATGCTGTTTTTCCCGGAGCCGCCGCCGATGGCCCCGCCATAGCCGCCATAGTTCCCAGCTATCTTGGAACCCTCGTTCATAACCAGATTACCATTTGTCAAGAAGATGGCGCCGCCGCTGGAACTCAGGCTTTCCGTCCGAACATTTTGCAGGACCGCCCCCTGGTCCAGGGTCAGGGTCTTGTTTCCTCCAACCCAGAACATCATATAGCTGGCGTAATCCTTGCCATCTTCAGCCCAGTAAGTCCGTCCGCCATCAATGGTTATGTTCTTTAACGTCAGATTTCCACTTACCCAGAACATATAGACATTGCCACCAAAGTCTTTATCCCGCATGACCCTGGCATCCGGGTACTCGGACAGGTCCCAAGTCTCATCTTCGGTAATGTTGACTCTACCGCAAACCAAGATGATCTCATTCTCCGCCTTCGGCAATAGCTCTTTGGCCCGGGCGAAGGTCTTGACGGCATCGGCAGGCGTGCTGCCGGAGTTCACATCACTGCCGTCCGTTCCATCCAGGTAAATATAGGTCCAAATCTTCTCGGTCCAGCCGGCGTACAGCGTCAGGTCCTCATAAAGCCGGCCCCCCTCGTACTGCTGGGTGCAAGCTTCGTCCAGATACCAGCCGTTGAACACATAATCGTCTTCCCGGGTGGGATTGTCCGGCATATCAATGTTCTTGCCGTTTTCCACCTGCCGGGTGGCGTACAGCTGGCCCCGATCATAGAAGTTTACCGTATAGACGTTGATCTCCCAATTGCCGTACAGGGTCAGGTCTTCCTTTACAATTGTGTTTTCAAAGTCAAACCGCTGGGTAAGCGCCTCGTCATAATACCAGCCCTCGATGTGATACCCGTTCCGGGTACACACCGGCATCTGCGCGCGCTGACCCCAGGTCACATACTGGGGCGTCTCCAGATTCAGGGCAAATTTGATTACAAAATCGATACGCTTGGTTTGATATCGGGTGGTATAATGCACAGTCACATCCTCGTCAAAATCCGAGAGAATGAACATATTGCCACCCTGATTGATTTTTCCAGTGGAGGCTGTGGCCTGGTCCAGCTCAAAGCCCTCTTCCGTGTTTCCATAAATGCCGAACTCCACGTAGGGCTCCGCGGTGGAGACCTCAATCTGGGTCACCCGCT
>CATXTO010000091.1 GCA_958402445.1 uncultured Eubacteriales bacterium
CGACCACAGGTCGCCCCTACATCGCACCGCCGATCTTCATCCCGTAGGGGCGAGCTGCGCTCGCCCGCGGAACGGCAGCAGGTCGTTCCCTACAACCAAAGTTCAGACTGCATGCCCGCGGGCGACCACAGGTCGCCCCTACATCGCACCATCGATCTTCATCCCGTAGGGGCGAGCTGCGCTCGCCCGCGGAACGACCACAGGTCGTTCCCCACATCCTGTTGTCCAGAACGATCCCCCATCGGGCGACCACAGGTCGCCCCTACATCCCGTTTTGGAGAGATACCGCGGATAAATAACCCAAACAGAAGCCCAGCGCAGCGGGTTCGGTTTGGAGAGGAGGGGCAAGGGAGCGGCGCCGATGGCGGCAGGGCAGGCAGCAGGAGCGGACTTTGCCACGACGACGTAGGGGCGAGCTGCGCTCGCCCGCAAAACTCTGGAAATTCTGTTTGGACCGGTGCGGCGGGGCGGTTGACAAACCGGCTTCCCCGTGCTAAGATAGCAAAAATGGAAAAATAGGCGAAGATGGGGAGAGTACGCAGACGCTGCCGCCCAGAGAGCCCCGGGTTGGTGCAACGGGGTGCGGGAACCCTGCGGAACATGGCCCCGGAGCCGTCCAGGTGAACCGGCAGGGCTTGCCCTCCGGACAGCCGGACCGGGTGCGCCCGTTATGGCGCGGGGGCTGTTGCCCCAGAGGCGCGGGCTTTGCCCTGCGTGAAGCAAGGTGGTACCACGGCAGACCTGTCGTCCTTGAGCGTGCTCAAGGGCGATTTTTTATGTTCTTTCGTATACTTCTCCCGGAAATTCTGCACACTTGACCAAAAGGAGGTCTTTTCCATGGACGAAAAAGGCACGTTCTACATCACAACCCCCATCTATTATCCCTCTGACCGGCTGCACATCGGCCATACCTACTGCACCGTGGCAACCGACGCCATGGCCCGGTTCAAACGGCTCCAGGGCTTTGAGGTGATGTTCCTCACCGGCACCGACGAGCACGGCCAGAAAATCGAGACCAAGGCCCGGGCGGCAGGCATTACCCCGAAACAATTCGTGGACGATTTTGTGGAGGGGGACAAGGGCGTCAAGGACCTGTGGCGTTTGATGAACATCTCGTATGACCGGTTCCTACGCACCACAGACGGCTACCACGTGGCCGCCATTCAAAAGATTTTCAAGAAAATGTACGAAAACGGGGATATCTACAAGGGCAAGTACGTGGGCAAGTACTGCACCCCCTGCGAGTCCTTCTGGACCGAGAGCCAGCTGGTGGACGGCAAGTGCCCCGACTGCGGCCGGGAGGTCCAGGACGCCCAGGAGGAGGCCTATTTCTTCCGCCTGTCCAAATACGCAAGCCGGGTCCGGGCGCTTCTGGAGGACACGGACTTCCTGGAGCCCAAAAGCCGGGTCCACGAGATGGTCAACAACTTCATTAAGCCCGGGCTGGAGGATCTGTGCGTGTCCCGGACCTCCTTCACCTGGGGCGTCCCTGTGGACTTCGACCCGGGCCACGTGGTCTACGTGTGGATTGACGCGCTGTTCAACTACGTCACCGCCCTGGGCCTGTGGAACGACCAATACCACGATTACGAGAAATTCTGGCCTGCGGACGTGCACTTCGCCGGCAAAGAGATCATTCGGTTCCACGCCATCGTATGGCCCGCCATGCTCATGAGCCTGGGCCTGCCCCTGCCGAAAAAGGTCTTCGGCCACGGCTGGCTCCTGCTGGACGGGGGCAAAATGTCCAAATCCAAGGGCAACGTGGTGGACCCCTACGTGCTGGCGGGCCGCTACGGCGCCGATGCCCTGCGGTTCTTCCTCCTGCGCACCTTCCCCTTCGGCTCCGACGGTAATTTTTCCAACGAGTCTTTAATCACCTGCATCAACACAGACCTGGCCAACGACCTGGGGAACCTGGTGAGCCGCACGGCGGCCATGGTGCACAAGTACTTCGGCGGGCGGCTGCCCGAGGCCCAGACGGAGAACCCGGAGCAGGACGGCCCGCTGCTGGACCTGGCCGGGGGGCTGCGGGATCGATACGAGGCCCAGATGGAGCATTATGCCTTCCAGAATGCCCTGGCGGAAGTTTTCCAGGTGGTGGGCCGGGCCAACAAGTATATCGACGAGACTGAGCCCTGGCGCCTGGCCAAGCTGGAGGAAAACCGGCCCCGCCTGGCCCGGGTGCTGTACAACCTGCTGGAGGCCGTGCGGCTGTGCGCGGGGCTGCTGGCTCCCTTTATGCCGGATACGGCGGCGGAAGTTGCCAGGCGGCTGGGGGGCGCTGCCATGTCTTGGGACAGCCTGGGCCGCTTCGGCGTGCTGCCCCGGGACGCGGCGGTTCTGAACGGGCCCGCCCTGTTCCCCCGCATCGACGAAAAGCAGGAGCTGGCGGCGCTAGAGACCCTGCGGGTGCCCGCGTCTCCCCCGGCGGAGCCGCTGCCCGAGCCCCTGCCGGAGATCGCCTTTGATGTGTTCGAGCAGGTGGAGATGACCGTGGTAAAGGTTCTGGCCTGCGAGAAGGTGAAAAAGAGCGAAAAGCTCCTGAAATTCACCCTGGATGACGGCACGGGCACGCCCCGGCAGATTCTCTCCGGCATCGCCAAATATTATGGGCCGGAGGAGCTGGTGGGCAAGACCCTGGTGGCGGTGACCAACCTGGCGCCCCGGAAGCTCATGGGCCAGGAGAGCCGCGGCATGCTGCTGTCCGCGGAGCGGGGGGAGCAGCTGCACCTTTTGATGCTGGACGACAAGGTCCCCGCCGGCAGCCGGCTGGTGTGAGGGAGCGAACCGATTGGAGATTGGGGGCGACGGATAGCCGGCACACGGAGGAATTCCCGGTTACAAAATGTAGGGGCGTGCATCGCCCACCCGCGGGCGACCACAGGTCGCCCCTACAGAGCACCATCGATAATCATCCCGTAGGGGCGTGCTTTGCACGCCCGCAACCCCCGCGACACCGGCGGAGCAATCAGACGGGCGAGCGCAGCTCGCCCCTACAGCCGCAGCGTCGATAATCATCCCGTAGGGGCGTGCTTTGCACGCCCGCAACCCCCGCGACAACGGCGGAGCAATCAGACGGGCGAGCGCAGCTCGCCCTACAGCTGCAGCGTCGATAATCATCCCGTAGGGGCGTGCTTTGCACGCCCGCAACCCCCGGGACA
>CATXTO010000092.1 GCA_958402445.1 uncultured Eubacteriales bacterium
AGGAGGGTGTAGGGGCACACACCCATTCAGGAAGATGTAGGGGCGACCTGTGGTCCCCCGCGGGCGTGCAAAGCACGCCCCTACTAGGGAAAACGGCGGGCCAGCACAGCTCGCCCCTACAGGGTACAGACCCATTCAGGAGGGTGTAGGGGCGACCTGTGGTCGCCCGCGGGCGGGCGAAGCACGCCCCTACAAGGGAAAACGACGGGCGGACACAGCTCGCCCCTACAGGGCGCAGACCCATTCAGGAGGGTGTAGGGGCACACACCCATTCAGGAAGATGTAGGGGCGACCTGTGGTCGCCCGCGGGCGTGCAAAGCACGCCTCTACAAGGGGAAACGGCGGGCCAGCGCAGCTCGCCCCTACAGGGCGCAGACCCATTCAGGAGGGTGTAGGGGTGACCTGTGGTCGCCCACGGGCGGGCGAAGCACGCCCCTACTAGGGAAAACGACGGGCGGGCACAGCTCGCCCCTACAGCGGAATCCATGGGCCGGCAAGGCACGCCCCACGAATGTCCAATCCAAAAGAATCCCCCGGAGAGCTTCTCTCCGGGGGATTCTATGTGCTTCACGCGTTATTTCTGGCCCTTGATGTACTGGTCGATGGCCTCGGCGGCCTTCTTGCCGGCGCCCATGGCCAGGATGACCGTGGCCGCGCCGGTGACGGCGTCGCCGCCGGCGAACACGCCCTGTCTCGTGGTCATCTCGTTCTCGTCTACGATCAGGCAGCCCTTCTTATTGGTGTCCAGGCCCGGGGTGGTGGACCGGAGCAGGGGGTTGGGGTTGGTACCCAGGGCCATGACCACCGTGTCCACATCCAGCTGGAACTCGCTGCCGGGAATCTCCACGGGACGGCGGCGTCCGGAGGCGTCCGGCTCGCCCAGCTCCATGCGGATGCACTTCATGCCGCTGACCCGGCCGCCCTCGTCGCCCAGGATCTCTACGGGGTTGCACAGCGTCAAAAACTCGATGCCCTCCTCCTTGGCGTGGTGCTGCTCTTCCTTCCGGGCGGGCATCTCCGCCTCGCCCCGGCGGTAGACGATGTACACCTTCTCGGCGCCCAGGCGCATGGCGCAGCGGGCGCTGTCCATGGCCACGTTGCCGCCGCCCACCACGGCCACGGCCTTGCTCCGAATGATGGGCGTGTCCGCTTCTTCCGTGTAGGCCTTCATCAGATTGGTGCGGGTCAGGTATTCGTTGGCGGAGTACACGCCCTTCAGGGCCTCTCCGGGGATGTGCATGAACATGGGCAGGCCCGCGCCGGAGCCCACGAACACGGCCTTGTAGCCCATCTCAAAGAGCTCGTCGATGGACAGAACCCGGCCGATGACCATGTTGGTCATGACTTCCACGCCCTGGGCCTCCAGCTTTTTCACCTCGTTGGCCACGATGGCCTTGGGCAGCCGGAACTCGGGGATGCCGTAGACCAGCACGCCGCCGGCGGTGTGCAGGGCCTCGAACATGGAGACCTGATAGCCCAGCTTGGCCAGGTCGGAGGCGCAGGTCAGGCCCGCGGGGCCGGAGCCCACCACGGCCACCTTCACGCCGTTGGAGGGCGCCTTCTCCGGCATGGCGTTCACATGCTCCCGGTACCAGTCCGCCACAAACCGCTCTAGCCGGCCGATGGCTACGGGCTCGCCCTTGACCCCCCGGACGCACTTGGCCTCGCACTGGCTCTCCTGGGGGCAGACCCGGCCGGACAGGGCGGGCAGGGCGTTGGTAGAGGTGATGATCTCATAGGCGGCCTGGAAGTCCCCGTCGGCCACCTTGGCAATAAATTCAGGGATGCGGATATTCACGGGGCAGCCCTCCACACAGTGGGGCTTCTTGCACTGCAGGCAGCGCTTGGCCTCCTCCACGGCCATCTCCGGGGTGTAGCCCAGGGCTACCTCCTGGAAGTTTCTGGCCCGGACCTGGGGATCTTGCTCCGGCATTGGGGTTTTCGTCAGCGTCATGTTGGCCATAGCAGCTTCCTCCTTACTGAATCAGGGCTTTGCCCATTGCTTCGATGCGGCAGACATGCTCCTGGTCCACCTGGGCCTCCCGGTCCCGGTACACGCCGTTGCGGCTCATGAGCTCGTTGTAATCCACCTGATGCCCGTCGAAATCCGGGCCGTCCACGCAGGCAAACTTCACTTCTCCACCCACGGTGACCCGGCAACCGCCGCACATACCGGTACCGTCCACCATAATGGGGTTCAGGGACACCACGGTTTTGACCCCGAAGGGCTCCGTGGTCTTGGAGACAAATTTCATCATGGGAATGGGACCGATGGCCAGCACCTCGTCGTACTGGTTCCCGGCCTCCAGAAGCTGCTGAAGCTTCACGGTGACGAAGCCGTGCTCCCCATAGGAGCCGTCGTCGGTCATTAAGTACAGGTTGTCGGCGCAGGCCTTAAACTCGTCTTCCAGAATCACGATGTCCTTGCTCCGGAAGCCCACGATCACGTCCACCTGGCAGCCGGCCTCTTTGAAGGCCACGGCGGAGGGCAGGGCGATGGCGCAGCCCACGCCGCCGCCTACCACGCAGACCCGCTTAAGGCCCTCGGTCTCCGTGGGCTTGCCCAGGGGTCCCACGAAGTCCAGGATGCTGTCTCCCTCCTCCAGGGCGCCCAGGGCCTTGGTGGAGAAGCCCACCTTCTGGAAGATGATGGAGACGGTGCCCTTTTCCCGGTCGTAGCCGGCGATGGTCAGGGGAATCCGCTCGCCCTGCTCGTCGATGCGGAAAATGATAAACTGGCCGGCCTTGGCCTTCCTGGCCACAAAGGGGGCCTCGATTTCCAGCAGGGTGACGGAGGCGTTCAGCTCTTTTTTTCGGACGATTTTGTACATATTCCTGATCCTTTCATTCGTGGTTTTTCAAAGACACGGAAAGAAGGCGGGAGAATCTCCCGCATGCAAGAACATTATAAAGCATGGTACCCACTTTGTCAAAACGAATTTCTTCCAATCGGCAGGAAAAACGGCGGATTTTGAACGGGGCGGCCAGCCCTGGGCTATAGGGCCGACCTGTGGTCGCCCACGGGCGTGCGAAGCACGCCCCTACGAGAAATCCACCGATGGTGCGTCTGTAGGGGCGACCTGTGGTCGCCCGCTAGGGGAA
>CATXTO010000093.1 GCA_958402445.1 uncultured Eubacteriales bacterium
CGGATAGGCCGCCGGAGCAAAAGCGGACTTTGCCCCGACGTGGTCGCCCCTACAGTCCGTTCCCGAAGGACGCCGAAAAAGAACAAAAACCCAAACCGAAGCCCAGCGGCAGCGGGTTCGGTTTGGAGAGGAGGGGCAAGGGAGCGATGCGGATGGGGGCCGGATAGGCCGCCGGAGCAAAAGCGGACTTTGCCCCGACGTGGTCGCCCCTACATTTGGGTCCCAGAATCATGGATGATAAAACGCCGCACCCCCCCACCCGGCCGGGTGGGGGGGTGTATTGGCAAATCGGGTTCCGGCTCAGGCCTTGGTCCCAGTGGAACGGAGCTGTACGTCGTGATAGCCGCCCTCCACAATAGAGGTGGAGGAGACCAGGGTCAGCTTGGCCTCCCGCTGCAAATCCGGGATGCTCAGGACCCCGCAGTTGCACATGGTGGACTTGACTTTATACAAGCTGGCCTCCACGTTGTCGTGCAGGGGCCCGGCGTAGGTGACGTAGGAATCCACGCCCTCCTCGAAATTCAGCTTGGTGGCCCCGCCCAGGTCGTACCGCTGCCAGTTCCGGGCCCGGTTGGAGCCCTCGCCCCAGTACTCCTTCACGTAGGAGCCGTTGACCATGAGCTTGTTGGTGGGGCTCTCGTCGAACCGGGCGAAGTACCGGCCCAGCATGAGGAAGTCCGCCCCCATGGCCAGGGCCAGGGTCATGTGGTAGTCGTGGACGATGCCGCCGTCGGAGCAGATGGGCACGTAGACCCCGGTCTCGGCAAAGTATTGGTCCCGGGCGGCCGCCACCTCGATGAGCGCCGTGGCCTGGCCCCGGCCGATGCCCTTGGTCTCCCGGGTGATGCAGATGGAGCCGCCGCCGATGCCCACCTTCACAAAATCCGCCCCGGCCTCCGCCAGGAACCGGAAGCCGTCCCGGTCCACCACGTTGCCCGCGCCCACCTTCACCGAGTCCCCGTACCGGCTCCGGACCCAGTCCAGGGTCTTCTTCTGCCAGCAGGTGTAGCCTTCGGAGGAGTCGATGCACAGAAGGTCCGCCCCGGCCTCCACCAGGGCTGGCACCCGGGTCTCGTAGTCCCTTGTGTTGATGCCCGCGCCCACCAGGTACCGCTTGCTCTCGTCCAGCAGCTCCAGAGGGTTGTCCTTGTGCTGGGCGTAGTCCTTGCGGAAGACGAAGTACATAAGCCGCCCGTCCCGGTCCACAATAGGCAGGGAGTTGAGCTTGTGGTCCCAGATGATGTCGTTGGCCTCCTTCAAGGTGGTGTCCTGGGGGGCGGTGACCAGCTTGTCCAGGGGCGTCATGAAGGCCCCCACCTTCTCCTGGGGGCTCATGCGGGAGACCCGGTAGTCCCGGCTGGTGACGATACCCAAAAGCCGTCCGGTGGCCGTGCCGTCGTGGGTCACGGCCACGGTGGAGTAGCCGTTTTTCGCCTTCAGGTCCAAAACGTCCTGCAGGGTGTGCTCCGGGGTCAGGTTGGAGGCGGAGACCACAAAGCCCGCCTTAAAGCTCTTGACCCGGGCCACCATGGCGGCCTCGCTCTCCACGGACTGGGAGCCGTAGAGGAAGGACAGGCCCCCCTCCCGGGCCAGGGCGATGGCCATGGTGTCGTTGGAGACGGACTGCATGATGGCCGAGACCATGGGGATGTTCAGGTGGAGCGCAGGCTCCTCCCGGCCCTTCCGGTACTTGACCAAAGGCGTGCGCAGGGATACGTTGGCGGGGACGCAGTCCTCGCCGGTGTAGCCGGGGATCAACAGGTACTCGCTGAAGGTGTGGGATGGTTCGGTGCAGTAGTGGGCCATGGGCGTTTCCTCCGTTTCCTTCGCAATCGCGTGTTTAACCGATGTGAGCGCACTGCGGAAAAAAAGTATAATACGACGGCCTAGCTGCCGCCGGCTCCGTCGTCCAGCAGGCCTGCCTCCAGCTGGCCGTTTTTCTTCACATGCTTGAAGTTGCCCATGACCTCCTTCACCAGGGACAGGTAGGCGAAGGTGCCGGGATGCCGGCGGATGATGGCCTCAAACTCCGGGATCTGCCGCTTGTTGATGACGCACAGGAGAATATCCCGGTCCGCGCCGGTGTACATGCCCTTGGCCGGGACCAGGGTGACGCTGTGGCCCAGCCGGGTGATGATCTCCCGGGAGAGGGCCTCCGGGTCCTGGGTGACGATCTCAAACTTGATGGCCGCCTTGCCGCTCTTCATGATCTGGTCCGAGACGTTGCTGCTGAGGAAGCAGTAGAGAATGCACAGGATGACGGGCTCGATTTGAAAGTCGTACACAAAATAAGAGGCCAGAGCCACCGCGCTGTTCAGGGCGAAGGTGAGCCAGAAAAAATTGGCCTCCGGGGACCGGCGCTGAATGAGCACGGCGATGAAATCGGTGCCCCCCGTGTAGGAGCCGCAGCGCAGCACCAGGCTGTAGCAGAAGCCGTTGATGATGCCAGCCACCACGGGGCCCAGGATGGTGCTGGTGCCGTTATCCGTCTCGTAGGCGAACCGGCCCAGGGGCACCAGGTCGAACAGCATGAGGAATACGGAAAAGCTCACCACGTACACCATGGAGCGCACGGCCTGGGGCCGGTTGCCCTTCCAGTACACCAGGGCCGCCAGGGGCAGGTTGAACAGCAGGTTCAGGTAGCTCACCTTCAGGCCGGTGAGGTATTGGATCATGGTGGACAGGCCGTTGAGGCCGGCGGGGGCGAAGTGGTTGGGAAACACGAACAGCACGTAGGCCAGAGCCGCCAGAGCCGACGTGAAGAGGATGACCAGGTAGGATAGGATCTTTTTTTCCGTTTTCATATTCGCTCCCCCAATGTTTGGGAAATTTCTGTGTTTGGGAAACCTCTGTGAGGAGGAACCGCGCTCGCCCCTACAGCCGCACCGACAATATTCCTCCCGTAGGGGCGTGCTTTGCACGCCCGTGGAACGACCGCAGGTCGTTCCCTATATCCCATTGTCGATGGCGCATCCCAGGCGGGCGACCACAGGTCGCCCCTACAGCGCGCCACCAAAGT
>CATXTO010000094.1 GCA_958402445.1 uncultured Eubacteriales bacterium
CGCTGGGCTTCGCTTTGGGTTATAGTTTTTCTGCGGATGTTCCTCCGAACGGAACATAGGGGCGGCCTGTGGCCGTTCCGCGGGCGTGCAAAGCACGCCCCTACGGGAGAAACAACGGGTGGGTGGGTGCGCCTCCGCCACCGGGCAACGTTCACAGTTTTGATGCAACTTCGAAGAGCCTCTGATACAATCATTTGGTACGTTTTCTCCATCGGGCGCTGGGCGGCGGGGGCCGCTCGCGAAAATGAAAGCCGTGGCGCCCGAGACACGCCCGGACGACCCGGGCCTGGTCGGGTAAGGAGATAAGGTAGTATAATGATAGAATTCGTCGGCTTGGATCACGGTCAAGAGCTGGACCAATTTGTACAGGCGCATCCCCGGGGGCACTTCATGCAGACCTCCCGCTGGGGCCGGTTTAAGGCGGAATGGGATTGGCGGGGCATTTTGTGCCGGGACGGCGGGGGCCGCATCCTGGGCAGTATGGCCGTGCTGCTGCGCAGAGTCCGAGGCACGGGCTACCGGCTTTTATACGCCCCCCGGGGTCCCATTTACACCCCGGGAGACGGACGGACCCTGGCGGAGCTGGTGGCGGCGGCTGTGCAGCTTGGCCGGCGCGCAGGGGGATACCTGCTGCGCATGGACCCGGAGCTTCTGGCCGGGGACGATACCGCCCGCCGCCAGGTGGAGCGCCTGGGTTTTGAAATTCATTCGATTTCGGATTTTTCCAGCTTCCAGCCCAGATTGATTTACCAGATCGATCTGCGGGGCCACACCCCGGCCTCGCTGTTTTCCTCTTTTCAAAGCGGTACCCGCTATAACATCCGCCTGGCTCAGCGCCGGGGCGTGACCGTGGAGCTGGCGGGACCGGAGCAGGCGGACTGCTTCGCCTCCCTCATGGAGCACACGGCCCGCCGGGACGGTTTCCAGCCCCGGCGGCAGGACTATTTTCGGGATCTGCTGGAGGCCTTTCCGGACCAGGCCCGGATGTATCTGGCCCTATATCAGGGACAGGTGATTGCCGGTACTATCTGCCTGCACATGGGGCGGCGGACCTGGGACCTGTACAGCTGTTCCGGCGGTATGGAGCAGCACAAGCCCAACGAGCTGCTGAAATGGACCGCCATACAATGGGCCATGGAAAACGGCAGCGACTGCTTTGATTTGCGGGGGGTGGAGGGGTATCCCACGGAATACAATCCCAAAATCGGCCTGCACCGCTTCAAGCAGGGCTTTCACAGCGAATTTGTAGAATACATAGGACAGTTGGATTTGACGCTCAAACCCGTGGTGGCCCGGTGCATCGGTCAGTTGCAGCACCTGGCGCTATCCTGGGGACAGAAAGGAGAACGTACATGAGGCAGGCAACCAAAAAGCGCCGCAGGCATCGCAGGTCCCGGGCACCCCTATGGGGGGGACTCCTGGCCCTGGCGCTTCTCCTTATTTTCATGTGGTACGGCGGGAGGACAAAAGACGAAGCCGGGGCAACGCCCCCGGGCGGGGCGCAGGCCTCCGCAAAAGGACCTCAGGCCGGCCAGTCAGGCGCGGAGCCGGGGGCCGATTGCCCGCAGGTCTTAAAGGACCTGCTGGACCGGAATCCGGAGACCACCGATTTTGTCGCCGGCTATCCCGGGGCGGCTCCGGGAGAAATCGACCTGTCGGCGGACTATACGCCGGGAGAAATTCCAGCATTCTTTCAGTGGGACACCCGATGGGGCTATGGACTTTACGGCGGCAACGAGGTGGGGGACCTAATGGGCCTGTCCGGCTGCGGTCCCACGGCCCTGTCCATGGTGGCGGTGGGCCTCACGGGGAACATGGACTACCATCCCTGGGCCGTGGCCCAGTATGCGGGCCCCGCCGGCTACGCCGTACCCGGCCAGGGCACGGCCTGGACCCTGATGAGCGAGGGGTGCTCCCACTTCGGCCTACAGGCCCGGGAGGTCCCCCTGTGGGAGGATGATATGATTCAGGCCCTGGAGGACGGAGAGCCCATCATCTGCTGCGTGGGGCCTGGGGATTTTACCACCAAGGGGCACTTTATTGTCCTTTACGCCTATGAGGACGGGTTGTTTTGGCTCCACGACCCCAATTCCAAGGCCAACAGCCAGCGCGGCTGGAGCTACGAGACCCTGGAGCCCCAGATTTTGGCCCTGTGGGCCTACAGCTTGGAGGAAGGAGCATGAATCGAAGCGTCCGCATCATTTGGATTGACCCCGCCCGTCAAATCGTGTCGTTTCACCCTGTTCCGGGCTTTTCCGCGGAGCGGTTCACCACCCAGGCGCAGAAGCTGGCCAGGCTCCATATCCTGGCCCAGGCAGGGTACCGCTTTCAATAAAAACCAGGGCGTTTGCCCTGGCAAAACCGGGCGGAAAACCCCTGGTGGTGGGCAAGCGCAGCTTGCCCACCACCTTTATCCTTCCCGACAATAGAACCATCTTACCGGGCGGGCGGCCACAGGCCGTCCCCACATCCGCGCCGCCAATGGTCATCCCGTAGGGGCGAGCTTTGCCCGCCCGCCTTTCTTCGCTTGTAGGGGCGTGCTTTGCACGCCCGCGGGCGACCGCAGGTCGCCCCTACATCCGCACCATCGACCTCCATCCCGTAGGGGCGTGCTTCGCACGCCCGCGGAACGCCCACAGGCCGCCCCTACATCCGCGCCGCCGATGGTCATCCTGTAGGGGCGAGCTTTGCTCGCCCGCCTTTCTTCGTTTGTAGGGGCGTGCTTTGCACGCCCGCGGGCGACCACAGGCCATTCCCTATGGCCCCTTTTCCCAAGGGCTCCCCTGAGCGGGCGGCCACAGGCCGCCCCTACATCCGCACCATCGACCTCCATCCCGTAGGGGCGTGCTTTGCACGCCCGCGAGCGGCCACAGGCCGCCCCTACATCCGCGCCGCCGATGGTCATCCTGTAGGGGCGTGCTTCGCACGCCCGCGGGCGACCGCAGGTCGCCCCTACATCCCACCATCGACCTCCATCCCGTAGGGGCGTGCTTTGCACG
>CATXTO010000095.1 GCA_958402445.1 uncultured Eubacteriales bacterium
CCCCAGCGGGCGAGCGCAGCTCGCCCCTACAGCCGCAATGTCGATACACATCCCGCCCCTACATTCTGTTAGAAAGAATTTTCACAGAAAAACAAAAACCAAACCGAAGCCCAGCGCAGCGGGTTCGGTTTGGTGAGGAGGGGCAAGGGAGCGGCGCGGACGGCGGCGAAACAGCCGCCGGAGCAAGAGCGGACTTTGCCCCGACGTGCTCGCCCCTACATTACACCGGAACGGGAACCAAAAAGGCCTCCGCCTGCTGTAAAAACGCCTCGTATTGGTCCTGGGTACACTTCATCACCACCCGCAGAGGCCCGCGGCAGTCCAGGCTGAACATGCCCATAAAGGACTTGGCGCTGACGGTTTGCCGCGGCGCGGTGACATACACCTCAAAGGGCTGCACCGTGGCGATCACGACGAATCGCTTGACCTCCTCCACCGTACTGAGCCGGATGAAAAACTCCCGCACAAAAACAACCTCCTGTGTGCAACTGGTTGCCGGGGGATCCCGCCGGGGGTCCGCCGCCGAAACTGGGAACCTACGTTTAATTTATATTATATTGCACAAACTGTGTGCTTTTCAATTGGTAGTTTGGGACAAGCTTTCCAAGACGGTCTATGAAATTTTGGTGATTTTAACATGAAATTTTCCTTTTATACCCTGGGCTGCAAGGTCAACCAATACGAGACCCAGGCCATGGAGCAGCGTCTTTTGGCCCTGGGTCACACACTGGGCCGCTTCGACGAGCCCTGCGACTGTTACATCGTCAACACCTGCACGGTCACGGCCCTGGCGGACAAAAAGAACCGGGCGGTGATCCGCCGGTGCCGGCGGCAGAATCCCCAGGCGGTGCTGGGGGTCTGCGGCTGCTACGCCCAGGTCTCCCCGGAGGCGGTCCGGGCCCTGGACGCGGACGTGATTGCCGGCAGCGGGGACCGGGCTGCCTTCCTGGACCTGGTCCTGAAGGCCGCGGAAACCGGGGCCCGCCAGGAGCGCTTGGACCAGGCCCGGTCCCGGCGGCGCTTTGAGGTTCTGCCCGCCGGTGGGCTTTCCGGACGGACCCGGGCCATGCTCAAGGTGCAGGACGGCTGCAACAACTTTTGCAGCTACTGCATCATCCCCTACGCCCGGGGGCCCGTGCGCTCGGAGCCCCTGGAGCTGGCCGTGGGCCAGGCCGGGGAGCTGGCCCGGGCGGGGTACCGGGAGATTGTGGTCACGGGCATTGAGATCGCCTCCTGGGGCCAGGACCTGAAGACGGGGCAGGACCTGACGGACCTGCTGGCCGCCCTGTGCGCCGCCGTGCCCGGGGTGCGGCTGCGGCTGGGCTCCCTGGAGCCGAGGATCGTCACGGAGCGGTTCTGCCGGACCCTGGCGGCGTACCCCAATCTGTGCCCCCAGTTCCATCTGAGCCTGCAATCCGGCAGCGACGCGGTGCTCTCCCGCATGCGCCGCAGGTACGACACGGCCCGGTATCTGGAGAGCGTGGAGCGGCTGCGGGCTTATTTTCCCGGCTGCGCCGTGACCACGGACCTGATTGTGGGCTTCCCCGGGGAGACGGAGGCGGAGTTTCAGGAATCTCTGGCCTTTGCCCGGCGCTGCCGGCTCAGCGCCATGCACGTGTTCCCCTACTCCCGGCGGCCCGGGACCCCGGCGGCTTCTATGGAGGGCCAGCTTTCCCGGGTAGAGAAGGAGCGCCGCAGCGAAACGGCCATCGCCCTGGCCCGGGAGCTGGCGACCGCGTACCGGCAGGGGCTTTTGGGCTCCGTGCAGCAGGCGCTGCTGGAGGAGCGGGCCGGCCCTTACTGGACCGGACACGCGCCCAACGCCGTGCGGGTGTATGTGCCCGGCGAAAACCTGCACAATCAGGTCCGGGCGGTGGAGCTGGTTTCTCTGTACGAAGACGGGGTGCTGGGCAGGCTGCGCCCGGAGGCCGGGACGCGCTAGCGGTACGGCCAACGGGTGGGGAATTCCAGCCTTTCCCGGCGCATTTCCGGTCAATATGCGGAAAAGTTTTGCATGATGTATTGACAAATGGGAAACAATTTCTTATAATGGTCTAGCTGTTTCGGCGGAAAACTGCTGGAGCGGCATATGGCGGCATAACTCAGTTGGTAGAGTAGCCGGTTCATACCCGGTATGTCATCTGTTCGAATCAGATTGCCGCTACCAGGCCCGTTGGTCAAGTGGTTAAGACACCGCCCTTTCACGGCGGTAACATGGGTTCGAGTCCCGTACGGGTCACCACATGGGCGCATGTCCCAGCGGACAGCGCCGCCTGAAATCCCCACCCCACCGGGTGGGGATTCTTGTCCAGTCTGTCTTTTGCCCCCCACCCCGCGCTGGGCTTCGGTTTGGGTCCAATTTTGGGAATAAAATGTAGGGGCGACCTGTGGTCGCCCGCGGGCGTGCAAAGCACGCCCCTACAGGGGAAACGGCGGGCGAGCGCAGCTCGCCCCTACAGGATGAAGGTCGATGGTGCGGTTGTAGGGGCGGCCACGTCGGGGCAAAGTCCGCTCTTGCTCCGGCGGCTGTTTCGCCGCCGTCCGCGCCGCTTCCTTGCCCCTCCTGACCAAACCGAACCCGCTGCGCTGGGCTTCGGTTTGGGTCCAATTTTGGGAATAAAATGTAGGGGCGACCTGTGGTCGCCCGCGGGCGTGCAAAGCACGCCCCTACAGGGGAAACGGCGGGCGAGCGCAGCTCGCC
>CATXTO010000096.1 GCA_958402445.1 uncultured Eubacteriales bacterium
TGTAGGGGCGACCTGTGGTCGCCCGCGGGCGTGCGAAGCACGCCCCTACAGGGGGAAACAACGGGCGAGCACACCTCGCCCCTACGGGATGACCATCGATGGTGCGGGTGTTGGGGCGACCACGTCGGGGCAAAGTCCGCTTTTGCTCCGGCGGCCTATCCGGCCCCCATCCGCATCGCTCCCTTGCCCCTCCTCTCCAAACCGAACCCGCTGCCGCTGGGCTTCGGTTTGGGTTTTTGTTCTCTTTCAGCGTCCTTCCGGAACGGTCTGTAGGGGCGACCTGCGGTCGCCCGCGGGCGTGCGAAGCACGCCCCTACGGGGGGAAACAACGGGCGAGCACAGCTCGCCCCTACAGGGGGAAACAACGGGCGAGCGCAGCTCGCCCCTACAGGAGGAATATCGATGGTGCGGCTGTAGGGGAGACCGGTGGTCGCCCGCGGGGGAACCCCCGCGCGCCCGGGGCGTAGGAAACGGCCGCGGACCAATCCGCGGCCGTGCAAAGCCCGCCTCTACTTGGCGCCGTAACGCCTCTGCTGGGCCTGGAGGAGCGCCTGGTCCGCGAAATAATCGATGCGCATGGCCTTTTTCACGTCGGCCAGGGTCTGCGCCGCCGCCTGGCGGGCCGCCTGGCTCCCCGCCCGGAGGATATCGTACACCGCCGGGATATCCCGCTGCCAGGCCTGCCGCCGCTCTCGGATGGGCGCCAGCTCCGCCTGGAGCACGTTGTTCAGGAACTTTTTCACCTTCACATCTCCCAATCCGCCCCGCTGATAGTGCTCCTTCAGGGCCGCCAGATTGGGATACTCCGGCAAAAACGCGGAAAAATGCTCGTCCCGGCAGAAGGCGTCCAGGCAGTGGAACACCGCGTTTCCCTCCAGACTCCCAGGGTCCGACACCTTCAGGTGATTGGGGTCCGTAAACATGTTCATGACCTTCTGCCGCACCTCCTGCTCCGTATCCGACAGGTAAATGCAGTTGCCCAGGGATTTGCTCATCTTGGCGCTGCCGTCCGTGCCCGGCAGACGGCCGCAGCTCTCCCGGTCCGGCAGCAGGGCCTCCGGCTCCACCAGGGTCTGCCCATAGGTCTGATTGAACCGGCGGACGATTTCCCTGGTCTGCTCGATCATGGGCAGCTGGTCCTCACCCACGGGCACCGTGGTGGCCCGGAAGGCGGTGATGTCCGCGGCCTGGCTGATGGGGTAGGTGAAGAAGCCCACGGGGATGCTGGCCTCGAAATTCCGAAGCTGAATTTCCGCCTTGACCGTGGGGTTGCGCTGCAGCCGGGCCACGGTGACCAGGTTCATATAGTAAAAGGCCAGCTCCGCCAGCTCCGGCACCTGAGACTGGATCAGCAGGGTGGATTTGGCCGGGTCCAGGCCGCAGGAGAGGTAGTCCAGGGCCACCTCCAGAATGCTCTCCCGGATTTTATCCGGATTGTCCGCGTTGTCCGTCAGGGCCTGGGCGTCCGCGATCATAATATAGATTTTGTGGTAGAATCCTGAGTTCTGCAGCTCCACCCGCCGCCGCAGGGAACCCACATAGTGGCCCAGGTGCAGCCGGCCAGTGGGCCGGTCCCCGGTGAGAATGATTTTTTCCATGGGCAACCTCCAATCTGAATAGAAAAAAGAGCCTCATCCACAAAGGATCAGACTCCAGCTGAAACACGCCACCCGTGCAGAACGCCCACCAACATGGGCTCCCCGGGTAACGGCCGGGGTACCGTCGGCGCCTACTGCAAGTTCGGGCCGCCCTCCGGAGCCCATTCGGGACGCGCAGCCTACGGCCCTTACAGCTACCGGGCCACTCTCTGAAAAGCCGCCTGCGTCCGTACTTCTTCTCCTTCTGCGGTTTGGCGATATTGTCTTTATTATAGCGGCCCTGTTTAAAAAGTCAAGAGGGAGGCCTCGTCGGGGCAAAGTCCGCTTTTGCTCCGGCGGCCTATCCGGCCCCCATCCGCATCGCTCCCTTGCCCCTCCTCTCCAAACCGAACCCGCTGCCGCTGGGCTTCGGTTTGGGTTTTTGTTCTCTTTCAGCGCCCTACGAGAACGGACTGTAGCCCGCGGGCGTGCGAAGCACGCCCCTACGGGATGTCCATAGCGCGGTTGTAGGGGCGACCTGTGGTCGCCCGCGGGCGTGCAAAGCACGCCCCTACGGGTTGATCATCGTCAGTGCGGTTGTAGGGGCGACCTGCGGTCGCCCACGGGCGTGCAAAGCACGCCCCTACGGGTTGATCATCGTCAGTGCGGTTGTAGGGGCGACCTGGGGTCGCCCGCGGGCGTGCAAAGCACGCCCCTACGGGGGAAAACGGCGGGCGTGCGAAGCACGCCCCTACGGGTTGACCAACGTCGGTACAGTTGTAGGGGCGACCTGCGGTCGCCCGCGGGCGTGCGAAGCACGCCCCTACAGGGAGAAACAACGGGTGAGCACAGCTCGCCCCTACGGGGGGAAGCGGCGGGCGAGCACAGCTCGCCCCTACAGGGAGAAACGCGGTGGGCGTGCGAAGCACGCCCTTACGGGTTGACCATCGATGGTGCGG
>CATXTO010000097.1 GCA_958402445.1 uncultured Eubacteriales bacterium
GGATGTAGGGAACGGCCTGTGGCCGTTCCGCGGACTACAGGGGAAACGGCGGGCGTGCAAAGCACGCCCCTACAGGACGTGGTGTGATTTGGGGAATGTAGGGGCGACCTGTGGTCGCCCGCTGCATGGAGCTACAGCTCCGTCAGGGTGTATTTGGTGCGGATTCCGCTGGACACAACGTCATAGACCACGCTGCCGTTGTCCAGGACGGTTTTGGCACAGGTGCTATGGGGCGGCATGGCCTGCCGCACGAACGCGTCCGGGTCGTCCGCCTCGATTTCCCGCACGGTGGTGACCGGTCTGCCGCTGCAGGTGTTATACTGTTCTTGAATCAACTCGTATTGCTTCATGGTAATCTCCCGCTTTCTATATGGACTGCGGTTCCGCCTATCCGGCTGGGCCGGCCGGAACCTGTCTTTATCATAACAAAAACCGGTGGGTTTGGCCAGTGTTTTCCCGGTTTGTTTTTGCTCTGGACGCATCCCGGGTGGGACGTCCCGCGCCCAGGGACTGAAATTAGGAGGCTTGTGCAATGACCACTTCAAAAGCATGGAACTGGGACCAGAATCAGAATCCCGTTTGGCTCAGTCCCAGCGAGGAATGCTACGCCATGGCGGAGCGCTGGCGGCTGCGGGGCGACCGAGACCTGCTGGACTTTGGCTGCGGCCTGGGGCGGCACGCCATTGCCTTTGCCCAGAGGGGCTTTCGGGTGCGGGCCTTCGACCTATCCCAGGCCGGCGTGGCCCATTTGCAGGCTTGGGCGGCCCGAGAAAAGCTGTCTGTCGAGGTCCAGGTGGCGGATATGCTGGCCCTGCCCTACGCGGACCGCTCCTTCGACTGCATTTTCGCCTACCACGTTCTGTCCCACACGGACACCGGGGGCATCCGCCAAATCCTGGGGGAGATCATCAGGGTGCTCCGGCCCGGGGGCGAGGTCTATTTCACCCTCTGCTCCAAGGACACCTGGTCCTTCCGGGACGCGGGCTACCCCAAATGGGACGAGAATACCGTGGTGAAGACCGACCCGGGGCCGGAGCAGGGGATTCCCCATTTTTATGTCACGCTGGATGACATTTTCCCCCTGCTGGGGCCCCTGGAACCCCTGTATATCCGCCACACGGACGACTGCTATGTGGCCGGCGCGCGGCAAAACAGCAAGCATTATTTTATTCTGGCCAGGCTGGGGGAGGCCGGCGGGACATGCGGGGGCTAAGCGGGGGAGCGGCCCTGGAGAAGCTCCTACCTGGCCTCACCGGCGCCTACCGCCGGATTTTGGGGGAAGCGCTGGTGGGGATCTATCTCCACGGCTCGGCCGCCTTCGGCTGCTTTCGCTGGGAGCGCAGCGATCTGGATTTTCTGGTGGTGGTCGGGCGGGAGCCCAATCTGAGGGAGAAGAGCGCCTTGGTCCGGACCCTGCTGGAGCTGGCGGGTCCGCCCAAGGGCTTTGAGATGAGCGTGGTTCTGGAGCGGGACTGCCGGCTTTTTCCCTATCCCACCCCCTACTGCCTGCACTTCTCCCAGGCCCATCTGGCGGCTTGCAGGCTGGACTTGGAGGGCTTTTGCCGCAGCATGCACGGGACGGACCCGGACCTGGCCGCGCATTTCACCGTGGTCCGAGCGGTGGGAATCCCGCTTTGTGGAAAGTCGGTCGCCGCCGTTTTTGGGCCGGTGCCCTGGCCGGATTACATAGACAGCATCCGGCGGGACGTGCAGAGGGCGGAGCAGGAAATCACGGAACACCCGGTTTCCGTGGTTTTAAATCTCTGCCGCGTCCTCGCCGCCCAGCGGGACGGCGTGGTGCTCTCCAAGGAGCAGGGCGGGGCGTGGGGCCGGCGGCATTTGCCGCCGGCCTATGCGCCGTTGGTGGAGGATGCGACCCGCAGTTACCGTGTAGGAGCGCCCTTTCCCGCCGGGGCGCAGACGCTGCAGAGGTTTGCCCGGTATATGACCGGGCAAATTTTTCAGGATTGAACCCGTTTATCGCTAGTTTCAATAAAAATGCGCTTTTTCCACATACTAAGATGGATAATCGGGGATTGGCGCCGTATCTGTTGTAAGGGCGACCACAGGTCGCCCTACAGTTGTGGGGTTCAGCGATTTCTATAGGGGTGCGCATCGCCACTGGAGGAAAGGCGGACTTTGTCTCGACGATGTAGGGGCGTGCTTCGCACGCCCGCGGGCGACCGCAGGCCGCCCCTACAGTTTCGGGCTTCGGCAATCTCTATGGGGGGCGCGCTT
This sequence comes from uncultured Eubacteriales bacterium, assembly GCA_958402445.1. Lineage (GTDB taxonomy): Bacteria > Bacillota > Clostridia > Oscillospirales > Oscillospiraceae > Faecousia. The sequence goes on from CATXTO010000097.1 coordinate 2,239, forward strand.
TGCGCGCCGCGGGCGACCACAGGTCGCCCCTACGGTCCGTTGATTGCGGGTCCATTCCGGGAGGCGGTGTATACGGGCGAGCGCAGCTCGCCCCTACAGGGGGACGACGATGGCGAGATTTAGGGACGGGGAAACGGCAGGCGTGCTTCGCACGCCCGCGGGCGACCGCAGGTCGCCCCTACAGCCGGGGGTTCAGCGATTTCTATGGGGGTGCGCATCGCCGCTGGAGCAAAGGCGGACTTTGCCACGACGATGTAGGGGCGTGCTTCGCACGCCCGCGGGCG